>JAYPVK010000028.1:0-30074 GCA_038134565.1 Pseudomonadales bacterium | reverse complement strand
CCACACCCGGGGTTCATAGTAAAAATAAAGTTTTGCTGCACAACTAGTTTTTTTTTAATCTGACCCCTTCTCTAACTTTCTCTGACCCCTTTTATCCGTGAGAAAGCTGGCGCTTTTTTGCTTGTCTGCCTTACTTATCCTCTTCCTTCACTTCCTCGAACTCGGCATCCACCGCGTCGTCGGCGCCACCAGCGGCATCTGAGGCCTCAGCACCCGCTGCCTGCTGCTCGGTATAGAGCTTCTGGGCAAGGTTTGTGGAAGCGTCGGTCAAGTCCTTGGTCTTGGCCTCGATCTCGGCTATATCGTCACCCTTGAGGGCTTCTTCCAGCGCAGAGATTGCATTGTTGATCGCGTCCTTCTCTTCGTCGCTGGCCTTGTCACCGGCTTCGTTCAATGTCTTCTTGGTGGCATGAACAAGTCCATCCGCCGTGTTGCGTGCCGTGATGAGCTCTTCAAACTTCTTGTCATCAGCGGAGTGCGCTTCGGCATCCTTGATCATCTGATCGATCTCTTCATCAGATAAACCACTGGAGGCCTTGATCACGATGGACTGTTCCTTGCCTGTCGCCTTGTCCTTGGCTGACACGTTCAGGATGCCGTTGGCATCCAAATCGAAAGACACTTCAATCTGTGGCATGCCACGAGGAGCCGGAGGAATGTCTGACAGGTCAAATCGACCGAGAGACTTGTTTTCCGACGCCTGCTTGCGCTCACCCTGGACAACGTGGATGGTTACCGCTGTCTGGTTGTCGTCCGCAGTAGAGAACACCTGGCTCTTCTTGGTAGGAATCGTGGTGTTCTTTTCAATCAATGGGCTGGCTACACCACCCAGGGTTTCAATGCCAAGGGTCAGTGGTGTCACGTCCAGCAGCAGAACATCGTTCACGTCACCAGACAGTACCGCTGCCTGAATCGCTGCACCCATGGCAACGGCTTCATCAGGGTTCACATCTTTGCGCGCTTCCTTTCCGAAGTACTCTGCAACTTTCTTCTGCACCAGTGGCATACGCGTCTGGCCACCCACTAGGATGACATCGTTGATGCTCTTGGTGTCCAGGCCAGCATCCTGCAGGGCAGTCTTGACCGGGCCCAGGGTGCGCTCAACCAGATCTTCCACCAGGGATTCAAACTTGGCTCGGGTCAACTTCTGCACAAGGTGCTTGGGACCGCTGGCATCTGCCGTGATATAGGGCAGGTTCACTTCTGTCTGCTGAGAAGAAGACAGTTCAATCTTCGCCTTCTCCGCTGCTTCCTTCAGGCGCTGCAGGGCCAGGGGATCGTTGTGCAGATCCATGCCGCTTTCTTTTTTGAATTCATCCGCGAGGTAGTCGATCAGGCGCAGGTCGAAGTCTTCACCACCAAGGAAGGTATCACCGTTGGTCGAAAGTACTTCGAAAGTGTGTTCACCATCAGTCTCGGCAATCTCAATGATGGAGATATCGAAGGTGCCACCACCGAGGTCATACACAGCAATCGTGGCGTCGCCGGCCTTCTTGTCCATGCCATAGGCCAGGGCTGCCGCGGTAGGCTCGTTGATGATGCGCTTCACTTCGAGGCCAGCAATCCTGCCGGCGTCTTTGGTTGCCTGGCGCTGGGAGTCATTGAAGTAAGCAGGCACGGTAACAACCGCTTCCTTTACTTCCTCGCCGAGATAATCCTCAGCGGTCTTCTTCATCTTCTTTAGCACCTGGGCAGAAATCTGCGGCGGTGACATCTTGTCGCCATTCACGGAAACCCAGGCATCGCCGTTGTCTGCCTCGACGATCTTGTAGGGCACCATCTTGATGTCTTTCTGTACAACATCGTCCTTGAACTGACGACCGATCAATCGCTTGATGGCAAACAGCGTGTTATCCGGATTGGTAACAGCCTGGCGCTTCGCCGGCTGGCCAACGAGGGTCTCACCTTCTTTGGTGTAGGCAATAATGGAAGGCGTGGTTCGATCTCCTTCCGCGTTTTCGATCACTTTGGGCTCGCCGCCGTCCAGCACTGCAACGCAGGAGTTGGTGGTTCCCAAATCGATACCAATAATCTTGGCCATTCTCTAAATCTCCGATAAGTACTTGCATGCTGGCCTGGATTTCAGACCGCCCGCTGATGCCTCAAATATTGGCCCGCTCCGTGATATTTCAAGGATTTGGGCCGGAATTCCGTAAATATTTCAGGGTTATACTGTGTTGTCGCCGATTACCCTGACCTCGCCACTTCTGTGACCTTGTTTCTGCGGCTGGCACTCAAGCCTGCTCGTCGACGTTTCCACCCGTGGCACCGCCACCGGACGCCTTGGAAACCATCACCATGGCCGGGCGCAGCACCCGACCATGCAGGGTGTAGCCCTTCTGCATCACGGCAATCACGGTATTGGGTTCAACATCGGGGTTTTCCTGGATAGACATGGCCTGGTGCAGGGACGGATCGAAGGGCTCACCCATGGGGTCCACCGTCTCGATATGGAATTTGCTGAAACAGTCCATGAAACTCTTGAGGGTGAGGTCCACACCTTCATAGATGGCCTTGACCGTCTCATCCTCATGCGCCGACGCCGCCGCCAGGGCCCTCTCCAGGTTATCGATTACGCTCAAGAGCTCTGCGCTGAATTTCTCCTGCCCAAACTTGTGGGCTTTCTCCACATCCTGCTGGGTTCGGCGGCGCAGGTTCTGCATCTCCGCCTGCACACGCAGGAGATCGTCACGGGCCTGGTCGGCACGCTGCTCGGCTTCCGCCAGTTTCATCAGCGCCTGCTCCAGATTCAGGTCAGTCGCGGCATTGTTATCCGCCTGTCCTGAGCCGCTGCCAGCCGCGCTGGACACCGCTTCGTCCTGATTGGAAGTTTCTGTATTCCCGGAATCCTGATCTTCCGGGTGAGGCTGCTCGCTCATCCCCGCTCCTTTCGACTGATATGTGACTATTTCTTTTATTTTCAGGCACTTGGTTCTGGCCCTGGGGTGTGCCGGAGATACCCTGAATACTCCTGCCGAAATATGGGGTCTAAGCCTGCGGATTCAAGTTCTGACAGGACTGGCGTTTTCGCGATAGTCGGTACACACTACGCGGCATCCATGCTCACCCATATCACCATCAAGAACTTCGCCACCGTCGACAAGCTGGAGATCGAATTCCAGCGCGGCATGTCAGTTATCACCGGGGAAACCGGCGCCGGAAAATCCATCATCCTGGGCGCCCTTGGCCTGGCCCTCGGTGACCGCGCCGACAAGGCCGTGGTTCGTCCCCAGGCCAACAAGGCGGACATCTGCGCCGAGTTCGACACCAGCAAGATCGACCGCGCCCGCAACTGGTTACTCGAGAACGACCTGGCCGAAGATACCCAGGCCACCGTCTGCATCCTGCGCCGTGTAATCAACAGCGACGGCCGCTCCCGGGCCTACATCAATGGCTCGCCGGTCACCATGGCGAACCTGCAGACCCTGGGAGACATGATGATCGATATCCACGGGCAGCATGAGCACCAGTCCCTGCTCAAGCGCAGCACCCATCAACGCCTGCTGGATGATTTCGCCTCGGATCCCAGGCTGCGCAGCAACCTTCACAGCACCTGGAAGCAGTGGCAACAGAACCATCAACAGCTGAATGAATTGAGCCAGCAATCCCAGGAGGACTCAGCCCAATCCCAGCTCCTGTCTTACCAACTCGGCGAACTCGAGGAACTGGCCATCGCCGACAATGAAGTCGAAGAGCTGGAAGCCGAATTCAAGACCCTGAACCATGCCGATGACATCCTGTCCTGTGCCCAGGGTGCACGCGACGCCCTCAGCGAGAGTGATGACGAGAACGTGCTCTCAATCCTCAGTCATATTCTGGGTGAACTGCGGGAGTTGTCCGAGAACTCGCCCAGGATCCAGACCATCGTGCAATTGCTGCAGGATGCTGAGATTCAACTGAGCGAAGCCAGCGCGGAGCTGCGCAACTTCACCGATGGTTTCGAGGCCGATCCGCAGAGGCTGGAACAGGTCAACGCGCGCCTGAGCCTGCTGCACGGTGTCGCGCGCAAGCACAAGATCGCCGCCAGGGACCTGCCACAGCTGGTGGCCGACCTGCAGTCCCAGCTAAAGCGCTTCGCCAACAGCGATGAGGAACTGGAGAAGCTGCAGGCCAACGATGCGTTACTCAGACAGCAATATGCGCAATTGGCCAAGGAACTGAGTAAGCAGCGCAAGAGTGGCAGCAGCAAACTGGCCAAGGCGGTAAATGCCCAATTGAAAGTGCTGGGCATGCCCCACGCCTCACTGGAGGTCGCGCTGCATCAAAGCAGCAGTGGCGAGCCCTCGCAGCATGGCCTGGAGTCAGTGGAATTCCTGGTCAGTACCAACCCGGGCCAGCCCGCAAAGCCACTGGCGAAGATCGCCTCCGGCGGTGAACTCTCCCGCATCAGCCTGGCCATCCAGGTCATCACCGCCCAGACCTCGCAGACGCCCTGCCTGGTATTCGACGAGGTGGATGTGGGTATCGGCGGTGGTGTCGCCATTGCTGTTGGCGAGTTGCTTCGCAAGTTGGGTGAACGCACCCAGATCCTGTGCGTGACCCACCAGGCACAGGTAGCCAGCCAGGGCCATCACCATTTCTTCGTCAGCAAGAGCAGCAACAAGAAGGCAACCCTCACCGCGATCAAACCGCTGCAAGGCGAGGAAATCGTGAAAGAGGTGGCGCGGATGCTGGGCGGCGAGGAGTTCAGCGAGGAATCATTGGCCCACGCGCAGCAGATGGTGGCAAACCTGGCCTAGAGCCCGAGGCCTTCGACTATTTCTCTGCCTGGCAGTCCCTGCAGATGCCGTACAGGTACATGCTGTGGTCAGTGATCTTGAATCCGTATTTCTTCGCAATCTTTTCCTGCTGCTCTTCGATGATTTCGTCGAAGAACTCCTCCACCTTCCCGCAGCTATCGCAGACGATGTGATCGTGATGGTCATCCGACATGAGTTCGAAGACGGAATGACCACCCTCGAAATGATGACGGGAAACCAGGCCGGCTGACTCGAACTGGGTCAGCACCCGGTAGACCGTGGCCAGACCCACGTCCTCTTCTGCTTCCAGCAGGGCCTTGTAAACATCTTCCGCACTGAGATGCTTGGTATCGGAATTCTCCAGAATCTGCAGAATTTTAACTCGCGGTAGGGTGACTTTTAGGCCTGCATCACGCAGTTCCTGGTTTTCGCTGGGCATAGTGAATTCTCAGTTTCGCAGGTTTTGTGGACATGGCCTTCATGGCCGGTGGTGTCACCGAAGCGCGCACAGGCCTCTTCGACACCATTCTTGTTTCTTATTATGTTAATCAAATTGGATTGAGACTGACCGAGGGCTTTGGGGCGGTTGGTATCTTGCTATCTCACCAACTTACCATCTCTCCTTCTTACCTTCTTACCAACTCACCACAATGCGCGCGCACAGAACTATCAGCGAGCGGGACGGTCAAAGTCTTGCGGATCGCCGCTGGCAGCCATGTGCGCAGCAGCAACAATTCGGTTATTATGCCCGCTCACCGCGGTGGTGAAAAGTTTGTGTGAACAGTCCCGGAAGAGACCCGATAAGTCCATGAAGTGTTTGATGAAATCCCTCGTTGTGGCAAGCAGCCTGCTGCTGGCGGCCTGCAGTGGCGTGGGCGCACTGGATTTTCCCGGGGTGTACAAGATCGGTATTCCCCAGGGCAACATCATCACCCAGGACATGGTGGATCAGCTACGCCCGGGCATGACCAAGCGTCAGGTCATCTTCGTCATGGGCACGCCACTGGTGCGCGACCCCTATCACCAGGATCGTTGGGACTATATCTATAGCTATCAGCCCGGTGGCGGTGTCCGCGGCCAGGAGCGCATCTCGGTCACCTTCGTGGACGACCGCTTGGTCAGCATGACGGGTGATTTCGTGCCGAGCCAGGCGCAGGCTTCGACCGCGGAAGCCCCCAGCGACTAGTCAATTCACGGCACGGGGCCGAGTCACTGTGCCCTCCTGCATGCTTCCACTGCAGGACCTCTTCGCATCGAGAATCAGTCGCGATCCGCGGCCAATCAACAAGGAGGCGTTGCCATGCCAAGCACCCGAACCCGGTCCTACGCCATCTTGCTGGCCGCATTGGCAATGACCAGCGAAATCGTTCAGTCACAGGGCCTGGCTAGTCACGTGCACGGCAACGCCGAACTCAATGTGGTGTCGATCGGACAACAGGTGCAGATCGAATTTATCAGCCCCGCCATCAACCTGCTCGGCTTCGAGCGAACCCCGATCACAGCAGAGGAAACCGCGCTGCTCAATGACGTCAGCACACAGCTGGAGGACGGTGACTGGTTGACCGGGGACGCGCTGTCGAATTGCCGACAGAGAACCCAGGCGTTTGCAGCGCCGATGTATGATGAACAACCGCATGACCACGACGAAGAGCATGATCACACCAGTCCCGACACAGGCCTGGAGGCGCACCACACTTTTCGCGTGCACTATCTCCACGACTGCCCGGCTGCGCCTCCCCGGCGCTTGCGAATAACTGCCTTCGAACATTATCGCGGTATTGAATCCATCACCGTGCAATGGATTGCCGGTCAACAACAGGGCTTTGCGCAACTGTCTGCAAGCAATCCTGAGCTGACACTCGAGTAAGACCTGGCAGAGGCAGAATCAGTAACTCTCTAACTCTCTGTGCAGGAGCCCGTGGATCCGGAACTAGTAGTCGTAGAGCTCCACGTGTTCCGCCTGCAGGCTGTAGGCAGAATTCGCCAGCTCATGCCGAACCACCTGGCTGCTCAGCGACCCCAGCACGTAGTACGCATCGTACATATTGTATTGGTCCAGGCCTGGCGCATAGCTCACATGGATGATCTGGTTGGGCGGCGGGGGTGGCACGTGGATGCAGGCACCGAAAAAGGGCACCAGAAAGAATTCGGTAACCTTTCGCTCATCATTGTAGGCCGTGGGCACGATAAACCCGGGCAGGAGGACGCGCTTGCCCAGCAGCTCAGGATTCACGTCGAAAGACTGCAGCGCCTTCTGAAAGGCATCATTTTCCGGGTTGCTCTCACCTAACTGCTCCTCCCAACCGTAGCCCTCATGGGAAACCGGTGGGGCATTGAGGATGGCATCGAGGTCCGCCCGGCTCATCAGGTCTTGCCATTTCAACGACTGAATTTCTTCCGGATTCTCAGCCTGGTATTTGATCTGATAGTCCTGGCTGAACGCCGCACCGCCGGGTAGTGCTATTGTGAGTACAACGAGGAACAGCGTCTGGGTTAATCTGGCGAACATATGATGACTCATTCTGAAAATTGCGGCCTGACAAGAGCCCTCGAGTATACCCCAGAGAATGTAGGGGAATATCGCGGCCGCTGAACGCCAGACTCCCACGGCAGTCCGCCGGCGGCCTTAACTTAAATCTATCCTTTTGTTTTTATTGTATATTTAGCGGCCTCGCCTACTGCTGCAGTGCGCCGGTCATTACGCAACAGCGAGACACTCCGACTGGTGGCCAACGGGCGCCCGGGAGGGAAACGACTTTAGTTGGCTGAAGCAAAATGCTAGATTGCAAACCCACGACCTATTCACAATCAGACCTAAAACAGTCGCTAAGGAAACGCCCATGAGATCGCTTCTGACCAGGATGGCACTGAGCACCATCGCCACTTTCGTAACCCTTTCTGCATCTGGCCAGAATCCCGACATCGTCGGCCCCAGCCCCTACGACTACATCACCGATAGCTGGATGCAGACCTTCGCCGAAGAAGGCATGACATTCGGCGGTACGTCCGGGGTCTATGTGCAGAACAAGGGCCGTATCTTCTTTCTGCAGCGCGGTGAAACCCGCCTGCCCAACCCGATTCCACAAAGCTATGCGGGCTTCCCCGCCTCACTGGGCTGGAATGTCCTGCAGGGCCGCGGCCGAGTCTGGCAGAATGTGATCTATGTGGTAAACAGCGAAGGCGAGGTGCTGGAGATCTGGAACCAGTGGGATCACCTGTTCAAGGGAACCAATGGTCCCGGCCCCCATCGCCTGCGCATGAGCCCCTACGATCCACAGAACCGACTGTGGCTGGTGGATGAAACCAACCACATCATCTATGTGTTCTCCAACGATGGCGGGCGCCTGGAGATGACCCTGGGCGAGAAAGGCATACCGGGTAAAGACGAGACCCATTACCGGCTGCCCCAGGATGTGGCCTTCCTCCCCAACGGCATGTTCCTGGTGGGTGACGGACTCGGCGGAAACAATCGTATCGTTGTGAGAAATGCCGACGGCACTTACCGCTCCGAATTCGGTGAAGGGGGTGATGCGGCCCATCAATTCGCCTCGGTGCATTCGCTGGCCATGGGACCGGATCAAAAACTCTATGCGCTGGATCGCGACAAGCGAGACGTGAAAGTGTTCCGTCAGACAGCAGCGCTGGATTCACCCAGCTATCCGAACTACGAATACGAAACCACCTGGACCGGGCTCGACCTGCCACTGGATATCACGCTCGGCGATGATGCCGCCTGGGTAACAGACATCCGTCCACCCAAGATCGTGAAATACAATCTTGATGGCACCCAGGATTATGTCTGGAGACTGCCCATAGAGGGTCCCCATATGTGGATCGAGATGCATTCCCTGTCTGCCGATGAGGAAGGCAATCTGTATGGCACGGACAATCAGGCCGGACGGCCCCAGAAGATGGTCCCACGCGCCGATGCCGATCCTGACCATATTGTGCCTCGACCCTGGTTCGAACGTTAGGCGCGGTGCCTTACTGGTTGCCAATGATCAGGCGCAACTAATCACTGCGCCTGGTCCGAAGCAAGATGGGGTTTACTCGTTGGAGGTGAGGACCGGCAATCGCGGTCGTCTGTCGTCCCTGGACACAATTTTTTTGCATTAGAGCTTATGGAGCCCAGTTCATCATGTTGAAACCAAGCAGATTCTCGCTTCTTGCGCTTGTATCCTTGTTGGTACTAGGCTGCAGCGAGTCCACCGACTCTCCCACGCCACCCTCCGAAGAAGAAATCGCTGAAATCGCACGAGGCATCCATGAGCGTGTAATCACACTGGATACCCACGCTGACATCAACACCAGCAACTTCACCCACGAGACGAACTACACCCAGAACCTGGATACCCAGGTGAACCTGCCCAAGATGGACGCGGGCGGTCTGGACGTGGCCTTCTTCATTGTCTATACCGGCCAGGGCGAATTGGGGCCCGAGGGCTATAAGGCGGCCTACGAGAATGCCATCGACAAGTTCAATGCGATTCACCGCCTGGCTGAAGAGATCGCACCCGACCAGATCGAGCTGGCCTATGACTCGGATGACGTGAGACGCATCATCGCCTCCGGCAAGAAGGTCGCCATGATCGGCATCGAGAACGCCTATCCGGTAGGACCCGATCTGTCCAATATCGAGAAATTCTATGACATGGGCGGACGCTATATGTCCCTCGCACACAATGGTCACAACCAGTTCTCAGATTCCAATACCGGCGAAGCCGATGGCGTTTACTGGCACGGCGGGCTCAGCGAGATGGGCCGGTTCGCGATCAAGGAGATGAATCGCCTGGGCATCATGATCGACATCTCTCATCCGTCCAAAGACTCCATCATGCAAACCCTGGCGCTGAGCCGCGCACCGGTTATCGCCTCCCATTCCTCGGCACGCGCCTTGACGGACCATTCCCGCAACCTTGACGATGAAATGCTGCTGGCCCTGAAAGACAATGGTGGCGTCATTCAGACTGTGGCATTCGGCACCTACGTCAGTGAATTACGTCGAGCCCACTGGGCCTCCGGTGGTGATTTCGCCGATGCACCACCCGCAACGGTTTCTGACTTCGTGGATCACATCGACTATATGGTGAACCTCATCGGCATCGAACACGTGGGCATCAGCTCGGACTTCGATGGCGGGGGCGGTCTCACCGGGTGGAACGACGCTTCAGAAACCCTCAACGTGACCAGCGAGCTCGTGCGCCGCGGTTACACCGAGGAAGAGATCGCAATGATGTGGTCTGGCAATTTGTTGCGCGTACTGGATGAGGTACAGCGCATCGCCGAAGAAATACAGAGCGAAGCATAGGCCGCCCGGGGACACGAACGAAGATCACTCTGTTCACCTGCGCTGCCAGCGAAGGAGCTTTCCTTCCCAATCCAGGCGAACAGGGATTTGCCCGATTATTCACTCACTATTTCCGTTACTATTTCCCTCAACTATTTTTCTCAACTTTTTCCCATTATGAAAAACCTCGCACTTGGCCTGACCCTGTTCCTGCAAGCCTTCGTAGCGGTCTCCGCCCAGGAGCTGGAACCACTGGTTCCTGTGGACGAGCCCATCTCACGGCAACTGCAAGCCGTGCTGGCGGATTCTACCGTGCAGGCTGCCCTGCAACGGATCCAGGAACGAGAACCGCTCACCGTTGAGGAGCAGCTGGAGATCACGGAAATTCCAGCTCCGCCTTTCCAGGAAGAACGACGTGCTACAGACTACCTGCAACGATTTCAGGATCTGGGACTCTCCAACGCCTATATAGATGACGAAGGTAATGTGGTTGCCACTCGCAGAGGGTCCGGTGAAGGCCCCACTCTGCTGATTGCCGCTCACCTGGATACGGTGTTCCCTGAATCCGTAGACACCACGGTTGAGCTGCGTGAAGGTCGCTACTATGCCCCCGGCATCGGCGACGATACGCGTGGGCTGGCTGTATTGCTCTCCGTGATCGATGTTCTCAATCAGTACGAGATCGAAACCGTCGGCGACATCATCTTCAGTGGCAATGTGGGTGAAGAAGGCCGCGGCGACCTGCGTGGGGTGAAGGCCCTGTTCCGCGACCTGGAGGGTGTAGACGGCTTTATCTCTGTCGATGGCGTTCGCCTGAGTCGTATCACCGCCGGTGGCACCGGTAGCCGCCGCTTCGAATTCATCTTCTCAGGTCCCGGTGGTCATTCCTTCGGCGCCTTCGGCCTACCCTCTGCAATTCATGCCATGGGCAGGGCCATCGCCTACATAGCAGAATTACAAACACCACAATTTCCCAAGACAACATTCACAGTGGGCACCGTGAGCGGTGGCACTTCGGTGAACTCCATCGCGGCGGACGCCACCTTTGCCATCGACATGCGCTCCAACAATAGCGAATCGCTCGCCATATTCGAACAACAGGCCAAGCAGGCGGCACTGACAGCCGTGACAGAGGAAAACTCCCGCTGGGGAAGTGACGCCATCAGTGTTGAGTTCAAGCTGATTGGCGACAGGCCGGTAGGTAGCACCTCGGCCGACAGCCCAATCGTGCAGGTCGCGGCCGGAGCATACGCACAACTCGGAGTCAGCATCGATGGCATCACCATTTCCAGCACCGACTCCAACGTCCCCATGGCCCTCGGTATTCCGGCAATCACGATTTCCGGTGGCGGCGAAGGCGGCGGCGCCCACTCACCGGCCGAATGGTTCGAACCGGTGGATTCGCACCTGGGTCCTCAGGCGGTGCTGCTCAACATACTCACCCTGGTGGGCGTGCAGGGTGTGAGCGAGCCGGTCCTGACTAACGATTACTGATTATTAACAAGCGGGGCACAAAGCGCCCTGCCAACACCTACAGACAGCACAACAACAAGAGGAGCGGTCATGGCCCTTATAGACTTCAGCATCATAAAAGAATTTCTCAGCGGTGGAGATGCAAGCAAAGACAAGGAAGCACTGTTCAAGGAGATGCTTCTGCTGGTCCTGGCCAGGGCTACCCGAGCCGACGCCAACGTTGAATCCATCGAAGTCGAACACGTGCAGAAGGCGATGAAAGAGATGACGGGGGATGATTTCTCCAAGGCCGATATATTGACCGCTGCATCGTCGGAGATCTTTGAATCCCAGTCCCTGGAGCGCACCCTGGCAAACGCGTCGCGCAAGCTCGACGAGGGGCATCGGATCTCCATACTGGATTGTCTCGAAAGCCTGATCCATGCCGATGGCCTGATTCGAGACCCGGAACTGGATTTCTTCAATCAGGTTGCCACTTCCCTGCAGGCAACCCCGTCCGAGATATCCGGCCTGCGAGTCAGCACTTCCTGATCTACCCGTTCGAGACAAGCGCAGCGCTTCCCGCGCCTGTCCTGAGCCAACCCCCCGCCCGCTGATTCTCTCCGCACCCCACTACCCGGATAACAAGCACCTGCATCCTGACGGCAGGATAGCGCGCGCCAGTAACTGACCTCCACACCCCGCCAGACAGACAGCGTCGAAAACCAAAGCTCCGTACACCGGGGCAGAAGTGAACTGGCTATGGTGTAGAATCGCCACTCGGCCCGCGTTCTTCCATTCATCCGGGTAATCACAGGAGTTCCGATACCAATGAAGCCGATCAACTGTTTGCAAGGTACGCCGAGGCCCCTGCTGTGGGCCCTGACCACCCTCATGCTGGGCCTGCCTGGTTCTGCCTGGGCAATTGAAACCCTGTACCGTGTCGACCTCAGCGAACGCCACGTGCAGCAGGTCACTATCGAGGCCCGCTTCACCGAGGTGACAGGGGAGACTCTGAACTTTCACCTGCCGGTGTGGCGTTCGGGGCTCTATCTCGTACTCGATTTCGTCGGCACCCTGTCCGGGCTGGAAGTAAGCGATGGCAATGGCCGTGCGCTGCCTTTCGAACAGACTGCCAAGTCATCCTGGCAGGTTCAGCGTCCCAATTCAGGGTCCGGTGACGTGTTGGTGCGTTACCGCCTCTTCGCGGACAGCCTGTCCGATCGTACCCGTCACGTCGATGCCGAACACGCGTTTCTCAATCCCGCCGCGGTGTTCGTCTATGCGGATGATTACCGTGATGAACCCATCACCGTTACGATCGATCTGCCCACGGACTGGCGCGCAGCCAGCGGCATGGAGCAGCCCGCGCCTGGCCGATTCGTCGCGCCCCACTACGACCGCCTGGTCGATTCACCCATCGAAGCTGGCGGCTTCGATCTGGTGACCTTCGAAGCGGGCGGCATGACCATCGACTTCCTGATCGAAGGCACCTGGGATGGGGATGAAGAACGACTCGCCCATGACATTGGTGCCATCGTCGAATCCACGGTCAGCATTTTCGAATCGGCCGGGCGACCACTGCCCACCGATCGCTACCTGTTCATGTTGAACAGCGGCCCGGGGCTGGGCGGCGGAACCGAGTACTACAACAGCACCGTGGTGCACACCGACCCGCGCGCCTTCTGGGATGAAGAGCGCTGGCAGGGTTTCCTCGGGCTGATGGCTCATGAGTTCTTCCACACCTGGAACGTCAAACGCTTCCGCCCGGCCGATATCGATCGTTACGATTACCAGAACGTGAACTACACCGAACTGCTGTGGGTCGCCGAGGGCCTTACCAGTTACTATGACCAGTTGATCCCGGTGCGCGCGGGCCTGGTGTCTGTGGATGACTACCGGCAGCAGCTGGCAGACAGCATCGGCAGCGTCATCGACAATCCAGGCTACGGCCAGGACACCCTCGCCCACGCCAGTTTCGAGGCCTGGACCAAGGGCTATCACCGCGGCGCCGACCGGGCACCAGACAAACCCAACCGCACCATCTCCTTCTATAGCCAGGGTGGCGTGTTAGGCCTGGTCCTCGATCTGGAAATTCGCCGCGCAAGCAACGGCCAACGCAGCCTGGATACGGTAATGAGCGCGCTCTACGATGACTTCCCCCTGGGTGAAGGCGGTTTCACCTATGCTGATTTTCGCGATCGCCTGGCGGCGGCGGGCGGTAACGGCCTGGCCGAGAAGCTGGATACCTGGGTATATGGGACCGAGCCCATGCCGGTTGCCGAGGCACTGGCATCGGTAGGCTGGTTACTGGCTCGCGAAGACGTGAGTGATGCCCCGGTGCAGGTTTCCCTGGGAGCCACGGTGAGTGGTAATCCACCCACGGTACGCTATGCACGGCTCGACAGTGCGGCATGGCAGGCCGGCGTTAACGCTGGTGACGAACTCCTGGCTATCGACGGCAGGCGGATCTCCGGCGGCCTCAATACACTGCTGCGACGCTACAAACCGGGTGACACAATAGAGCTGACTCTATTCCGCGATGGCCTGCTGGAGACTCTTCATGTGACTCTTGACCCCATACTGGCCGACTATGAGATTAATGTTGACGAAGCGGCCGGCTCACAGGCTGCATTGCTTCGCAGCGAGTGGCTGGATGGTGCGGATGAAGAAGAACGAGAATAAGAGGAAGAGAAAACGAGGAAAGAAGAAAGAAAAATCCTGAAACCGACTGTCTGACAGACACAGCTACGATGATTGCAAGGCACGCCCGAGGGAGCGGGAATAGGCAATACCCGCAGGAATAAGCGTAAGCAGCACGGAGGCTGCTACCGCGCCCCCCATGTACAGCCAGATTCCCGGTGTGGAAGGCCAGACCTCGATCACCAGGGCGAAATTTTCACTCAGCCAGGACTGGGTGACAGCGAAGCCGGCGGTGACCACCAGGTAACCCATGGCCGCCGCCATGACAGTCAGGCTTAGCGCTTCCAGCTCGATGATCCACAGTATGAACAGGGGCCGCGCACCAATCGCCCGATAGAGTGCCAATTCGCGCCGTCTCTCGCGCAGGGATGACAACAACATGGTACTCAGCCCCAGCAGTGAAGCCGTTAATACCAGTATGGAGATAACGCTTAGCAGACTCTCCAGAGTACCGATGATCTGCCACAGCTCACCCAGGGCAACCGCGGGCAGGATCGCGGTGAGCGGTTCCCGGGGATAGTTGTTGATCGCACGCTGCAGGCCAAAAACCGCCATGGATGTTTCCAGGCCCAGCAGCAGGGCCGTGATCTGGGTGGGCTGCAATTCAGCCAGGCGCGGGTCGTCGCGCCCCGGACTCAGGGCGGCAACCTGCACCCCATTCTGCCAACCGAGGTGGATGGCCTCGACTCCCTGCAGGCTCACATGGATGGTCCTGTCCACCGGTGTACCGGTGGGCGCCAGTATGCCCGACACGGTGAATGGCAGGTTCTCATGGTTGACGAAGCTGGTGTTACCGATGCCGTGTGAGAGGACGATCTCCTGCCCCACTGCATAGTCCAGTGCATTCGCTACCTCACTGCCCAGCACCGCATGCAATACCTGGGTAAACGGTTGCCCCTCGCTGAAACGCAAGGCCTCGGAATCACCGTAGCGGAAATGTTCGAAATACCGGGCGTTCGTGCCCAGTACCCGATAACCCCGATGGGAATCACCGAGAGAGAAGGGAATGCTCCAGCTCACCTCCGGACGGGCGGAGATATCCTCATAACTTTGCCAGCTGATATTGTTGGTTGCATTACCGATGCGGAATACGGAGTAGAGCAGCAGATTGATCTGGCTCGTCCGCGCGCCGACCAGCAGGTCAACTCCCGACACGGTGCGCACGAAACTGCTCTCGGCCTGTGCCCTGACATGCTCGACGCCGATAACGATCGCCATGCTGATGGTGAGGGAAGCCAGGGTTAACAGGACACTGCCGCGCCTGCTCCACAGACTGCTGAAAGCGAGCTCAAACAAGATCAGGCTCCCTGGCCTGTGCCGCATTGAGCGTGGCCAGCTCCACCTCGGTATCGAAGTACTTCGCCAGTGAGCGATCATGACTCGCGAAGATCATCGTGCAGTTGCTGATACTCCGGATCGACATCAGCAGGCTCATGAAGGCGTCCCGGGCATCGGCGTCCAGTGCGGAAGTAGGTTCGTCAGCCAGTAACAGCTCGGGCTCATTGATTAGCGCTCGTGCGATGGCCACGCGCTGTTGTTGACCCACACTGAGCCGATCCGCCCGCCGCTGCAGCAGCGCCGGATCCAGATTGAGCGACTCGAGCAAATGCGCCGACTGTTCCCCGATATCGCGCCGGCCCTTACCGGAAAAACGCGCCGCCAGTCGCAGGTTGCCTGCCACGGTGAGAAAGGGAATCAGGTTAAACTGCTGGAACACGATGCCGATGTGATCGGCCCGGAAACGATCCCGCTTACGCGGGCTGAGTGAGGCGAGTTCAGTCCCCAGAATTTGCAGGCTGCCTGACTGGGCCGTCAATGTCCCCGCCAGCAGACCGAGCAGGGTAGACTTGCCGCTGCCCGAGGCCCCGCGCAGGAACACCGTCTCGGCCTGATCTATCCGAAACCCGGCGATATCCAGCGCCGGCAGGTCTGATCCGGGCCAGGTGTAGCGCAAGTTCTCTGTGCTGATGGTCGACATAATTCTGTTGTACACTGCCCAGGGTCGATTCAGGCCCGTAATTACCGTACCCGCGAGGGCGAAACCTTATGCTCCACAGATTGCTGACACTGATGTTGGTCTCACTGGCCTTACTGTCCCAGGGGGCCTATGCCCAGGATGACCAGGACCCGGTTCTGGCGGTGGAATGGACCGACCTGCTCAGTCAAGCGGACCTGGATGCCATTCTCAATCCCCCGGAGATGACCCATGATCTGTACGGGTGGCAGGAGCAACTGGACAACAATCCGGAAGCAGCCGCCTTCAGCGAAGCTCTGCAGTCCTATGATGTTAACCCCGATCTCGTGAATAAACGAATAATGATTCCGGGTTTTATCGTGCCTACGGCCTACAACGAAGAGCGCAAGGTCACCGAATTTTTCCTGGTGCCCTTCTTCGGCGCCTGTATTCACCTGCCTCCCCCGCCGCCTAACCAGATAATCCATGTTAGCTACGAACGCGGTGTGAGCCTGGAAAATTTCTACGACGCCCATGTGGTGCATGGCTTGCTGACCAGTGAAGTGATAAATACCGACATTGCAAACTCCGCCTACAAGCTTGAAGCCGAGGGCGTGTCCATCTATTCCTTCTAGTGATTCCCTTCCTTCAAGCCTGCGAACTGATCTTCTGCCCTGGCGCTCAACCTCACCCCGTCCCGACAACGCGGGACCGGGTGACACTGAGCGCTGACCGCAGGGCCGGCCCCTAGTACTCGAAGCGCAGACCCAGGGTGACGCCACGCCCTGGTTCAGGCGCATAGTTCTTGAGAAAGGACGCATGGTTGCGCACTTCTTCGTCCAGCAGGTTGTCGCCGCGAACGAAGACCTTGAGTTCGCTGTCCGCGCCAAAGTCCCAGTGATAGTCCGCGTACAGCGACAGCAGTGAATAGCCCGCTGTGCCGAGCTCCAATTCACCAACATCATCCTGATCATCCACCCGCGTCAGATGCAGGTGCATGGTCCAGTTCGGACCGAAATAGCGCAGCTCACCCCCGACCTTTGCGGCCGGGATGCGGGGCACGTTACCACCGCTGTCGAACTCGGCATCCACCAGGTCACCGAACAGGCCCAGCACCAGCGAGGTGGCTCCCCGCTCCATCAGAGTGAAAGAGATCTCTGCCTCCAGACCGCGGAAAATAGCGTCCCTGGTTAGGTAAGAAGCGATGGCCTGTTCCTCGTGTTCTGCACCGGTCAGATCGAGAAAGATGTAGTCATCGATCGCGTTGTAGTAGGCGCTGAACTCACCGGTCCACGCACCACTGTGCTTGCGGTAACCAAACTCGACGTTCCGGGAAGTCTCCTCGGAAAGGTTCGGATTCCCGATCTCCAGCAGGTTGGTCGCGGCATGCAAAACGAAGTTCTCGGCATCTGCATAGGCAGCGCAGGTGGCGGCATCGGTGTTGGAGTACAGCTCTTCCACAGTCGGCGCCCGCTCGGAACGTGACAGGCCAAACAGCACATTGGACTCTGCATCCATGTCGTAGAGCACACTGCCGCTGAGGCTGGTGGCCGAGCCATCGAAGCCACAGCGTCCCACAGGATCGACATCATTGTCTTCAAAACGGAAGCCGAGCTCGGCCGTCAAGTTACCCTGGGTAAAGCGCTCAACCGCGAACAGGCCGAGTGAGCCGATGTCAGACCGGGGAATAAAGGCCTCTTCGCCGGCGGCACTGAATTCGCTGTCTGTAAATTGCAAGCCCCAGACGCCGGACCAGTTACCCACCGGTATGTGTTCCAGGGTAAAGCGCCCCTCTGAGCCTTCGCTGGAATACAGAGTGCCGATTCCGGAACCACCCGCCTCAAAAAATTCGACTTCAGCATGCTGGTAGTCGGTGACTCCGATTGCGCCCCGGATATTGTCGACCCAACTATTGGTGAAGGAAACCATGCCCCGTAAATCGTAGCGCGTGCTCTCCATGTCAATGCGAACGAACTCTACTTCTTCGTGCGCCTCAGCTTGCTCTTCGACATGCTCATCCAGGAGCGCTTCTTCTCCGTGTGCATGGGCGTGTACACCGGGTGGAAGACCGTAATTGCTTTCGAGACGATTGGCGGAGAAACCGATGAATCCGTTGTCACCCACATAGGAGAAACCCAGCGTGCCTGCATCGGCTTCGGAATCCGAATTGCCGATGAAGCCATTGCTGTTGTCGAACGCCTCATCTGCGTGACCCGCCTCTTCGTCATGAATCTCTTCACCGGCGTGTTCATGGGCCAGATGCTCGGCGACCAGTTCCTCAAGGCGTTCCACCGCGGGTTCGTCCACGGCCAATCCGGGAACTTCGACATTGCCATTATCCCGGGTATAGGCATCCAGATGAAAGGCGAAATTGCCCGCGGAGGCGTCCAGGCGCACCACGGTCTTGTTCTCCTCATTCACCGAGTTACGACTCTGCTGGATAGTGAATTCGGGCGCATCCATCAGGGTCTCGGGAACCCGGTTATCGATCACATTGACCACGCCACCCACGGCGCCGCTGCCAAACAGCAAGGTGGAGGGGCCGCGTACGACCTCCAGTCGATTGGCGAGCACCGCCTCGACCCCGTTGGCGTGATCCGGGCTGACATTCGAGACATCCGTCACACCGACGCCATTCTGCAGAACGCTGACCCGGTTACCGGTCTGGCCGCGGATAATCGGTTGCCCCACACCGGTGCCGAATGAGGCACTGTTCACCCCGATCTCATTCTTGAGGGTATCACCGAGGCTGTTACTCACCTTCTCGGCAAGTTCTTCGCCGGTGAGCACGCCGATGGGCAGCGCGGTCTCGGCCTCCGAGTCGGCGAAGGCGGCGGTAACTACAATTTCCTGCAGACTTTCTTCGGTGTGTGTCTCCCGGGCGCTCTGTGCAGACACGGCACCCGCGTGTGCGGTTGCGAGCAGGATTCCAAGGTGTAGCAAACTTTTCTTGTGACAGATGTCCATGACATTCCCCATGGTAACTAGCATTCAAACAGTGTGAGTCGTGGCCACCAGCGTACGCAGCAAGCAACGCTGGGCTACACGGCAAATCGGCCTTGTTGAGCAGGTCTGCTCAGGTGCTAGGCGCGAGGGGGTGCGCGGGGATTGGCAGCGATAACTGCCTGGAAAGGAATTACTGGGGTAGATTGAAAATAGGTCTGATTCGAAGCGAACAGGCGTGGTCCGGATTGGCTGTCCACGATGACTTCATCGTCGTTGCCAAACTTCAGACAGATTTCGCAGTCGACCTGCGCTTGCAGATCACCATCGTGGGTGTGAACCAGATCGTCGCCCTGAACCAGCAACAGAAAGGCAGTCAGCGCCGAAACCAGCGCCAGTGAGAGGCGACGGTTTTTGACAATTTTCCCGACTTTTCTTATGGATATAGCCATGTGCGCTTGCTTCAGCCTGAGGGCATCAGAGAACAATAACTCCGGATTATTGAGAATTCGTTCACGGGGGTCAAGGAATATACGCGACGAGACTGCGGGGTCGCAGCAAGCCGCGGGCGATGCTTAGAGCGATGCAGCCAGGGCTTCCAGCCCCGCCAGGCCCAGGACATCACTGGGCTGCAGGAAGATATCCTGGCGCGGAATCTGTCCCAGTTTCTCCTCCAGCAGAGCCAGATGCAGTTCTTCCTGCTGGTGCCGTTTGTCGAGGAATTCGCCCATACCCTGGGGTGCGCGCTTGTTAACGACCAGCGCTTCGACGTTAATACCGGCGCGGCCGAGCTGGGCATGCAGCTCGATGGTTTCCAGCACCGGCAGGCGCTCGGCGGCCAGCACGATCACGAAGGAAGTCTGGGCCTGGTCAGCCAGCACATCCCGGAGCTGGGAAAACTTGCGCCGGCGACGCAGTAATATCTGGCGAATCTTGCTCTCTTTTTCCCGCTCGCTCTTTTCCGAGTCACCGATGGTCTGGTCCTCGATGGATCTGTCGGCACCGAGTTCACGCACAAACTCACCGAAGCGATCCGCCTTCTCGCGGCGCTTGATCAGGCCTTCGGTCCAGGCCGACATCATCTCCGGCAACACCATGAGGCGCGCCGTGTGTCCGGACGGTGCCGTGTCGAATATCATGAGGTCGTAGTTCTCGCGTCCGCTGGCCACCACATCCGCAATGCGCTCGAGGATCGCCGCCTCATGCATGCCCGGGGCGTCGCGAGAGAGTTCGATGTGCTTGTCGATATCCTTGTGCTGAGTGACAGGCATCAGGGAATGCAAGGCGCTGCGTACTTCTTTCAGGTGTGTCGCCACGGTTTCTTGCGGGTCCATCTCCACCGCGTCAAGCCCTGGGCTGAGACGCACAGCTTTGGGACCGATTGTCCGGTCGAACAGGTGACCCAGGTTGTGGGCCGGGTCCGTGGAGACCAGCAAGACCCGGGCACCCTCGTTGGCGCGGGCGAGCGCGGTGGCCGAGGACACCGTGGTCTTGCCTACACCACCCTTGCCACCGAAGAACAGGATTCTGCGTTTGCGCGCGAATTCTAACAGCACCCGATATGATCCAGTGGCGACTTCTCCATGCCCATGCGCAGATGCCATTCATGGAAACGGTCATAGACTACGGGAAGAAGTTCGAGTGTATAAAAGGCGGCAGGATTGGGGACACCCATGGCTTCGGCGAACACGAGCAACATGAACAGGTCATCCTCGTCGCGCTGGGCCCGGGCAAAGGAACGGCGATAAGGTGCCACGTAGTAATCGTGCAGCCCGGCTTCCAGCTTCTTCAGGAAGCTCACTTTCTTTTGCTGGGGTTTCTGCCCGATTTTGGAGAAGGGTGACTCGTCTTTGCTCATGCCAATGCCAACCTGTTTGAGACTTCTTTCATTATGCGACTTCAGTCATGAAAGAACCAGTGTGGATTGGCTACCGCAGCAGGCTTTGGTAATTGCTCCACACAAGCTATTCTCCGTTCCCAGCCTGTTCCTCGATTTTCTCTTCGACACCCTTCCCCACCCTCTTCTCGGCCCGTCGCAGTCGCGCCTGCTTTGGATCGATGACGAGAGGTCGGTAGATCTCTACCCTGTCCTTGTTTTCCAGTTCGTACTCTGCAGGCAGGGGCAGTGACTTGCCATCCATGGGGGTTGAGAAGATGCCCATGGCATCGTTATCCACATCAATACCCGGAAACTCGCGGCAAATGCCGGACTGCAGAACTGCCTCGAAAGCAGTCGTCCCCCGGGGCACGCTCAGGGTATAGATGCGCTGCTTCTCCGGCGTGCCATAGGCAACTTCCACCGAGATCAGCGGCTTGTCCTTGTCATCATCCATAGAGCACATTGGCCCTGTTCACCAGGGCATCTACCTGGGCATTGGCCACCGAGGCGAACAGTTTCTCGGCGGCGAAACCCACGAGGCTGCTGTCGAATTCGAAGTCCATGGTGAGACTCACCTTGCAGGCCTTGTCGCCCAGGCACGTGAATTGCCAGCTGGCCTCGAACTCCCTGAACTTTCCCGACTCCAGTTCCATATCGATACGCTCGGGGGGTTGCAGGCGGTTGCGGGTGGTGAAGGTAAATTCGATGCCCGCCTTGCCCAGGGTCAACTCACCCACCAGGCAGGACTCGTCTTCGCTGATTACCCTGGCCGCCTTGCAGCCTGTCAAGTAATCGGGATAACGGGCCACATCATTTACCAGCTCAAACATCTGCTGCGCAGAATGGTTGACCAGGGCACTTCGTTCAATATGGGGCACAGCGGTTTCGCGACCTGGGAATCAGAGATAGATCTGGTTCACGGTGCTGATGAAGACAATCAACAGTACCGCAGGGATTACCGTTCCCAGGGAGAAGTTGATGTATTTCTCCACCAGGGAACCACTGTAACTGTCATCACCGATCACCAGTTCTTCTTTCAGGCCGCTTACCCGCCAGTTATAGGCGCAGAAGATACACACGGTGAAGCCCACAAACGGCAGGATGGTTTCATAGAACACATCCGACACCAGGTCGAAGAAGGACTTGCTCACACCGCCGTAGCTGGTGAAATTGGTGAAGAAGTCGGAGATTCCCAGAGACATGGTGGCCGGTATCGCGAATACAGTCAGCAGCACCGCCTGGAACAACACGGCCTTCTTGCGGGAGAATCCGAGTTCGTCGATCCAGCAGGCGATGGGAATCTCGATGATCGACACCAGGGAAGTGAGGGCAGCGAAAAATACGAGAGTAAAGAAAACCCCGGCGACAACACTGGCACCACCGAAGCCCACCGTCTCCTGCATGGACAGGAATATCTGTGGCAGGAAATCGAAGATCAGGCCAACACTGCTGGTAGAGAGATCGTCGGTGTTAGTGTTGGGGTCGAAGGCAAAGATGGCGGGCAGAATCAGCATACCGGCAAAGAAGGCGATACTGGTATCGGCGATAGCCACCATGCGCGCGGACTGCGCGATATTATCCTTGCGACTGAAGTACGAGCCATAGGTGATGAGGATACCCATACCCAGGGACAGTGAGAAGAAGGCCTGGGACAGCGCACCATTGATGACCGCCAGGTCGACGCGCCCAAAATCCGGCACCAGATAGTAGCTGACCCCGATGGAGGCGTTGTCCAGGGTCAGCACGAAGGCAACCAGTAACACCAGCATGATGGCCAGGGTTGGCATCAACACCCGGGCCAAACGCTCGATGCCACCCTTCACACCCCCGAGCAGAATAAAGAAGATGAGGAACAGCAGGCCTACCAGGTAAGCGAACAGCGAGGGCCGTGCCACGACTTCACCAAAATTTCCGGGTCGTGACAGTAGATCCAGATTGCCGGAAAAAATCTCCTTGATATACACCACCAGCCACACGGTGATGACCGTGTAGAAGACTGCGATCATGAAGGGTGTGAGGATGGCGAGCATGCCCGCGAGACGCCAGACGCGCTTGCCACCGGACAGGGTCGAGAAGGCACCCACTGGGTTGCGGTTCGTACTGCGGCCCATGGCGATCTCGGCCATCATGACCGGGTAGCAGATAAAGGCGACGAAGAAGAGATAGATGATGAGAAACGCGGCACCCCCGTTCTTGGATGCCATCACAGGGAACGCCACCAGGTTTCCCAGTCCTACCGCGGAACCGGCAGCAGCCAGTATGAATCCCAATTTCGAGCTGAACTGACCCCTGTCCTGTGCCATTAAAACCCCTTAATTCTCAATGGATTAGCTTATTATTGCGGGCTAGCGTCAGGGGATTCTATCAGCGCCCCCAGATCAACTCAATTTGCGCCGCCCCGGTTTCATAATATGCCAGCAAACACATGGGCGATTTCCCACTCCGTAAAGAGCTATAATCGCGCCCCATGGCAAAATCCGGCAAACCAAAAACCCCTGACAACACTATCATCGTCAACAAGAAGGCCAGGCATGACTACTTTCTTGAGGACAAGTTTGAGGCCGGTGTTGAACTGCAGGGATGGGAAGTCAAGAGTCTGCGCCTGAAGAAGGTGCAGCTGATGGATAGCTATGTCCTGATTAAAGAGGGCGAGGCATTCCTGCTTGGCTGCAACATCACGCCACTGGATACGGCGAGCACCCATGTAGTGGCCGATCCGGGGCGCACCAAGAAACTGTTGCTGCACAAGAAGGAACTGGCGCGCCTGTTTTCCGCGACCCAGCAGAAGGGTCATACCTGTGTGTGTACGAAGCTGTACTGGAAGGGACATCTGGTGAAGGCGGAGATCTCACTGGCCAAGGGTAAGCAGGCACATGACAAGCGGGCGACGGCTAAGGATCGGGAGTGGAATATTGATAAGCAGCGCATAGTGCGCCACCAAAACAAATAGTAACGGAGCTACTGCGGAGCCGCCATGCTTCGTCAGCGGGGCGTTTTGAAGCGGTCATTTGCAGCAAGCAAACTCCCACTTCAAAATGCCCCGCTTCCTCGCCTGACGACTCCTCGTGACGCTCCTCGGGGTCAGTGGAACAATACGTTCAGTTTAGGTGAGAGACATTGGGTCTCTGCGACCGTTTCTTCTTGATACTTTTGTTTTTCTACTTTTAATTCAACTCTTAGCTAGATTTGCTGGATTTGAAGCTCTCATTCGATTCAGCAACACCCGCTTCAAAATTTGCCGCTTCCTCGTTTGACAACTCCTCGTGACGCTCCTTGGGGGCAGCGAAACACTACGTTCAGTCCTGGTGAGAGACGTTGACCGATTACGACTTTTTCTTGTGGGTAATTCTATTTTTCTTCCCTTAGTTCATCGCGTAGCTTGATGCGCTGGGTCTGGTAGCCCTCGGCGTCGCCGAAGGCAACGAAGTTGTTGTAGCGGCGGTGGGTGCCCACGACGCGGCGGGCGTGTTTGATGGAGCACCAGTACTGTTCCGTGCGGGCGACGATCTCCCTGGTGTAGGCGATAACACCATTGCCGTAGCCACAGTAGACGCAGTTGAATTTCTCGATGCCGTTGAGATAGGTCAGCTGGTGACAGTCCATGACCACGTACTTCGAACGATCGACCCGGGCGATGTTGTAGAGTCTGAAGCAGATGTGCTGATAGAGGGTGACCGTGATGTCGAGGAAAGCCAGCGGGATTACCATGGAATAGATGAAGGGCACCGACAGCACACTGCGCAGGGTCGAGGAACCCAGATAGGGCAGGATGGCGACACGTAACTTGCGGTGTGCATTCAGCACCGCTTCTTCGAACCTGACCCGGGTCCCCTCCAGCTTGTAGTGGAAGCGCGTTTCCTGTTCCTTTATTGCTTCGGTGAGCTGCTTCTCAAGTTTGGCGATCCTGTCGACCAGCTCGTTTATATTGCTTGCCATGATACTGCCTCTTCTTGCGCCTGCGGCGATTGGATTCCGGGTTATACAGAAGGCCCGGGGACTGTGGTAACGTTGTCACCCTTGAGACTCAACGGGGATAACATGATGTCAGGGCAGGCCTTCACGCTTCTTTCCTACACCTTCGCAGAAGGTGTCTCTACTATCAAGCTGGACGATGGCAAAGCCAATGTCATGTCCATCAAGATGCTGAGCGAATTCAACGCCGCGCTGGATCTGGCAGAACACAACGGCGGCGTGGTGATCATCACCGGCAATGCCAATCTGCTCTCCGGCGGCTTCGACCTCGGCGTCTTCAAGGAAGGCAGCCCCGACGAGATCTGCACCATGCTGAGCAGCGGCGCCCGCCTGTCCCAGCGCCTGTTGAGCTTCCCCCTGCCCACGATCTGCGCCTGCAGTGGTCACGCCGTGGCCATGGGCCTGTTCATCCTGCTATCCACCGATTACCGCATCGGCGTGGAAGGCGAATCAAAATTCGCGGCGAACGAAGTGGCCATCGGACTCACCGTCCCCCACTTCGCCATCGAGACCCTGCGCCAGCGCCTGACACCAGCGCAACTGAACAAGGCCGTTAGCTTCGCCTATTACTTCTCCACCCGGGAAGCACTGAGCGCCGGCATCCTGGATGAACTCTCGCCAGCCGACACCCTGATGGGCACCGCACTGGAACGCGCGAAGATGGCGCTGGCACTGGACGCCGATGCCCATCGCGATTCCAAGCTGAGAATGCGCGAAGAGTTGTTGGTGAGAATGGAGAAAGCCATCGACCGCGACTGCGACGGCTGGCGCGACAACTACCCCGCCTCGCACTAATCCCCGACGCAACCCCACCCGGGCTTCCTAACGCGTGAAGGCCGGCAGATTCGGCTCGAGGGCCTTCAACTGCTCGTAGTATTTCCTGGCGATCTGCTTGAAGCCACTGGAGGTGGGATGCATCTCATCCTTCCAGTGCCTGCCATTTCCCGGCTGCAGGATACCCTGGGTGTTCACCACGATGAGCTTGCCCTGATTCTTCGCCAGCCCAGCCAGCTCATTCAGCATCACCTTCAACTCCGTGAGCAAATGCTTCACCACCGCCTGGTGAAAGCGCTCGGGAATCTTCTTCTCCATCAGATAGGGATAGATCCAGGGGCCGGTGACATTGATCCCGGCGAAACGCGCCGACGCCTTGCTGGGTTTCAGCAGGTCATAGGTGTGAGTCACGATGATGGCCTTCGGTGCATAGTCGTCACGCAACTCGATCAACTCCTCATAGGCCAGGCGAATCTGCTGCAGCTTGCGCTTGAAGCGCACATCGCTGATGCAGTCCCGTGCGCTGTACCCGTTCTGGTAGAAGTTGAGCAGGCGATCCATGTCCCACTTGCCCACCACATCGTTACCCCCCACCGGAGAACAGGATCAGGACGATGCGATCCTCACACTCCCACAAGGTCTCCGCCAGCTCACGCTTCTGGCTCCCCGCCAGCATCTCCACCGCTTCATCACCGTTACCGGCGAGACGCAGCAGGTTGGCCTTGTCCTTACACCGGATGCTCTTGGCCACCCAGTCCAGGATGTTGGCGTTCTTGCCGAACAGGATATTCTTGCGCGGATAGGCAAACCAGGAATCTCCCTCCGCCAGCATGTTGATGCGCCGGGTATTCTTGGTGAGCCATTTGAAGTCTTGCCTGGACCCGGTGATTCCAGTCTCGAGCGCCTTGCGTCGTGCGTAGGTGAGTTTTCGTGGCATGGGAAACTCCTCGTCGAATGGAAGCCGAGTGTATCCGGGATTTGGCGGGAGTTGGAAGGGTCTCAGGGTCAAAATACTGCAGGCGCCCGGCAGCTAAAAAGCGCCGAAAACCACGCCACAACTGCCCGAAACGCCCATATCCCGGCGTCTCCAGCCCCCGAACCACCACCGAACGAACCCCGAAAAACAAGGACCCGCAGCGGCCAGTTGCATCTTGAAATCCCGCAATATGCTACTATATCTATTCCTACACGGGGGCGATTCGGATTCGACGCCGGTATCAATCCCTGGGGTGCATGTCGAGAGGGTAGTAACTCTCGTTAATCAATTACTGCAACTTATATAGTTGCCAACGACGATAGATACGCTCTAGCAGCTTAATATAGCTCGCTAGCGATTGCCTCAGGGATGCCTGTAAACCAGAGTTTTGCAATCGTCATATAGAACAGGATCGCGTGAAGGCCGTCTGGGGCCGGATCGTTAAAAAATTACCAGACTCGCCCTACTCGCCCTGCCCGTCGGGTAGACGTGGGCTAACTCAATAGACGACGCTACACATGTAGAGCTTCAGGCAGCGAACTGACGGACGGGGGTTCAAATCCCCCCGCCTCCACCATATATAACTATATTTCAACGTGTTATGTAGATTTTTATTTTATACCCAACATTTATACCAACACATAGTCTGCACTACTCTTGTCTAGAATGGTTAAGACAAGCTCATTAACTGAGAGGAAATGAGCGTGTTGGAGTTTTTCTCAGGTCAACCTTCCCTGATTATGCTTGTGGATAGCGACGGTCGCCTAATCTGAAGCATTTGAATCGCAAAATCATTGGCAAACGCTGGATTACCAGTGACCGGATCTCATATTGGGAGTAGAACCTAGGCCTAGGGCTCATTTGAGGGGGCGGGGGGACTTTCAAGCGCGTTTATTGGTCATTGTACCGGCCCATTTTTGCTTGATCAGGAAAAAAGTCGTTATTTACCAAATTTTCTGTATAGCCTCTCTAGATCAATAAATCTTCTACTCAGAATAATCTCGTCGCGAAAAACAGCGACTCTCTCGAAGGAATACTGGTTATGTCCGTTATTAGTAGCTTAAGAACTGAATCGGGGTTTTATGTGCTAGTCTCCGAGACTTTGGACTGGGATTCTGCTGATGCATTTGCCAAGAATGCTTATTCAGTGAGTTCCGAGGGCGTCATTAATGCCAATTTGGCCGCAATAACAACTGATGCTGAGCAAGAAGGAATAAAAAGTTGGGTATTGGAAATCTATGCGAATAATGGAGCTTTATTCCCGATAGTCTCCGATGGTGGAGGAATTCCCTATGTTTGGCTAGGTGGCTCGGATGCTGCGCTAGAAGGTAGCTTCAATTGGACATCTGGCGAAACGTTTGGATATACCAATTGGGGTAATGGTTCTTTGTTTAACACAAACCCAAATTTTAGTAGCGAACCAGACAACTTCAATAATCAAGATTCATTGGCAATTGCATTAAAATCGTACCCATCTGGTTCTGTAGGGACAACAGGATATGGCTCCGCGGGTCAATGGAATGATATTGATTCTTCAAATCAAATACCCTCTATTATTGAATTTGGCGCAAGTGAGACTCGTATATCTATCAATAATTTATTTTATGCTTTTGATATCGATGGAAATGCTGGAACCACAGCAAAAGTGCTAGGCGCATTTCTCGGCGCCTCTGGCGTAGACAGATCCGACCTCGTCAGCATTGGACTTGAGCTTCTTGACGGGGGCATGACTTATGAGCAACTACTGCAAGCCGCATTAGATACAACTTTCGGCTCAAGCCCAAGTGGAGAAACTCTTGTCAACCATTTCTATAATGCTCTCACGGGAGAAGAGACCCCATCTTCCATTCTTAATGAATATGCGCCCTTGATTAACAACGGAAGTCTCTCCGCCGTGAGTCTAGCAATGCAAGTAGCTGAGTATGATTTAAATCTCCAAAATATAAATCTATTAGGGCTGGCTGAGAGTGGATTGCAATATAGTTGACCCTCACCAAGACGTGAATCTTCAAATTTTCATATCGATTTTGGTATTCGATTATCTGGCCTTTCAATGACTCAAGATATCTATTAATACCGCACCTCTTTCCTGCTTCGATGGGCGAGCCAGCCATGTAAACACTAGCTGCGACTTTCTTCAAACTGCGTATCAGCCCAATTTTTCGATACTGAAAACTAGCAACACTCAATCACCTAGGTCATTATGAAAAAATATATATTCATTCTCTTTTTCTTTTCTGTAAGTCATTTGTGTAGCGCTCAAGCCACTGATGGTATCTATGTCATTCCAGCGCATAACATCTATTCCGTAATTCTCTCAAACAATGGCCTGACCAGAACATATACTTTTAGTCTGGAGGACGCCTTCTGGGAAAGTCAATTGGGCAGTTGGGCAGGCGATGGGGCTCTCGAATTGTCAGGTATAGACTCTAATTCGATTAGGGGATTTTCTGCGATTTTGGGCCCGCTTGGGTTCAGTGTACACGATGAGTATTGCAATAACTATAACCCAAACGCGATTGAAGATTGTGAATTGTATTCGACCCGAGCGGCACTCCCGGTACTAATGTCAAACGGAAGATTTAAAGCAGTGTATCGAACACAGTTTGGTGCTGAATGGGTTGCGTTTGAAAGTAACGGTATCGTGGTGATCTTGATGTTTGAATACGGGGATACCTTGCAAGATCGAACATGGATTGGGGCATATACCGCGAGCATTAGTGAAGACTTAGCAACTTTTGATCTTACTGCTGTCGTTGAGACAGACCCTTCCGAAGATCCAATTGTTACATCGATAGGGCTGCAGATAGAAGACTTAGATAATCCTCAAGCCAAATTTATAAATTTTGAATGTAATTTGAACGCAGACGTCGATATGAGATTTGACTCATGCGAACAAATTGAAGAGACATATTTCAGTAAACTGATCAGGATTTTCTGAGCCGGACGGATGCGTTCATAAAATATGAGAGCATGATTTTATATTTTCGAAAGCATCCACTTCAGCTTGGCAATGTCCGATTTCGGCTCCTCCTTGCGCTTTAGCTCTGGCGCATCCAGGCCAGCATACTATGCTTCACAGTTATGGAAGGAGTCTTAGCTAAAGTCTTGTAAGCGATACATACCTTTTAACCTGCATCCTGGAACCTGAATACTTTAGAGCCGAAGCGATTGAGCTCGCAGTAAACCAAGAATTCCTCACATGAGCCACCTGGCTATAAAGCGCCAGAAAGCTCTGACTATTGCCTGAGTCTTATGCGGAAAGTTTAAGTTCTGCATGAAAGAAACGACGATGCAAAATTAGTGATTATGGTCCTTGACCTTGGCAATAACTTTGTATCTGTCCAGCAATTTTCTGAACTGCGCCTGTTTCGTCTCGAAAGGCAGGCTGGCAG
>JAYPVK010000027.1:0-43757 GCA_038134565.1 Pseudomonadales bacterium | reverse complement strand
TCGGTCTGGGATCTGTTGCATTCATCGTGGTCATTTCCATTGGTATCGATCTCGGTTCGTTCAAACCGCGATATTGGCAATGGATTTATGTTTTCGTGATAGCAGCGCTGCTCGCTGGCGCGATCCTGAATGGCATCTCTGTGGGAATACTTGCCAGTGAAAACGGAATCTACTTCTATCCGCTCACGATGTTGAACAATCTGTGACTGGAGATACAACTAAGCCTGGTCGTGGTCGGCGTGTTACTGATTGCCAACTACCTGATCTTTCGCAACAGCGACAGCTTTCTGCACTAGCCGACTAAATCAGGAATCACATCAGGTATAAAGATGACAGGCTACCATTCTGTCCACATCCTTGAGCGGAATGAGCTCCGGCGTGGTACTGCGACAGACATCCATCACCCTGGGACAACGATTAGCGAACCGGCAACCGGCAGGCACATTAACTGGCGACGGTATCTCCCCTTTTATCGCCGTGGACGCACGGCTCCGCTCCACATTCGGGTCCGGCTCCGGATTGGATCCCACCAGCACTTCTGTGTACGGGTGCTTGGGATCGAAATACACTTCATCGGCTTTACCCAGTTCCACCATGGAGCCAAGATACATCACCGCCATGCGATCACTCACATAGCGCACCATGGACAGGTCATGGGCGATGAAGAGCAGGGTTAGCCCCATCTTCGCTTTCAGCTCACCCAGCAGATTAATCACCTGGGCCTGCACCGATACATCCAGTGCCGAAATCGGTTCATCGCACACGACGAACTCCGGCTCCAGGATCAGGGCGCGGGCAATGCCGATACGTTGTCGCTGACCGCCGGAGAACTCATGGGGGTAGCGAGATATGTGGTCGGCATTCAGGCCCACCCGGCGCAACCACCAGGCAACCCTCTCCCGGGCATCACTGGCACTCACTTCACTGTGCAGTTTCAGGCCTTCCCCGATAATCTCGCCCACCGTCATGCGCGGGTTTAACGACGAGTAAGGGTCCTGGAAGATCATCTGCATATTTGTTGCCAGGCGCTGAAAGTCCTGGGGGGCATATTTCTGCGGCAGGGTTTCACCCCGAAAGAGCACATCGCCCGAGGTTTTCGGATACAAGCCCAGCAGGGTCTTGCCGAAGGTAGACTTTCCGGAACCACTCTCGCCTACCAGCCCAACAATCTCTTTCTCGTCTATTGTCAGTGATACCTGATCCACGGCGTGCACGCGCTGGTCACGACCAATGTCGAAATAACGGGTGAGTTCTCTTGCTTCAACCAGCGCCATCAGGACTTGTCCTCGAAATACAGTTCTTTAGGTCGATTGGTCGATGCCTCGTGGTGCAGCCAGCAACGCGCGAAATGGGTTTCGGCCAGGAAATAGTCCTGGGGATGCCGCTTGTCGCAGATCGCCATGGCGTGGGGACAGCGGGGACAATAGCCACAGCCCACCGGCGGCGAGAACAGATCCGGTGGACTGCCCTCGATGGGTTTCAGTTCATGTTGCTTCGATGGATCGTTGGTCGGCATGGCCTCTTTCAGGCCTACGGTATAGGGATGGGCGGAGCGGTAGAACACATCGTCCACGCTGCCATGTTCAACCACCTTGCCCGCATACATCACAGCCACCTCATCGGCCATTCGCGCCACCACACCGAGATCGTGTGTGATGAGGATAATAGCCATACCCGTCTCTTTCTGCAGATCCTGCATGAGGTCGAGAATCTGTGCCTGAATGGTAACGTCAAGCGCGGTGGTGGGTTCGTCGGCAATCAGCACTGAGGGTTTGCAGGCCAGTGCCATGGCGATCATGGCACGCTGCAACATACCGCCGGAAAACTCGAAGGGATACTGTGCGGCCCGTTTCCGTGCCTCGGGAATCTTGCTCATCTCCAGCAATCGAATCGCCTCGTTGCAGGCATCCTTGTAGCTATACCCCTTGTGCACCTGCATGGGCTCCGCGATTTGGTCACCGATGGTCATGGTCGGGTTCAGTGAGGTCATGGGATCCTGGAAGATCATGCCTATCTCTGCGCCACGAATTTCCTTGCCCTTGATGGTATTGCGACCCAGCACCTCATGCCCGCGTAATCGCGCCGAGCCAGACGTGATGCGCCCCGGGGGCATGGGAATCAGTCCCATCATGCTTTGCACGGTAACCGATTTGCCACAACCAGACTCACCAACGATGGCCAGGGTCTCGCCCCTGTCGACCTTGAAGTCCACACCCCGCACCGCCTTGACGACGCCGCCATAGGTATCAAACTCCACTGCCAGGTTTTCTACTTCCAGCAACCTGGGTGCAGTTGCCGTGTTCATTACCGCCTCGGTCATTCGCGGTTCCTCATGCGTGCATCCAGGGCATCCCGCAGCCCGTCCCCAAGCAGGTTGAATGCCAGTACCGTGAGGCTGATGAACAATGCCGGAAAAACCAGCTCATGCGGCGTTGTCAGCATGGTCTTTATACCCTCATTGGACATGGAGCCCCATGAGGGTGTGGGTGGTGCTACACCCATACCGATGAAGGAGAGGAAAGCTTCCGTGAAGATCGCACTGGGGATGGCAAAAGTCAGGGTAACGAGCACTACACCGAGGGTGTTGGGAATCATGTGACGGAAAACCAGATACGGTGTCTTGGCGCCCAGCAGGCGCGAGGCATCGATATAGCCCTGCTCCCTGATCTGCAGAATCTGGCCCCGCACGAGGCGTGCCGTTGCCGGCCACAGCAGGACAACCATCGCCACCAGCATGGGAAACACACCACTCTCTCCCGGGCCGATACCGAAGGCAATCTTGAATACGATCATGAACAGCAGGAAAGGCAAGGCCACGACAAAATCGGCGAAACGCATCATCACCTGATCGACTCGCCCGCCAACGAATCCGGCTACAGAGCCGTAAGTCACACCGAACAATACAAACAACAGAGGTGCGCCTATTCCGATAAAGAGTGACACCCGGGCCCCGGCCATGAGCCGTGCCAGCATATCCCGTCCCAGATAGTCGGTTCCCAGGGGATGCCAGGCCAGTTCGATCTGGTCGCCTACCTGCAGGTTCGATTCTTCATCGACAAGACCACGCTCGATGGCTTCGTCCACCGTTGTGACCCTTTGAATAGCGACTTCCAGGGATTCATAGCTGGTCGTGATCTCGCCGCGTGGGCCCAGTGCCACAACGGAATAGAAATAGGTGCCGGGCTGTAGATCCAGGCGGTCTTCGAAGTAGAGTGTGTCGTTGTTAAGAATCTCTGCCAGGGGAATACCGTAGGCATATTCCGGCCCTACTGGAAACAGGTTGCGATAGACACGATGTCCGTTGGCACCGGGTAATGCGTCCCATTGCAGGCGTACGGCCTGGGTAGTACCCGGCGCCGACAGCCGCAGCCCTTCGCCAGCCAGGTTTGCATCACCAAACCAGGGCTGATAGGGGGCGACAACCACCGCATTGCGATCGGTACCGGGTGGCAGGCTGATCTGATCGATATCCTGTCGCGCCGGGTCCACGGGCCACAGCACGGGACCGAGCAGAGTGAAGGCGAGCAAACCGATCACGATGTACAGGGAAGCCAGCGCCCGGCGATTGGCCTTCAGGCGAATCCAGGCATCCTGCCAATACGACAACGAGGGCCGGGAGATGGCCTGGGTTTCTTGCCCAGCTGCCAGCGGCTGAAACTCGGCGGCACTGATTTCGCTCATTGCTCCAGCCTCACTCTCGGGTCGATAAACCCGTACACCACATCGACGAGAATCACCATGAACACCAGGAAGGCCCCATAGAAGACGGTCGTTCCCATGATGACGGTGTAATCCAGCTGCTGTACCGCTTCCACGAAGTAACGTCCCAGACCGGGAATGGCGAAGACCAGTTCCACCACGAAACCTCCGGTGGTGATAGCCGCGATTGCTGGTCCGAGTACCGTGACTACAGGCAGTACCGCGTTACGTAATTGATGGTGGGTAAATATACGGGTTGCTGGCACACCCTTGGACTTGGCTGTGCGCACATAGTCGGAACTGGTTACTTCCAGCATGGAAGAGCGCATGAGTCGGGTCAGGTAAGCCATGGTGCTCAGCCCCAGCACCAGGGCAGGAACTAACATGTGCAATATGGTGCCCCAGCCGGCAACCGGAAGAATCGTGCGACCCATGGCCGTGTTGAGTGTTACCAAGCCCAGCTGGCTGAGCGCGGCAACAACGAAACTGGGCACTGAGATTCCCAGTATCACCAGGAACATGATGACATAATCCGGCAGGCGGTTTCGATAGAGCGCAGTGAGCGCCCCCAGCAGGACACCACCGGTGGCCGCGAAAATAACGGCCAGAATCCCGAGTATGGCTGACACGGGAAAGTGCTCGCGGATGATGTCGTTCACCTCGCGGTTTTCCTGGGTAAAGGAAATACCAAAGTCACCGCGCAACAGATTACCGAGGAAAATCGTGTACTGGGTAAAGAGAGGTTGGTCGAGACCGTATTTCGCTTCGAGATTAGCGCGAGTGATCTCTGTCATCGCCCGGTCATTGCTGAGCGGATCGCCCGGCACATTGTGCATGGCGAAAAAGGTGGCGGTTGCTATAAACCACACCGTGAGCACGCCCTGTAGCAGGCGCTTAACGAAATATTTCCACATCCGAACTTATCGAGCCTATTTTCTGAGTATCAAACCTTGCACTACTGAACCAGCTCACTGCCCCGAGGTATCGATGTAAGCAAAGTTATAATCCACTTCTGGCCCAACTGATCGCCGCCGAAAATTTTTCAGACGCGGATCTACCACAAAAGAGAAGCCTCGTTCATACATGGGTATTATCACCACATCTTCATACAACAGGCGTTGTATTTCACCGAAGGCATCCATACGCTTCTTCGGCTCGAGTTCTGCCTGTGAAATGCGGATCCACAAATCCATCTCGGGGCTATTGTAACGACCACGGTTCTGCAGGTTCCAGGAAGAAAACAGGTCTCCGTAGGTCAGCACGTCATTGTAGTCCGGACCCCATCCCGATAGTACGACATCGAATTCGCCCTGACGCATTTTTTCCAGGCGTTGCTTGAATATCTGCACATCGAGGCGGAACTCCAGTCCCAGGTTTTCCCGGAATAGCTGCTGGTAATATTCGCCCGCCAGCAAGGAAATCGGTGTGTCGCCCGTGAGCATCATCAGCGGCGGGAATTCGTCGATGCCCAACTCCTGCCTGGCCAGTTCCAGGTGTTCGCGGGCTTTCCGCACATTCATCTTGTGTTCCACCGGCGGATATTCTTTCTGGAAGGATTCGGACACACCATTCAACCAGGCGGGGAACAGGGTCGTGCCCGGAATATAGCTGGGTTCCTTAAGTACCTTGTACACAAGCTCGGTGGAATCCTGCGCCAGTTGCAAGGCGCGGCGGAAATTCCAGTTGCGGGTGATGCGGTTTTCGCGGTGATTGAATTCCAGGTAGAAAACGGAGCCGTCCATGGAGCGGTCAATCTGCCAGCGCTGTTCCATGGCAGTTGGCAGCATGGGTGAGAGCAGATGGGTGTCCACAATCTGTCCATCCTTGAACAGGTTCAGCTTGGCGTTGATATCCTGGGTGATGTAGGCGGTACGAATCTCGTCCAGGAAACCCTTGTTTTCCTTGTTCCAGTACAGGGGGTTCTTTTCCCAACGCATGGTAGAACCGTGTACCCACTCAGTCAGTATATAGGGGCCGTTGTAGAGCATCATGTCGGCATCGGCGCCGTAGCGGCCGTTGGTGCTCTTGAAGAAATCTTCCCGGGTCGGGAAATAGGTCAGGTAGGAAACCAGCTTGTCGAAGTAAGGGGTGGGACGCTCGAACTCAACCTCCAGAACCCGGTCACCCGCGGCGCGCACACCCAGGGTCTCCACGGGGAGCTGACCGGTGTTTATCGCCTCGGCATTCTTGATGGGATAGAGGATGAAGGCGTATTGGGAGGCAGTTTCCGGATTCAAAACACGCCGCCATGAAAACACGAAGTCATGGGCGGTTACCGGCTCACCATCACTCCACAGCGCATTTTCCCGCAGCCAGAAAGTAGCGCCATCTTCCCGAATCTCCCAGCGCTCGGCGACGCCCGGGGTTGGCTGGGCGTCCAGGTCGTAACTGATCAGCCCTTCCATGACATGGGAGAGCACGACATTACTCGAGGCATCGGTGGCCCGGGCGGCATCCATCTGCGGCGGCTCTTCCCGCAGGGCGATGGTGATGCTGTTGTTTTCCACATCGATGGCATTGCCAGTGGCGGAACTGCCGGCCCCTCCAGCCACCACGGAAAGCACAAACATCACAGCCACTAGCGCTGCGATGGTATAGAGGGCATAGAGCGCAAGCTGTTTTCCAGCCGAGCGCGTAAAGCCTTCATCCGCGTCAATGACGACGGAACTCGAATCGGACATAGGTTCTTCCTCCCCGCACTGAGAATAACTCAGGGTATGGGGGCCGACAAGCGAATCCCGTCGCACTGCCAGCCATAATGTGCCGGATTTCAGTGGCTTAGTAGACTGACAAGGTATTTAGAGCAGCTTGCCTACCACCGCCACCAGACCAGCAACCAGCAGGAACGTACTGGCCAAAAAACCGGGCAAGAAGCCCCTGCCCCGCTTGGCGGGATCGGCGACATAGGCCTGCATATAGATCAGGCGAGAGATCACAAACACCAGCCCCACACCTGCCGCAATCTCTGGATTGCCGTAATAGCCATAGATGGTGATAGCTGGCAGGAAAATAACCAGCTGCTCCAGCGTATTCTGCTGCACTCGGTAATAGCGTTCGAATATGGGGTCGCCGGTGATGGCCGGTGCCGGGCAGTTATACTTGCCACGCGCCACGCCCACCATGATGCTGAAGCCGATGTATTCGATGAGTGCCAAAACGATAACTATAACGACGTATTCCATTTATCTCTCCCAGTAGCCCTCAGGCCGTTTGATACTTTTTTGTTAGCAGTAGTGATTGCGATTGTCAGTCCCGATGAGGCAACTGATCTCCCAGTTGCTGCTCCATGGTTTCCATGTATTTCTGTGTATCGGTCACATTAATGGCCTTGAATTTCATAGTCGGATGCAACTCCCGCATACGCATATTAAGCAAGCCGTGTGCAGAAAAAACCAGGGAATCCAAAATAATATTATTGGTGTCACACTCTTTGGCCAGTTTTACAAGCCGATCGAATCCCACTAGAAAGTTTTCTGAGTGCATGCGCCGAATATCTGAGCCGTAGAACAGATCCAGATAATTGGCTTCGCCCCTTGCAGCCATGGTAAGAAACAGGCGTGAATAAACTTCGGCATCTCCTGTGGCAAATTGCTTCCACAATTCTCCCAACTGTTCCTCCGAATAGCTGCCATTTCCCACTGGCCCCTGGCTTGAAATAAATAACAGACCGGAAATGGCACCGAGCTGACGCCGGGTAGCCTCAGAAATCTTGAAGAAGGTTTCCTGGCGAGCGTTCAATTCTGTAGCTGCAATAGCCTGGGTCTGTTTTTCAGAATGCAGGTTGTTACGCCGTAATTCCTCATTATTCTCTGCTAGTACCGATTGCTGGATAAACAGACCAATAACCAGCCAGAGAAAGGCGAGAAAGGCAAAGGCACCCTCCAGAAAAGTACCCATTAGATCTATTGGAAGATCCAGAAAATTACCCCAACCCACAGTATGGGCGACATAGATCCCCAGGAAGACAAACCAGAGAAAGGTCAGTATCAGACCAAACTGGATGCGCAAATCCCGGGGCCAGTAGGTAAAGCTTTTCTGGTCTGCACTCATTGATATACCTGGATAATCTATTTGGCTGGAAATCAGACGGATTAAGACTCCTGAGTGGCCGTGCTTTTCAGCACCTATGAAGCCCCTGCGATCAGCGGTAGAGTAAAGCGCGCGGGTAGCAGGGTCAATTTTGGAGAAGGTCGCCCAATGTCGAATGAATTCGTAAGCGTAAAGTGAGACGCCCTCATCATCAATTGGCGATACCCATGCCAGCCTGAAAACGGGCGCCTCAGATTTCAGCTGTATCATTGAGATTTTCGATTTATCTTGCGGATCATTAAACCATGAATTTATTCCCTCATAGACAACAATTCCGGCGGGCTTCGCGTATAATTTCCCCACAACGGCCGGGATGTGACAAAAACACATCAGCCCCGAATTTTTTAGACGGATAAGTGCTATGTCCCCCAGAAAAAAGTCAGGATTCAACTTCGAAGAAGCACTGGAAGAACTGGAGTCTCTGGTAAGCTCCATGGAGGAAGGTGATCTGAGCCTGGAAGAATCCCTGCAGGCCTTCGAGAAGGGCATCAAGTTAACCCGGGAATGCCAGGCCGCACTGAAACAGGCTGAGCAGAAAGTCCAGGTGCTGCTTAACCTCAGCGGTGACACAGAAGACCTGGAATCCGACGAACTCGAAGACTAGCCCCGTGTCTGCCGCGCCTACTCCCCTGCTGCAGGAATTTCTGCAGCGCTGCCAGAGTCGTGTTGAATCACGGCTGCAGGCCATATTCGAGGGCATGAATCTGGCAGACACTACCCCCAATCTTATGCGTGCGCTGCAATACGCCTGTCTCAACGGAGGCAAACGCATTCGGCCGGTCCTCGTCTATGGCACCTGCCGGGCGCTCGGTGTCGATCTCGAACGCGCCGATAACGCAGCCTGTGCGGTGGAATTGGCGCACTGCTATTCCCTCGCCCACGACGACCTGCCCAGCATGGACAATGATGACATGCGGCGCGGTAAAGCCAGCCTGCACAAGGCATTCGATGAAGCCACGGCCATCCTCGCCGGTGACGCCCTGCAGAGCCTCGCCTTCGAACTGCTGAGCAGGGACAATGGCATCGCGGCGAGCAATCGCCTGCGCATGGTAGAGGCACTTTCCCGGGCCATTGGGGCCGAGGGCATGGTGGCCGGCCAGGACCTGGACTTTACCGCCAGTGGCCAGAAACTCGAGGAGCACCAGCTTGCGAAACTGCACGGACTCAAGACCGGTGCCCTGATCAGGGCTTGTCTTACCCTGGGCGCCTTGTGCAAGGATGAAGTTGACGACACCAGAATCGCGGCCCTGGATCAATACGGCAGGTTTATTGGCCTGGCCTTCCAGGTCCAGGACGACATTCTCGATGTGGTGGCAAACACTGAAGCACTGGGCAAACCCCAGGGTTCCGACCAGGTTCATGACAAACCTACCTATGTTTCCATCCTAGGGCTGGAGGCGGCCCGGAAAAAGGCGTCTGAGCTGACAGAACAGGCCCACGAGGCGCTGCGGGCGGTAGCGGGGGAAGCGGCAGTCCTGCATGATCTGGCGAGCTATATCACGGCCCGCAGCCACTGATTGACCTCTGCAAGCCACTGCATTAACTTACCCGGCCTGTTCCGGAAAACGCCCGTAAATAGTTGAATTATCAGCGGGCTAGCGTTGAAATACTCCCATGCTCGAAGAAATACCCGCCACCCGGCCTGAAACCCCGCTTCTGGACCAGATCGACAGTCCGGAAGATCTTAAACGACTGGATTTATCCCAGCTGGATAAACTGGCCCGTGAGCTACGCATGTTCCTCCTGTATTCCGTCGGGCAGACCGGTGGCCACTTCGGCGCGGGCCTCGGAGTCGTGGAACTCACCATCGCCCTGCACTATGTGTTCAACACCCCCGATGACAGGCTGGTTTGGGATGTGGGTCACCAGGCCTATCCCCACAAGATTCTCACCGGTCGCCGGGAACGCATGCTGACCATGCGCCAGAGCGGCGGACTGGCAGCCTTCCCCAATCGCAATGAGAGTGAATTTGACACCTTCGGGGTTGGCCACTCCAGCACTTCCATCAGCGCCGCGCTCGGCATGCTGGTGGCCAGTCGTATGCAGGACAAGGATCGCCACAATATTGCGGTCATCGGCGACGGCGCGATGACGGCTGGCATGGCCTTCGAAGCCCTGAACCATGCCGGGCACATCGATGACAATATACTGGTCATCCTCAACGACAATAATATGTCGATCTCCAACAATGTCGGGGGACTGTCCAGCTACTTCGCCAGGATGTGGGCAAGCAAGCCCTATAACTTCATTCGCAAGGGCAGCAAGCAGGTGCTGTCTAAAATACCGCCCGTGCTGAAGGCAGCACACCGGGCAGAAGAGTACATGAAGGGCATGGTGTCACCTGGCACGCTTTTCGAAGAGATTGGCTTCAACTACATCGGGCTGATCGATGGTCATGACATCGAACGCCTGGTGGAGATACTCAGCAACATCAAGACACTGCGTGGGCCGAAGCTGCTACACATCGTTACCCAGAAGGGCAAGGGCTATTCGGAATCAGAGAACGATCCCTTTGGCATGCACGCCCTCAGCAAGATCGACCCCAAGGCCAAGTCTGGCGGCAAGCCCGAAAATGTTAAACCTGCCCCTACCTACTCCCAGGTATTCGGCCAGTGGCTCTGCAAGATGGCCGAGCAAGATGAATCCGTGGTGGGCATAACACCCGCCATGGGCGAAGGCTCCGGCATGCGCGAATTTTCAGAGCGATTCCCGGAGCGCTTCCACGATGTGGCGATTGCCGAACAGCATGCTGTTACCTTCGCCGCCGGCATGGCCTGCGACTCGGTAAAACCGGTCGTAGCGATCTATTCCACTTTCCTGCAACGCGCCTATGACCAGCTCATCCATGATGTCGCCCTGCAGAATCTTGACGTCTTGTTTGCCATCGATCGGGCCGGCCTCGTTGGCGAGGACGGGCCAACTCACGCCGGCAGTTTCGACCTGAGTTTCCTGCGTTGTATTCCCAACATGATTGTCATGGCACCCAGCAACGAGGATGAAACCTGCAAGCTGCTGAGTACCGGCTATGCCTATAAGGGACCTGCAGCCGTGCGCTATCCCCGGGGCAAGGGCCCGGGTATGGCCATCGATCCGGCCATGACAGCAGCGGAAATCGGCAAGGGTGTGGTGCGTCGCAAGGGTCGCACCGTGGCAATCCTGGCATTCGGCAGCATGGTGCAGACGGCGATGGACGCGGCCGAACAGATCGATGCCACGGTAGCCGACATGCGATTCGTCAAACCACTCGACGAGGAGTTGATTGGTGACCTCGCCACTACTCATCAACTGGTGGTGAGCATCGAGGAAAACACGCTGTTGGGTGGCGCCGGTTCAGCGATCAATGAGTTTCTGCTGACCGAGAACTACAGCATCCCGGTATTGAACCTCGGCCTGCCTGACCGTTTCCTGGATCACGGCAAGATTGCCGACATGCTCGCGGCGGTTGGCCTGGATGCCAACGGTGTGGTCCAGGCGATCCAGAAGAAACTGGCCGCCTGCAAGATCCAGTCAAAAGTCAGTTAGGCCTGGCCGCTGCCCGGGCCTGGTCTACATAGTCACACATCAATTCAGCACCCTGAATAATACGCGGCGCATTGCGTTGCAGTAGATCCGGGGGTATGAAGCGCAACTGATTGGATTCCGCGGCGCTGAGACCCAGCCACTGTTTCCACTCATCGAGCCACTCCGGCCGCTCCTCATCCATACCGCTGACCACAATGAGTTCTGGATCGGCTGCCAGTACCGACTCGGTGCTAATGACCGGCGCCAGTGGAATCGCATCGCCAAAGATGTTTTCACCCCCACACAGGCGAATGATGTCGGACACCAGGTGTTCACCATTGAGTGTCGTCAGTGGTTCATTCCATATCTCGTAAAAAACCCGCAGTGGCTCTTCCGCTATTTCCCGCGAACGCAGGGCAGCAAGACGATTAAGGAAATCCTCGGCAGTTCGCTCGGCAATGGCTTCCTTACCTGTGAGTGCGCCGAAGCGTCGTACTGAGCGGGCCACGTCTTCAATCTGGCGTGGTTCATCGAGATACACTGACAAGCCGAGGCTGCGAATGCGGGCGATAATCTCCTCACCATTGCCACTGGCCCAGACAATCACCAGGTCCGGATCGAGACCCAGCAATGATTCATAGGCGATCTCGCTGAACGAACCGATTACGGGAATCGCCGAGGCCGCCTGGGGATAGTTACTGAACTGGACCGTGCCCACAATCCTGTCCCCCGCCCCGACGGCGAACAGCGTCTCGGTGATATGAGGCGAGAGACTGACGATTCTCTGAGCCGGTCCGCTCAGCCTGACACGATTCCCGAGATCGTCGGTCACTTCGATCTGACCATGCAGCGGCAGGCAGTACAGTGCCAACAGGCTCACAAGCAGCCGCAGGATTGTCACGCCTATTCCCTTCATTCCCTTGCTTTCCGATTGCATTAGCTGACAACGAGACATGAACCATCCTTCGCATTCACCGACACCAGGGCATCGATGCCGAAGACCCGGGACAGCATCTGCTCCGTGAGTACCGCCTTCGGCTCGCCGGCATCGACCAGACGCCCCCGGTCCAATATCGCGATCTGGTCTGCGCATTTACTCGCCAGGTTCAGATCATGAAGCACCGTGAGAATAGCCACGCCCTGGCGTGCGAAGAAACCCAGCATGCCAACGATCATCGCCTGGTGGGCCAGGTCCAGTGAGGCGCTGGGCTCATCGAGAATCAGGCAGCGGTCCTGTGCCTGCTCTTCCCAGATCTGCGCTGCCACGCGCGCGAGTTGTACCCGCTGCTTCTCGCCGCCGGATAGGTGAACGTAGAGGCGTTTTGCCAGGCTGGCACAATCTACCAGCTCCAGAGCGTCCATCACGATCTGACGATTGCGCTGCCGCGGCGTATCGTGGGGAATACGACCCAGGCTTACCACTTCCTCCACGGTAAACGGAAATTCCAGGCTGGAGCGCTGGGGCAGGATCGCCATCAATTTCGCGCGCTCTGCGGGCTTCCATGTGAGCATTGCCTTGCCGTTAAATTGCAGCGCGCCGGACTGCAGCGCCAGCTCACAGCAGATTGCCCGCAACAGGCTGGTCTTGCCCGCACCATTGGGTCCGATAATGGCTGTCGTTGTACCAGCAGGTACTTCCAACGTTATCTCATCCAGTGCGAGCTCGGCGCTGATCGCCGCGTGCAGTCTTTCCAGATGCAGTGTGTTCATCGTACTCATCACATCTTCTCCGGATTGTTCAGTGCACGATTACGGATCAGCAGATAGAAGAACACCGGTGCCCCCACCAATACAGTCAGGATGCCAGCAGGCAACTCGGCCGGCGATATCAGTGTGCGGGCCGCCATATCGGCAACCAGCAACAGGGTCGCCCCGGCCAGAGCCACTCCGGGCAGCAGTGCCCGGTGATCCGGGCCCATGGCTCCGCGCAGCATGTGAGGTACCACGAGACCCACAAAGGCAATGTTGCCGACCACTACTACACTCACTCCAACAGCCAGGGCCGTAACGAAGATCAGCTCCTTCTTGACCCACTCCACATCGATTCCCAGGTAACGGGCTTCGGATTCTCCCAACAGGAATGCATTGAGGGCCGAACGGTAACGCGGCAAGCGCCAGCACAGGACCAGCGCCACCGTCGCCATCAAGGCGACCCTCTCCCAACTGGCACCTTCGAGGTTACCCATTTCCCATACCGATATACGGCGCAACATGACGCTGTCGGCAAAATAGGTAAACAGATTATTCAGGGCACTGGCCACGGCACCAATGGCCACGCCAGAGAGCAACATGGTTATCACCGAGGAGCCATAGCGATCCGTCGACAGGCGATACACCAGGAACACGGCAAGGATGGCGCCAACCACGGCACCGATGCTGACCACGGACAGCCCCAGTAACTGATTGCCCTGCATGATGGACGCACCGAACACAATCATGAAGCTGGCGCCTGCCGATGCTCCGCTGGAGACACCAATCAGGGAAGGATCCGCAAGCGGGTTGCGAAACAGACCCTGCATCACTGCGCCGCAGACGGCGAGTGACGCTCCCACCAGCACCGCCATGACTGCCCTGGGCAAGCGAATCGCATTGAGTATCACCGCGTCCCGGGCAAGCGCTTCCGTCCCGGAGCTAGCGAACAGCGCAAGCGGCGAAATCAGTCTGGGGCCGATGGTCAGGTATACGAGAAAGCACAGCGGCAGGGCCAGCAGCAGGCCACCGATCACTGTCCGTGAATTCAATCGTTCCATGGAAAGACCTGGAATCGACTGGCTCGATAATCGCTGTCGAATAACAGCATGCTAGCTCAATGCCTCTTCGCGCATCCGTCGGGCATCGATGCAAGGGATGCGCGGCGAATGGACCAATAGAAAATACTTATGAAGGAGCGGGGAGGAAGGAGGTGTAGCCAGCAAGGAAATACGAACAGTGCCGACCGACCCACATAAGCTCTCCGCTTACTTCGTCGAATCTGTGGCAGGCTGGTGTCGGGCTAATTAAAAGCGCGGGGGATTGGTTCTTAATCTGTTTGCCGCGTTATCTGCAGCACTGAGTAAGAATATAAGCTTCCGTCACTCTTGATTTTACCGTTGCGGGGGCAGCTCAGGATTGTGCACCTGTGTTCCCAATTATGCTGCACTGTCCTGATCGGGGCTCTCGACCATCGAACCGGTTTCGTAATTTCAAGACAGTGCAGTCACCTGACAGCAAGGGGATTATAGAGAGACGCCATGAAGAGTGTCAAAAACCCAAATTGACAGAACGATAGCGACAGTCAATGATTGCAGCCTTCCCACGCCGTAACACACCGGCAGCAAAGCGATCCCTGCACGCAGGCAGACACACGAAAGAAGGAAACAATGGCTACATCTGAAGAACGCAAGGTCCGGCACAAGAAAGCGATGCAGCGAAAGAAGGAACACATCGAAAGTCGCATACAACAGGCGACCGTCGACAAGGGACTCATCGTCGTTCTCACCGGCAATGGCAAGGGCAAGAGCTCTTCTGCCTTTGGCATGCTGGCCAGAAGCCTGGGACATGGCCTCAACTCCGCCGTTATTCAGTTTATTAAGGGGGTGTGGGAAACCGGGGAACACCTGCTCTTCAAAGATCATCCCCGGGTTGAGTTCCATGTCATGGCCACGGGGTTTACCTGGGAAACCCAGGACCGGGATAAGGATATTGCGGCCGCCGAGGCCACCTGGGCTGAAGCGAAGCGACTCCTGCAGGATGACAGTGTGGACCTGATCATCCTCGATGAACTCACCTACATGCTCACTTACGGCTACCTGGACAAGCAGGAGGTCATCCACTGCCTGCAAAACCGGCCTGCCATGCAGCATGTGGTCATTACCGGCCGCAATGCCTCTCCGGAGCTGATTGAGATCGCCGACACGGTGGCCGAGCTGGAAAGCGTGAAGCACGCGTTTGACCAGGGAGTAAAGGTCCAGAAAGGCGTGGACTACTAGTCTCTGCAGAGACTAGCCCGGGCTCGATTCCTTCGGCAGGTCCATCCAGCTACCGGAATACTCCGCACCATTGTGAAATATCAGCGCCGGCTGCACCCTGTCGTCGCGGATGTCGATACTCACCCTGCTAAAACAGGCAAAAGGAATATAGAGCGGGAAACTTCGGTTCATGGGCATGCCCAGCACCATGGGCAGAATGACGCGCAGCACACCACCATGGGTGACGAGCAGGACATGCTCACCGTCATCATATTGCAGTATGGCATCCCAGGCCGATAGCACCCGATCCCGAAAATCCAGAAAGGTCTCGCCGTTGGGCGGGGCCAGGGCAGTGATGTCTTCCCGGAAGGCGCGAAACTGGTCCGCCGCGACCTTGCGCCACTCCTCGGCCGGCATACCATCCCAGTCGCCATAATCGATCTCTTGCCACAGCTCGTTTACCGAGACCTCGAGTCCTGCCTGGACGCCCAGGCGCTGGGCGAAGTCGCGGCAGCGTGACAGCGGAGAAGTCACGATGCGGGAGAATCCCGGGGTGGCTGATGACGGGGAATAGTCATCATTCAATCCGGCAGCCAGGCGCATCTGCTCCCAGCCCAGCGGCGTTAACACCGGATTTACCCGACCACGCACGATGTGGCCCCCTTCCGGTTCGCCGTGACGAATCAGGTCGATGGTAATTTTTTTGGTGTCGGTTGCCACGGTGAATCGAACGGAACTGGATAAACCAGGATTAAGAGTGATGGCTACTTGATGTGCCCGAGCTTGTCGATCTTTACTGCCAGATAGCTTTCGTTATGGGGGTTTGCACCAGTGCGAATGGAGACTATCTCGCCAACCTCAAATCCCAGATCCTGCAATGCATTGACCTTGCGGGGATTATTCGTCATCAGGCGAATCCTGTTGACCTTGAGATGCTCCAGCATGGGCTTGCAGATAGCGTACTCCCGGCCATCGGGTTCGAAACCGAGCTGTACATTGGCCTCCACGGTATCTGCGCCGGAATCCTGCAAGGCATAGGCCTTGATCTTGTTCAGCAGGCCAATGCCACGACCCTCCTGGCGCAGGTAGAGAATGAGCCCCCGGCCCTCCTCGGCGATATTCTTCATGGCGGCCTCTAGTTGTGGGCCGCAGTCACAACGCAGGCTGAACAGACAGTCGCCGGTCAGGCACTCTGAGTGAATTCGGCACAGCACGGGATCACCGGAAGAGACCTCGCCCATGGTGAGGGCCACGTGTTCCTTGCCGGTTTCAGCATCCTCGAATCCATGGATCGAGAACTGCCCCCAGCGTGTGGGCAGGTCTGCTGACGCGATGTATTTGACGGACACGGGTACCTCGGGGACTTTCCAGACCGGTCTAGACCAGCAAAATAGTGAGTGCCTGTAGGCACAGGGCGGCCATTATACCCGCTAAAACGTCATCTAGCATGATGCCCAGCCCGCCTTCGACGCGCTTGTCGGCCCATTTAATGGGCCAGGGCTTGAGGATATCCAGCAGGCGAAACAGCACGAAGCCAATCAGCAACCAGAACCACTGCGGTGGCGCCAGGAACAGAGTCAGCCACATACCGACGAATTCATCCCAGACGATGCCCCCATGATCATGCACTCCGAGGTCCTTCGCGGTTTCTTCACAGAGCCAGATACCGAAGGCGAAGGCGGTAATGACCACGCCGGCGTAGACCATGGGAGGCAAGTGACTGAGCGGTATATAGAACAGCAATGCCAGCGCCGACCCCATGGTGCCGGGGGCCTTTGGCGACAGCCCGCTGCCCAGGCCGAAGGCCAGCCAGTGGCGCCAGCTGCGGGTGTCGAAGTTTGTCGGCATATTTTGCAACGGTTGTCAGGCCTGGAAGTGGGAATAGGATTGATGCTGCACCGGTTCCGGTTTCCCGGACCCCTGGCGTAACAATAACTCACGGCCGCTGTTTATCGTGCCGATTCGGGTAAGCGGCAAGGACAGATCCCCGGCGATTCTCTCCAGTTCTGCTGCACTGGCTTCTGCCACCGTGACACACAATTCATAGTCGTCACCACCGTACAACGCTGCCGCCAGACACTCTGCCGGCTTTGCGACTCTTCGTAGCACTGGCGCATATGGCAGCAAATCCGCTTCGATGATCGCCCCACACTGACTCGCCGCGAGTACGTGAGCGATGTCTCCAGCAAGGCCATCAGAGATATCGATTGCACTGTGCAGCAGGTGACGGGCATCGAGTGCAAACCTGACTCGCGGCTCGGGATTGTAGAAACGGCTGTTGAGCCAGTCGATATCTGCCGCCGACAGTGCCGCTGTCTCCGGCTCGAATGCTGCCCCGAATTGCACGTCAATATTTTGCGCGGCCAGTGCCAGGGCACCATTGCCCAGGGTGCCGGTCACGTAGATTGCATCGCCCGGCCGGGCTCCGGACCGCGTCACACTCTGGCCTCGGCCGGTGAGCCCCTGCACCTGGATGGCGATGGTCCCGGGTCCGGCCACCGTATCACCGCCGACCAGAGGACAATTGTATTGTCGAGCCACGACAGAGAGACCGTCCCTGAATTTTTCCAGCCAGGCTCGATCTGCGCCAGGCATCGCCAGACCCAGGGTGAAGCACAGGGGTTCTGCGGCCATCGCCGCCAGGTCGCTGATATTGACTGCCAGTGCGCGCTGGCCAACCAGGAAGGGATCGGCAGCCGCGGGGAAGTGTACGCCCTCCACCAGCATGTCCATACTCATACACAGGGACCTGGTTTCCGGCACCGAGATGACGGCAGCATCATCACCGATACCCAGCTCAACACCATCCCGGGCAAACGCGACCGAGTCGTGCCTTAAGTAGTCGTTGATGAGCTGGAATTCGGTTTGGGACATCCGGGACACCTACGCCATCACATTGAGTGCCTGGCAATGAACGGAGCATCTGGCCAAGGGCCTGTCTCCCCGATCAGGATTGATTGTTGTACTCGATGGGACGCAGTTCAGGAACCAGCTTGTCGAGAATACCGTTGACGTATTTATGACCGTCTGTGGCGCCATACTGCTTCGCCAGCTCGACACATTCATTGATAACGACCCGGTAAGGCACATCGATCCTGTTTGCCAGTTCGAAGGTGCCCAGATACAGGCAGGCTCGCTCGACCGGATCCAGTGAGCCCTTGGCTCGATCCAGCAGTGGTGATATGTGCTGGTCCAGGGATTCCTGCTGCTTCGGGACTTCCTTGAAAATAGCATCGAAGTATTCCCAGTCGATCTTGCCCGGGTTGTCTTCGTGGTACTGCTTCGCGATATCCAGGGGATCGTCTTTCGTCATGAGCCACTGATACAGTGCCTGCATGATGAGTTGGCGAGCCTTTCGCCGTTGAGCCAGGGGAATCGTGTTGCGCATCGGGGGTGGACCTGCAGTGCTGCGGGAGAATTGATTTAAAAGGTCAGGATCAGGAATCAAGCTGTCGCAACAGGCTTACCATTTCCATGGCGGTCAGCGCTGCTTCTTCACCCTTGTTACCCGCCTTGGTGCCGGCTCGCTCGATTGCCTGTTCGATAGTATCTACCGTGAGGACCCCGAAGGCGATGGGCAGGCCGCTGTCCATGGAGACATGGCTGAGACCCTTGACGCACTCACCAGCCACGTACTCGAAATGCGGAGTACCGCCACGAATAACCGCACCGAGGGCGATGATCGCGTCGTAGTTGTCGGAAGCGGCCATCTTTTTCACGGCTACCGGTAACTCATAGGCACCCGGCACACGAACGATGGTGATATCGCGATCCAGCACACCGTGCTTCTGCAGTGCCTCGAGCGCTCCATCCAATAGTTTATCCACGATAAAACTATTAAAACGCGCGACAGCGATTCCATAACGAGCGCTGGCGTTCTGAAAATTTCCTTGCACTGTCTTAATAGTACTCATTCCCATATTCCTTGCTGTTGCTGCCGACTAGCTACCTGCTAACCGGAAACCGGTAATTTCTGTTCCTTGTGTGCGGTCCAGCCTCAGGTGTTGAACTGCACAAAGTCCACGACCTCGAGATCGAATCCCGAGATGGCATTGAAGCGTGCTGGATAACTCAGCAGCCGCATCTTGCCCACACCTAGGTCACGCAGTATCTGCGAACCGGTGCCGATAGTCAGGTCACTGCCGGCGCGGTTCCCGCCGGAGGTGTCTCCCACTTCGGCGAGGGCATTTGCCAGGTTCTGCGCCACATCCTGACCATAGTCTTCGGCGGATAATAGCACAGCAACCCCGTTCCCTTCCCCGGCGATGTGTTCCAGTGCGCTACTGAATGACCAGCTGGTCCGTTCCGCGTTGTACACCTCACAGATATCCCGGAGTGTATTGGGTATATGTACCCTGACCAGGGTCGGATCCTCTGCCTTGATCTCACCCTTCACAAAGGCGAGATGCAGGCTGCCACTGATGGAATCTTCATAGGTGTGCAGGGTGAATTCACCGTATCGGGTCTGTAGTTGGTTGCTGCTCTTCTTCTGCACCGTGTGTTCGTTGGCGATACGGTAGTGAATCAGGTTTACGATGGTGCCAATCTTCAGGTCATGTTTCCTGGCAAACTTCTCCAGGTCTGCGCGCCGCGCCATGGACCCATCTTCATTCATGATCTCCACGATAGCGGCAGCAGGCAGGTAGCCGGCCATGCGCGCCAGGTCGCAACCGGCCTCGGTATGCCCGGCGCGACGCAGTACTCCACCCGGCTGCGCCATAATGGGAAATATGTGACCGGGCTGCACGATGTCTTCCGGCTGGGCATCCCTGGCCACCGCTGCCTGAATCGTGCGCGCACGGTCCGCGGCGGAGATTCCCGTGGTCACGCCGGTAGCGGCCTCGATGGAAACGGTGAAGTTGGTGTTATAGGGAGTGCCGTTGTCATTGACCATCAGTGGCAGTTTCAGGTGGCGACACCGTTCCTGGGTCAAGGTCAGGCAAATCAATCCACGGGCATTGGTCGCCATGAAGTTGATGTCTTCCGTTCGCACCCGCTCTGCAGCGATGATGAGATCGCCTTCGTTTTCACGATCCTCATCATCCATGAGGATAACCATCTTGCCTTGACGGATATCATCGATGATCTCTTCGATTGAATTCAGTTCCATACTCTTTTCACTACACGCCTTTTCACTACAACCCTTTTTTCTACACACCTGCCCGCTGCACACCCCTCGACTACACGCCGACCAGCCGTCGTCTCTATGACATCCGAAGCATGGCTATTTGAAGCCGTGTTGTTTCAAAAATTCTGCCGTCACCGTGGTACCGGCATTACCGATAGCAAGTCTCTCCAGGTAGCGCGCCACCAGGTCAACTTCGAGATTGACCTGCTGGCCAACGCCATAGGTGCCGGAAATCGTTTCTTCCTGGGTATGCGGGATTACATTAATAGTAAACCTGGCACCTTCTACTCCATTCACCGTCAGGCTTGTTCCATCTATGCAGATTGATCCCTTGGCCGCAATGTAGCGCGCCAGATCATCAGGCGCCCTGAACTGGAGTTTCAGGCTTTTCCCTTCCGGGGTGATTGACTCCAATTCGCCCACGCCATCCACATGCCCGCTTACGATATGACCACCGAAACGGTCGGTGGCCAGCATGGCCTTCTCAAGATTGACCGCAGAGCCTGCCTTCAATTCCCCAAGGGTTGTGCAGCGCAGGGTCTCCAGGGAGACATCAGCAGCGAAACCGGACGCACTGAGAGTAACGACCGTCAAACAGCAACCGTTCACTGCGATGCTATCCCCGGTTTTGACATCAGAAAGATCCAGTGCACCGGTTTCGATACGGATGCGCCACTCGGACTCGAGCTGCTCGAGATTGGCAATGGTTCCCTTGGCTTCAATAATTCCAGTAAACATGCGATCAGTTCTTTATCTGCGGAGACAGGATAATTCTCAGGTCTTCTCCCACTTCCATCACGTCTTTGATAGTAAATTGCCAGGCTTCGGCGAGGGACTGCAAGCCTGTGCTGCCAAATAGTGGCCTGGCATCGGCACCGAATATTTTTGGTGCCATGTAAATGATGAGTTCATCTACCAGCCCTGCATCGAGGAAGGCACCGCTGAGAGTAGGTCCTGCTTCCACCAGTATTTCGTTGCAGGCGAAGTCAGTAGCCAATGAGTTTAACACAGATCGCAGATCGACTCTCCCATCAGGGCAATCGACTGCAAGCAATTCCACATTGGTAGCAAGGCCTTTGCGCCCGGCCACTTTGCCGGAAGCTCCGTAAATAATAACCCTTCCCCCTGTGGTGACTATCTTTGAGGTGTCAGGTGTCTGTAATTGGCTGTCGAGCACTACTCGCAGTGGCTGAATCGCCAGATTAGCCTCGTTGGTCAGCCTCTGGGTTTCCGAGATGTCCAGATCTTCCACACGCACGTTAAGCTGCGGGTCATCGGCCAGCACCGTGCCGATTCCCGTCAGCACCGCACTGCTGCCGGCACGCAGCAGCTGCACATCGCTGCGGGCGCTGGCTCCGGTAATCCATTTGCTCTTGCCATTGGCCAGGGCCGTGCGCCCGTCCAGGCTCATGGCCAGCTTTAGCCTGACAAACGGCAGGCCAGTCTCCATGCGCCGCATGAAGCCGGGATTGATGGCTCTGGCCTGGTTTGCGAAATCCGTTAGCAGGAACACCTCGATGCCGTTCCCCTCGAGGTATGCGATGCCTTTGCCGGCGACCTGCGGATTGGGATCGACAATCGCCAGTACAACCCGTTTCACACCCGCTGTATGGAGCGCCTCACAGCAGGGTCCGGTTCGACCATGGTGGGCACAGGGTTCGAGGCTGACAAACGCGGTGGCACCCAGCGCGGCAGCGCCCGCCTGCTCAAGGGCGACCACTTCGGCATGGGGCAGACCAGGACCCTGGTGCCAACCCTCACCAACGACCTCGCTGTCTTTCACCAGAACACAGCCGACCCGCGGATTCGGGGTGGCCGTAATCACGTGACGTGCCAGATCGAGGGCTCTCTGCATATGGACTGGCCAGTCTATAACTGCAGCATCCAATTCACTGTTGCGTAGCGATTTCATGTCAGGAGCCAGGCATTGACGGCCTGGGGCAGCATCTCTCGAAGGTAAAAGAGCTGGGATTCTAGCAAATCCGGGGCGTGAAATGGACTGTAGAGAAGCGCTGCCGGGCAGCCCCGGCCGAACCGGGCGCGAGACTCAGGAGTTGTTATCTTTGGCGAGCCGGTCTATTTCTTCGCGGAACTCATTCAGATCCTTGAAGCTGCGGTAAACCGAGGCAAAACGCACAAAGGCCACTTCATCCAGACTACGCAGCTCTTTCATAACCTGTTCGCCCACGATCCGGGACTCGACTTCCCGCTCGCCGGTGGAACGCAGATTGGCCTTGATGCGGTTTACGGCTTCCTCGACTTTCTCGATACTCACCGGCCGTTTCTCCAGGGCCTTGTTGAGCCCGGCGATCAGCTTGTCTTCATTGAAGGGCTCGCGCACGCCGTCGGTCTTGATAATGCGAGGCATCACCAGCTCTGCCGACTCATAGGTCGTGAAACGTTCCTGGCAGGTAACGCACTCGCGTCGGCGACGCACGTGATTACCCTCAGACACCAGACGGGAATCGATTACCTTGGTATCAATTGCTCCACAGAAAGGACAGTGCATGAATTGGCTCTATAGTCTTGGCTTTCTTGTTCGTTTACAGGGCAGTGAACCGTGCTCGGTGAGCTTACTGGTAAACCGGGAACTTCGCACACAGGGCGAGCACCTGCTGTTTAACTTCCTCAATCTTCGCATCATTGCCCAGATCGTCGAGGATGTCACACATCCAGGTGGTCAGCTGGGCACATTCTGCCTCGCCGAAACCGCGGGTCGTAACGGCCGGTGAACCGATGCGCAGGCCACTGGTCACGAAGGGCGGATTCGGGTCATTCGGCACCGCATTCTTGTTCACCGTGATATTGGCGCGATCCAGCGCCGCATCCGCATCCTTGCCAGTCAGCCCCTGCCGAATCAGGCTCAGCAGGAACAGGTGATCATCGGTGCCATTGGACACCACGTCATAGCCACGGTCCATGAACCCCCTGGCCATGGTCTGGGCATTCTTCACCACCTGCTGCTGGTAGTTCTTGAAGTCATCACTCATGGCTTCCTTGAAGCACACCGCCTTGGCAGCGATGACATGCATGAGCGGGCCGCCCTGGCTTTCCGGGAACACGGCAAAATTCAGCTTCTTCTCCAACTCTTCGTTGGCTCGGGCCAGAATGATGCCGCCGCGGGGGCCGCGCAGGGTCTTGTGGGTAGTCGAGGTGGTGACATCGGCGATGTTGACCGGGCTGGGATACACACCGGCGGCGATGAGGCCGGACACATGGGCCATATCCACTACGAAGTAGGCGCCCACCTTGTCGGCGATATCGCGAAACTTCTGCCAGTCGATCACCCGTGAGTAGGCCGAGAAACCCGCCATGATGATGCGCGGCTTGTGTTCTTCGGCCAGCGCGGCAACCTGATCGTAGTCGATCTCACCGGTTTCGTTATTCAGACCATATTGTACGGAGTTGTAGATGCGTCCCGAGAAACTGACCTTGGCGCCGTGGGTAAGATGGCCGCCATCGGCCAGGCTCATGCCCAGCACGGTGTCGCCCGGCTTGGCGAGGGCCATGTACACGGCGGCATTGGCCTGGGAACCGGAATGGGGCTGCACATTGGCATAGTCGGCGTTGAACAGTGCTTTCGCCCGCGCGATGGCAATCTCTTCCACCGTATCCACGTTCTCACAGCCACCGTAGTAGCGCTTGCGCGGATAGCCCTCTGCGTACTTGTTGGTAAGCACCGAGCCCTGGGCTTCCATCACGAAGGGGCTGGTGTGGTTCTCGGAGGCAATCAGCTCTATGTGTTCTTCCTGCCGGGTCTTCTCTGCTTCGATAGCCGCACTAATTTCTGGGTCAAATTCAGATAGGCTGACGTCGGTCTTGAACATATAGCGCGGTCTCCGGTGAAGGTCTTGGTCTTGCCGTCAATTGGGCGAAAAATCAAAGGCGCTATTCTACCCGATCAATCCACCTTCATCATCACTATGTTGGGTGGGTGATACCAATATGTTGTGATTCAGTCCCTGCTTCCGCCTCTTCTCATCGGGCATCGGCGGCAGACAAAAATGCATTTCGCTGTGCAATAATAGCGCCCTCGTTTCACAGCCCCAGCGGATACAGCTACATGTCACAGTTCGTCTACACAATGAATCGCGTCGGCAAGATCGTCCCTCCGAAGCGCGAGATCCTCAAGGACATCTCCCTCTCATTCTTCCCGGGCGCGAAGATTGGAGTGCTGGGACTCAATGGCGCGGGTAAATCCACCTTGCTCCGCATCATGGCCGGCCTGGACACAGAGATTAATGGTGAAGCCCGGGGCCAACCGGGCATCAACATCGGCTACCTGCCACAGGAGCCCGAACTGGACGAAGAGAAGGACGTGCGCGGCAACGTTGAGCAGGGAATCAAGGAAGTGATCTCCCTGGTTGAGGAGTTCAACGCCATCAGCGACAAGTTCGCCGACCCCATGAGCGATGACGAAATGAATGCGCTGCTGGAGAAACAGGGGGAGCTGCAGAACAAGATCGACGCCGTGGATGGCTGGCAGGTCGAACGCACGCTGGAGATCGCCGCCGATGCCCTGCGCCTGCCCCCGTGGGACGCCAAGGTAGCCAAGCTGTCCGGCGGTGAGAAGCGCCGGGTGGCCCTGTGCCGACTGCTGCTGTCCAAACCCGACATGTTGTTGCTGGATGAACCCACCAACCACCTGGATGCCGAGAGCGTGGCCTGGCTGGAGCGCTTCCTGCAGGAATACCCCGGCACCGTGGTGGCCATCACCCACGACCGCTATTTCCTCGACAACGCGGCGGGCTGGATTCTGGAGCTGGACCGTGGCCACGGCATTCCCTATGAAGGCAATTACAGCACGTGGCTCGAGGCCAAGGAGAAACGGCTGGAAATCGAAGAGAAACAGGAAGCCGCACGGGAGCGCACCATCAAGTCCGAGCTGGAATGGGTACGCGCCAATCCCAAGGGTCGACAGTCCAAGAGCAAGGCCCGTATCGCCCGTTTCGAGGAGTTGAACTCGAAAGACTTCCAGCAGCGCAACGAGACCCATGAACTCTATATTCCACCAGGTGAGCGGCTGGGAGACAAGGTCATCGAGGTCAATCACCTGAGCAAGGGCTTCGATGGCCGCATGCTGATAGACGACCTCAGCTTCTCGGTGCCCAAGGGCAGCATCGTGGGTATTGTCGGCGGCAACGGCGCGGGCAAGACCACCTTCCTGCGCATGCTGGTGGGAAGCGAGCAGCCGGATAGTGGCTCCATCGAGCTGGGCGAGACCGTCGATCTCGCCTATGTGGACCAGAGCCGCGATGCCCTGAACGGTGATCATACGGTCTGGGAAGAGATCTCCGATGGCCAGGACATCATCCAGATCGGCAAATACGAGACCCAGTCCCGTGCCTATGCCAGCCGCTTCAACTTCCGCGGCAGCGACCAGCAGAAATATGTCAAAGACCTCTCCGGCGGTGAGCGCAACCGACTGCACATGGCCAAACTACTGAAGAAGGGTGGCAATGTCCTGTTGCTGGACGAACCGACCAACGACCTCGACGTGGAAACCCTGAGGGCGCTGGAAGAAGCCCTGCTGGCCTTCCCCGGCTGTGTCATCGTGGTCTCACACGATCGCTGGTTCCTGGATCGCATCTGCACCCACATCCTGGCCTTCGAAGGCAACAGCCAGGTGGTGTGGCACGAGGGGAATTATTCAGACTACGAGGCGGAGCACAAGAAGCGGGTTGGGGATGCCCAGCCCACTCGCATGAAATACAGGAAGCTGGACGGTTAGATTGCAGGCTAGAGCTTGAGCTCTGCCCGCATTCTGGCGATCCGTTCCTTCTGCTCTTTCCGGCTGAGCTTGCGCTCGACTTTCTCAGTCAGCGCAGGCGGCGCCTCGATGTGCAACTCCTTCCCCTCGACTACCTGCTGGCAGAGAATGCCGTAGTGGTAGTTGAAGACGGGGAAGGCCTTGCTCTCCGGTTCGTTAGCGAGCATAAACCATCCCGCCGCCTTGCCGGCAAAATACACCGCCTCGTGACTCCAGTGCCAGGCCTGCTTCGGCGAACTGGCCCGGCAGGCCTCCTCATAGGCCTGGCGGGGGGAAGGCAGGCCATACAGGTCGAATCCCTGCTCGCAGGCCTTCAACATGGCGGCAATGGAAGGAAGATACTCCTGGGTCTTAACCACCCGCTTGGCGGCCTGCACGATGTGGCGAGGTGAATAATTTTCCAGGGTGCCCAGCCAGTATTTCTTGGCGATAGCCAGGCTCTCGGCATCGGCAAACGCCTTGTGGAACTGGTTGTGATAGGCGAACTCAAACTCGGCAAACACCTGGTTGATGGCGTCCACCCGATCCAGAGTAGACGCCTGACCGTCATCAGTTCCCCCGCGCCCATAGCGGCCAGCAGGCTCGGAAACTTCGGTGGTCACCGCCCCGGTGGCAGCGTCACTACTCTGCCCAACTGCGGTCGGCGATGCGCTGGAATCTTTCTTGAATTTTTTGCTGGCTTGTTCCACCAGCGGCTTGATCTTCTGCATTGCTACTATGGCCTGCTTCCAGGGATTTCAGGCGACGCGCCCAGTCCTGCTTGATGAATTGCAGAAACACGGTATTCCATGAGGCTTTCGCCTGTTGGCTGTCTCGCCAGTACATCACAAATTCGGGTATTTTGCTGCGGGCATAATGTTCATCAATCTCAGCCAACTGCAGGATCTCGTAGCAATCAACGCTGGGCTGCCAATCGGCGGCGATGGGCCGGGGCGTGTCATCATGCCCGAATGACGCCCTGAACTTGGCCCACTGCCGTCGTATGTGCTCGATGAACTTCGTATTCCATGCACCATGCACCACACCCCGTTCACGCCAGTACAGCACAAACTCGGGCACCGCATCCTCGATAAAATCCCGGTTGATGTCAGCCTTCTCAAGGATATCCAGGGCATCCTGGCTGGGGCGCCAGTCCGGCGACATGGTGCTGGCCAACTCGAATGCGCCCTGCCGGGTCTGCGCCTGACGCCACTCCTTCACTACATGCTTATAGAAGGCATTGCCCCAGGAGAAGCGAGCCTGTCCCCGATCCCGCCAGTAGCTGACAAACTCGGGCACCAGGGAATGGATGAAGTCATCGGGTATCGCGTGCTGCTTGCACAGCCGAATCCAGTTATCGTCAGGTTTCCAGTCGGGTGGAATCTGCCCGGCATTGGAATGGGCCTGGCGACGAATCGTGGCCGGGCCGCTGCTATTGCTGATACTGCTGCTGGTGCTATCCCGCCTGGCCTGATGACGGGTCTGGTCAATCGCTAGGTACTGCCTGCCGTCATGGGCAGTCTTGAACTGGAGTATTCCCAGTGACTGCAGGCTGCTACGCACCCTGTCGATGTCGGCGGCCTGCCAGAAGGGAAACTCCTCTGCCAACTCGGCGGCTTGCAGCTCCAGCCAGCGCAGATCGGAACCCGGCTTGTTCTGTCCCCGATGCCTGATCAGCTCCGACAGCACCTGTAACATCACGGTCTCTTCGAGACCGATAGTGGCAGCCAGGGTAGGCGAAATAACGATTGGATGTTCGGGGAACACTGTGCGGTAGACGTCTGGGATAAATGTTTGAAAACGGATTATCGTAACACAGGAGTCCTCGCCAACTCATTGACTGAGCGCCGCGATGAGGCATTAATTTGCTGAGACGAGAAGCAGCGCTTAAGATGACGCCTGCCACCGCTTTCTACACAAACCAGTCACAGGATTTGCACCGTGTATCCACAAGTGGAAACCCTGCTTGCAACTGACTCATTGCCACTCAGCTACGCCGAGGATGCCCGCAAATGGTTTCTTCCCCTCGCTGACGAAATTGTGCAAAGGATGCAAACCCGCAACGGGCAGACCTATGTGCTGGGAATCAACGGGGCACAGGGAACTGGCAAGTCCACACTGGCGAAACTGCTCACCCTGGTCACACAGAGTAGAGGATACCGGGTAGCGAATCTCTCACTCGATGACTTCTACCTGGAGAAAGCAGCGAGAGTGGCATTGGCCCGAACCAGACATCCGCTGTTTCGAACCCGTGGTGTACCCGGCACCCACGACACGGCACTCCTGTTGTCCACCCTGAACCAGCTCCGGGCAGCAGACAGCGCATGTGCCGTTCGCATACCGCGCTTCGACAAGGCCATCGATGATCGCCTGCCTGAATCCAGCTTTGACTGCATCGAGGGTCCAGTAGACCTGGTGATTCTTGAGGGCTGGTTCGTCGGTGCCTGTGAGCAGGCGCCGGCGGAGCTGAAGGTGGCGGTGAATGCCCTGGAACGGGATGCAGACGAGGAGGGCCGCTGGCGAGCGGCGGTGAACGATGCCCTCGCCACGGAATACCAGTCGATCTTCGCCGGGCTGGACATGCTGGTGATGCTGCGTGCGCCCTCCTTCGAGCAGGTCTATGAATGGCGAGGACTGCAGGAACGCAAACTGGCCGCGACGCGGGGGTCGGGAGACGCGGTGATGGATGAGGCCGAATTACAGCGCTTCATTCAGCACTATGAACGCCTCACCCGTCACTGCCTGCAGACTCTTCCGCAGCGAGCCGATGTCGTGTTCCAGCTGGACGCCGGGCACAGGGTGGTGTCCAGGGCCGACCAGAGCGCTTAAACCCTAGCCCTGCTCCAGCGGGGAACCGACCGCAGTCTTGTCGCTGTCCCTGCCGGGCATCCACTTGCGCCACAACGGTGCAATCCATACACGCAACACCAGAGCGACCAGTAGTATGGCAGCCAGCTGTCGCCACAGGGGCACGCTGGCACCGTGCTCTGCCATGGACAGTTGCAGGGGCCAGCCATTGATAGCGTAGAGTTGATTCAAGACCAGACCACAGGCGATAGCGGTACCGATCACACCGACCAGGTAGGCCAGCAGCGAACGCATTCCGAGCTGTTCCCTGATCACACCCATGGTGGCGATATTGGTCGCCGGGCCAGTCAGCATGAACACCAGGGCGGCGCCGGGCGACACGCCGGCGAACAAGAGACTGGCGGCAACCGGCGTCGAAGCCGTGGCGCAGATGTACATGGGCAGACCCACCAGCACCATGACCAGCATAGCCATCAGGCCATCACCCCACTGCAGAAAGAGCGACTGCGGCACTACCGCCGTGACGACGGCTGCTGCCACCAGGCCGATGGTGAGCCATTTCGCGGTATCCGAAATCATGCGCCCATAACCGTACTTCACCGCATCGACGAAACGTTGGCCAAGGGGCGGTTCGACAGCAACTTCCTGCTTCTTGCTTCCCCCGCAGCATTTACCGCAGATGGATGTTGCCTGCTGCACAGGCACGTCGTTCCTGTCCAGCACGTTCACCAGGCTGCCCGCGATAATGGCGCTGACCAGCGCACCGATGGGCCGCGCGATGGCAAATATGGGCCCCAGCATTGCATAGGAGAAGGAAATGGAATCGACGCCCGTCTCCGGTGTCGCCACCAGAAAAGAAGACGTGGCACCTTTGGATGCGCCCGCCTCGCGAATGGCCAGAGCGGTTGGGATGACACCGCAGGAGCACAGGGGTAACGGCGCCCCGATAAAGGCACCCCTGACGATGGCACCGAATCCCTTGCCCGAGAGCTGCTTCTCCACCCAACTACTGGGAATCACCTGCTTGATGATCCCCGCCAGCAGGTAACCGAGCAGCAACCAGGGTGCACTCTCGATGACCAGGTTCCAGAAAATCCTCAGCAATTCCATCACGACATCCTCCTGCTACGGGATTCCGAATCCGTCTCTGCCGCTACAGCCTCGGCATCTCTTGCTACATCACCGACATCCAGCGCCTCAATAATCGAGCAGTGGGTGGCATTCTCGGGGCCACCACAGCAACTCTCCAGCAAGCGCTCCAGGGTCTGCTGCATGAAGCGCAGTTCGCTGATCCTGTCATTCACCTCGTCCAGCTTGTGGCGGGTGATGTCGGTCACTTCCTGGCAGCTGTGGCTTTGCTTGTCCAGGCGTATCGACAACAGCTGCCCGATATCCTCCAGGGAGAAGCCTATATGGCGGGCAGTTTTCACGAACTCGGCACGCCGCACGTCGGCGGCGTTGTAGTAGCGATAGCCGGCCGCGCTGCGTTCGCTGGCGCTGATCAGGCCATGCTTCTCGTAGAAGCGGATGGTATGGGAGGACAGCCCGGTCTGGGCTGCCAGTTCGCTGATTTTCATCATGGCTATTTACCTGTGGTTTCGGACCGATTCCGACTGAAAAAGACGCGGAATCCTTCGACTCGACCAGCAGTATAAGCTTAGAGTTAACTCTAAGGTCAATAGCCCGCAGTCTATCCCTCTGCCTGCGCCGTCAGGGTGCGACCAATCCAGTCGCCGATGTCCCGAATCTGCTCAGGGCACACGGCATGCTCCATGGGGTAGCTGATGTATTCCGGATTGAAGCCCAGGTTTTGCAGGGTTGCCACACTCTTGCGACCGAGTACTTCCGGGACTACCGGGTCGTGGGTACCGTGGCAGATGAGTATGGGCAGGGTATTCTGCATCGGATTGATCTCGATACTGTCGGCGGTCGCGAAGTAGGTGGAGAGCGCCATGATGCCGGCCAGGGTCGAGCCGTAGCTGAGCCCGGCTTCGAAGGAGACCGCCCCGCCCTGGGAGAAACCGGCGATGATGATGCGTGAGGCTGGGATACCGCGCTCGATTTCCCGATCGATGAGATCGTGCACCCAGGCGGCGGATTGCTTCAGCTGCTCCTCATCGACATGGCGGTCTATGTCCATTTCCTTGATGTCATACCAGGCCGGCATGACGAAGCCATTATTGATGGTCACCGGGATCGAGGGTGCATGGGGAAAGATGAATCGCACAGCCAACCCGTCCGGTAGCCTGAGTTGTGGCACGATGGGTGCGAAGTCGTTGCCATCCGCACCCAGTCCGTGCAACCAGATAATGGAAGCGTTGATATCCCTGCCCTGGGGGTATTCGATTTCTACTGCTGGTAAATAGTCCATTGGTTTTCCATGATCAGGAGTTGAAGTACTGACACATCAGGAGGCGCTACGGTAGCAAACTTTACTGCAATAAACGAACTTCGCGCTGGGGGGGGGGGGGGGGGGGGGATGGCGATCTGTTCGGACTGCGGGGCATCGAAAAGCACCTGATTGCAGGTAAATCGCAGTTCGTGAAAACGCTTCGTGGCCACCCCGCAGCGTATCCCTATATTGATCGAGCTATCGCCAAAGCTTTCTATGCCTACCTGTACGGGCAGTTGCCTGCTGAGCCCGTCCACCCGGGACAGTGCCTCCCTGATGGCTTGCCTGGCCTTATTGGTGTCACTGCAATACTCGATACCCACCAATAATTCCAGCACGGTATCTTCCTGGGAATTGTGAATGATCTCACCGATGATGTGCCGGTTAGGTATGGTGATTTTCTCATCGTCCTCATTGGTGAGCACGGTGTATGCGAGGGTTACCTCTTTTACCACGCCCCAGATGCCCTGCACCCGAATGGTGTCTCCCACCACGAAGGGGCGTGTCAGGATGATGCTGAGCCCGGCACCGTAGTTGGATAGCTGCCCCTGGATAGCGAGACCGGCGCCTAAACTGAGAGCACCGATGGCGGCGATGAAGGGCATAATCTGGATCCCCAACTTCGGCAGTGAAATGACCAGGGCCGAGGTGATGATAGCGATCTTGGTGAAGCTGGCGAAGAAGCGGCTCAGGGTGATATCGAACCCACGCTTCTCCGCTATATCGAAGACGAAATTTCCTGTCTTGCTTGCGATGAACACACCGATGGACATGATTATAATAGCGCCCAGAATCTGGAAGCTGTAAGTCACCAGGTACGTGGTAATCAAGTTGTAGATTTCGGTGACCTGCTCTATCTCTTGTTCCATGTTTTTCCCCTCGTCAAAACTAGATGGACCGCGCCATTCTGACATGGGCTCGTGAACTTACAAACAGCGCCGTACCCGGGTTCATTCAACTGCCGATGCTGCCAACAGGTCAGCGCCAGTCTCTATGGCAATCGATCCCTGTGGATAGATGCCAATCAGATTTGCACCACACGCGGCGGCTGAATTACCATGAAGCCATGAGCATGAAATTCACAACACGGTCGCTGGTCTTACTCCTCATCCTCTGCGCTGGGCCATTTGCGGCATGGGCACAGGAGACGCGGGATAACCTGCTGGGTTCCTGGGAAGGGGGGCTCACCCTGGGCCGGGATGAGATGAGTCTGGCCTTTACCTTTACCGAACAGGCTGAAGGCTACGGGGCTGCTCTGATCAGTGGCGGCTTGGGTATCTACGGCATGCCCGCCGATTCTGTCTCCCTGGAAGGGCGCCGCTTAACCATTCGCATTGTGCGCCTGGACCTCGAGTTCACCGGCACCATTCGCTTCGACGAGAGCGGGGAAAAAATTCTGCGTATTGACGGCGACTGGTTCCAGTACAGCGAGATGGTGCCAGTTGTACTACTCCCGGTAGACAGCCCCAGCTTCTAGATAAGCTCCAGATCACCCCTGATGAGAGGCTGCAGGGGCACCCGCCTAGATATACCTGCTCAGGTTCCTGTTGGCCCTGCTGAGTCTTTCCGAGAGTACCTTTACGATATAGGTGTGTAGCGCCGCCGTGGATGCTGGGAAACGGCGGGACATCGCTTCCAGTTTATCCTTGTCCAGCCGGAACAACACGGCGTCGTTTTCTATGCGTACACTCGCGGTGCGATTGTCGCCTGTGTAGATTGCCATCTCACCCAGGATCGCCCCCGCCTTGTACTTGCGCAGTATCTGCTCCTGCTGACTCGGAACCTGCAGTACCACCACCACGGTTCCCGATCCAACGAAGTACAGTGACTCACCCTTGTCGCCTTCCCTGAACAGGTACTCGCCAGACACCCGACGCTCCACAACGAAGAATTCAGCCAACAGCTTTACATCTTCCTCGGCATAGGCGATGCGCCGCAGCACATCGGTGAGTTCAAGATTATTGTCCTCATCGCTGCGGTTCAGATCGGCAAGGATACGACGCTCACACCAGTCAACCGCGGTATCTACCTGCTGCTTGTAATTGCGCTCCCACCTCTGTTCACCAAAGGTGAAGAAGCCGTGCTTGACCAGTTGCTTGATGGACTTGTCGTCCGCACCGCTGATTACGATGTGAAAACCTACCCGGTCGCTGAGTTGGGCCAGCTTGGTGAAGCTGACGATCGCCGAGGTATCCAGTTGGCTGACGTGATGAAAATCGAGCACCAAATAATCGAACTGGCTGTGATCATCGGCATCCACGATGCGTGTGCGAATGGCGGTAATCAATTTGTCCGCCGTACCGAAGAAGATAAATCCCTGCAGGATCAGGATCAGGATGCGATGTCCTTCCTTGTTCAGCAGCTCACGGGTTTCCAGGTCGCGATCAACATTGCTGGCATGGTCGCTGCCATTGGTCTCGATCTTGATCACACTCAATTGTGAATAGTTGATCACGAACAGGATGATGGCCACGAAGAAACCGAAGGTCACGCCCTGCAGTATGTCGGAGAAGATGATTACGATGAGTATCAGGATGACAACGACGTAATCAGACAGAGGCAGTTCGTCCCGGGCTTTCCAGAGCCAGTCGATGAGGAATTCAAGTCCAACATAGATCAACAGGCCGCCCAGCAGGAAGGTGGGCGCGATCTCCATGAATCCGGCACCAGCGAAGATAGACGCGCCAACGAGCACCGCATAGACATAACCGGTGAGCCTGTCCTTGCCACCGAGTCGATCCACCAGAGCGGTATCGGAAGCGTCGTGAACCCCAAGGAATCCCCCGAACAGGCTGTTCATCATATTGGTGTAACCCATCACTTCCAGTTCATGGTCCGGATTCAGGTCCTTACGAGCGATCAGCTCGATACCAGAGACATACAGCAGCAGCATCATGGAACAGAGCAAGGCGACGACCACAATACCGCTGAGTTGATCGGAAATCGCGACCCAGTTCACTTGCTCAAAATAGTCGAGATGGAAAACCGGGACCAGGGCCCCTGTGGACTCGATGCTGGGGAGCAGACCGTTGGCCGCCGCCTCCTCGGTAGAAATGCCACCCATGGCAAGCACACCATAGAAGATCAGTATCGCGAGCAGGAGGATTCCTGGCACGGAGAGGCGGTTATCGCGGAACAGTTTTCCGGAAATCAGGCATAGTGCCAGCACCACGGCCGGGGTTGTCAGTTGTATAAACGCGGAATCGGTAAAGGAACCGAGTGTGGGATCGCGGCCTGCTGCTACTGTCAGCCCCCCTTCCACGAAGATGTATCCAATCCCGGCGAAGAATCCGCCTGTCACGGGATAGGGAATGTAACGTACAAGGTTACCCAGCTTTGAGCCGGCCCAGAAGCAACAGGAATAAGCCGGTAATCATGGTAGTGACCATGAAGGCCGCTATGATCGTGGCCTCGGCGCCGATGGAATACTCATTCCCGAAACTGGCATAGATACTGGTGACCATAACAGCGAATACCGGGACCAGTCCGTTTCGTGGCGAACAGATGACGGATTTAAAATCGCTGAAGAGTGAACCGCCAAGCCCGGTAATGAGCGTACCCATCAGTAATATGGCAATACCGGGCACCATGAGGCGCGGATCGGTCTGGGCGAACAGCAGTGCGGCAACCGAAATGGCTACCTAAATATTCACCAGCGCGATGAGAGCACCCGAGATTACATTGGCGATGTGGTTCGACGGCATATTGTTGGTATGGTCCAGACGACTGCGCTTCCCCAGGTAGCAGGCCTTTGGCGTACCTCGGGACAGCCCGAGGATACTACCTGCAAGCACCCGATACTAGGGCTAATAGCCTGAATTTCCAGACTTTTCCCCGCTTTGTCGACGTGAAAAGCATGCATGCGTTACCTATAGAAACGTTAACGGGATCGTAACTCCTGCGGCCACATGTAATAAACTATGGGAACACGCTGTCTTACAATCAGCGGCAGTGATTCGGTGGTCTCTTGCCATCGCTCGCCGCTATGTAATGTCAATTTAAGGATCAGTGAGGACAAACCGGTTCAGGCAAGCATGAACACACCGATCAGAACAGGAATAGTGCACATGCTGTGGTCAGGGCTGCTTATTGCCTTCAGCAGTTTCCATTCGGTGCTTGCCAGTACCGTCTTGAGTATGGACATCGATGCGCTCGCTGCGCAGGCCGAGTTCATCTTCGAAGGCGAGGTCTTGCAACACAGCAGCCAGCAGGACCCAGGTTCCGGCATTATCAACACCTATGTCACCTTTGCGGTATTCGATGTCGTAAAGGGTGACTACAACGGACAGCAACTGGAGCTCAAATTTGCGGGTGGCACCCTGGGCGGAGAGACTGTCGAAGTCAGCGGCCTGATCCTCCCTAGAGTTGGAGAACAGGGAATTTATTTCGTTGAGTCAGTGAGTCGCAGCCTCATCAATCCACTGCTTGGCTGGTCACAGGGGCATTACCTGATCGTCGAGGGAAATGGCGAACGGCTAGTAAATACCGTCGGTGAGACCCCGGTAGTAGATGTTAGACCAGTAGCCAACATCCCCAGAGCGATCAGAAGACCGCAGACAATAGTAAAGAGCGACTTCGATGCCGCCCAGGGCATAATAACCGACCCTGGCGCGGAGGGCATGGTGCGGGCTCTTACAGCGGATGAATTCAAGAGCAGGATTCAGCAGCTAATCGGACAATAGCGCTTCGATCTCCCTGCCTGCGCCTAAGGCCACCAGCTAATACCCTGTGCCGGCAAACTTCTGGCGAAGATGCGCAGGTAGACTCTCGACTCCGCAAACGCCTGTCGGAACTCACCGCTCATGAAATATTCCCCCGCACCGTCTACCGCCGCAGGCGTCAGCAGATTGTGAACAATCGGATCCGCTCCGCGCACGTCACCCGCGGCAACATAGGAGAGCGTGATGGCGTTGACAATTCCCGCGCTGCGGGGCGCGACGCTCAATTCATAAGCCAAGACGTTTCGCAGGGGTTCGAACAACAATTGCCCCTGAAACTGCACATCGCCTTCGCTGAAGCTCAGTGTCAGCGAGCGTGACTGCAGTGCGGCACCGTCATTGAGCGAGGGGGTGACCGCCGGGGCACGCCTGGCATTCCTGTGTGTTTCGAGGGCATGGGCAATGGCCAGTAGATCGCTGTCAGCCAGCTCCGCCCCCAGTAATTCTAGGCCAACCGGCAAGTCATTGCTGCTGAAACCGACCGGAATCGAAATAGCAGGCAGGCCCGAGTTGGCCGACAGGCTGCAGTTACTCCCGTTCTGGGGTTCGCCCGTCCGTACCGGCAGTTCACCGATAGTCGGGTAGACGATAGCGTCCAGTCTTTCCCTGCGCATCAGGTCCAGCACTGCCTCTCTCAGGCGCTGGCGAGCCGCCATGCGCGAGGCATAATCGTCCGCGGCAACCGTCGCCGCTGCACTGCGTTCCAAGGCACCGCCCACTGCTTCATGATACAGACCCTGTTCGAGTATCGTCGCCAGGTCGGCGACCTCCGTGCTACCGAACTCCTGCAGGAAATTAGCCAGATCATCCCTGAATTCCAGGCTAATCAGTCCGGACCCGCCGACGAGTTCATCCAGCCCAGGTATCGAGATAGCCACGATCTCTGCACCCTGCTGCTCCAGCCATTCCAGAGTGTTGTCGATAGGCGCACGCACGGCGCCGCTGGCGCGCTGGAAGTAGCTGTCCAGCCTGCCAAGACGCAAGCTGGAGAGATCCGCAGAATTCAGCTGGCTGACGAAGGACGGAAGTTCCCCATCCCGCACCAAAGCCGTGGCCGGGTCGTTGCCATCGAAGCCACTCACGATATCCAGCACGATAGCCAAGTCTTCTGCACTTCGCGCCAGGGGACCGGCCACATCCTGGGTGTGGGAGAGCGGCATGACGCCGTGAATACTGGACAGGCCCTTGGTGGGACGGAGCCCGACCAGGTTGTTGAATGCCGAAGGAATGCGTATGGAGCCACAGGTGTCCGAGCCAAGACCGACCGCCGCAAGACTGGCGGCAATGGCAGCGCCGGTACCCCCGCTGGAACCGCCGGGTACCCGACGAATATCGTATGGGTTCAAGGTCTGGCCAAACAGGGAACCGATGGTGGTAATGCCGTAGGCAAATTCGTGAAGATTGGTCTTGCCCAGCACGATGGCGCCAGCATCGATGAGTCGCTGCACCTGAAACGAAGCGGCGCTGGGCTGGAAGTTGGCCAGTGCCACTGAGCCACCTGAGGTGTTCATCCCGGGCACGTTGTAATTGTCCTTCACCAGGATGGGAATGCCATGCATCTTGCTCCTGGGGCCTGTGGTGGCGCGTTCCCTGTCCAGGGCTATCGCCTGTTCAGCCGCCGCCGCATTGATACTCATGATCGAGTTCAAGGTCGGGCCCGCCTGATCGAAGGTTTCGATTCGCGCCAGGTACTGCCGTACCAGTTCGGCAGAGCTGACCTGGCCCGACTCCAGCGCCTGCTGAATGTCCGTAATTCCGGCTTCGAACACATCGAAGCTGTCAGACTGTGCGAGCACAGTGCTGGCAGAGAGCAGCAGGAACAAAGCAATAACTATTTGTCTCATGGAAACACCCTTCACGAAGTCACAATCACCCTGCACCTATTTATAACCGACTTGTCGCCTGCTTTTCCTGAATCCAAAAAAAGGACCGGCTGCACAACACAACCAGTCCTCTTCTGGAACGAATGCCAATGACTAATCAGGCATGCGAGCCGCGCGAATCTCGATTTCTACCAACCAGCCTTCGACAACCAGATCGGCGATCTCGACGAATGAGCGTACCGGCTTGTTGGGGTTCTCGGCCGTGCCAAAGAACTGGGCATAGCCTTCATTGAAACCCGCGAAATCCAGCCCATCTTCGCCTGCCACGGCAAAGGCACGCACCTGAACGATATCGCTCATGGACCAGCCCTGCTCTTCCAGGGTTTGCTTGAAGCGCTCGAAGGTATTCACGGTTTGCTGCTTCATGTCACCCCAGCTGCCGTCAGCCAGCGGCCGGGCGCCGGAGCCCGACAGATACATGGTCTCGGCACCAGGTGGAATCGTAATCGACGTATAGAAGTAATTGCCTTCGTTGTAACGCGTGATTTCCTGGGCCATCACAGTTGCACCGAAACCAGCCAGTGCTACCGCGATAATACTTGTTATAAATTGCTTGGCTCTCATCTTTTACTCCCCCGATTTATGCCATGGTTACAACAAAACTGTCATAACAATAGTTACAAAAACAATGACTGCGAAAAATTTTTCTAGCTCGCGTTCTGTCCGACCTGACCAGTATGGCCCACCTCTGCCGCAGTCTGTGACGCAGCCGCGCTGACGTGCACATCATCCCCCAGCAGTCGGCGGGTAAGCACACCCGTGGTGATGGCACCGTTCACATTCAGCGCAGTACGCGCCATATCGATCAGCGGCTCAATGGAAATAAGCAAGGCAACGACGGTGACGGGAAAACCCATGGCCGGTAATACCACCAGGGCCGCATTAGTCGCGCCCGCACCTACTCCCGCAATACCAAAGGATCCGATCGCGACGATCAATAACAGGCTCGCAATGAAACTGAAGTTGATATCCACGCCCATCGTGGGCGCGACCATGATAGCCAGCATCGCAGGGTATATTCCCGCACAGCCATTCTGGCCAATGGTCGCACCGAAAGATGCGGAAATATTGGCGATTGGTGCGGGAATTTTCAGTTCTTCAATCTGTGCTCGAATGGTGAGCGGAATCGTGGCGGCCGAGCTGCGGGTCGCAAAGGCAAAGGTCAGAACCGGCCATACCTTCTTGAAATAATCCCGAATGTTCAGACCCACCATGCCAATGAGCAGTCCGTGTACAACGAACATGATTGCGATAGCAATGTAGGATGCGATCACGAAACTGATCAGGGTCACGATGGCATCCCCATCGGAGGTTGAGATCACCCGCGCCATCAAGGCCAGTACACCATAGGGCGTCAGGTTCATCACCAGTCTCACCAGTTTCATGACGACTGCCTGCGTGGTGTCCACGAAGGAATAGATGCGTTCGGCATGCTGCTTGTCTTCTTCGCTTACCAGCAGAGCTGCAATACCGAACAGCAGGCCAAATATCACAACCGCAATGATCGATGTGCTGCGAGCCCCACTCAGATCGGCGAAGATATTGGTAGACACGAAGCTGACCAGGAGCTCCGGGACGCTGAAATTCGAGACCGAACCCTGACGAGCCTCCAGCACCTCTGCCCGGGCCATTTCCCTCGCACCGGTGGCCAGGTCTCCCGCATTGAGATCGAACACCAGCGCCATGAAAATACCGACGAGTGCTGCGATGGTGGTAGTAGCGATCAGGATGGTGACTACGGAGCCGCCGATCTTGCCGAGGGATTTGATTTCTTCAACCTTGAGCACGGCTGCGATCATGGTGGTCAGGATGAGGGGCATGATGATCATGCGCAGCAGATTCACATAGGAGTTGGCGATGATATTTGTCCACTCCAATGTGTCCTGTGCGACTTCACTGCCATATCCGAACACCAGTTGCAGATAAAAACCGAAGATGGATCCCGCGACCAGGCCAATTAGTGTGCGTCGAGACAGACCCATGTCCCGCCTGTTTAGCTGAAACAGCATACTGACCAGCGCGGTAAACAGGACGAGGTTGACTATCGTGATGATTGACATGTCGCTTGCTCCTCAGGGCGGTGTGGCAGGGAGTGATCTGCGCACCCTGCAGCGTTATTTTTAATATTGTGCTTCGCTGCTATGTGTTATGGATAGATTCTCGTGGTATGCGACCGATGGCATCCCTGTCAGGGTAAACCCCTGGAAACATTTATGGTTTCCGTGTTTCCGATCACATGAACTGACCCAGTATATAGGCCCCTCAGTTCAAGACCAAGTGAGTTCTGGACCGGAATCACCACGGAGTTAATTCGGGTGCGGGGAAGCTTATCTCTGAACCAGGCTATTGATATAGCTGACTACATTGATGATTCCCGTCTCGTCGCGGAGCATCTGGGCCATGGGGCGCATCTGCTGACCATAGGTGTCATCAGGATGGTGCCCCCGATAACCGGCCATGAAGTTCTTGAGCTGGGTCACCAGGTACCAGTCATTCTGACCCCGCAGTGCCGGAGCACCCAGCGCCTCATTGCCGCTGGCATCACGGCCGTGGCAACTGGCACAGCTCGCATAGAGTTGGGCACCGGCCTGCACATCGCCTTCCAGGGTAACTTCGGCGGGCTTGTAGGGCCAGCTTCCCACCCACTCGACTATATCGGCGATGCTCTCATCGCTCAGCTTTGCCGCCATGGGTTGCATGGCAATGCCTTCGATATCCATGGGATAGGTGCCACGAATGCCTGCCCGAAAATTTTCCAGCTGGCGCTGCAGATACCAGTCTTCCATACCGGCGAGGCGAGGTGCCTGTACACCCTCATTACCCTGACCATCAGTTCCGTGACAGGTCGTGCAATAGCGGTCATTTAATGGCTCCCTGCCTTCATCAGCCGCCATCAGCACAGCAGATCCAAGCATCAGCAGTGTGCTGACTACGACACTAAAAGTATTCTTATTCATTTGCGTAAGAGACTCCGTTTACTTCAACACTACTTAAGCCGGTAAGAAATCAGGCCGTTTCCGCCCTGACTCGCTGATCGAGGTCTGTCATTGCCCACTGGGCCGACATGACCGCGCTCTCTTGCCATGCTGAATGCATACTGACCTGGTCGCCGATGAAATAGTGACGACCATTCACGGGCTGCTGCAAGCGGTGATATAGCTCTTCCTCTTCATGGGTCCAGCCTCTGCCGAAGCTGCGCTGCCAGCGTGCCGAACATCCGAGCATATGGTTCATCCGATGCCAGGCGATGGTGATGGGCTTCTCAACCAGATTTCGATAATCCGGGTGCAGCTTCTCACCGTCACTAAGGTGTGCTTCGATGCGCTCGGCCTGGGTCATCTTCGTGTGATACATGCCCCCTCCGTAGTCGTAGGCACCGAGGACAACACCCTTCTCCTTGTGAATACCATCCGTGGGATACCATATCTGGCGACTGGGATTGTTCATCCAGGAAATACCACCGTAGATATCCATGTCTTCCCAGAAGCGAGTCTTCGCCTGGAAAGCTGCCTTGTATGCTTCACCGCGACGAACGTATTTCATCGCCTGCACATAGTCGCTGGGGAAATTGTGGTCGATACCGACCATGAGGTGGGTCGGAATGCAGTTAAAACAGTAGTCCGCCTGCATGGTGTGGCGTACGCCGTCCTGGTCATAGGCAATCTCTACACCATTGTCGCGAACCTGCACACCGGCCACCATGGCGCGGTATTTCACACGATCACCGACCTGGCGCAGGAAACCTTGGATGATCTTGTCCATACCGCCCTTCGGTTGCAGAAGAATCGGGCCAGTATCGCCTTCGTTGGCACCCATTAGCTGACGTCCCAGCCTGGTCTGCAACAGATCACGGAAAGCAATCATGTCGTTTTGCACGCCATGCTTGAGGAAACCACCCTCTGCATAGCCGGCGCGGAAGCTGCCCTTGTAGAGATCATCTTCATTGAGATCACCGAAATCGCGGATCATGCTGAGCAGGGTCTCGGCCTCGCCCTCGCTGAACGGCGAGTTCATTTCATCAGCCGTCATGGCCTTGGCCATGAGTTCGGCCATGAAACCGCGCATATTGGTGGTGTAGTCGATATTGCGAATGGGCTTACCACCGAGCATGGCATCGTCCTGCACCAGGGACGTCTTGTTCTCGTTGATGAAAATTTCCAGCTCGACGCCAAGTTCCTTGCAGTAAGCCAGGAGGTTGCGGTGCGTGCTGGGAATACGGGCGGCACCCGCATTGAAATACATATGGGGTTCATCATCGAAATCGCAGTATTGGCGATTGCCGATTTCATCGATAAGGTCACCATGGCGTACGGTAAAGATTCGACCGCCACAGCGATGTGAGGCTTCCAGGATTTCGCAGTCGTACCCACGCTTGCCCAGCTCATAGGCCACGGTCAGACCGGAAATACCCCCGCCGAGGATCACCACCTTGCGGCTGTTCCCGGCGAGATTAAGCAGATCCAGATTGGCTGCCGCAGCAGTCCCTGGCAGCAGGCCCAGGGCAGCACCTGCACGTAAAGTTGCTGCCGTGCCACCGGTGGTGCCCAGCAGATTCAGGAATTCACGCCTGGTAACAAATCCAGCCATTATCCCACTACCCCCTCTTTGTCTAACTGTTTGTAATTGCGAGTCATTTATGACATGGACAAGGCCGAAAATCTTACCATTTTTCCTCTCGGGATGAGTGACAATTTGTCTCTCCAGAAGCGATGATCAATCCTGCAAAAGATGCGATCCAGTACCAGCATTTTCTCACTCAGAGCGCTATTATTGTGAGGTGACTTAGTACCCACCGGCATCCAGACTATGACACGGAATCGAATCCTTCTCGCACTGTTGATCCTCGTTCCCGTGGTACTCGCCGCCGCCGTGAACACCGCCATGGCCGCCGATAACGGCTGGCTGCGCGGCAGCTGTGAAAGGACCGGGACTTACCGCTGGACTGACGGCAACCGCTATGAAGGCGCGTGCCGTGAAAATTTCTTCGAAGGCCAGGGCAAGCTGTTCCTGAACAATGGCGATCGCTATGAAGGCCAGTTCAGCAACGACCAGAAGAACGGCAACGGTGTCTACTATTTCTCCAATGGCGATCGCTATGAAGGGCAATTTCGCAATGGCCAGCGCAACGGCCGCGGCACTCTCTATCGCGCCAACGGCGAGCGCTACATCGGCGGTTACCTGAATGACCAGAAATCAGGTCAGGGTTCCTACTTCTTTCTCAACGGCGATCGCTACGAGGGGTACTGGGCCAACGATCAATTCGAAGGCCGCGGCACCTACGAATTCAGCAATGGTGACAACTACAACGGTAATTGGTCTGCGGGCAAGCAGGACGGCAGGGGCACCTTCGAGTGGGCCAACGGTAACCGCTACGAGGGCGAGTTCCAGGATAACAGCCGCAACGGCATGGGCACCTACTACTGGGCCAATGACAACCGCTATGAGGGTCAGTGGCGAAATGGCAAGCAACACGGCCAGGGCACCAAGTTCTGGGCCAATGGTGATCGCTACGAAGGCCAGTGGCGCGACGATGCCATGAACGGACAGGGCACCTTCTTCTATGCCAACGGCAACCGCTTCGAAGGCGGCTTCCGCAACGATCTCCTGCATGGCCAGGGCATCTATTATTTCTCCAACGGCGACCGTTACGTGGGCCCCTGGCTCAGGGGTGAACGGGATGGCCCGGGGGTCTACTATGACGCTCGCGGCAACAGCCAACAGATGGAATTCGCCGGCGGCCGCCAGGTTTCCTAAGAAAAGGGGTCAGAGTTAAGAAAAGGGGTCAGAGTAAAAATACAGACTGTATTTTTACTCTGACCCCTTTTCTTACCCCTTTTCTTGCG
>JAYPVK010000026.1:8896-45938 GCA_038134565.1 Pseudomonadales bacterium | reverse complement strand
GACCTCCGGCGTGACAGGCCGGCATTCTAACCAGCTGAACTACCGGTCCGCGACAAACGTCTCTGCTGATGATTCTGGGGAATCATGTTCGCCTCGACGTTAATGGTGGGTGGTGCAGGGATCGAACCTGCGACCCTCGCCTTGTAAGGGCGATGCTCTCCCAGCTGAGCTAACCACCCGTCACAGGAGACAGCGCATTTTACCGACTTAAGTTCCCATGTCAATAAAGCATTTCAAGGGAATTGAATTGCTAAGCAACTGATTAGTGCGAGGTTTTTTTACTTGCTGGTATGAGTGAAGGCGCCATCCCAATAAGCGGGCAGATCGGCCTCCCGCAGGGTTTCGATACGCTCTATGTAGACCTGGTACAGCAGTGAATCCGGTTCGTTTTCCAGCAGCGCATTAAACTTCTGTTCCGCCTCATCCCAGTGCTGGGCAAAGTAGCAATTAAGGGCCTCATGGTAGGCCTTGACTCTGGCCTTGAGCTGCTCTCCGGCGCTGGATTCCTCGCACAGCGGCTCGTAACACTCGACCGCCTCATGCTTGCCCTTCACCTTCCCCTTGTCGATGAGGCGTATCAGGTAGCCATCGAGTTGCCTGGCTGTCTCCTGACCGATCAACAGGCGAATACCGTAAAACTTGGTCAGGCCTTCCAGGCGGGAGCCCAGATTCACCGCATCCCCAAGTACGGTATAGGAACGACGGTAGGTAGACCCCATGTCGCCCACGTTCATGAATCCAGTATTAATGCCCACGCCGACGTTGACCTCGGGATAGCCGCGTTCGTCGAATTCAGCTTTCATCTCTTCCACCTTTTGCAGCATCTCCAGGGCCGCCCTAACGGCGTTGACCCGATGATTCTCGTCATCGAGAGGCGCCCCCCCCAGAACGCTATCACCATATCGCCCACATACTTGTCGATGGTGCCGTTGTGTTTGAAGATTATTTCGGTGATAGGCGTGAAGAAGTCATTCAGCAGGGTCTTCAATTCGCTGGCGCTCAGGGCCTCGGAGATCGTCGTGAAACTGCGTATATCCGAAAACAGTACTGTGAGTTCCTTGCTCTCTCCTTCGAAGGTGTAGTTGTCAGGATCATTGAGCATGGAGTCGATATGCGCGGGCGGCACATACTGATCGAACATGCCCTTGATGGTCTTGCGAGTCTGGCTCTCGGCAAGGAAACCATAGATCAGGTTGACCGAGGTGACCATGATGATAACCAGCAGCAAGAGCACCAGGGAGAAGTCCAGCTTGTAGTTCGCCCAGAGCTGGAAGTTAAACCACACGCTGCCCACCAGCAGGGTAAACGCCGCACCCGCCATGACTGCCGCATTCATGAAAGGAAAAGACATCGACATGACGATACCCAGCACCATGATGATGAAGAACAGGGCACCGCTCTCCCAGTCCGGGCGATAGGGAAATACCACATCATCAGACACGAGGAATGCATCGAACACGGATTGGGTATCGGTTTCACCGGAGCTGACTTCGATCGGGGTGACAGAGTTCAGCAGCGCGTTCAGCATATTCGCGTGCACTTCCACTCCGGTATAAACCTGCTGTAACGGCATGGCCCTGATATCACCGAGACCAGGCGCGCTGGTCCCTACCAGCACCAGAGAGTTCTGCAGGGCTTCCTGTTCTTCCTCACTGAGGTTGTCACGCATGACATCTGTAGCAGAGATGTTTGGAAAGTGGCGGTTATTGCCCAGGGACGACGATCCCACATAGGGCACAGTCACCTGCCCAAAACCATCGGTAGGAATTTCAAAAGCGCCAAGCCCCCTTCCCACCCGCACGGCTGTTACCACGTCCAGATCACCATAGGGCTGGGTAATCACCTCGTAGACATCCAGGAAGTTGTAGACCCGGAACATCTCCAGCGACAGGGTTGGGTAAAGTGATGAGCCATAACGAATGACCAGCGAGACCCGGCGCACGATGCCGTCCATGTCGGGCCGCTGATTCATGCTGCCGTTGCCCAGGGCGGCATCCTGCAGAATATTGATATTGCCCGTGAAGCCCCGCATATCCTGCACGGTGATTCGTTCTGCCTGCGCTTCACTGATGTCCACGATGGAAGGAGGCATATCGTTGTAAGCCGCTGTGGACTGGGGATTGAAGTTAATGGCCAGCACCACATCGATACCACTCTGCATCACCCGGGCGAAATACTGGTCGGAATCGATGATGGGTTCGATCTCTTCGAGGGTGCTGGTGAAGCTGCCGTCCAGTTTTTCCAGATCGATGGGTGCCAACAGGTCCCTGATATTTCTGTCGGGTTCTGGAAAGGTGATATCGAAACCCACTACCAGGGCGCCATAATCGCGCAGCTTCTCCGCCAGCTGGCCCACCTTGATGCGATTCCAGGGAAATTGCCCCTCTGTCTGCAGGCTTCGCTCATCGAGATCCAAGATGACGATCTTGTTGTCTGCCGGCTTCTCTGCCTTGGGCATGATGCTCAGACGCTGGTCGTAGATGACGTATTCGAGCCGGGTGAGGAATCGGTCTACGATGGGCGGCGCACTTAGCTGCAGCCACAGAATGACCATGGTGCCAAAGATACCCAGGTAAGTGGGAAGCCGCTTGCCCTCGGTGATAAAGCGCTGCAGGGGCTTGAGCTTGCGTGCGAATGACATCAGGCTGGCTTTAGTCGCTGCATCTTGTTGTTATACAAGCCATTATAAGCCCAATGCCGCTGTACATGCACTGCAGGCATGGGTACTATTGGCCGCGTTCATCGGGGTCCAGCTAATACCATGGAAATATTCAAGGAATTCACCTTCGAGGCGGCGCATCGGCTGCCCAATGTGGCGGAAGGCCACAAATGCGCCCGCCTCCACGGCCACTCCTTCACCGTACGCATCACCGTGAAGGGCGATGTGGGGGACCACTCAGGCTGGGTTATGGATTTCTCGGACATCAAGAGTGCATTCAAGCCCATACGGAATGAACTGGACCACTATTACCTGAATGATATCGAGGGCCTGGAAAACCCTACCAGTGAGAACATCGCCCGCTGGATCTGGCAGCGACTGCTGCCGAGGCTGCCGCTGCTGCACACGATAGAGATTCGCGAGACCTGCACCAGCGGCTGTTTATACCGGGGCGACTAGGAGCCCTGCAGCCACTTACTGGGTTCCACGGTCTGGTCCTGCAATCTTTCCGGCCCGATTGTGGATCGATTCATCACCAACTGCTTGCTGGCCATAAATTCCTTCGGCCGTTTCACGCAATCCGCGGCTATCAGCACGCCGTCTTTAAAGTAGAACAGCGCAAAACCATCCTCATGGTTGGTGGCATCCCCGCGCACCACGACCTTTTCGTATCCCTCGCTGATACCAACCATCTGCAGTTTCACATCGTACTGGTCTGACCAGAACCAGGGTGCGGCCTTGTAGTCGGTCTGCTTGCCACAGATATTGGCGGCGACGACTCTGGCCTGGTCATTGGCATTCTGCACCGACTCCAGCCGTATCATCCTGTCATACAACAGACTAGGGTGGCTGCAACAGTCTCCGGCAGCGTAGATGTTGTCCCGGCTGGTCCTGCCCTGGCTGTCCACTACCACGCCGTCGCTGACCTCCAGGGAAGCCGCCTCGGCCAGTGCGGTACTTGGCGCCACACCCACCCCTACCACGACCAGATCCACCTGCAATTCGAAACCGTCATTGCAGGCGATACTGACGCCTTTGTTTCCGTGCTCATCGACAGTCTCATGCAGCGAAGTGACATGGGTACGGGTACGAATCTCTACTCCGTGCAGCATGTGCAGCGAAGTCATGTAATCAGACATCAGCTTGCAGGTTACCCGCGCCAATACGCGGTCGGCCATTTCCAGCACGGTGACTTGCAAGCCAAGTTTGCGCAATACCGCTGCCGCTTCCAGCCCGATATAACCACCACCAATGATGACGGCAGACTTTGCTGTTGGCAGCACAGCCTGCAACTGACTCACATCGGCTGCGGTACGTATATAGAACAGACGCTCCAGCCCCTGGCCTATGGGCAGGGTCTTCACATTGGCGCCGGTGCAGAAAACCAGTTTGTCATATTCCAGACGTTCACCGTTGCTCGGCTGCACCGTTTGCGCATCGGGATCGACATCCAGCACCGTCGTACCTAACACCAGTTCGATGGCGTTATCATCGAATATTTTCTGTGGGCGCAACCTGATGGCGTCCATGGTCTTCTCACCAGAGAGCAAATCCTTGGACAGCGGCGGCCGGTGATACGGCAGTTCAGATTCTGCGCCAATCAGCTTGATCGCGCCTTCCCACCCTTCCTTTCGCAGTTGCAAGGCGACTGATACACCTGCATGACTCGCACCAATGATTACACAGCACTGCTTACTCACTCATGAACTCCTTCATTCTCATGAACGCATTCGATGTTTTCCCGTTCCTGCATGATGACTGCCGATTCCGACAGTTGCCACTCTATGGGTTGCCGGCCTGACTCGATCAGATAAGCATTTGCCCGGGAGAAATGTCGATTACCAAAGAATCCCCGACTCGCCGACAAGGGTGACGGATGAGGGGATTTCAACACCAGGTGGCGATGACCGTCGATGAACGCCCCCTTCTTCTGGGCGTAGGCGCCCCATAAAAGGAACACCAGGTTCTGACGCTGATCATTCAGTATGTGGACTATCCGGTCGGTGAACCTTTCCCAGCCCTTGCCCTGATGGCTGCCGGCCTTGTGTGCCTCGACAGTGAGCACCGCATTCAGCAAGAGCACCCCCTGTTCAGCCCAGAACTGCAGATAACCGTGCCCCGGCGCCTTGAACCCCACATCTTCCCGCAGTTCCTTATAGATGTTCTGCAGGGAAGGTGGAACGTCGACCCCCGGCAATACCGAGAAGCACAGTCCGTGGGCCTGGCCAGGACCGTGATAGGGATCCTGTCCCAGGATAACCAGTTTCACCTTATCCAGCGGCGTGCTGTTAAGCGCATTGAAGATATTCTCGCCCGCAGGAAAAATCCGCTTACCCCGGGATTTCTCCTGCAGCAGGAAGCCGCGAAGGTTTTCCATGTAGTCAGACTCGAACTCGGCCGCCAGCGCGTCCCGCCAACCGGGTTCGAGTTTTACAGCCCGGGATCCGGGGCCAGTCTCAGTCATGCTGCGGACGAAGATGGGGGAACAGCAGCACGTCCTTGATCGAAGGCGAGTCTGTGAACAGCATGACGAGCCGGTCTATGCCAATTCCCTCACCAGCCGTCGGCGGCATGCCGTATTCCAGTGCTGCGATATAGTCCTCATCGAAGTGCATGGCTTCATGGTCACCGGATTCTTTCTGTGCCACCTGTGCATGGAATCGTTCTGCCTGGTCTTCAGGATCATTGAGCTCGGAAAACCCATTGGCCAACTCCCTGCCCGCCACATAGAGTTCGAAGCGATCGGTAAGCTCGGGGTTCTCCTCGTTGCGGCGCGACAGCGGCGAGACTGCCGTCGGATGATGGTAGACGAAGGTGGGCTGGTCGAGTTTATCCTCCACCCGCTCTTCGAAAATCTCCATGACAAGCTTGCCCTGAGGCCATTCTTTTTCGGCATTCACCCCCAACCTGTCGGCCAGCGCGCGCACCGAGTCATCGGAAGCGAAATCTTCAGGCGAAGCATTGCAGTACTCACAGATCGCCTCGGTCATCGTCATGCGCCTGAAGCTTTGCCCGAAATCATATTCCGTACCCTGGAATGTCACCCGGGTGCTGCCCATGACTTCCATGGCAATGCGCCTGAACAAATCCTCGGTCAGGTCCATCAGGTCCTTGTAGTCGGCATAGGCCCAGTAGAATTCCAGCATGGTGAACTCGGGATTGTGCTTGGTGGACAGTCCCTCGTTGCGGAAATTCCTGTTCAGCTCATAAACCTTCTCGAATCCACCAACAACCAGACGCTTGAGAAACAGCTCCGGGGCGACCCGCAGGTACATGTCCTGGTCGAGGGCATTGTGATGAGTGATAAACGGACGCGCCGTGGCACCGCCGGGGATCACCTGCATCATGGGAGTCTCCACCTCCATGAAATCCAGTTTGTCGAAATACTCACGGATGAAACGCAAAATACGTGAACGCAGGGCAAACACCTGGCGCGATTCCTCGTTCACGATGAGGTCCACGTAGCGCTGACGGTAACGCAGTTCCGTATCCGTCAGCCCCTTGTGTTTATCCGGCAGCGGTCGCAGTGACTTGGTCAGCAGGCGCAGGTTTGACACGCGCACGGTGAGCTCACCCTTCTGGGTCTTGAACACCTCACCTTCCACGCCGATGATGTCGCCAAGATCCAATGCCTTCAGTTCATCCAGTTGCGACTCGGGCAGGGTCTTGTTGTTCATGTACAGTTGCAGGCGTCCCTGACCGTCCTGAATCACCACGAAGGGGCCGCGCATGCGAATGATGCGACCAGCAACCGCCGTTTGCTGTGCCAGGGTCTTCAGCTCCTCGGCGTCCTTCTCCAGATAAAGGGCTTCCAGATCTGCAGAACTGTGTTGCCTCCTGAAGTCGTTGGGAAAGGCTTCGCGTTGTGCACGTACCTCACCCAGCTTCTCGCGCCGCAGCGCTATCAGCTTGTTTTCTTCTTCAGCGTCCAGCGGTGTATTGTCTTCTGCCATTTTCCTCGTGCCCGTCTACAGCCCCATCTTCAAGCTTGCTTCAATAAATTTGTCGAGATCGCCATCCAGCACTGCACCGGTATTGCTCACCTCGACGTTGGTACGCAAATCCTTGATGCGTGAAGAGTCCAGTACGTAGGAACGAATCTGGCTGCCCCAGCCGATGTCGGCCTTGGAATCCTCGATGGACTGCATTTCCTCTTTCCGTTTCAATTCCTCGAGTTCATACAACTTGGCCTTCAACTGCTTGATGGCCATATCCCTGTTTTTGTGCTGTGAGCGCTGGCTCTGGCACTGCACCACGATCCCGGAAGGCTCATGGGTGAGGCGAACCGCGCTATCCGTCTTGTTTACGTGTTGACCACCCGCCCCGCTGGAGCGGTAGGTATCGATTCGTACCTGGGACATGTCCAGATCCACCTCGATATCATCGGCAATCTCGGGTGATACAAACACCGAGGCAAAGGAGGTATGCCGCCTGTTACCAGAGTCGAAGGGAGATTTTCGTACCAGTCGGTGCACGCCGGTCTCGGTGCGCAGCCAGCCGAAGGCGAAATCACCACTGAAGTGGATCGTGGCACTCTTTATTCCCGCTACCTCGCCGCCGGATACCTCCACCAGCTCGGTCTTGAAGCCCTTGTCTTCCCCCCAGCGCAGGTACATGCGTAACAGCATCTCTGCCCAGTCCTGCGCCTCGGTGCCACCGGACCCAGCCTGAATATCGAGGTAGGCGTTGGCGCTGTCCATGGTGCCGGAAAACATGCGCCGAAATTCGAGAGACTGCAGCTGTTGCTGCAGGGACTCCAGGTCCTTGTCGGCAGCGTCGAACAATTCCTGGTCCTCCTCTTCCCGAGCCAGGCTGAACAGCTCTTCTACTTCGCTTATTCCTTCGTACAGATTGTCAATTGTCCCGACTACCGCTTCCAGCTCGGCCCTTTCCCTGCCAAGACTCTGGGCGTACTCCGGTTTGTCCCAGACATTGGATTCGCCGAGTTCCAACTCGACTTCCGCGAGGCGATCTCTCTTCACCTCGTAGTCAAAGATACCCCCTGAGACTATCAGTTCCGGACTTCAACTCTTTCAATTCATTCAGTTGGGTATTGATCTCCAACGCCTTCGCTCCTGCTTGCTGGGAAAAACGCGCATTTTACCTTATCGGAGCTAGCTTGCCAGCAAGCCCAGCGACGCAAGGCTGTTATAATCCGCACGCAGTCTCTTTCAGGACCCCACAGGACCTCAGCTTGCCCGGCCCCACCTTCAAGACCGATTCCCCACAGCTGTCGTGGACAGCAGACGGCTATCCCCGCTCCACGACCTTTGATGACATTTACTACTCCGACCAGGATGCGCTGGCGGAATGCGAACACGTCTTCCTCCGCGGTTGCCAACTGGCGCGGCTGTGGTCGGAGAATTCCCTGCAGGGCGACAGCTTCCAATTGGGCGAGATCGGATTCGGCGGGGGCCTCAACTTCCTCATGACCTGGGCGTTATGGGAGCAACACAAGGCAACTAACGGCGCCCCCGCGAGGCTTCACTACACGGCCGTGGAGAAATTCCCCCTGTCACCGACTGACATGGCTACCCTGCACGGTCGTTGGCCCGCGCTGAAACCTTACTCTTCCCGCTTCCTGCAGCGCTACCAACCGCTGCACCAGGGGCTCATGCGCCTGCGGCTTGGTGAGGATATTACCCTGGACCTGGTGCTGGATGACGCTGCCAGCTGGCTGCAGCAACGAGCAGACGCCAATCCACCGATCCAGGCCTGGTTCCTCGATGGCTTCAGCCCGGCTCATAATGAAGCACTGTGGACGCCCGACTTGTTTCGACTGATGGTCTCTCACAGTGCGCCCAACACACGCCTGGCCACCTACAGCAGTGCCGGCAGGATCCGGCGGGATCTTGAAGCCGCTGGTTTCGACATGGAACGACGAGAAGGCTTCGGCAGAAAGCGCCATATGCTGGCAGCCACGGGGCTGCGCCCCCGAACTCCTTCCCGGTCCTCGACCACGCCGTGGTTCGATTTTCCGCGCCGCAGCCCCACCAGGCGACGGGCCTTGATCATCGGCGCCGGCCTGGCCGGCTGCTTCACGGCCAATGCGCTGGCCCAGCGAGGCTGGCAAGTGGAACTGACAGATGCTGCGGCTTCTGTCGCGAATGGCGCGTCGGGAATCCCCCAACTCGCCCTGCGCTGCCGCCTCTTCAATGCCGACAACCCTCAGGCCCGCTTCTTCCTGCAGGCTTATACCTACTGCCTGCAGCGGCTGAACGCACTCGATAGCGGGGACAAGGCCCGTGTATTCCATCACTGTGGTCTGCTACAGATGGAATCGGCGATGAATGCCAGACAGGGCCCGCGCAGAGAATCCGTGGCAGCACTGTACCCTGCCGCAATCGTTTCCACGGAGGGCGAAGGCCATTTCCTTTTCCCTGGCGGCGGCTGGGTCGATGGCCCCGCACTCTGTGCGAGGCTACTCGAGCATCCCGACATCACGTTCCGGGGAGGAAGCCACGTGGCCCAAATCGAACACCTCAACCACGATACAAAGAGTAGCACCTGGCGTCTCTATAACAGTCAAGGTAGCTGTATGGGTGAATCCAATGTGCTGGTCATCGCCAACGGTTTCGACGCCGCTCGCTTACTTGGCAGCAGCTTGCCCCTGCAAGAAAGCCCCGGCCAATGCAGCCAGATTGCCAGCACGACAGAGTTGAGGGCAAACACGCGGGTGCTGTGCGCTGACAGGACCCTGTTTCCGACCAAAGATGGCATGCATACGGTGTCGGCGACTTACCGGAACGCGGAGGAAGGCACAGAAATTCGCGGCGAGGACGACATCCGGAACCTGCAAGCCCTGGCTGAGATGCTGACTATTAGTCAAGCCCGGCTAGTGCTCCGCCAATCCCGGGTGGGCAGTCGCTGCAATAGCCTCGATCGCTTCCCGCTGGTTGGACCGGTCCCTGACTTCGAAGCCATGAAAAAGGACTACGCCGAACTGCGACGCAATGCCAGGGCAACCTTCAACAGCACTCCACGCTATCAACCCGGTCTCTATCTGAACACTGCCCATGGTTCCAACGGGCTATGCAGCAGCCCCTTGAGCGCCGAGTATCTCGCCAGCCTGATTGACGGGGATAGCTCGCCACTGGACAGGGCTGCAATGGCTGCCCTGAATCCGGCCCGATTCCTGATACAGGATCTGAAGAAGCAACGCTCGTTGCGGTGAAACCTACGCCACTGATACGGGGTACTAACGATTGAAATAGCCGGTCACGACCTTGGCGAGCGCCGCAGGGTCTTCGCTGCCTGCCAGTTCGCGAATGGAATGCATGGCGAAGGTGGCGACCCCCACATCGACGCTGTTGATGCCCGTTTCCGAGGCGGTGATAGGGCCGATGGTGCTGCCACAGGCCATATCGTTGCGCATGACGAACTGCTGGTACGGCACCTTCACCCTGTCACAAATGGATTTGAAGAGCGCCACTGATTCACTGTTGCTGGCATAGCGCTGATTAGCATTGATCTTGATCACCGGCCCGCCATTGAGTTTGGGCCTGTGCTGATCATCGTGCTTCTCTATATAGTTGGGATGCACACCGTGGGCATTATCGATAGAGAGAAAGGTTGAGCGACTACTGATTCGCTGCAGAACTTCGGCAGCGTCCTGCTTGCCCACTACCAGCCGCTGCAGAATCGATTTCAGGAAAGGTCCCTGGGCACCGGATGTCGACGCACTGCCCACTTCTTCATGATCATTGCACACCAGCATGCTGGCATGCTGGTTCTTGCTCTTGATCAGGGACTGGCAAGCCACGTAGCAACTCAGCAGGTTATCCAGGCGGGCAGAGGCGATGAACTGCCCCTCCATACCTACAACGGCGGGTGCCTGGGTATCATAGAGATAGAGCTCGTGGGCTAGTATCTTCTGTGCGGATCGGTGAGCTGCCTGCTTGCGTAACATGGACAGAAGATAGGCATCGAAATCGAAACGCTGCTTCTCACCGACTTGCAGCACCACTGGCTGCAATTCCTTCTGCGGGTTCAGGGTGCGATTTTCATGGACCGTCCTGTTGAGATGAATCGCGAGACTGGGTATGACCGCGATCGCCTCCCTGACATCCAGCAGGGCAGCGCGTATCTCACCCTTGCGGTCCTGGTAATTGAGGCGTCCAGCGATGGACAGATCCCGATCGAACCACGGGGTAAACAGCGCACCACCGTATACCTCGACACCCAGCTGCAGATAGTCCTGCTGACGGATTTCGGGGTTGGGTTTGATTTTCAGACAGGGGCTGTCGGTGTGCGCACCGGCGATACGGATACCGTTGTCCAGCAGAGCCTCTCGCCCGGTCTTGAAGGCTATGATGGCAGAATCGTTGCGAATGACGTAGTAGCGCCCGTTGCTATCGAGCGACCACGAGTCCTTCTCGTGAAGCTGTGTGAATTCGGCCTCATCCAGCATCGCCTGCAGACTCGCTACTGCGTGAAATGCGGTAGGCGAAGCCTGCAGAAAATCCAGCAGGCCTTGATTGAAACGTGAGGCGCTCATGACTGGACAGAAATCCGGTTCAACTGGTCAGACTCGTACTGAAATGCTAGTTAACTTCCAGTAGTTCTACATCGAAAATCAGCGCCGAATTGGGTGGGATAGCCGGAGTCGGGGACGCCTCACCATAGGCCATGCCAGGAGGAATGAAAAGGCGCCATTTGTCCCCTACTTTCATCAGCTGCAGGGCTTCGGTCCAACCAGCGATAACCTGGGACACACCAAATGCAGCAGGCTCGCCTCGCTGCACGGAGCTATCGAATACGGTGCCGTCGATCAGCGTGCCGTGGTAGTGAGCTAGCACGGAGTTAGCCGGCGTCGGCGAAGTACCACCGGCAGCACCGGACTCAAGAACCTCGTATTGCAGCCCGGAGTCGAGAGTTACCACGCCATCGCGCTGGCCATTCTCCGCAAGAAAGTTTTCTGCAGCAGCGAGATTACTCGCCAGGGCATTCTGGGCAGCTTCCTGCTGTCGCGCCATAAAGGTCTGTATGGCGCCTACGATCTCCGCTTCACCCAACTGCACTTCGCCAGCGACAGCATCTATCATGCCGGCGATAAAAGCCTCCATGGGCAAATCGTCGATGAGCCCCTGGCTCGCGATATTCTGGCCGATGTTTACGCCGATGGAATACCCAATGCGATTGTCTTCATTGGTCAGATCGACACCGCTCTGCGCGAACGCCTGGGAGGCAGTGCAGAGAGCCAAAATACTCAGCGCGATGGTTCCAGCTCTGGTGGATGTTTTCATACCATTTTCCTTAAATTCAGTGGACAATTGCCGATAGATGGCGGCTTGCGGCCAGCCTGTTTAACTGCGGCAATGAGTGGCGCATACTAACCGGGAACACTGCGAATAGCCAGCCAGCACACGGCGACAGATGTCAGGAAGACCCCATGTCCAGCACACAAGAACAGCCCTATTTCCCGGCGGTGGCGCAGCCTCTGCTACCCCTGCTCATGCTTTCCCTGCTGCTGCCAGCCTGCGGCCAGAATTACTCCGTGTCTATCAACGACCAGTCCGTCTACGACCCGACTGGACGCTCAATCAGCGGCGAAGTGAGCGATGCCGATCTGCAGGGCTGCATCAACCTGGCCGTACAACAACAAGGGGTCCAAGATCCGGCCGAGCTTACCGTGCTGACCTGTGCCAATTCCCGGATACGGGCGCTGTACAATATCGGCCGCCTGGGCAGACTGCGCTTCCTCGACCTGGGTAACAACAACATCAGCAATATCACACCACTGGAAGACCTCCCCACCCTGGGTGGCCTGAACCTGGCGAATAACGTCATCACCGATATCTCACCCCTCCTCAATATGCAGAGCCTGGCATCGGTGAGCCTGTTCGGTAATAACAACATTCCCTGCGACCAGCTCTCGGCCCTGCGCGCGAGACTAGGCAACAACCTGGCGGCGCCAGAGCGCTGCCGGAATTAAAACCCCTGGATGGCTGGCAATAGAGACCTTGCTGAACTGGCGAAGGCGGAGATAAGCAGCGCGAAACTGGCGGCGACCTTCAGCTGGCGCTGGCGGGAACGCCACTATGAAAGCGGAACTGCGCATCCGGTGACACCACCAGTTCGAGTTCCAGTGCGCCGAACTCGGCCACCCGATCCGCAATATCACCGCCGCTGTACAGACTGGCGAGGGCCAGGTAGTCCTCGAAGTGACGGCTCTCAGATTTGAGCAGGCTTCGATAGAACCGCGCCAGTTTCTCATCGAGCAATGGCACCAACCCGGCGAAGCGCTCGCAGGAGCGGGCCTCGATATAGGCCCCGATGATCAACACATCCACCAGTGCCTCCTCCTCCGCTGCCGCGATATGCTGCCTGAGCCCTGCCGCATAGCGGGAAGCACTCAGCCGGGCATACTGGATACCCCGTTCGTGAAGTATGGCCACCACCTGCTCGAAGTGAAGCAGCTCTTCTCGTGCCAACTGTGACATCTTGGACATCAGTTCCGTCTTCGCGGTGTGGCGATACATCAGATTCATGGCCGTGGATGCGGCCTTTCGTTCACAGTTGGCGTGATCGATGAGCAGAATATCCTGATGGTCCAGGGCAGCACTGAACCACGGCTCAGGTGTGGGACCATGGAGAAACTCCAACACCGGAGCGAGTATTTCTTCTGTCGTGGACATGGCGGCGATATGGCTCTGGTATTTGGCTTGAACGGGGATGGTTATTAACAACTGCGCTGAATTTTAGTGTCGAGCCTTCCGGTCTGCAGCATCATCGGCCGCCTTCCCGGATTCGGAGTCCTTGGCCATGTCTTCCAGTTGCAGATCGGCATCCGGTTCTGCTTCCCTGGCGGAGCCGGCCTTTAGCTGTTTCGAGGTCTTCGCGCCCAGCTCCCTGAGTGTCTCGGCACGACGCACGAGATTGCCCCGCCCCGATACCAGCTTGTTATGGGCTTTCTCATAGCTCTTCTTGCTGGTATCGATACGATTTCCGATCTCCTCGAGGTCATCCACGAAGGCTACGAATTTGTCATACAGGGCCCCCGCCTTTTCGGCGATCTCGTTGGCGTTCTGGTTCTGTTGCGCCAAGCGCCAGAGGTTCTGCACTGTCTTCAGCGAAGTCAGCAAGGTGGTAGGCACCACGAAGATAATGTTGCGCTCGAAGGCATACTGGAAGAGATTGGGATCTTCCTGAATTGCCGCCGTATAGGCCGCTTCGATGGGCATGAACAGGAACACGTAATCCAGCGAATTGACACCGGCAAGATTCTGGTAATCCTTGCTGGAGAGTCCGTTGACATGGTTGCGGATTGACGCCACATGCTGCTTCATGAGTTCCGTCCTGGCATTGTCCTCGTCAGCCGCGTTATAGGCATCCCAGGCCTTGAGAGATACCTTAGAATCGATAATGATGTCCCGCGACTCCGGCAGGTGTACAACCACATCGGGCTGCAATTTGCTGCCGTCCTCTGCTTTCATGCTCACCTGAACCTCGTACTCCCTGCCCTTCACCAGGCCTGATTTCTCCAGGATGGATTCAAGCACGAATTCGCCCCAACTGCCTTGGGCCTTGTTGTCTCCCTTGAGCGCATTGGTAAGGTTTATCGCCTCTTCCGAAATCCGGTTATTCAATTCCTGTAGGGATTTGATTTCCCGCGCCAGGGAGAAGCGTTCCTTCGATTCCTTGTCGTAGGTCTCCTCTACACGCTTCTCAAACTGGCTGATCTTCTCCTGCAGCGGGCTGAGAATCGTGGTCAGGCTGGCCTTGCTGGTGTCGGTAAACTTCTTGCTCTTGTCTTCAAATATTTCATTAGCGATATTCTTGAATTCGACCGTGAGCTTGTCCCTGGATTCGTTGAGCAAGACCAGCTTCTCATCGAATTGTTTGCGCTCCAGCTCCAGGCTGGTGGTCATGCTGGCGAGACGCTCCCTGCCCTGCTGTAATTCGGCGAGCAGTTCGCGATTCTCGTCCTCGGACCTGAGCAGGGAGGCCTGGGAGATTTCCAGTTCCTGCTGTCGACCCAGCAGGCGCTCCTCGGCCGTGGCAGCGGCGACTCGTGCCTGTTGCAATTGCCGGAGCAGGAAAAAGATGCACAACACGGCTGCCGCGATTATCAGCAGCAGAACCAATGTAGAAAATTGAAAAGTCATCGGATGAAGAGTGACACCTGGTGCACTGTGGAGATCACGTCAGATTGTCGTTGATTACCTGCAGCAGTTCGAGCCTCAACTGGTTTGCATCGAAGGAAGTATCGAGCGCCTCGGTGACCACGTTAACGGCCGTGCCGGTTTCCAGCAGGCGTACGCTGAAATCTCTCTCCGGCATGGTCTCATCGGAATTCCCGCGACCCAGAATACGACCGAAGAAACCGGGTTCGTCTTCGTCCTCTATGATACCGGCAAAGCGCACATTGAATGTGGCCTCGTCCCGGTTTTCGTCAACGATGTCGATCTCGGCGATGGTCAGCGCCTGGCGTATCTGTACCCAGGCCCGGTTGTAGTCCACCTTGAGCTCAAGGATAGACTGCCCGGCATTGCCCTGAATGATGTTGGCCTTACTCTCAGCCTCGATGGTTCCTGCCAACAGGCTCGCCGCAGAGGCCTGATAAATGTCGTTGCGATCGGCAAGGAACTGGGAAACCGAGCGCAGCATCTCCTGTTCCAGTTCATCGGAAGACGACACGTCCGGCCAGGTAATCACCGTGGGGATGGGATCGGTCCGCTGATTCTGCAGATGCAGCACATAAATTTCCGAGTAGCCGGGGTGCAAGCCGGGCTCGATGGTGATGCGGTACTTGTGTCGGGAATCCTGGTCACTGCCAATTTCCACCCAGGAAGTTTCGAGTATGCCGGCACCGGGGTTTTCGTAATCCAGTGCGATCTGAATCTCTGTCCAGTAATCCCTGATCCTTGGCCACACCTGCCCGGGGGTCGCATCGATGAGAATCCAGCGTTTGTCGGACAGGCTCTGGATGATCACTCCTTCCCGCCGCCTGGTCTCGATCGGCCTGGGCATGGGAACGTCTTCGAAAGCCACGGTCTCCAGGGCAACTTGCTCGGGGATCACATAGAGCTCGTCAATGGTATAGCTATCGAGTTCATTGGGGATGCGCATGGGAGGTATGACCTGGGCCTCCCGGTAGTCGCCACCGCGATCGCGGAACATACCTTCTTCGCCACCCAGAAAACTGCAGGCAGACAACAGAAGCAACGCACTCGTCGTGAGTGCAGTTCGGAAGACCAGTTCGGGTAAACGCTTATTCAAAATACTAATCCACTACCTGCTACTTCAAAATGCTGTCCGCAAAAGGGATAAACCATCGCCAGCACTAACCGTTATTGCCTGTGCAAGACCCAGAGATCATGCCGCTGCGGCCAGTTTGATTCCAGCCTGCTGCAAGGCATCAAGCACTTTGACGTGATATTTGCTGTTGAGTTCCACCAGAGGCAAACGAATTCCGGGAGGAATCTTGCCCATCTTCAGCAGAGCCCATTTCACGGGCACTGGATTGGCCTCCACGAATAAATCGCGATGCAGGGCGGCCAGGCGCTGGTCGATCTGTTCCGCCTCCTCTAGCCTGCCGGCCAAGGCAAGCTTGCACATCTGAGCCATGGCATCCGGTGCCACATTGGCCGTCACCGAAATAACACCGTCTCCACCCCCGGCTAGCAGCTTCAGGGAGATGGCATCTTCACCGCTGTAGACAGCGATCCTGTCGCCACACTCCTTGATCAGCTCCAAACCTCTATCCAGATTACCTGTCGCATCCTTGATGCCGACAATATTCCTGACTTCGGTGAGGCGCTTGACTGTTTCCAGCGATAAATCACAGGCAGTGCGACCTGGCACGTTATAAAGAATCTGCGGAATATCCACCGACTCGGCAATGTATTTAAAGTGCTGATACAGACCTTCCTGGGAAGGCTTGGTGTAATAAGGTGTCACCAGCAGGCAGGCATCGGCGCCATGCTCTTTAGCAGACTGGGTAAAGAAAAGGGCTTCCTGGGTGTTATTGGAGCCGGTGCCGGCGATCACGGGCACGCGACCATTTACCGACTTTACACAATGAGCCACCAGATCACAGTGCTCCTCTGTACTCAGCGTTGCCGACTCGCCAGTGGTACCTACCACCACGATGCCATCGGTTCCGGCATCGACATGCCAGTCAATGAGGCGGTCGAAAGTATCGAGGTCCAGGCGGCCATCGGTATGCATGGGTGTAACCAGGGCTACGAGGCTACCTTTGATGCGATTTGTCACGGGAGTTACTCGGAATTGTACGGGTTAGAGGCATCAAGCCGGTTCAGGGGAAATGTTATCACAGAGCCAGTAAAAGCCCATAAACCCGCGCTACAGGCCGGGCGTGGCTTCACTGTCTACCTTCGATTGCACACGGCTGGGCCAGGCATTGATTATCGCTTTTACCATGGTGGCCAGGGGAATCGCGAAAAACACACCCGCCATGCCCCACACGCCACCGAATATGAGTACCGCCGCGATAATCGCTACCGGATGCAGATTAACAGCCTCGGAAAAGATTATGGGCACCAGCACATTGCCATCGATAACCTGCAGCACCAGATAAGCGATCAGGACTGTGTAGAATTCTCCGCCGATCCCCCACTGCACATAAGCCACCGCTGCCACCGGCAGGGTCACGACCGTGGCGCCGATATAGGGCACGATGACCGACAGCCCCACCAGCACCGACAGCAGCAGGGCATAGTTAATACCCAGGATCACGAATATCACATAGGCGGCACCGCCGACGATGAATATCTCCACCGCCTTGCCCCGGATATAGTTGGAAATCTGTTCATCCATTTCCTTCCAGATGCGAATCATCAGGGGTCGGTTGCGAGGCAGGAAATTGCCGGCCCATAACACCAGTTGGTCTTTATCTTTCATCACGAAGAAAACCAGTATGGGGACGAGCACCAGGAAGATTACCCAGGCAAAGATGCTCGGCAGGCTGGCCAGTGAATACTCGAGGATGGTCTGCCCGAAACCACCGATCTCACCTCCGAGGCCGTCTATAAAGGCTCTTACCTGGGCTTCAGAGAACAGGCTGGGGTAGTTTTCCGGCAGGGACATCAGCGCCGTCTGCCCTTCGCTCAGCAGATTGGGAATTTCGTTGGCCAGCCGCCTGAGCTGATTCCAGGCCCGTGGCATCAGGTAGAACAGCAGCACCAGGAACAGGCCGATGAACAAGGTGTAGACTGCAATAAACGCGAGCCGAGTCGATGCCCCGTAGCGCAATAACAGGTTCACCAGGCCCTGCATGAGGTAGGCAATGATGATGGCTGCTATGAGGGGCGCCAGAATACTGCCCAGCAGGAGCAGCACCGCCAGGGCGATGCTCAGCAGGATCAGCAGGATGACCGACTCTTCGTCATGAAAATAACGATCAAAGAAATCGTTGATAAGCTGTTTCATAGTGCGGTGGCAGGCAGCGCTGCTAATCAGCCTTTACGGATCCAGTAGGAATAGGCACTGTCATCTTTCTGGAAATCAAGAATCTGGTGGTCGCTCTGCTCAACAAAGAGATGAAAATCCCGCTCTGAGCCGGGATCCGTGGCAACCACCTTCAATACCTGATCCGCCTGCATGCCGTTCAGGGCCAACTTGGCCTTCAGCAGCGGCATGGGGCACTCCAATCCAGTGACGTCCAGTTCTATATCGGCGTTAACAGTCATCTCCGTATGTTAGCAAGCCAGAAGGCTGACTGCCTATGACCAGAGGCCCCCAAATCTCGATAAGTTGTTAAAACAGCAGGAATAAACTGTGATAGTCTGGGTCTCTGTCCATATAATGGACAAAACTATGCAGCGACCTCAATTCAAACCCAGATTGCTCTGCCTGACCCTGCTGGCTCTGACCCTGCCGGCCGCAGCCCCCGTTTTCGGGCAAAACCCCCTTCCCAGCCTCGGGGACCGGATTTCCGGGACGGTGAGCCTGGACCAGGAATACCGCATGGGCCAGCAATTCCTGACCCAATTGCGCCGCAGCGCACCCACGATTCCCGATGCGCTGCTGAATACCTATCTGGAGAACGTGACCTACAAGCTGGCCGCCCGTAGCCAGTTGCAGGACAAGCGCCTCTCATTCGTGATCATCGACAGCCAGGAAATCAACGCTTTCGCGGCACCGGGCGGCATTATCGGGGTCAATACCGGCCTCTTCCTCAATGCCCGCACCGAGGATGAATTTGCCTCCGTCATGGGGCACGAGATCGCCCACGTGAGCCAGCGCCATTTTGCCCGCGGCATCGATGAAGCCCAGGCTGGCCGGGTGGGCCAAATGGCCGGCCTGCTCGCCAGCGTGCTCATCATGGCCACATCGGACGCGGGTCACGGTGCGGCCGCTCTCTCCGGCATACAGGGCCTCGGTGTGGACAATCAACTACGCTTCAGCCGCTCCAACGAGCAGGAGGCCGATCGCATCGGCCACGATACGATGTATGCCGCTGGTTTCGATCCCTCGGCGCAGGCCAGGATGTATGAACAACTGCTGGCCGCCAATCGCTTTGGCAGACGACCACCGGAATTCCTGCTCACTCACCCGCTCACCGAGTCGCGGATCGCCGAGAGCCGTGCCCGTGCCATGCGCTTTCCGCCGCGCGAGTATTCAGCCAACCTGGAATACCAGATCATGCGGGCGCGGGTGGTTGGCCACTACAGCCAGGACAAGCCAGCGTTGATCGCCGACATCCAGCAGCGCCTGCAGGACAGCAGCAGCGACTTCACCCGGGATGCTAACCGCTATGCACTGGCAGTGGCCTACTATGAAAACGAACAGTTCGCACAAGCCACAACCACCCTCACCCCCTTACTGGAAAAATATCCAAACCAGATCAGCCTGTTGGTGACTCAGGCCGAGATTTACACCGAAGAGAATGAACCCGCGCGGGCCATGGATTTCCTGCGGCGCCATCTCGAGATCAATCCCGGCAACCACCCTCTCACAATGGCCTATGTTGACGCACTGATCGCTGCCCGGTCCTACACTGAGGCGGCAGAGCTGATGGAAGAGCACAGCCGCAGGCGCAGCAACGACCACCACCTGTGGTACCAGATGGCCGAGACCTGGGGGCAGGCAGGCAATATCAGCAAGGTGCACCAATCGCGGGCCGAGTATTTCATTCTGGTGGGTGATTTCCGCAATGCCCGGGAGCAACTGCAGTTTGCACTGCGTATCGAGTCAGAGAACGGGTCGGGTCCGGCGGTAGAAGCACGGCTGCGACAGAAGATACGCGAAGTAGAGCAGCGCCAGCGGGAACTGAGTGGCTAACTGACATTAGTCACGCCGGGCTGACCCTGGCGCGGGTTTAGCACGCCTTCACGGCGGACATCCGCGACAAGGGCGGAACTCAGGCCTTACCCTTCACCTGAAGCTGTTGCTCGCTGGCGAAATTAAGCATGCGCTGCAACGGCAACATGGCCTTCGCCGCCAGTTCGGCATCCACGAATACTTCTTCACTCTCCTGTTGCAGCGATTGCAGAATGGACTCCAGCGAATTCATGGCCATCCATGGACAATTGGCGCAGCTTCGGCAGGTGGCATCATTGCCCGCGGTTGGCGCGATGATAAAAGTCTTCTCCGGTGCCAGCTGTTGCAACTTATGAAAGATACCCTGGTCGGTGGCAACGATGATTTCGCTCTGGGGTATCCGCTGTGCAGCCTTGATGATCTGGGTAGTTGAACCCACCATATCGGCCATCTCCAGCACGGCAGCCGGTGACTCGGGATGCGCCAGGATCGCCGCATCGGGATGCATGGCTTTCATGTCCTGTAATCCGCGCGCCTTGAATTCCTCATGCACAATGCAGGCGGCATCCCACAACAGCATATCCGCGCCAGTCTTGTGTTGAATATAGGAACCCAGGTGCTTGTCGGGAGCCCACAGGATCTTCTCACCGGCATCCATGAGGTGCTCAACCACATCGACGGCGATACTGGAAGTCACCACCCAGTCAGAACGTGCCTTCACCGCTGCCGAGGTATTGGCATACACCACCACGGTGCGGTCAGGGTGTTGATCGCAGAACGCGCTGAAGCGGTCGATGGGACAGGCAATATCGAGGGAACAGGTAGCCTCGAGTGTCGGCATCAATACCTTCTTGTCGGGGCTGAGAATCTTCGCGGTCTCACCCATGAAGCGGACGCCCGCCACAACAAGGATGTCCGTATCGCAGTCATGGCCAAAACGCGCCATCTCCAGGCTATCCCCCACGAAACCACCACTGTCTTCCGCCAGTTCCTGTAACAGGGCATCGGTGTAATAGTGCGCAACGAGTTTGGCATTCTTCTCTGCCATCAAGGCGGTGATCTGTTCGCGATAGCGCGCTATCTCGTCGCTACCCAGGGCACGAGGCAGCGCCGCCCTGTCGAGATAGTTTTTGACGATTTCCGTGTCGGAAGCGAGTGTGTCGGTTGGGGTGCTGGCCATGGGGTGGCAGAGTGGCTGCTTGAACAGGGCTTAGTTTAACACAGAAACGAAAAAGGGAAGCCTGGGCTTCCCTTTGGGGTTTGGTGGGTCGTGTAGGATTCGAACCTACGACCAATTGGTTAAAAGCCAACTGCTCTACCGACTGAGCTAACGACCCGGTATCTGGTGTACTGACTGCTGCTTCGATCTGAGCTAGCAACAGATTTTCTTTAACTTCCTTGTCTGGCTAGCAAGCAGGTCTACTGCTCTTTAGCCAGTTGAGTCGAGCTAACGACCCGGTATCTCGAAGGGGCGGTATAGTACTTGAACTTTTCTGGAATTTCCATATTCAAATCCACATTGGATGCGCGCAAATAATCAGCGGATTTTTCAGTGTCTATAACGGGTTGGGTCCTCTACCCCCGCATCCCTGAATCCCGCCTTGCGCAGCAGGCAACTGTCGCAGACACCGCAGGCGGCGCCGTCTTCGTCAGCCTGATAACAGGATACAGTCAAGCTGTAATCCACGCCCAGCCGGATGCCGGTCTTGATGATCTCTGCCTTGCTCAGGTGGATGAGCGGGGTTTGCAGGCTGATCTCACCGCCCTCCACGCCTTTCTTGGTGGCCAGATTCATCATCCGGGCATAGGCCTCGATGAACTCGGGTCGGCAGTCCGGATAACCAGAATAGTCCAGGGAATTCACGCCGATGAACAGCGCATCCGCGTCCAGTACCTCGGCCCAGGCCAGACCATAGGAGAGGAAAACCGTGTTGCGTGCCGGCACATAGGTGACAGGTATTCCTTCCGTGCCACCTTCAGGAACCGCGATACTGGCGTCGGTCAAGGCCGAACCACCCAGCGCATCCAGCCCGAGACTGACCAGCTTGTGATCCTTCACACCGGCGGCTTCGGCGACCCGACGCGCCGCGTTCAATTCGCTCCGGGAGCGCTGCCCGTAGTCGAAACTCAGGGCATAACACGCGTAACCCTGTTGGCTGGCAAGGGCGAGGCAGGTGGCGGAATCCAGGCCGCCGGATACCAGTACGATAGCTTTGCTGGTCATTGCTCTACTTCCGGAATTTTCATCGAGTTCATTGCGTGCTTACACTCAGCGCTACAGAACACGGCGCCACACTGCGTTAGCGACCCTGCTCGCCCCCCCACAGAATCTTGTGCAATTGGACTTGCAAGCGCACCCTGAGCCTGTCTTGCAGAATCCATTCGGCAAGCTCACGGGCCAACAACTGCTCGTGGGAGGGAGAGAACAGCACTTCACCTGCTCGCTCTGTGAGTCTGTATTCGAGCATCTTTGCGCGCGACCACTCGTAATCCTTTCGGTCGCAGATCACGAATTTAACCTGGTCTTTGGGTCTCAACAGCGCGATGTTCTCTACCCGATTGCGCCCAACTTCTGCCGAGCCCGGTGTCTTCAGGTCCAGAACGATGGAAACCCGCTCGTCCACGTCATCGATAGGCATGGCCCCACCGGTCTCCAGTGAGACCTGCAGCCCCTGATCGCATAGCTGCGCGAGCAAGGGCAGACAATTCGGCTGTGCCAGCGGCTCACCACCGGTCACGGTGACATAGTCGCAATTGAAATCCTTCACGGTTCGCAAGATGTCAGCAATGGTCTGCTGTTTGCCGCCCTCGAATGCGTAGGCGGTATCACAGTACTGACAGCGTAATGGGCAGCCTGTCAGACGCACAAACACGGTCGGAACACCCACACTGCGGGCCTCCCCCTGCAGGGAATGAAAAATTTCCGTAATGCGTAAACTATCGGGGGTAGACATGGAAATGAATTCTTACAGACCCTAATACGGGTGGCCTGGCTAAGTACGATTCCTTAATCCAGGGTCAGCAAACGGGTATCGGCGAGACTCGCTGCGCCGGTGTTGGGAAACTGGCGCTTGATATCATTCAGCAGTTGACGTGCCTGGGGCAGATTACCCAGCCCCTCGTAGGCCTGAGCCAGCCCGTACATGGCATCGGGTAATTTCGCTGAATCGTCAAATTGATTGAGGATTATTTCGTAGGAATCACGGGCCTCTGTGTAGCGGTTGAGATACAGGTAGGCCTGACCTTTCCAGTAGTGGGCGTTGGTGACGAAACGGCCTTGGGGATAAATACTCAGGTACTGATCAAACTCGGCAATGGAAAGCTCGAAGTTGCTGTTAATGACAGAGTCATAGGCCATCTGGTAGAGCTGCTGTTCGCTCAACACGGCGGGCTGCAGCGTGCCTCGACTGGAAGTCGGACGCGTGCTGCGCGGGGTCACTACCGGACGATCACTGGATGCAGTGAGCGTACTATCGGATGGCGCGGTAATACCGGCGTTGGTCGCTGGCGACTGTGGTTGCAACGTTCCGGCTGTCCCTGTCTGCGCGGGCGTGTTTGAACTGGCGGTAGTGGCAGGAGATACAGGTGACGAGGCGGGGCGGGATTCCAGTGCCTGCAGGCGCGAATCCATGTCGGTGTAGCGATTCAGGGAATCTCTTTGCAGCCGCCTGATCTCGAACCCCTGTTCCTCTACCATGCCGCGTAAGGCTTGCACCTCGGCCTGCAGCTGGCGATTCTGGTCCAGCAGTAATTGCAGGGCGTCATTATTAGACCCCGGCGAGCTTGCCTGCGGCGCAGGCCTGGCGTTGGAGTTTCCTCCCAGGGTCAGGCCCTGGGATTCCACAACCGTACCTCCTCCCTGGGCTGCGGCCACGGATACGAATGCGCCAGCAAACAATGCTGACAATAGGTAGTTGGCTGCAAGCTTCGGGAGTCGGTTCATCTATCCGATTTATCGTTCTTCTTTGATGATGATTGCTTATCGAGCGACGATCTCAACACGTCGGTTGCGCGCATAGGCCGCTTCGGTTTGTGCGTTCTGTGCTGGACGCTCCTCACCGTAGCTTACAACCTCGATCTGGGATCGCGATGCGCCGTTAACAATCAGGTAATTGAGAATACCATTGGCTCGACGCTCACCGAGGGCAAGGTTGTACTCACGCGTGCCACGCTCATCGGCATGACCTTCCAGCCGAATTCGCTTGTTCGGGCTGGCAGCCAGATCACGCGCGTGGTAAGTCAGGGTGTCACGGTCTTCGGGTTTGAACTCGGCGATATCAAAGTCAAAGTAGAAAATGGTCTGGCGCAGTGCGTTCTGGGCGCGTATCTGCTCCTGGCTTAATTGACCACTGCTGGAACCTGCACTGGAGGATGCTGAGCCGCTGCTTGAACTGCTCGAGCCAGAAGCAGATCCGCTATCAGCCGCTTCGTCTGTATCGCTCGTAGAGCTGCAAGCGGCCAGGGCAAATAGCGATACAACTATCAGGCCAAATCTATGGAAATTATTGCGTTGAATAAACACTTCTTGTGTCCTCCAGGAGCTGAAAAAATCTGTTTTACAGACAGTTGTTTGTTGAGAAAAATTTGAAGCTTTTCCGAAGCTTAGTTAAAGAACGGAGACCAGGCTGGTTCCCGCACATCGCCCCGCGATGATGGTAAACGGAACTTAACTCGGCCGTCAATGGATACCGCATCAAGCACCCCCCTGCCCTGGTATTTGGTAGCGTACATAATCATGCTTCCATTAGGTGCAACACTGGGAGATTCGTCGAGTGACGTGTCAGTCAGGGTGATTACCCGCAAGGTTTCAATGTTCATGATCGCAATCTGGTAATTGGGGCTCTGCCGGGTCTCGCGACGCACATGCACCAGGTTCACGCCATCGGGCAGGAACTGACCTTTCATGCACTGAAAACAGTCATAGGTGAGACGCTCGACATCGAAAGAACTGGCACCGAGTTCCATCTGGTAGATCTGCGGTTGCCCAGTGCGATCGGACATGAAGGAAATGGCACGTCCATCCACCGTCCATGCCGGCTCGGTATCGATGGCCGGATGATCGGTTACCCGTATCAACTCGTTGGTAGTCAGGTCCTGCACGTAGATGTCCGGGCTGCCATCTTTCGACAACACCATCGCCAGCTTGCTGCCATCGGGCGACCAGACCGGAGAGCTGTTGATATTGGGGTAGTTGGTAATCTGCCGTCGCTGCCCCGTGGCTATGTTCTGTATATATATGCGGGGCAGTGTTGTTTCGAAGGACACATAGGCTATGTCCTGCCCATTGGGCGACCAGCTAGGCGACATAATGGGTTCGCTGGACTCCAACAGCACCTCGGCGCGCTGACCATCGTAATCCGATTTCTCCAGACGGAAATTGATATTGCCGGGACTATGTTCCTCTGCCACGATATAGAGAATCTGCGTGGTAAAAGCGCCACGTGTTCCAGTAACGATCTCGAAAACGACATTGCTGATCTCGTGCGCAATGTCCCTGAGCTGCGTAACGCTACCAGTCAATATTTCTCCGGCAAGCTTCACTTCCCTGTTGATGTCGAAGAACTCATATTGAACCTGCACCAATTGGCTTCCCGGAGCCCTGTCAATCTTGCCTACCAGCAGGTAATCCTGCGCCAGTGTGCGCCAGTCGCGGTAAAAGACTTCATTCTCCTCCCTGGGCAGGCTGAGCATATTGCCAGGAGGCAGGGCCCGAAATTCTCCTACCTGTTCGAGGTCACTCGTCACGATGCGCGATACATCCTCACTGAGGATGCCGTTACCCTGCCAGGCAAAAGGTACGATGGCGATGGGAATCGGGTTATCGACCCCCTGGGTTATCTGTATGCTCAATTCGGCATAGGCAGTACAGCTCAGGAGACCAAGGAGAAACAATACAGCGCGATTTTTTTTCATCAGTTCAATAAATCCTGTGGCTCGAAGATCAGGGACAAGGACCTGAAATTGGCATTAAATACATTTATCGGCAAACTCTGGAGTTCGCTGAAAGGCGCGGCCCGGTATACGGCCGTCTCTGCCGAACGGTCGAAAGCCGGATCACCGCTCGACTGGGTAATAGTCACATCCACCAGCTCTCCGGTGGGCAGCATGCGAATCTGCAGGATAGCCTGCATGCCATTCCTGGCGCTGGGCGGTCGGGACCAGTTCTCCTGCACTATTTGCTGGATCAGACCGGTCGCACTCTGCACCAGCTCAAATTCATTGCGCGCCGCTTCTGCTGCCGCCGCCTCGGCAGCCGCCTGCTGCTGGCGCCGGTTTGCCTCCTCGCGACGCTGCCTCTCGGCCCGCTCGGCCTCTTCCCGTTCTCGCTGCTGGCGCAATTCATTTTCCCGATTTTCCTGCTCGCGACGCAGTTGGGCCTCGCGCTCCAGCTCGCGGAGTCTCTCCAGCTCTTCACGCTCGCGCAGTGCCGCCTTGCGCTGCTCCTCTTCGCGGCGCTGTCTTGCGGCGGCCTCCTGGCGTTCCCGCTCCTGACGCTCCGCCTCAGCCTGGCGTGCCGCCTCGGCCTGGCGCTGCTGCTCCCGTTCCCGCTCCCTCTGCAGATCGACGCGTCTTTGTTCCTGGATGCGCTGGTTGCGCACCTGTGGATTCTCATCGATGAAGAGCGCCTTGATGACTGTCGGCTGTACCAGTTCCAGCGCCTCAATCTCGTTGCGCGACTGGAAATAGAGCAGCGCGACAAAAACCGCGGTATGCATCACCAGGGCTAGCACGACCGATAGCGGATAACCGTTGTAGATGATGAGATTGTTAAAAAAATTGTTCATGGTCGCCGGTAAAAAAGCAGTTGCCGGATATCACAGACTGTCCATGGGTTGAGTAACGAAATTAGGATTAACCACCCCCGCGGCGTTGAGGGTAGTGATCAGGGTTATCATCGCCCCCCAATCGGCCGCCGTATCGCCCTCAACCAATACCTGGATATCCGGATTGGCATTAACGATACGGCTCACCTGTTCGCCCACCGTTTCCAGGCTTACGGATTGCCGCTCATCACCGGTCGCGCCCACGCTCAGATAGTATTCACCTGCGGCGCTGATCGACACGACCAGCGTCTCAAAGTTTTCGTCGATCTCTAGGGGCTCATTATTGGCCTGGGGCAGATCCACTTCGATGCCCTGATTCAACATGGGAGCCGTCACCATGAAGACGATGAGCAATACCAGCATCACATCGATGTAGGGCACTACATTGATCTCACTCATCGGCTTGCGCTTCTTACGAACGATGGTATCCATGACTGTCTGTGCTTCGCTGCCTCGTTCTAACTGCTGTGTATTTGACGATGAAGAATCGAGGAAAATTCATCACTGAATGTCACATAACTGCTGGTGACATTATCCAGGGTCGCGGAGTAGCGATTGTAGGCCACCACCGCCGGAATCGCGGTGAACAGACCCAAGGCCGTCGCGATTAGGGCCGCCGCGATGCCCGGTGCCACAACCTGCAGGGTTGCCTGGCTCTGGCTGGCAAGGCCGAGAAACGCGTTCATGATACCGATAACCGTGCCAAACAGTCCGATATACGGTGACACCGAACCAATGGTGGCCAGAATGGGCAGATGCCGTTCCAGTTTCTCCTCTTCCCTGGAATAGGCAACCCGCATGGCCCGCTGTGCGCCTTCCATGATCGCCTCCTTGTCTACCGAAGCCTGTTGCCGCAGGCGCATGAACTCCTTGAAGCCAGCGCGGAATATGTTTTCGATACCCACGATCTGCAGATTGTCCTGTTGCATCTGGGTACCTTCCTTGTACAGCTGGCTCAGGTCCATGCCCGACCAGAAGCGCTGCTCGAAGCTGTAGACACCCTTGCGGGCAGCGGCCAATACCATGCGGCGCTGGATAATGATTACCCAGGAAATTACAGACAGGATGAGCAATACCAGAAACACCATCTGCTCGGATGGGCTGGCATCGAGAATCAGTTCCAGGGTACTGATATCGCTATTCAATTTTTGTGTCTCCAGGTCGAATTCAGAGGGCTGGGGTTTAAACAGTATGACCGTAAATTTCTTCTGGAAATCCGCGGGTTTAAGGCATTTATTCGGCCAAAATCAGAAATAGTTTCGGGAAAACGCATTTAACAGGCAAAAACTAACGCCACAACGATCAAAACAGACAAAATGGGGAAAAATTATGGCGCAATTATGGCAGTTCCAGGCCCGGGGACGGTGTCATTCACGGCCTCGATACCGATTCAGTCCCGGCCTCAGTCTTCGGAATTGAACAGGTCCTGCATCTGCTTCGAGGGATTGATGCCAAAATGGCGATAGGCGAACTGAGTGACCACCCTGCCCCGCGGCGTGCGCATGATAAAGCCCTGCTGGATGAGATAGGGTTCCACCACATCTTCCAGGGTGTCGCGCTCCTCGCTCAGGGCAGCCGCCAGGCTGTCGATGCCCACCGGACCGCCGTCAAACTTCTCAATCATGGTTAACAGCAGGCGCCGGTCCATCTGGTCGAAGCCATGCTGGTCGATGCTGAGCATATCCAGAGCCTTGCTGGCCGCCGACAGGTTTACCCTGCCGTCTTCACGCACCTCGGCGTAGTCCCGCACCCTGCGCAGCAAACGATTGGCGATACGCGGTGTGCCACGGGATCGCCTGGCGATTTCCTCAGCCCCTGCCGCATCGATCTCGCTGCCGAGGATGCGGGCCGAGCGGGTAACGATCTGGCTTAGTTCGGCCACAGAATAAAACTCGAGACGCTGGATGATGCCGAAGCGGTCTCTCAGTGGAGAAGTCAGCAAGCCGGCCCTGGTCGTAGCGCCGACCAGGGTGAAGGGCGGCAGATCGAGCTTGATCGAGCGTGCGGCTGGCCCCTCCCCGATCATGATATCCAGCTGGTAATCCTCCATGGCCGGGTACAGTATTTCCTCGATGGCGGGATTCAACCGGTGAATCTCGTCGATGAACAGCACATCCCCTTCTTCCAGGTTGGTGAGCATGGCAGCCAGGTCACCGGCCTTTTCCAACACCGGTCCCGAGGTCGTCTTGATGGCAACGTCGAGTTCATTGGCCACGATATTGGCCAGGGTTGTCTTGCCGAGCCCGGGCGGACCGAATACCAGAGTATGGTCCAGCGGTTCGGCCCGTCTGCGCGCGGCATTGATGAAGATATCCATCTGTTCCTTGACCTCGGCCTGGCCCACGTAATCGGCCAGGCTGAGTGGGCGGATGGCCCGGTCCTGGGATTCTTCGCTGGCGGATCCCTCCGCCGATACTATTCGTTCTTCTTCGAGCGCCATCACAACATACTCTTCAAGGCCAACCTGATGAGGGCCTCACTGTCTGCAACCTGCGGGTTGTCTTTCAATACCGCACTCACGGCCCGGGACGCCTGCTGCGGCTTGTAACCCAGCGCCAGGAGCGCTGTCTCGGCATCGCGGGTAATGGAAGCCCCCCCGCTGAGTGCCGCCGCCGCGGCTGCGGGGTCGCCTGTCGCCTGCCACTCGCCCAGGCGGTCGCGCATCTCCACGATGAGTCTTTCCGCTGTCTTCTTGCCGATTCCCGGTATGGACACCATGGCAGACACATCGTTGTTCTGCACGGTCCTGACGAAGTCATCGGTTTCCATACCGGACAGGATGGCCAGCGCCATCTTGGGACCCACGCCATTGACCTTGATCAGGGCGCGGAACATATCCTTGTCCTGCTGCTGATAAAAACCGTATAGCAACTGGGCATCTTCCCTGACCACGAAATGGGTGTGCAGCTGGATGGCCTTACCAGTCTCCGGCAGGCGGTAGGCCGTAGTCATAGGAACCTGTACTTCATAACAAACGCCGTTTACTTCCACCAGGATATCCGGTGGTTGTTTCTCAACGAGCGTACCTCGAATTCTGCCTATCAACGTGGTTTCCTGGTGTTCTCTGGGAAAAGGTCGTAATCGCTTCGGTAAGTTAACGCAGGCGCTTGCGACTGAACGCTTTCGCCCCGGCCATACGTATCAGGCTGGCCTGTGTGTTGGCATGACAAATTGCAATAGCCAAGGCGTCAGCAGCATCTTCCTCGATATTACCACTTATCGTTAGCAGGGCTTTAACCATATGCTGCACCTGATTTTTCTGCGCCGCCCCTGCGCCAACGACTGCCTGCTTTACTTGCCGAGCACTGTACTCATCCACGGGCAGATCGAACGCGAGACAGGCACTCATGGCAGCGCCCCTGGCCTGGCCGAGCTTCAGGGCAGACGCCGCGTTACGCCCCATGAACACTTCCTCGATAGCCACCTCATCGGGCCGATGATGCTCAATGACTGCGTGCAGACCGGACAGTATCTTCTTGAGTCGCTGCGGCAGAGCGCCATCGCCGGTCTTTATGCAGCCGCAATCGACAAAGCGAAACTTATTGCCCTTGACCTCGACGAGGCCATAGCCAGTGGTGCGGGAACCAGGATCGATACCCAGGATCAAGGGCATGGGATATCCACAAATAAAAGAGAATGTAATGACTTATATCGAGAAATAGCCAGCAAACTGAATCGGTGAATGCGCCTGAATTGCCTATAGCTGGCTGGCAATCTCATCGGAGATATTGGCGTTAGAATAGACATTCTGCACATCATCCAGATCTTCCAGATGATCCACCAGCTTCAGGAGACTCTCCGCCCCATCCAGATCCAGTTCGACTTCGGTAGAGGCAATCATGGTCATCTCTGCCCGTTCTGGCTCGAGCCCTGCCGCGCTCAAGGCATCCTGAGTGGCGCCGAAGGTTTCCAGGGAGGTTAGCACCTCGATGCTGCCGTCCCCGTTGCTCGCCACGTCGTGGGCACCTGCCTCCAACGCCACTTCCATGAGCTTTTCCTCATCAGTGCCCTTGGGAAAGGTAATGACGCCGGTTCGCTCAAAAAGATAGGCAACCGAACCGTTGGTACCTAGGCTGCCACCGAACTTGTTAAATCCATGGCGTACTTCAGCTACCGTCCGGTTCTTGTTGTCGGTCAAAGTCTCGCAGAGTATGGCCACCCCGCCCGGGCCATAGCCCTCATACACCAGCTCCTCGAGATTATCGCTCTCTGCGGTGCCTGCACCTCGTGCGATGGCACGGTCGATGGTGTCGCGGGTCATGTTCGCAGCCAGGGCCTTATCCACCACCGCCCGCAGCCGCGGGTTGTCAGCCGGGCTGCCTCCACCTATCTTCGCCGCCACCGTCAGCTCGCGAATAATCTTGGTGAATACCTTGCCCCGCTTGGCATCCTGTCCGGCCTTGCGATGTTTGATGTTGGCCCATTTACTGTGACCCGCCATGGTTTAACTCCAGATCCCTAGGCCTTGGACTTTTCCCTGAGCCTGATATTCAACTCGCGCAGCTGCTTGGTAGAGACCAGTCCCGGGGCATCCGTGAGAGGACAGGCCGCCGTCTGGGTCTTGGGAAAGGCAATCACGTCCCTGATCGATGTGGCGCCAGTCATCAACATGATCAGCCGGTCCAATCCGAAGGCGATACCACCATGGGGCGGACAGCCATAGCTAAGTGCACTGAGCAGGAAACCGAATTTCTCTTCGGCTTCCTCCTCTTCGATGCCTAACACTTGAAATACGGCCTGTTGCATTTCGGGTTTATTAATACGTACCGAGCCACCGCCCAGTTCCGTGCCATTCAATACCATGTCATAGGCTCGGGACAGCGCATTGGCCGGATCACTCCTGAGAGAATCCACATCACAGGCAGGAGCAGTAAAGGGATGGTGCAGCGACGTCAGGCTGCCATCCGAATCCTGCTCAAACATCGGGAAGTCAACCACCCACAGTGGTGCCCAGCCATCACGAACCAGTTGAAGGTCTTCTGCCACCTTGAGTCGCAGCGCACCAATAGCCTCATTTACCACCTTCGCCTTATCGGCACCGAAGAATACGATATCGCCGGTCTCGGCCCCGATGGCAGCCATTAGTTTAGCCGTGGTTTCCTCACCGATGAACTTGATGATTGGCGACTGCAGCCCTTCGGTGCCGGCATTGATGTCATTCACTTTGGCCCAGGCCAGTCCCTTGGCACCGTAGATACCTACGAAACTGGTATACTCATCAATCTGCTTGCGGCTGAGTGCGACGCCACCAGGCACCCGCAGTGCGACTACCCTGCTCTCTGGGTCTTTCGCCGGACCGCTGAACACCTTGAATTCCACGTCCTGCATCAACTCGGCGATATCCATGAGTTCAAGATCGATACGCAGATCCGGCTTGTCGGACCCGTAGCGGCGCATGGCCTCGGCATAGGTCAGGCGTGGGAATTCGCCCAGGTCTACATTCATGTGAGTCTGGAACACGTGCCTGATCAGGGCTTCCATGACCGACATGATTTCCTCTTCATCCATGAAGGAGGTTTCCACGTCGATCTGGGTAAATTCCGGTTGCCGATCGGCACGCAGGTCTTCATCGCGAAAACACTTGGCAATCTGGTAGTAGCGATCCATACCCGCAGCCATGAGGATCTGCTTGAACAGTTGGGGAGACTGCGGCAGGGCGAAGAAATGCTCGGGATGGGTGCGGCTGGGCACCAAATAGTCCCGCGCCCCCTCGGGAGTCGCCTTGGTCAGCAGCGGTGTCTCGATATCGAGGAAACCGTGCTCGTCCATGAAGTTTCGCACCGTGTTGGTGACTTTGGAACGAAAGCGCATGCGATCCTGCATCTCGGGCCTGCGCAGATCGATATAGCGAAATCGCAGACGCACGTCTTCACCGACGTCGGCGTACTCGTCCAATTGCATCGGTGGGGTCTTGGCCGCGTTGAGAATTTCGATCTCCTTGCCAAGTACCTCTATCTTGCCGGTGCCCATGTCTTTATTGATGGTACCTTCCGGGCGGAGTCTGACCCTGCCCTTCACCTTCAGGACAAATTCATTTCTTACCCCTTCGGCGGTTGCGAAGCTTTCTGCCGTATCCGGATCGAAGACCACCTGGGCGATGCCTTCCCTGTCCCGTAAATCCAGAAAGATCACCCCACCGTGGTCACGGCGTCGATGAACCCAGCCACAGAGTGTGACTTCTTCGTCAACATGGGTTTTGTTGAGTTCACCGCAATAATAACTGCGCATAGTTAATTCCTGTTCTTAAACACTGCCGGAGATTTCGAGGCATTCCGCATCGAAATCGGCGGCCTGATCAGCCTTGCTAGTCAGCCTTCTTAGGCTTGTTCGATTGGTCCTTGCTGCCCTTGTCCGGGCTACTCTTGCCTTTTTCACCACTGGCAGCAGGCTTGTCGCTCTTGGCGGCCTTAGAGTCCTTCGATTCCGCTTTCGCCTCATCACCCCATGACTTGGCCGCCGAATCCGATTCTGCAAGTTGTTTCTTGCCGCCAGTCTTGAAGTCGGTTTCGTACCAACCCCCACCTTTCAGCCTGAAGCTGGCGGCGGAAATCAGTTTGCTCAATTCCGGCTTGTGACAAACCGGACAATCCTTTAACGGCTCATCGCTGATTTTTTGCAGGGCTTCCATTTGATGCCCGCAGCTCTGGCACTGATATTCATATATTGGCACGGCTATTCCCCTACTACTGCCTGCACCCGATAAAAGGCAGCGATTATACCCTATCTGGTTAAAACGAGGACATGCTGTAATGAGCCGAAGCGAACCGAAACCTGTCACCCAAGACGCCGGCCCGGTCCTTCGCCAGGGCTTTAGATAGCCGCTCAGGGACGGTTGCCGGGACTGGCTGCCCTGGCGACACCCCATCGCAGCGACTCCGGACCCGCCTTTTCCCGTATTCTTCCTTCCTTATATAACCCGCTATAACCTGGTTCAGTTTGCCGACAGGCAACCAGACAGCATCGCTATCACAAGAAAATACAAGCATCTACAAGGGTATCTTCCCTTAGAACAACAAGAGCAGTTCAGGAACACGGATTACTGGACCAGGCCATGGTGGTATTGCGGGAATGAACCGGGCAAGCACCCAGCACAACAAAACCGGATTGCGACAATCCAGTGCAGCGCATGGCAATGACGTTAAAAACTCCCCCGCCCAGCGCGCGTTTTTGGGTAATTTCTAACCGGATTGGAATTGCAAATTAACCTATTTTTACCGTTGTTTGCTCTATATCTAAATTATTGCGCAAAGTCGGCATATTTACTTGCGGGTGCATGGTGAATGCTTTATAAATACACCCCCTGACGGATGGAAACATTCATTCGCTACCGGAAATTACAGCGTTTTCCAACGCAGGCGAATTGACCCAGGCGAAAAATGTCTTGCCATTGCGACAAGCCAGGATACTTTGCTAACCGATTGCTGACTCAAATGAAAATTTAGCTAAAGTTATTCTCAAGAATTTTGATATAACAATCTGAACAAACTTATTAGGCGCTACTCACTTTAATCCTTACAGGGTAATCCTGTCCGGATTTGCGGGTGGTAAATGAAAACCGGAAGCCAGGGCATAGAGCAATCTGTTACTTGGCACCCAACGAGAGACTAAAGAGAAAGGGCATGGCTGTTAAAAAATCTGCTGCCAAGAAAAAGGCTGCTCCAAAACCAAAGAAAGCTCCAGCAATCCAGAAGAAGTACACCAAGACTGAGATCCTTAACGAAATCGCTCAGAACACTAACCTGAGCAAGAAGCAGGTAGCTGCCGTTATCGACGAACTGGGTGTTCTGATCGAGCGTCACATCAAGAAGCGTGCGGTAGGCGAATTCACCCTGCCCGGTCTGCTGAAGATCAAATCCGTAGTGCGTCCGGCCCGCCCGGCTCGCAAGGGTGTACCTAACCCGTTCAAGCCTGGCGAGTTGATGGATATTCCGCGCAAGCCAGCAACCACGCGCGTTAAGGTGCTGCCACTGAAGAAGCTGAAAGAATACGCTCTTTAAGCTCACGCCTGCTCAGGCGACCCTTTCGGGTTGCAAGCCTGGCCGGGACAAGCAATATTGGAAGGCAGCCTGATGGCTGCCTTTCTTTTTATGGAAGCAACAATGCGAGCAAGTCGATATCTACTAGCCACCGTTAAAGAAACCCCTGCCGATGCGGAAGTGGTCAGTCATCAGTTGATGCTGCGGGCCGGCCTTATTCGCAAGCTGGCCAGCGGACTGTATACCTGGTTGCCCCTGGGTAACCGTGTCCTGCGTAAAGTAGCCCAGATTGTCAGGGAAGAGATGGATCGTGCCGGCGCCATGGAGGTGTCCATGCCTGTGGTACAGAATGCCGAGCTCTGGCAGGAATCCGGACGCTGGGACGCCATGGGTGACGAATTGCTGCGCTTTCAGGATCGCCATGAACGGGATTTCTGCCTCGGACCGACCCACGAGGAAGTCATCACCGACCTGGTCCGCCACGAGCTGAGCAGCTACAAGCAACTTCCTGCCAATCTGTACCAGATCCAGACCAAGTTTCGTGACGAACGTCGACCACGCTTCGGGGTCATGCGGGCTCGGGAATTCATCATGAAAGATGCCTATTCATTCCACACCAGCCAGGAGAGCCTGCAACAGACCTATGAACTCATGCGCCAGACCTATTGCGCCATCTTTGAGCGCCTCGGCCTGGACTATCGACCGGTGCTTGCCGATTCCGGCAATATCGGCGGCAGCATGTCCCATGAATTCCATGTGCTGGCAGATTCCGGTGAAGACGAGATCGTGTTCAGCGATGGTAGCGACTATGCCGCCAATATCGAGCTGGCCGAAGGCGGCCTGGCCAGGCCGAACCAGGAAGAAGCCCCTGCTGAGCTGCAGGAAGTAGCAACTGGCGACGCACACAGCATCGAAGCCGTGGCTGAGAGTCTCGCCATCGAGCCCTCCGCGATAGTCAAGTGCCTGGTGGTACACGCCTGCGATAAGGAAGGAGAGCTCAGCGATCAGCTGGTCGCGCTGTTGCTTCGTGGCGACCAGGAGCTGAGTGACACCAAGGCCACAAAACTGCCCGAGGTTTACTCGCCGCTTAGCTTCGCCAGCGACGAGGCTATCGAGACTGCGTTTGGCTGCTTACCCGGCAGCATCGGCCCCCATGGCATCTCCCTGCTGACCATCGCCGATCGCAGCGTGGAAGGCCTGTGCAATTTTGTCTGCGGTGCCAACAAGCCGGACACACACCTGCGCAATGCCAACTGGGAGCGGGATTGCCGTTACGACCGCGTTGCCGACCTGCGCAAGGTGCAGGAGGGTGATGCCAGTCCCGACGGACAGGGCACGCTGTCCATCAAGCGCGGCATAGAAGTAGGTCACATCTTTCAGCTGGGCAGCAAGTACAGCGCGGCCATGAATGCATCCGTGCTGGATGAGAACGGCAAGTCCGTGATCATGACCATGGGCTGTTATGGCATCGGCGTTACCCGTATTGTGGCCGCCTGCATCGAGCAGAATCATGATGATGCCGGCATTATCTGGCCCGATAACATCGCGCCGTTTAACCTGGTCATAGTCGTCCTCGACAGCCACAAGTCCGAACAGGTCATTGCGTACAGCGAGCAACTCTACCGCGACAGCACGGCCCTGGGCATGGAGGTATTGCTGGATGACCGGGACAAGAAGACCAGCCCCGGAGTGAAGTTCGCCGAAAGCGAGTTGATCGGTTTTCCCCATCGCATCGTGATATCGGCGCGAGGACTGGCGGATGGACAGGTGGAATACACTGGCCGGCGCAGCGGACAGAAGGAAACCATCTCCACGGAGCAAGTGCTGGAATTCCTTCAGGAGCGCTGGCAATCAACTCAGGGATAGGTGGCCGTCCGGGTCGGTCGGACAGGACCCCGGGCCTACCGGATCACTTCCTGATTTCGAATCCGCCCAGGCCCGGATCCGGGCAGCGGGCGAGTTCCAGGCTGTCTACCCGCGCCGTGGGCGGACCTTCTGCCAGCCATCGGCGCATACTGTCTATGGCATCCGGCTCACCGCAGATCAATACCTCCACGTGACCCTCCAGGGTGTTGCGCACCCAGCCCCTGACGCCATAGTGCAGGGCTTTTTGCCGGGTACCGGCACGGAAGAAGACACCCTGCACCCTGCCCTTGACCAGCCCGGTCCAGGCCATGGTATTTGCCGGTGTTTGTTGCGGGTTTTCTGGCATCGTGCGCCTCCGACGCTATCCAGTCAGGTTTCCGCCAAAAATACAGGCCAGTGTTAATGCCCAATTATTAGTTGGCTTATCCCGTATAATAGCGAATTGCTCGAAATCCGGAATCGAAAATCGGGTCCGAGCCAGGGATTACAGA
>JAYPVK010000026.1:0-8796 GCA_038134565.1 Pseudomonadales bacterium | reverse complement strand
CACGCCTGATATGACAAGATGAGCCTGCAACTCGCCAGCATCCGCACCTACATTGCCGCCACCCAGCGCAAGGCCTCCGCCTTCCTGTGGCAACAGGACCTGGATCTCGTGCCAGTCTGGAAACGCGGGCTGGTACGCTCGAGCCAAATCATCGTTACCGTGATCGGGGATCTCATGCGGGAGCAGCTGTCGCTGCGCGCCATGAGCCTGGTCTTTACCACCGCCATCGGCTTCTTCCCCATGATCGCACTCACCTTCGCGGCGCGAAAGAGCCTGGGAGTTCACAATGCCATGGAGCCCACCCTGCTCACCCTGCTGCAGCCATTGGGTGAGCGGGCCAACGAATTCACCCAGCAGATTCTTAGCTATGTCGATAATCTACAGGTTCAGCTCATCGGTATTACCAGTGTGGGGCTGCTGATCTATTTCGTGCTGGACATGATGCGGAAAATCGAATCCGCCTTCAATTATATCTGGGCTGTGAAGAAAGGCCGCTCGCTCTCCAGCCGAATCAGCGAGTACCTGTTTGCCGTTATCGTCAGCCCCCTACTGCTGTTTCTCTCAATCAGCCTGACCTCCTACATCAATACCAATTTTTTCGAGAGTTTCCTCGAGAACCTGATATTCGGCAGCGTCATCATCGAAGTCTCGGCTTTTATAATATCCATTCTATTGATGTCCCTGGCCTTTGCCTTCGCCTACAGTTTCCTGCCCAACACCAAGGTGCAGTTCAGCTCGGCCTTCATCGGCGGTCTCGTAACAACCATCATCTGGAAATTAATGGGTTCGGTGTTCCAGGGCATATTTGTCGCCTCGGCCAGGGAATCGATCTACCTGGCTTTCGCTTCTGCCATCGCCATCATGTTTTTCATCTACATAGGCTGGCTGGTAGCGCTTATAGGAAGTAGCATCGCCTTCTACCACCAAAACCCGTCCAAGACCCGATCAGGCAGGACCACCCTGACCCTGAGCATCGCCCAACAGGAACAGCTCAGTCTGACGGTAGCCATCGCCATCATCCGGCGCTTTCAACTTGGCCAGCCTGCGCTTACCGACGAGGAACTCGCTCGCAACCTGGACAGCAACCAGGTCGCCATAGAGCAAGCACTGGAGCAGCTGCTGAAAATCGGACTCATAAGCCGGACCGGCGACCAGCCCCCCGCCTACCTGCCCAGCCATAGCATAGAGGACTGTACCATGGTAGATATCTGGCGAGCCCTGAGGGGATCCAATGCTGATCACATCAGTATCAGCGAGGACTCCGCTGAGTTACTGCTTGCCCATCACTTTCAGCAGGACATTGACGATGCTATCGTGAGCAATCTGGGCCGTCGCAAGTTTGTCGATCTGAGTGAAGAAAGAGACCATTGATGAGCGAATACATTCTTTATCACAATCCCAGGTGCTCGAAATCACGTGCCGCCCTGGCGTTACTGGAAGAGAACGATATCAACCCGGAAATCGTCTACTACCTGGAAAAGCCGCCCACTCCTGAGGAGTTACGCAGCCTGCTGAACAAGCTGGGACTGGGTATCAGGGATATCCTGCGCACGGGCGAGAAGGATTATGATGAATTGGACCTGAGCGACGAGACCCTGAGCGATGAGATCGTGTTCGACCTAGTATGCCAACACCCCAAGCTCATAGAGCGCCCAATCTTTATACACGGTGACAAGGCGGTCATTGGTCGACCGCCCGAGAACGTACTGACCCTGCTGGAAAACTGATATGTCGACACCCTATGTTCTGGTGCTGTACTACAGCCGCTACGGCGCTACCAGGAAAATGGCGCAGTTGCTTGCGCGCGGCGTGGAAGAGTTGAGTGGCGTTGAGGCGCGCATTCGTACCGTCCCAGCCGTCTCTCCCACCACCGAAGCGACCGAGGCTTCAATACCGGAAGAAGGCGCGCTGTACTGCACGCTTCAGGATCTGGAGCAATGCAGCGGGCTGCTGATTGGCAGCCCTACCCGCTTTGGCCAGATGGCATCGGCCCTACGCCATTTCATCGACGGCACCGGAGGCCTGTGGGCCGCCGGCAAACTTGTCGACAAACCCTTCGCCTGCTTCACCTCCACCTCTTCCCTGCACGGCGGCCAGGAATCCACTCTGCTGGGCATGGCAATTCCCTGGCTGCATCAGGGCATGATCTATTGTGGCATTCCCTATACGGAGCCTGGCCTCAACACTACCGAGTCTGGCGGCACACCCTACGGCGCCAGTCACACGGCCGGAACCGACAGCAACCGACCCATCACCGATACAGAAGCCGAGCTGTGCCGGGCACTGGGTAGACGGATTGCGGCTCTCAGTCTGCGGTTGGCGACGAAGTCATCATGACCACAGGCACGGGTAAGCTGTCTCCGGGTCGAACGGCGGACGGCCGCTTGCAGCAGGCACTACTGTTCAGTTACTACAGCCTGCTGCTGTTTTTTCTGCTGGTCAGCCTGCGGGCCCTGGAGAGCCCTGGCATCAGTACTCCGGTAATCTGGCTGATCCAGGTTTTCCCCCTGCTGATCTTCGCCCCCGGTTTACACAGGCAGAATCCCCGCAGTTTCCTGTGGCTTAGCCTCGTTGTGCTACTCTATTTTATTCACGGAGTTCTGGTGAGTTTCGATTCGGTCAGGCGCTATTGGGGAGTCGCTGAGGTGGCCCTGTGCACGGTGTTTTTTACCCTGTTGATCCTGCGTATCCGGGCGAACCGGAATGCGAACAGAGAGTCGGCCAGACCGGGACCCGATACTGCCTGAGCCTGCCTGTCACCACTGCATGATTTCCTTCACCAGGGGAATCGTCACTCTGCGCCCCTTCTCCAGGGTAACGCGGTCGAGCTGATCTAAAATTGCCATCAGGCTGGTCAGGCTGCGTTCGGCCCGTTGTACGATAAATTCGGCTACGCCCTTCTCGATATTCATACCCCGATTCGCTGCCCGCAGGCGCAGGATCTCTCCCTTTGCGCCATCAGCGGGCTGCTGCATCTGGTAGACCAGACAGGATTGCAGGCGCGACTGCAAATCTGGCAGGGTAATAGCCAGTTTCTTAGGTGGCACGCTGGCTGCGATCAGCAGACGCGTGTCCGACTCCAGCACCTCGTTATATAGATTGAACAGGGCGGCTTCCCAATCGGCATCGCCGGCGAGTTCATCCACGTCATCCAAGCATACCATGGAAAGCGTGTTAGCACCCTGCAGCAGTTCAACACCAAAGTGCTCGCGCTCACTCAGGGGCAGGTAGAGTACAGCGTTTCCCAACCCCGCCTGCTGATGACACAGGGCCTGCAACAGATGGGTGCGACCGCTGCCCGGATTGCCCCAGATATAGATGAACTGACGGGACGAATCCTCGCCCTGCAGATTCTCAAGCAACTGGGAATTGGCGGCCGTAACGACGAAATTGCTAAACCTAGCTTCATCCTGCAGATGCACGCCAAGCACCAGCTGGGTCGGTGTGTCCTGGTTCATTTAGCGCGTCCAGCGATAGTGTAACAGGGAGTCATCTCGACCCTGGCTGCTGGCGATGGGCAGCAGGTCCCTGTCCAGCGCAATGAGTTCATGCAGCTGACGCGAAGTTCCCGCCAGCCCCAGCTGCAACTCCAGGCGATCACCCTGGATCATGGCAGGGGACACCGATTGCACGAGGCCAAGATTGCTGACATAGGTAATGAGGGAGGAATAGTCCTGCAGATCACTGACACCATCGACGCGCAGACGCACATACTGGGTCGCCGCGGACTCGGGCAAGATGGCGAAATAGCTGGCGAGTTCGGTAGTGACCCGGTTCAGCGGCTCCTCCAGGTAGTCTGCCAGTTCCGTCGAGAAGCCATCGAACACGGTGACCTCATCCTGGAAGATGAATTGCCACAGGCCGACCAGTTCACCGCTGGCTGTAAAATGCAGGCGCCCGGCCAGCATACTGTCTGCTGCGTAGCGTGCACTGGCACGGCGAATGGCTTCCTCGTCCAGGGTCCACACCAGGTCAGCGCTCAGATTGCGGCGATCCTCAAAATCCAGCACCGGAAAGATAATGGGCACGCCCCGCGTCTCGCCGAACTGGCGGATGGTATCGATAATTTCCGCTTCCTCGCCGGAGAGTAGTCGCCGCTCTCCCTCGTCATTCTGCAGCGCCATCCACACCATCACGCTGGGCCGATTGCTGTTCCAGATGGGGATGCCGGCATCGATCAGCATGCGATCGATCAGACCCGCGGCGAAGTCCACGTTCATGGTCCGGCGTTGCCGGGTAACACTGACAGGGGTCGCCGCTGTATTGGCCGCCTGCGGGTCGCCGTCCGGATTGGCGGCACCGGCACTGGCGGCAGCCGTCAGCGCATCCCAGTCAAGCGGGGCAGGATCGGTCCCGCTCGTCACCGGCGCCTGTGGAACCGGGATCTCCACGGTTTCCGTCGAATAGCTGATGGCCTCGACATAGCTCTGCGCATTATTGAGTGCCCGCAGCACAGCGGGGTCCTCGAGATAGCGTGGATCACCCGTGACCTTCAGGATTACCGCCGCCAGAGCCTCCCGAAAGGCCCTGTTGCGATCGGCATCGCTTTCATTAATCAACTCCACCCGCTTGCTGTACAGGCCAGTGACCTGCAGGGCCTGCACAGGCGGCAGTCCCTGCATAGCGAGAATCAGCAGGAAGACCACGCCGAAACGGATTGAATAGCCGGGCTTTTTCATGGGAAGCGATAATACTGCAATTTCGTCGTTGACGCCTCTCAGCCCCGTGATAACTGACGTCACGGGGACTTCCTGATAAACTCCGCAACCGACTACAGCCCCACAGGACCGCACCATGTCTCCGCAAGACACTTCATCAACCTCGGCATCACAGGAATCTCTCAGCTATCGCGATGCAGGGGTCGACATCGACGCGGGCAATGCCCTTGTTCAGGCCATCAAGTCCGTCACCAAACGCACTCACCGCCCCGAAGTACTGTCGGAACTGGGTGGTTTTGGCGCGCTCTGCGAACTGCCCACCCGCTACAGGGAACCCGTGCTGGTGTCAGCCACCGACGGCGTGGGCACCAAACTGATACTGGCCAAGATGATGGGCATGCATGACAGTATCGGCATCGACCTGGTGGCAATGTGCGTGAACGACCTGGTCGTATGTGGTGCCGAACCCTTGTTCTTTCTCGATTACTACGCCACCGGCGGCTTGAACGTGGAGACGGCCACTGACGTGGTGCGGGGAATTGGTGCCGGCTGCGAGCAAGCGGGCTGCGCCCTCATCGGTGGAGAAACCGCCGAGATGCCTGGCATGTACCAGAAAGAGGATTACGATCTGGCCGGGTTCGCCGTGGGCGTGGTAGAGAAGTCGCGCATCATCGACCCTGCCAGGGTAAAGGTTGGAGACGTGCTGCTTGGTCTGGATTCCTCGGGACCCCACTCTAACGGCTATTCTCTCATCCGCAAGATTCTGGAGCGCAGCGGCGCCAGCCTGGACGACCCATTCGAGCAGAGCACCCTGGGTGAGACCCTGCTTGCTCCCACTGTCATCTATGTCAAGGCCTTGCAGGCCTTGATGGCGGAAATCGAGATTCACGGCATCGCCCACATCACCGGCGGTGGTATCACCGAGAACCTGCCGCGGGTCCTGCCGGCCAATACAGTTGCCAGCATTGACGCCAGCAGCTGGCAGCGTCCGGCGATATTCAACTGGCTGCAGCAACAGGGACGGGTTGAGGAATCAGAGATGCACCGCACGTTCAACTGCGGGATCGGCATGGTACTCTGCCTGCGTTCAGCCGACATACAGCAGGCGCTGGCTACCCTGCAGCACAATGGAATCACGGCACGGGTGATCGGCGAAGTCCAGGCCGGGCCCGATGCAGAGCCATCGGTACGGATGGGCTAGGCCGGAGTGTGGTCCAGCCGCATCATCAGCTCTGCCACCGCATCAAAAGGTATGTAAGAGAAGTCAGGCAACAATCGGGAAACCAAGACCATGGAACCAACACACTGCAGAATCGTTGTCCTGATCTCTGGTAACGGTTCCAATCTGCAAGCCTTGATCGATGCCAGCATCCATTCCAATTTCAAGATTGCCGCTGTCATCTCCAACAAGGCCGATGCCTTCGGATTGCAGCGAGCCCAGCGCGACAACATTCCCACCGAAGTCGTCGAGCACAAAGACCACTCAGACCGTAACGAATTCGATCGCGCCCTGATGGATACGATCGAATCCTACTCACCGGACCTGGTGGTACTGGCCGGCTTCATGCGCATTCTTGGTGCCGAGTTCGTGTCGTATTTCCGTGGCCGCATACTCAATATCCACCCCTCCCTGCTGCCGAAATTCCCGGGCATCAATACCCACCAGCGGGCTCTGGATGCCAAAGAGAAGGAACATGGCGTATCGGTGCATTTCGTGACCGAGGAACTGGATGGTGGCCCGGTCATTGCGCAGGACCGGGTACAGGTCAGCAGCGATGACTCGGCGAGCGGCCTGGCCGAGAAGGTTCTGGAGAAGGAACACCTGCTCTACCCCAAAGTCGTCTCCTGGTATGCTGCCGGCAGACTGAAGCTGGAAAACAATCAGGCTACACTGGATGGCAGCGCCTTGCCCGAGGGCGGCGTCCAGGTGCATCCCTGAGCAGGGTTCCTGTCATGAAACCATTGCAACGGTTACACCTGCTACTCCCTGCACTGTTATTCTCCGCTACTGCCCTGGCGCAACAGGCGCCGATAGAGTTTTCTGCTTACTACCAGGCCAGCACGAACGGCATTCACGGTAGCGCCGAACGCCACCTTGTGATGACCGACGCTAACAACTACCGACTCAATATTTCCCTCGAAGCCAAGATGGGCGGCATCAATATCGGTGACCTCGAACAGTCCAGTGAATTCGTCTTCGAGGACGGCATTATTCGCCCGACGAACTACAGTTATCAGGTCTCGGGTGTCAGCTCCGATGTGGAGTCAGTCGCCTTTAATTGGGACGCGGGCATCGCATTGAGCGCAGAGGAGGACCAGTCGTGGACGGTAGAACTCGGCGGCGATGTGCTGGACCAACTCAGCTACCAGCAGGCACTGGCTATGGATGTCGCCAAGGGTGAAACGGAAGCGCTTGAATACCTGTTGGTAGACGGCGCGGAAGTGGAGACGTACCGCTTCCGCTACCTGGGTCCAGAACTCATCGAAACCCCCATGGGGAAATTCAACAGCATCAAGCTCGAACGCATCAGGGAGGCCGACAATGGCCGGTCGACCATAATTTGGCTTGCCAGTGACTGGGATTACCTGCTTGCGAGGATCGAGCAAAACAACCCGTCCGGGCTGAAAATCGAATTGCAGCTCACCAACGCCCTGGTGGCAGGCGAACAGGTTACCCCACTGCCCTGAATCGGCGGTCTCGCTGCCGCTTGCTCCCACCTATCGAGAAAATGTCGATCACTCGCCAGCTACTGTGGTAATCAGGCCGATGCGGCGTGGTCGGGCCGGGAATCGGAATCTTGCTCTTCAGCGCCATCGGAGTCTGCTTCTCCCTGACGCTTCTGCAGTTGATACTTGCGCATCTTCTCCACCAGGGTGGTGCGTCGGATATGCAGCCGGTCGGCTGCCCTGGCAACCACGCCCCCGCTGTCATCCAGAGCCTGTTCGATAAGATCTTTTTCCAGGTTGGCAAGGTATTCCTTCAGGTCCAGGCCATGCAAAGGTAATAAACCCGCACTATCGCCACCCTCGACTGGTGACTTGGGTAGCTGCACCACCCCGCCCTGTTTCCCCATGTCACCCAGATGCTTGTCCCGGGTCTCGGCACGGGCGATCTCCTGCTCATCCAGGTAGCGGAACTTCTTCGGCAGGTCGTTGATGCCAACGATGCCGTGGGGATGCAGAATGGCCATACGCTCCACCAGGTTGGCCAGCTCCCGCACATTACCCGGCCAGGGGTGGCGGCTGAGCGACTGGATTGCGCCTGAATTAAAACGCACCGACCCCCGTTTCTCGGCCTCCATCACCGTTATCAGCTCATTGAGCAACAACGGAACATCTTCGGCCCGTTCCCGTAGTGAAGGCATCTCGATTGGAAACACATTGATTCGATAGTAGAGGTCCTGGCGAAACTCGCCCTCCTCGATCATCTTTTCCAGGTCTTTATGGGTAGCCGCGAGAATCCTGACATCGGTCTGGATGGTCTTCACGCCACCAACCCGCTCGAAGCTGCGCTCCTGCAGGACACGCAACAGCTTCACCTGCATAGTGAGAGGCATATCGCCTATTTCATCGAGAAACAGGGTGCCGCCATCGGCCAGCTCGAAGCGACCCGCCCGGGCGGCGATAGCACCGGTAAACGCGCCCTTCTCATGGCCAAACAGCTCGCTTTCCAGCAACTCCCGGGGAATGGCCCCACAGTTGATAGGCACGAAGGGCTTGTCGGCTCGCGCCGAATTGAGATGGAGGTTTCGGGCCACAACTTCCTTACCCGTACCGGACTCACCGGTGATCAGCACACTGACCTCGGAGTTCGCCACCTGGCCCATCATATGACGCACGCGCTGGATGGCATCGCTGTGACCCACGAGGCTGCGAAACATGTTGTAGTCTTTTACGCCATCGAAGTCCTTGAGGCGATTGAAATGTTCGTGCACCAGCTTCGCCTTGTGCAGTGCGTCAAGCAGTGGCTGGTAACTAAGCGGGACAGTCAGGCTGGTGATGATCCTGGACTGCAGGTCGTTGTCCAGAAACTCGGGCAGCGCTCTTTCACCCACCAGCACGAAGGGGGTACCCGCTTCCCACTGGTGCAGGTCGGTCACCAGTTGCTCAAGCGGTATCTGCTGACTATCGCCTATGA
>JAYPVK010000025.1:0-47681 GCA_038134565.1 Pseudomonadales bacterium | reverse complement strand
GAAGCTTGCTGGCCAGCAGGCCTGGTATATAGAGCGCCAGTTGAACCACTTTAAGGTTGGCGCACGAGGCGGCGAGGGCGACACTAATGGTGCGCAGATGATTGCGTTCGCTAACATGCTTACCACTGACGACGCCGTTCGTGATGTAGCCGCATACATTTCCTCATTGCCCGATACTCCCGCACCGATGACGGTAAGCGGTGATATCGACAATGGATACGATATTTACGATCGAAACTGTTCAGCGTGTCATCTCGAAGATGGTGCTGGCACCTGGTACACCGATGCACCCAAGCTTGCTGGTATGAGCGACTGGTACTTCGTGACCCAGATCAGCAATTTCCGCGCGGGAATTCGCGGTTTGCACTCCGAAGATGATTTCGGTGAGCAGATGGTATCCATGGCTACCGCCATGGCCGATGCACAGGAAATTGCCGACGTGGCTGCTTACATCAACACGCTGCGTTAGTTAAGAATTCGATTAGTCGGAAAAACTTTTAGTTGTTATAGCCAGGAAGCTGGCTGAATTTTTGAAGAGAGTTAGGAGGAATTAATGGCTTACGTACCATTAGCAGACCGCGATGCGGAAATGGAGATGCATCATCCCCATAGCTTCATCGAGAAGTATGTATGGAGCCAGGACCATAAAGTTATCGCAATCCAATATGGTGGTGTTGCGGTATTCACCGGTCTTGTTGGCCTTGTGCTGTCACTGATGTTTCGCATGCAGCTCGGCTTTCCTGAGACTACTGATTTTGTAGATCCCAGTTTTTATTACCAGGCCGTCACCATGCACGGCATGATCATGGTTGTTTACTTCCTGACGGCGATTTTCCTCGGCGGGTTTGGAAACTACATGGTACCGCTCATGTGTGGAGCGCGTGACATGGTGTTCCCCTTCATGAACATGCTCTCCGTCTGGGTATTCCTGCTCTCAGTGATTATCCTGATGGCCAGCTTCTTCGTCGGTGGAGGACCAACCGGAGCCGGTTGGACCTTGTATCCACCACAGACCGCTATGGAAGGCACGCCGGGTCATGACATGGGAATCATTCTGATGCTCATCTCATTGGCCGTATTCATCGTGGCGTTCACAATGGGTGGTCTGAACTACGTGGTTACCATCCTGCAGTATCGCTGCCGCGGTATGACCCTGATGCGCATGCCACTGACTATCTGGGGCATCTTCGTCGCTACCGTTCTGGGTCTGTTTGCATTCCCGGCACTGCTGGTGGCCGCCATCATGATGCTGTTCGATACTCTGCTGGGCACAAGTTTCTTCATGCCGGCCGTCATCGAAGCCGGTACCGCTCTCGATCACAACGGTGGTAGCCCGATCCTGTTCCAGCACCTGTTCTGGTTCTTCGGCCACCCCGAGGTATACATCGTGGCACTGCCTGCCTTCGGTCTGGTATCCGATGTACTTAGCGTACACGCGCGCAAGAACATCTTCGGTTACCGCATGATGGTATGGGCGATCATCGCTATCGGTGGTTTGAGCTTCATCGTTTGGGCACACCACATGTATGTGAGTGGCATGAACCCGTACTTCGGTTTCTTCTTCGCGACCACAACACTGATTATCGCCGTACCAACGGCACTGAAGGTGTACAACTGGGTGCTGACTCTGTGGGAAGGTGACATTCGCATGAACGTGCCAATGTACTTCGCCATCGGCTTCATCTTCACCTTCATCCACGGTGGTCTCACCGGTCTGTTCCTCGGCAACGTGGTTATCGACCTGCCACTGTCTGATACCTACTTCGTGATCGCTCACTTCCACATGGTAATGGGTGTATCTCCGATCCTGGTGCTGTATGCCGCGATCTACCACTGGTATCCAAAGATGTCCGGCCGTATGTACAACGAGACCCTGGCCAAGGTTCACTTCTGGTTGACCTTCCTGGGTGCCTACGCAATCTATCTGCCAATGCACTACCTTGGCTTCCTGGGTGTACCACGCCGTTACTATGCGCTGGGTACTACAGACTTCATTCCCCAGTCTGCTCAGGACCTGAACGCAGCCATCACAATCGCTGCCCTGATCGTGGGTGTGTCCCAGATCCTGTTCTTCGTGAACGTGCTTGGTAGCCTGAAGTGGGGCAAGAAAGCAGATCCAAACCCCTGGGGTGCAGCGTCACTGGAATGGCAAACTCCAGACACGCCTCCTGTGCATGGTAACTGGGGTGACGAGCTGCCTACCGTCTATCGCTGGGCCTATGACTACTCTGTACCGGGTGCCCACCAGGACTTCATTCCGCAGAACGTTCCTGAGGCGGAAGAGCCAACGGTGAGCGATGAGCACTTTGATCCCGACAAAGATCAATCGCTGGCGGATGTGTAAGCAATGGGACTGATTAAGACAGTTACAGAGAAGCCCTGGGAACGCAAAGGCGTTATCGGAGGCATGCATCCGGAAGGCACGTTTGACACGGAGTCCGAGCGCGTTGCACTCGTTTACTTCCTGGTCATCGCGTCGGTCGTTTTCTCACTGTTCCTGGTCAGCTACTACATTCGCATGGAGCTACCTGACTGGGAGCCTTTGTCTGAGCCAGGCCAACTCTGGCTCAACACTGGCTTGCTGGTACTGAGCAGTGTGTTCTTCCAATGGGCGCGGAATATCGTGGTCAAGGAAGAGAGGCGAAACCTGTACACGGCGTTTTTTGGCGCTGGTGTATTTGCGATTCTTTTCATCGTTGGCCAACTGGTGACATGGGAGAATCTGCAGGCTGGTGGTTATTACATGACGGCCAATCCTGCCAACGCGTTTTACTACCTGATGACCGGACTGCACGGGCTTCACCTTTTGGGTGGCCTGTGGGTCTGGAGCAAGAGCTCAATTCGCTTGCTGTCAGGTGGTGAGCCGAAAGACATTAAGCTGAGTGTAGAGCTGTGCACGCTTTACTGGCACTTCCTGTTGCTGGTGTGGCTGGTGCTGTTCGGCATTCTGGCGAACACATAATTACATTTTAAAAACTTGCTTTATCGATTAATGGGATAGATGGATGAGTGAAGCAACTGTAAACGAAGTAACCGGCCACGAAGGAGTGGCAGGAATGGTAGACGACTGGAGCGCCGACAAGCAGGCGTACCATGTGCCCTGGGGCAAGGCCATGATGTGGATTTTCCTGGTCTCGGATACCTTTATTTTCTCCTGTTTCCTGGTGGGCTACCTGAACGTACGTGTCACCACGACAGAGCCCTGGCCGATACAGAGCGAAATCTTCGCCCTGTCATTCGGTGGTGATCCAATTCCACTGATCCTCATTGCCATCATGACGTTCGTGCTGATTACCAGCTCGGGTACCATGGCACTGGCGGTGAATTACGGATACCGGAAAGACAAGGCTAGGACCTTCTGGTTAATCTGCGCCACGGCAGCCTTCGGCGCCACCTTTGTTGGCATGCAGGCGTTCGAGTGGTCCAAGCTTATCCTTGACGAAGGCGTACGGCCCTGGGGCAACCCATTTGGTGCACCGCAGTTTGGGTCCATATTCTTCATGGTGACCGGCTTCCACGGACTCCACGTATCGGCTGGGGTTATCTACCTAATGTGGGTGGCGTTCCGGGTTAAACGCGGTTATTACGATAACAAGGGTTTCGAGATCGTAGAGATCGCCGGCTTGTACTGGCACTTTGTTGACCTCGTTTGGGTATTCATCTTTGCATTTTTCTACTTGTTGTAAGAGGGGACGGTAATGGCTTCGGCTGAAGGACAACAACACCCACTGGGTATTTACTACAAAATCTGGATACTGCTATTCGTACTCAGCTTCTTCTCATACATGGTGGATTACCTGGAAGTTCAGGGCGCGATGCGTTGGACCCTGGTTCTCCTCTTCATGGTATTGAAGGCTGGCTTCATTATTGCCATCTTCATGCACGTGGTTTGGGAGCGCATGGCATTGGCACTCACAATCCTGGGGCCGCCAGTAGTACTACTGCTGCTCATTGGCTTTATGGCTATAGAGGGTAAGTATACTGAGGAGACCCGCTTCGTTTATCGGGGCGATGACCGAAACGCAGTGGCACTCACACCAAGTGATCTTCACGGTGGAGGGGAACACGGCGAAGAGGCTGCTCACTGATCAGTCACTTGTATTAAAGGAAGGGCTTCTGCTTCTGGCAGTAGCCCTTTTTTTTCGCTCTGCCAAACCTGACTACCGGGTGCAAATAAGGTATGAGAAAGAATGAATCTGGAACTAATAGAAGAAAAAGTAGATTCTGCAAATCGCCATGAGTCTGAGACGGGTACCATGCTGGAGAAGCTGGAGTCTGAAATTCCAAATCTGCCCGGCGTCATATCCTTACCGGACCAGGATCCAGCAATCGTGCTCCGGGATTTTATTGTCGAGTACATCAACCACGCTCCCTCGTTCATTGCTGCCGTCTCCTTTGCCGCCAAAGATGCTGGCGTCGAGAAGTATGTCTCGCCCTTTCTCGACGTTGCCACCAATTACTTTCTTGAGCCAGTTCCCGAAAGCGGGGTATCGGGTGGGCTGGAAGAGCTGATGCAGCAGGCCTATCTCGCGCATCGGCTCATAGAAGAGGTGAATGACCAGTACATCGTTCGCGCCGGCATACCTCTGATTCCCTTGGAAATGACCAAAGCGAACATCATTGTCCACCAGTTAATTTGCGAGACACTCGCCGTCAGTCTGGATGAAGTTGTTGAACAAACCGCCAGCCAAATGACTGCCCGCGATAGCGTCTATGGCTCAGAGCAGTTCAAGGCCTATGTGGAAACCCGCAAGGGTCCGGGATGGGATCAGGTTTGGAAGCAATGGACCGATATGACAAATACTCTCGCCATTGATCTGGATTTCGACAAGGCCAGGTAAACGCCGACTGAAGCCTGTTACCGCAACGCGTCTATAACGCTTTGCGTGTCAGGTCGCACCCCACGCCAGATTAGAAATGACTCTGCGGCCTGTTCCACCAACATTCCCAGGCCATCCACCACGCGTTCAGCACCATTATTTCCGGCCCACAGCATAAACGGCGTGGGTTGGTCGCTGTACATGAGGTCATAACAGCTACAATCCGGGCCGATTATCGCTGGTTGTAACGGCGGCAACTCGCCGGCAATACTCGAGGATGTCGCATTAATAATGATATCGAACCCTGCAGCGGGTGAAATATCCAGCGGTCCCGTTTCCAGCGGATATACAGAGTTGTACTCCTGCTGAATTTTTTGGGCACGGGACTGCGTGCGATTCAGCACGGTAACCGCGGCAGGTTTTTCCGTAATAATAGCCGGCAAAACACCGCGCGCTGACCCACCCGCACCCAATATAAGTACAGATCTGTCTTGCAGCACAACGCCGAGATTGTGTTTAAGGTCACGGACCAGGCCGGCGCCATCGGTGTTGTCTGCTTGAAGAGACTGATTCCTGTCGACCCACAGTGTATTAGCTGCCTTGGCTAGTCGAGCTCTCTCACTGGCATGGTCTGCCATTGAGTACACCGCCTCTTTATGCGGTAGCGTTACATTCACCCCACCGCCTCCCGCCGCGAAAAAGTCGCGAACAAAGGCGGCCAATTCGGGCTCCGTTACCCGAATTTTTTCATATTCAATCTCTTCGCCGGTTTGTTCGGCAAAAAGAGAGTGAATTAATGGCGATTTGCTATGGGATACGGGATCACCGATAACGGCGTATCGAGTCACGAAAGTTTCTCTATAGTTTTCAGGGTCTGGTAATCCCTGCTATTCCGCCTGGCTTAAACCCAGTCGCGGGGCTTGAGGTAATCATAAAGTCTTGCTTCTTCTGTTCCCGGTTCTGGGCTCCAGTTATAGATCCATCGTACTACCGGAGGTAGTGACATGAGGATGGATTCTATGCGACCAACACCAGACTGCAGGCCAAAGATTGTGCCGCGATCATAGACCAGATTGAATTCGGCGTAACGGCCCCGTCGATATTCCTGAAAATGTCTGTGCTGTTCGGTATATTTTTCGTCGTGTCGTTTCGCAACGATGGGCCCGTAGGCTTCGAGATAGGATTTGGCCAATCCTTGCACCATGGCAAAGGACTGTTCGAAGCCTGCTTCATTAAAATCATCGAAGAACAAGCCGCCCACACCCCTAGTTTCGTCCCGATGTTTGAGGAAGAAATACTCGTCACACCATTGCTTGAATCGCGAGTAATAATCCGGGCCAAATTCATCACAGGCTTTTTTTGCGACCTGGTGCCAGTGTCTGCAGTCTTCTTCATAGGGGTAATACGGAGTCAGGTCGTACCCACCCCCGAACCACCAAACGGATTCTTCGCCGGGTTTTTCCGCGACAAACAGGCGGAAGTTGGCGTGTGAGGTAGGTACAAACGGGTTTTCCGGATGAATGACCAGGGACACACCCATTGCCTGAAAGGCTCTGCCCGCTAACTCTGGTCGATAGGCCGTGGCGGATGCTGGCATTGCTTTTCCGTGGACATGGGAAAAATTGACCCCCCCTTTTTCAAAAATATTGCCGTCGGATATCACGCGGGTGATGCCGCTTCCACCATCGTCGCGATCCCAGCGATCTGTATGAAATTTTGCCTTTCCATCCAGGGCTTCCAGGCCGGAACAGATATCGTCCTGCAGAGTCAGCAGGAAGTTTTTTACTGAAGCTATATCGTCGTTATTCATTAGTTCGCGTGTTTCCTTGATTCCTGGCGCCCACAGTCCACTACCTGTGGGGCATGAAAACCGTGAGGTATACCTGACCAGCGCAGGATTGCGCCACTAAGCAGGTCCTGAATTTTAGACGGATGTCAGGAATTATCCCGATCAATATCCAGACCAGTGCTCAATGCTACCGGAAAATACTTCTTCAATTATTAATCTAGATCGTATTTCTGGTTCGCCTGCCTTGAGAGAGCGTATTCCCTGAGCCGACTGGGCATGCCACGGATTATCGCCGAGTCACCGTATTGCGTCGCGGCGCAGCTATTTTCGAGAATCCTGCAGCGCCTTATCTTGCGCCTGCACCTTCTCTGCATTGGCGGCACGCTCATTGGCCACTCGTTGAGCCAGTTCAGGATCGGCAAGGGCCAAAATTTGGGCGGCAAGATACGCTGCATTTTTCGCTCCCGCTTTACCGATGGCAACGGTAGCCACGGGAATACCACCGGGCATCTGTACCGTGGATAAGAGTGCATCGAATCCATTTAGTGGACCGGCATCAATCGGTACGCCAATAACGGGCTTGGTCGTCGCTGCCGCTGTTGCCCCAGCCAGATGCGCTGCCATGCCCGCGCCGGCTATAAATACCTGACAACCCCGGGCTTCAGCATCGGTAATGAACTCCTTCGTTGCCGTCGGTGTTCTATGGGCAGAGGTAACTTTTATCTCGTAATCGATTCCCAGAGAGGTAAGTGTATCTCCTGCTGCTTGCATGACCCCGAGATCGTTTTCGGAGCCCATCATTATGGCGACAAATGGCTTGGACATTACTCGATTTTCCGCTGAATTTTGACAAAAGCGGCAAACTACAGGAGTCCTTATTGGGATGCAATAGAGCGCAAGTCATCGCCTTCAGGGCAGATTAACAACGGCTAACCCTGCCACCATCTATCCGAACCAGACCTGCCAGTTCCAGCTCCAACATGATGCTGCTTACTTAAGATGCACTCAGATTTGTCCTTTGTACAATGTTATCAAGCAGGCAATCGGGCTCGCTTATCGCTGCCAGCACCCGCTCGCCTGGCGAGGCTTTCGCTCCTGAATCGACGTCGGTGTAAAACAGGTCGTTAGCGGCAAGTGTTTCTGGTGCTTTTCCCTCGATAGTCGGTGTATTCAGTCGCCAACCATCCAATAAAGCCGCCGCCACAGCTTCAGCGTCTTCGATTAGCGTGGCACCCTCCCGGATTAGCTTGTGGCAACCGGTAGCATAGCGGGAACCAATAGGGCCTGGCACAGCAAAAACCTCTCGCCCCTGCTCCATGGCCAGTCGCGCGTTTATAAGAGAACCAGACCGGGCCGCCGCCTCCACGACAATGATGCCCAGACTCAGTCCGCTTATGATCCGGTTGCGTCTGGAGAAATGGTAAGGCCTCGGCCCAGCACCCAGGGGATATTCGCTGATGACGGTGCCTCGCCGGGCGATCTCCTCCATCATGGCCCTGTTTTTCGTCGGATATACCCTGTCTATGCCGCAGCCCAATACGGCGATGGTTGAACCGCTTGCTCGCAATGCTCCCTGGTGCGCGCCACTATCAATACCAGCAGCCAACCCGCTGACAATTGTGAATCCGCTTTCTGCCAGTTCCTGGGCGAGCCACCTCGCATTGCGCATGCCATAGGTGCTGACCTTGCGACTTCCCACCAGAGCGCAGCAGGCACTTCCCAACAGTTCAGGATTACCACGCACGAAGAGTATCGGTGGTGGGCAGTGTATTTCTTTTAACAGCAGTGGATACAGCGGGGAATCGATACACAGGAGGCTGTTTCCTGGCATCTGTCGCCAATGATTTATGGATTCGATTTCGTGCCGGGGGGAGCAAGGCCCCTTCGCGTAGGCGGAACCAAGTGCCAGAAGACGCTCTCACTGATCCGTGGCCTGGCTGGTTAATAAGTGCTTGCTTGCTTCATTCGCGGCTTGGCGCAGACCCCCATGCCGGTGCAGGAGAGGTCCCAACCAGGATTCAGGCAAGCCGTCGCAGAAGAGCAGGCGCAAGTAGGCCTGAAGGTGTTGCTCTTCCATTGTTCATCCTTGAAGTTTGGAAAAGTGATGTGCAGTAAAGGGGGCCGGATTTCCCTGTCAGGGACTGAGCAGGCGACTGTTTAGCTCAATGGGTCCGACGCTATTGAGAATTACCCCATAGCTCATACGCTCGAATGTGCGATACACCAGTACCGTGCCAATCTCGTCGCCGGGTAACTCGAGTCGATCAATGCTAAACAAGGCCCGAATACGCTGCCGGAAGCTCATTCGTTCGCGCTCGATGCCATCGATCACCTCAGAATCTTCCTTTACCACCGCCAGAACATCGCCGACAGCAAGGCCATCAAAGGTCCCGAGATCGACAACAACCGTATCCAGTTGCGAGGCCATGGTTTCATTGCCGAGGAAGGCGAGTACATGCCCTTCAATTCCCGCCCTCGGTTCAGTTGGGAAGATGGTCGCCCCTATAGCAGACACTTCTCGGACTAGTAAGCGGTCACCAACCCGGATTTCCTTGCTGCTGTTGTTGATCAGCAGTCGCCGAACCTCATTTGACTCAACATCCGTGATGCTGGCAAAGCCCAGGTATTCCAGTTCCACACCGAGGTGGATGTCGTCATCATCCGGATCCTCATGTTCCCGGAACGGGCGATACACTTCGAAAGACGTCGTACCGGCTGGCCATTGGCCGCGCGCAAAGATCTCGTCACCGGTCGCGATGGCCAGGTTGTCGCCAAGGTTTTGGACAATATAAGGAGCGGCTTCCGACAACTCCTAGGTAATGATGCGATTGCGAGTAAAGCTGTTCTCGATGGATTCCAGGGGAATGGCTGGAATTGCACTCGACAGGGCCTCTTCACGCATCACGGGACCAAGCCGGGTCTCGGAGCGGTCGCCTCGTTGCACCAATACCCTCGGGGCACCGTCCACGTAGCCTATACGCAGCATGTCACCCGGATAGATGAAATCAGCATTGTCGAGATAGGGATCGGGGCGCCACACATCGGGCCATCTTTCGGGATCTTGCAGAAATTGCCCGGCAATTGTCCACAAACTGTCGCCATCTCGTACAGTTTAGCTATCCGGGCGATCGGTACGCAGTAAGCCACCCTGGGCCATGCTCAACCCATTGAAAAACAGCAGCGCGGCACAAAATACCAGGGAGGATATTGCTGATCTGAGTTCGATTTTCATCAATTAATCTCTGCACTTACTGGCGGCGTAATGGTAGCAATACGGTATAATTATCACTAGCAACGGTACTGGCACCGACGTTCTATTTTCTACTCTATAACGAGAGTAGTTTGAGACCTATGGCACATCTTCAGATATTGGAATTCCCCGATCCCAGGCTGCGTAAAGTAGCCAGCCCCGTAACTGTTTTCGACGAAAAGCTGCAAGTCTTGATCGAAGACATGTTTGAAACCATGTACGAAGCCCAGGGCATCGGCCTCGCTGCGACACAGGTGAATGTCCACCAAAGACTGCTGGTTATCGATGTGTCGGAGACCAAGGATAGTCCCCTTGTCTTTATTAATCCAAGATTCGACGTAATCGAAGACGAACTGTCAGAATATGATGAAGGCTGCCTTTCGGTACCAGGTTTCTATGAGACGGTTTCCAGGCCTGGCAAGATTAAAGTAGTGGCGCTGGACAAGTCCGGTAAGGAATTTGAAATGGAAGCCGAAGGTCTTCTGGCTACCTGTATCCAACACGAGATCGATCACCTGGATGGTAAGCTCTTCGTCGATTATATAAGCCCTCTCAAGCGGCAGCGCATCCGGCAAAAGCTGGAAAAAGAACACCGGAAAACTGCATAGCTTCATGTCTGACCTTCGCGTCTGCTTTGCCGGCACGCCCGAATTCGCTGCCTATCATCTCTCATGCCTGCTGCACGATAGCCAGCAAATCGCCTGCGTGTACACCCAGCCCGACAGACCTGCCGGGCGTGGTAAACGACTACAAGCAAGTCCGGTAAAGACCCTGGCTCTGGAGCATGGGCTGGAAGTAAGGCAGCCATCCAGTTTGAAAGACGAGGCTGAACTAGAGCAATTTCATCAACTTAAACCTGATTTGCTTATCGTCGTTGCGTACGGTCTTATATTACCAAAGGCAATTCTCGAAGTGCCCAGGCTCGGCTGTATCAATGTGCACGCATCTCTGCTGCCTCGATGGAGAGGTGCCGCGCCCATAGAGCGTTCTTTATTAGCTGGTGACAAGGAGACAGGTGTCACTATTATGCTTATGGATGAAGGACTCGATACGGGGCCGATGTTGCACAAGGCATCAGTCACAATCGAAGAGTCTGACGATAGGGAAACCCTGACAAACAAGCTTTCAATAGTGGGCCAGCAAGCTCTATTGCATACACTGCATAATCTCCCGGTTCTCATCGAAAACAGGCAAGAGCAGGATGAGTCGCTGTGTACGTATGCGTCTAAAATAGCAAAAGAGGAATCTGAACTGGACTGGACTCAAAGCGCAGATGTTGCAAATAGAGTCGTGCGAGCCGGTCGAGGTCGTGTTCCGGCCTACTCATTTATCGATGGTGAGCGGATTCGCATACTGGCAGCAGAGGTGCTGCATACCCAGGTGCATGGGTCACCTGGCACCATACTCGGAATTGAGCGTGAGGGTATGGATGTTGCCTGCCGTGATTCGATACTCAGGGTTAAGCAACTTCAATTGCCTGGTAAGAATCCATGGTCAGCGGGAGACTTGCTGAACTCCCGTAGTTCGCTGGTTACAACAGGTAAGCAATTCAATAGCACCAGCACGCAGTAATGCACAATATCCGAGCCATAGCTGCGAAGATCATTGCACAACTGTTGCTCGGCCAGGGCTCGCTCTCAACCTTACTCGCTCCCCACCGGGATCATACTGACTACCAGCTATTGCAGGAGTTCTGTTTCGGGAGCTGTCGCTGGTTTTATTCACTCAAGCCAATCCTGAATGGCTTGTTGGGCAAACCTCTAAAGAAAAAAGACCAGGATGTATTCGCCCTGCTTGTGATCGGTCTCTATCAGCTGCGTTATATGCGCATACCAGATCACGCCGTACTCAATGAAACTGTCAACGCGACGGCTTCTCTGGGCAAGCCCTGGGCGCGGGGTCTGGTCAATGCGGTATTGAGGAACGCTCTGCGCAACGATGATGCGGTTGAAGCTCAAACGTATAGCGACCTGGGTAGGCAGTATGCCCATCCGGCCTGGTTGGTGGAGAGTCTCGCAGAGGCCTGGCCCCATCAGCTGCAATCGGTATTGAATGCCAATAATCTCAGGGCGCCACTGACTCTGCGGGTAAATGTGCAAAAGACTGACAGGAACACCTACCTGCAGGCACTGGCCCGGGCCGGGATAGCCGCCGAACCTGGCCCATTAGCCCCCACTTCCATCGTACTGGGGAAGCCAATGGATGTATTGGATCTCCCTGGTTTCCAGGAGGGGCTCGTCAGCGTGCAAGATGAGGCTTCCCAGCTGGTCGTTCCCTTGCTCGATCTGCAGGCCGGACAGCGTGTCCTGGATGCCTGTGCCGCGCCCGGTGGCAAGACATGCCATATCCTGGAGAGTGAGCAAGGACTTACTTTTATGCTGGCCATCGATGAGTCCGCACTGCGGCTGAAGCGAGTACGGGAAAACCTGGACCGATTGGGTCTGCGGGCAGATTTGCTCGCTGCGGATGCCATGGAGGCTCGTTCCTGGTGGGATGGCGTACTTTTCGATCGCATATTATTGGATGCGCCTTGCTCCGGTACCGGCGTCATCCGTCGTCACCCTGACATCAAGTTGCTGCGGCATCAGGATGATATAGCCAAACTGGTTTCGCAGCAGTTGGACCTGCTGACAGCGCTATGGCCATGCCTGACCCATGGTGGGCTATTGCTCTATACCACTTGTTCCGTGTTGCCGGAGGAGAACGACCACCTCATTTCATCCTTCCTTCAACAAACGTCCGACGCTAAATATGAAGGCATAGCGGCCGATTGGGGAGTAGAATGCAGTAATGGAAGACAGCTCCTCCCGGACGCAGCCAGTGGACCGGACGGGTTCTTTTATTCCTTGCTGCGCAAACTCTAAAAGTCGCGCGTGAACCGACGCCGACCCAGCCCATAGCTCGACGATATGAAGATCATCATTCTAGGCGCTAACCAGGTAGGTAGTGCCCTCGCTGAAACTCTCTCCAAGGAAAAGAACGACATCACCCTGGTAGATGAGAACAGTGAGCTATTGCGGGAGTTGAATGACAGTATTGATGTGAAAGTGACCGCTGGTGAACCTTCTCACCCAGCCACTCTTGAAGCTGCCGGAGCTCTCGATGCCGATATGCTGATAGCAGTGACCGATAGTGACGAGGTAAATATCGTCGCTTGTCGGGTTGCGTACACGGTATTCAATATCACCAAGAAGATCTGTCGCATCCGTTCTTCTTCCTACACCGATCACAAGGAGCTGTTTCAATACGACAACGATGTTGTGGACGTTGTGGTCAGCCCAGAAGAAATAGTCTCCGACTACATCACTCGACTGATTGACCTGCCCGGATCCTTGCAGGTACTGGATTTTGCTGGTGGCAAGGTTCAACTGGTCGCAGTAAAGGCTTTTTATGGCGGGCCACTGGTAGGTCAGGAAATTCGACTAATCAGGCAGCATATGCCTGGCGTCGATACTCGGGTCGCTGCAATATTCCGGAAGGATCGTGCGATAACGCCAGAGGGTTCGACGGTTATCGAAGCCGACGATGAGGTTTTCTTCGTGGCTGCCCAAAACAATATCCGCGCCTGTATGGGAGAACTACGCCGGCTGGATCGGCCATACCGCAGATTGATTATCGCCGGCGGCGGCAAAATTGGTTTTCGCCTGGCACAGAATATCGAAGACCGCTACCAGGTCAAGGTAATCGAACAGAACGCGAGGCGTGCAGCCTATATTTCTGAACACCTGAACAAGGCCATCGTCCTCAACGGTGAGGCATCCCAGAGGGAATTGCTGGTTGAGGAAAGTATCGAAGATACGGATGTGTTTCTTGCTCTCACTAATGACGACGAAGCCAATATCATGTCTTCCCTGTTGGCCAAACGACTGGGAGCAAAGAAAGTAATGGCCATCATCAATAATCCAGCCTATGTAGACCTGGTACAGGGCGGCGAAATCGATGTAGCCATCTCCCCACAACTTGACACGATCGTCAGCTTGTTAACCCCTGTTCGACGAGGCGATGTTGTCAACGTTCACTCGCTTCGCAGAGGCGCAGCAGAAGCCATGGAAGCCATTGCTCATGGCGACAAGCACAGCTCGAAAGTGGTCGGCAGAACAGTTGAGGAAATAGATCTGCCTGAAGGTACAACTATAGGTGCGGTCGTGAGGGATGATGAAGTAATGATTGCCCATGATGACACGCTAATTAAGACTGATGATCACGTTATTCTGTTCTTAACCGATCGAAAACACATTCCAGCTGTCGAACGGCTTTTTGAAGTCGATCTGACCTACTTCTAGGCTAGCGGCTCAAGACCATGCACATCACCATCGTCGCGAAAGTAATTGGCATGCTGCTAATGATTTTCAGCGTTCTGGGTAATTTTCCGCCGCTTCTCATATCCTTGTTCTACAGGGATGGTTCGGCTGGTGCCTTCGCCTATTCGATGGCAATAATTTTTACTATTGGATTTCTGCTCTGGTCGGTAACGGCGCGGCACAAGAAAGAGCTCGGCAACCGCGATGGCTTTTTGGTCGTTACGCTGTTTTGGGCCGTGTTGGGCACCGCCGGTTGCTTACCCCTGATTCTGTCGGATGCGATCAATCTTTCACTGACTGACGCGGTGTTCGAATCCATTTCTGGACTATCCACCACCGGCGCCACGGTTATTTCCGGTCTGGATCAATTACCAAAATCCATTCTGTTTTACCGGCAACTGCTGCAATGGCTCGGTGGAATGGGAATTATCGTGCTCGCCGTTGCGCTACTGCCCATGTTGGGTATTGGTGGCATGCAGCTCTACAAAGCAGAAAGCCCCGGGCCAATAAAGGACAATAAACTCGTTCCACGGCTGGCGGAAACAGCAAAAAGTCTCTGGTACATCTATCTTTCACTAACGGTTGCTTGCGCACTCGCATACTGGGCGGTGGGGATGACTCTGTTTGATGCCGTCTCTCATAGTTTCAGTACGATCGCCATTGGCGGCTTTTCAACGCATGATGCAAGTCTTGGCTATTTCAATAATCCTCTAATCGAAATAGTCGCTATTGTTTTCATGTTCATTGCTGGAATTAATTTTGCCCTGCATTTTCTTACCTGGAGCAAGAAGAGGGACACCGGGCTACGCCATTATTTCCAGGATCCTGAATTTCTGTTTTATGGTTTCATCCTGTTGCTTGTATCAACCGTCACGGTTTTCATACTGTATATTTCAGGCATCTACGAATCGGCACTTGATGCGCTGATCAAAGGCACTTTTCAGGTAGTGTCATTCGCAACGACAACAGGATTTACCACCGCTGAATTTAACTCATGGCCTCTCTTTCTCCCCTATGTTTTGCTTTATGCAGCAATTATAGGTGCCTGTGCCGGTTCCACGGGTGGCGGTATGAAAGTTATTCGCATCCTGCTGATTTTCAAGCAGGGTATTCGTGAGGTTCAACGACTCATACATCCCCGGGCTGTAATTCCTATCAAGCTTGGTAAAAAGGTCATGCCTGACAGGGTAATCGAATCTGTTTGGGGATTTTTTGCCGTCTATGTGATGGCCTTTATGGCTATGTTGTTAGCCTTGCTGGCGACAGGCCTGGATATTATTACGGCCTTCAGCGCCGTGGGTGCCTGTATCAACAACCTCGGCCCCGGCCTGGCTAATGTGGCCCAGAACTACGGTGATCTACCTGGCACGGCAAAGTGGATACTTTGTTTTGCCATGCTGTTGGGTCGCCTTGAAGTCTTTACACTTCTGGTCTTGTTTAGTCCGATGTTCTGGAAGCGTTGAAGAGAACTGGCAACTCATGCTGTTCTTGAAGCGGGTACTCCTATCTCAGAAACCCGCTTAAGAATAAAACTCGCTATTATCTGGCCTACGTCGAAAGCGCTTGTACTCCCACTGATATTGAGCAACGGCCTCGCGCACCACTTTCTCGACTGAATTATTTAGCCCTTGCACGGATTCGTCCAGATTACTGCTGTAGATCGCTGGATCCGCCTCCCTGAAGACAGCGCAAAAACCCTCGCCGCTCTTTAGCCTCTTTGCATAGCCACAATAAACCCTGGCATTGGTGCGCTGTATTAGTTTGCTCACCAGGGTCATGGTTAATGCGGGCTCGTCAAAAAAATTGGCAAATACCCCACTCTCGTTTGCCGGTACCTGATCTGGAAGAATTCCAACCATTTCGCCCTTTTTCAGCGCGGCCAGTAATTGGGCGACACCGCGCTTGTTGGTAGGCGCCATTTTTACGCCATTGCGACTTCTCGCCTGTCGCAACAAGCGGTCCAGCCCAGCAGACCTTGGCGGCTGGTACATGAAATTGGCGGCCACTCCTTCACTGGCAAAAAACCCAAATATTTCCCAGTTACTGAGATGAGGCGCCAACAAAATCACACCTCGGTCGCCATCCACATCTGCCCGATATTGCGCATAGCCTTCGTTGGACTTAACCAGTCCCAGGGTTCTTTCAATGGGGGCAAGCCAGGCTGATCCCATTTCCAGTGCCGTACAGGCCGTGTGAATGAGTGATTCCTTCGTTAGCCTAAGGATTTCAGCCCTGTTCAGTTCGGGAAAGCAGGTTTCCAGGTTTTTTCGTGTGGTGTCTCTTGCCCGGTTGGGGGTGCTAGCCAGCACCATACCCCATAACCAGCCCATTCCATGCAGCACCGTGAGAGGTAACCAGGACCAGACAGTAAGAGTGCCCCTAATGAGATAGTAACTGGGAGGTGAGATAGTAGAGCCCTGCTAGATCCAAGTTTGAGTCGATATCGGCGCGCGGTTTGATTGCCTTTCCGGTGGCTTTCCTGGCTGAGGCGCCGAGAGGTCTAGTTTACACAAATGCGGCCCCTGGGGCTGCGCTATGAATGTGTTCCGGTCTAGCCTGCTTGCTAGATTACTCTCCGAGAATCTAGGATAATTGCAGCCCCGCAAAACAGGCAACCCTCAGTAATTGTGACTCCCGGCAACGACGTTTCAACATTTCAAGGTCTAATCCTTGCACTACAGCACTTCTGGGCAGAAAAAGGCTGCGTTGTCATGCAGCCGCTGGATCTGGAAGTGGGTGCAGGCACTTTCCATCCGGCGACTTTCCTGCGGGCCATTGGTCCGGAGAGTTGGAATACCGCCTATGTTCAGCCCTGCCGCCGCCCAACCGATGGGCGCTACGGGGAAAACCCGAACCGCTTGCAGCATTATTACCAATTTCAGGTGATATTGAAGCCATCGCCAAAGGATATCCAGGCACTCTATCTGGAATCTCTGGAGAATCTCGGTATCGATATGTCTGTTCATGATATCCGGTTCGTGGAAGACAACTGGGAGTCACCGACTCTTGGGGCCTGGGGCTTGGGCTGGGAAGTGTGGCTCAATGGTATGGAAGTTACCCAATTTACCTACTTCCAGCAGGTTGGTGGGCTGGAATGCCATCCCGTGAGTGGGGAGATCACCTACGGCATCGAGCGCATCGCCATGTATCTGCAGGGGGTCGACAGTATCTACGATATCGTGTGGACCGATGGGCCCAATGGCAAGGTAAGTTACGGCGATGTGTTCAAACAAAATGAAGTTGAGATGTCGGCATTCAACTTCGAGCACGCCGATACAGACCTGCTCTTTCGTTATTTCGACGAATGCGAAAGCTTGTGTAATACACTTTTGGCCAAGCAACTGGCTCTGCCTGCCTATGAACAGGTCCTCAAAGCCTCACACTATTTCAATTTGCTGGATGCTCGCAACGCAATTTCGGTTACCGAAAGACAGCGCTTTATCCTGCGGGTAAGAAGTCTGGCCAGGGCGGTTGCCGAGGGATACTTCGCCAGCCGTAAGGCGTTAGGTTTTCCCCTCGCACCCACAGAGCTTCGTGATCAATACCTTAAAGAGAGAGAATAATGGCCAGCCGTGATTTACTCATTGAGATTGGCACCGAGGAATTGCCACCGAAAGCATTGCCAGTACTGTCTGCGGCGCTATCGGATGCCATGTCCGATCTATTGACGAAGGCTACGCTGGAGTTTAAATCCGTCAAGCGGTTTGCTTCTCCGAGACGACTTGCGCTGCTGATCACCGGGCTGCAAGAGACGCAGCAGGATATCGAGCAGACTCGATACGGGCCTGCTGTCAATGTTGCCTTTAAAGAGGATGGTGAGCCCACTCCAGCAGCCCTTGGCTTTGCGCGCTCCTGCAATGTTGATGTAAGCGAACTGCAGCGAAGCGACAAGGATGGTGTTGAAAAGCTAAGTTTCGTGGTAAAGGAAAAAGGCAAGGCAGCCAGCGAACTCATTCCAGCGATGCTGCAGCAAAGCCTGTCTCAGCTTCCAATCCCCAAGCGCATGCGTTGGGGTAGTTCTCGTTCTGAGTTCGTAAGACCGGTTCACTGGTTAGTGATGCTATTTGGTGATGAAGTCATCGATTGTGAAATATTGGACGTTAAATCCGGCCGTGAAACGCGGGGGCATCGATTCCATTTCAACAAGCCTATAGTGCTCACTTCGCCCTCTGACTATCAGTCCCAACTAGAAAATCCGGGCTATGTGATCGCGGATTTTGAACAGCGTATGGCCATGATCAAGCAACGGGTCGAATCGGAAAGCCAGAAGCTCGGAGCATCTCCCATCTATGATGATGCACTGCTTGAGGAAGTGACAAGCCTTGTGGAGTACCCGGTTGCGTTGACCGGTAATTTTGAGCCGGAGTACCTTGAGATTCCCCAGGAGGCACTGATACTTACCATGCAGAAGAATCAGAAGTGTTTCTGCCTGGTAACTGACGACGGCACCTTGCTGCCCAAATTTATCACTGTTTCAAACCTGATAAGCAAGGATCCCGATCAAGTCGTAGAGGGCAATGAGCGAGTCATTCGCCCGCGCCTTGCCGATGCCAGGTTCTTTTTTGAAACAGACAAACAGGTAAGCCTGGCATCGCGGTGTGACGGCCTAGGTAAGCTCATCTTTCAGGAAAAGCTGGGCACGGTGCTACAAAAGACTCAGAGAGTAGAGGTGCTGGCCAGATCTATCGCATCCGATCTTGGTGTGGATGAAGAGAACTGTGCCCGCGCGGCCGTGTTATCAAAATGCGATTTGCTCACTGCGATGGTGGGCGAATTTGCAGATCTGCAGGGTCTCATGGGGTATTACTACGCGCTTAATGACGGTGAAGATCCGAGTGTTGCTGCTGCTCTAAACGAACAGTATCAGCCACGTTTTGCCGGCGATTCCGTACCTGAAACGGATGTTGGGGCGATATTGGCTATTGCTGATAAACTCGATACGATGGTCGGGATGTTCGGAATCGAGCAGCCGCCCACTGGTTCCAAAGACCCGTTCGCACTGCGTCGAGCCGCGCTCGGTATCCTTCGCATAGCCGTAGAGCGGTCTATGCCGTTAGACCTGTCCGAATCCATTCAGACTTCAATCTCCAGCTATTCCAACGCCAATCTTGCGCCCTCTACAGCGCAGGAGGTTTTCGATTTCATTTTGGAACGTTTTAGGGCCTGGTATCTAGAGGAGGGTATTGGTCATGGTGAGTTTCAATCTGTTTTCGTATTAAAGCCTACGAAGCCACTGGATTTCCACAGACGCGTACAGGCAGTACAGCAGTTTGCCAGGTTACCGGAAGCCGCGAATCTTGCCGCCGCCAATAAGCGCGTGTCGAATATTCTGGCCAAGAACCTTGAGCTGGATCTTTCCAATGATGTAGATCAGGCCTTGTTGACGGATAGTGAAGAAGTTCGGCTTTATGAGGAGTTGACCTCTAAAGAGTTAGAGGTGGCACCTATAATGGAGTCAGGTGACTACGCTAGCGCACTCGCCTGCCTTACTTCTTTAAAGACTGCAGTCGACGAGTTTTTTGACAAAGTGTTAGTGATGGCCAACGATGAATCTTTAAAGAGAAACAGACTGGCATTACTCAAGCGATTGCAATCCCTGTTCATACAGGTGGCGGATATATCCTACCTGCACCAATCCTGAGATTCTGATCGTGCTTCCCAATAGTTTTATCGTGCTGGACAGGGATGGCGTGATCAATGAGGATTCCGACCAGTATATAAAGTCCCCTGAGGAATGGCTTCCGCTTCCTGGTAGCCTGGAGGCGATTTCCCTTTTATACCGGGCTGGTTACCGGGTAGTTGTGGCTACCAACCAGTCCGGTATTGCCCGTGGACTCTTCGATGAGATCACCTTGGCGCGAATACATCAGAAAATGGCTGATCTCGTTGAGGCACAAGGTGGTCGCATAGAGGGTGTGTTCTATTGCCCGCATGGCCCAGATGATGACTGCAATTGCAGAAAGCCCCGGCCTGGCCTGATAGAAGAAATCTGTTCGGAGTTCGAAACCGACTTGTTGGGTTGCTATCTGATAGGGGATAGCCTCCGTGATATACAGGCTGCTGTATCAGCCGGGCTCACACCAGTGCTGGTGCGTACAGGAAAGGGCACGGAGACCGAATCCAGGCTCTTGCAGTCTGGGTTTTCTGACATTCCGGTATTCGATGATCTCATCGATGCTGTGAACAATCTTGGACTGGTACACGATGACTAGGATTGTACTCGCTGTTAGATCTACTCTTTTCTATATTGGCTACGTCCACATAACGATTGTTATGTCGACTCTCTTCATATTGGTTTATGGTCTGCTTCCGCCGCGAGGACGCTATAATTTTGCTGCCACCTGGTGTTTCTGCGTGCTGCAGTGGCTCCGAATTACCTGTGGTGTGAACTATGAAGTGAAGGGTCTGGAGAATATGCCCCAGGGTCCGGCGGTTTACCTTTCAAACCACCAGAGCAGTTGGGAGACGCTGTTGTTTTACCGACTGGTCTTTCCCATGTCACCTATTTTGAAGAAGGAGTTGCTGAAGATACCTTTCTGGGGTTGGGCACTTTGGTTGACGCGGCCCATTGCCATCGATAGAAGCAAGCCGCGAGAGGCGGGAAAATCCTTGTTGCTTCAGGGCGTAAGAAGGTTGAAAGAAGGAAACTCGATCGTGATATTTCCCGAGGGAACCCGATCACGCCCCGGTGAGATACGGCGGTTCTCGAGAAGTGGTGCCATTCTGGCCGAAGCAGCGGGCGTTCCCGTTGTCCCTATTGCTCACAATGCCGGTTACGCCTGGCCACCGAGAACCTTCCTGAAGTTTCCCTACAAGGTCACCGTGGAAATTGGCAAACCAATAGTAATTTCTGACCAATCGGTCAACGAGATTACTGAGCAGGCGGAATCCTGGATTCGTAATACCGTTGTAGTGCATTAGCGCTGGTGTGATCAACGGTCTGTGCAGAAATCTAGATGTCCAGATTATCGGCGGCCAATGCGTTCTCTTCGATAAACTCCCGGCGCGGGTCTACCTGATCACCCATCAACGTGTTGAAGAGTTGGTCGGCACTGATGGCATCATCAATCGTCACTTGCAACATTCTTCGGGTCTCCGGATTCATTGTGGTTTCCCATAACTGATCCGGGTTCATCTCTCCCAACCCTTTATAACGTTGCAGATAGTGGCCCTTCATAGCGTCGTGGGTTAGCCATTCAATGGCGTCGGCAAAGCTGGAAATTTCCTGTGTTTTGTCACCACGTTTTATATAGGCGCCATTTTCGATGAGGCCTTGCAGGGTGCTACCCAGTTCGGCCAGCGTTTTGTATTCAGCGGAGTGAAAAAAGTCTGCGCTGAAGTGGTAAGTCCGCTCCAGGCCATGGAGATTCTGAACCGCCGTTGGTACCCAGGTGTGCCGTTCAGGATCTTCATCAACATCGATAATGATGGTTGACCCTACACCGGGGTGTTTGGCGCTCAGGCTTTCTCTTAATTGCGCCAGCCAATTTCTGGTGTGTTCTTCCGATTTAAGCGCTGCCTCGTCCAGCCTGGGCGCAAATATCATGGACTCCAGAATTTCTGTTGGATAGAGGCGGGCCAGGCGGCTGATTATGGCGTAGGCCTCATTGTATTGTTTGACCAGCGCTTCTAGTGAATCACCCGTAATTCCAGGCGCGTCTGCATTTACGTGCAGGCTGGCTCCCTCCAGTGCAATTTGAGTCTGATAGTTTGCCAGTTCGATATCGTCTTTCAGGTATTGCTCCTGCTTGCCTTTGCGAATTTTGTACAGGGGGGGTTGTGCGATGTAAATATGTCCTCGTTCCACGAGATCACGCATTTGACGGAAGAAAAAGGTAAGCAGCAAGGTTCGAATGTGGGATCCATCCACATCAGCATCCGTCATGATGATGATTGAATGGTAGCGCAGGTTTTCCGGAGCGAATTCTTCATTGCCGATACCGCAGCCAAGCGCCTTGATCAGTGTTCCGATTTCGGCTGAGCTGAGCATCTTGTCGAAACGAGCCTTTTCGACATTCAGAATCTTGCCCTTGAGAGGAAGCACTGCCTGGTTCTTGCGGTTGCGTCCCTGCTTTGCCGAGCCACCCGCAGAGTCGCCCTCCACTATGTAGATTTCGGATAATGCGGGATCCTTTTCCTGACAATCAGCGAGCTTACCCGGCAGCCCGGCGACATCCAATGCACCCTTTCGTCGGGTCATTTCCCTCGCCTTCCGCGCAGCTTCTCTTGCCCTGGCAGCATCGATCATTTTATTGACGATCAGCTTGGCATCCTGGGGGTTCTCTAACAGGTAGTCATTGAACTGCGAGGCCATCTCCTGTTCCACAACCGCTTTTACTTCCGAGGACACCAATTTATCCTTGGTCTGGGATGAGAATTTAGGGTCTGGCACCTTCACCGAAATAATCGCGGTTAGCCCCTCTCGGGCATCGTCACCGCTAGTGACCACTTCCTTACCCTTTTTCTGTGCCAATTCCTTGTCTATATAGCTCTTCAGCACCCTGGTTAGCGCGCTTCGGAAGCCTGCCAGGTGCGTACCACCGTCCCGTTGTGGGATGTTGTTCGTGTAGGGGAAGATGTTTTCCTGGTACGAGTCGTTCCATTGCAAGGCTACTTCTACCGATATCCCGTCTTCTACACGTTCGGAGTTGAAGTGGAACAGCTTGTTAATCGTGTTCTTATTGGTGTTTAAGTAGTCAACAAAGGCTTTCAAGCCGCCCTCGTATTTATACTCATCCTTCTTGCCTGAACGCTCGTCTTTGAGAGTTATGCTGACTCCAGCGTTAAGAAACGCCAACTCACGTAGTTTCTTCGCCAGGATGTCGTAATGGAACTCCACATTGGTAAATGTGTCTTTTGACGGTTTGAAATGACATTCCGTACCACTACTTTCCGTCTCACCAACCACGGCCAGCGGCGCCTGAGGCACACCATGCTGATAGTACTGTTCATGGACTTTACCGCCTCGCCTGATAGTGAGTTTGAGTTCTTCCGACAGAGCGTTGACCACGGAAACGCCCACTCCGTGCAGCCCTCCGGACACCTTATAGCTATTGTCGTCAAACTTACCCCCGGCATGAAGGACAGTCATGATCACTTCTGCGGCTGAGACACCCTCCTTGTGCATCTCAGTTGGGATGCCCCTGCCGTTGTCCTGAACCGTAATCGTTTCCCCGACGTGAATGGTCACGTTGATCTGGTCACAGTGCCCCGCCAAGGCCTCGTCAATAGAGTTGTCTACTAGCTCAAAGACCATATGGTGAAGGCCGGTACCGTCATCGGTATCCCCGATATACATGCCCGGTCGCTTCCTCACCGCATCCAGGCCCTTCAGTACCTTAATGCTGTCCGAGTTATAGTCAGATTGAGCTTTATCACTCATAGAAATTCTCCGAGAAGCACTCCTTCGCCGGGGTGCTTTAGAACCACTAATTTGTTGATTATTTGGCTAAAAATCAGCCTGTTATTATACCACGTTCCACGTGGAACTTGGCGATATCTGTGCTGCCAGAAGCGCTCAGGTCGATGGCAGATGCCTCTACACTGGTCATAAAAACCTGGCTGCCACTAGCCGCCAAATAGTCCAAAACCACGCGCCGGTTGTTGACGTCCAGCTCTGCTGGCAAGTCATCAACCAGGTATGTACACATTCGGTTGACAGCCTCTGCCAGTAGTTTGCCCTGCGTGAACTTGAGCGCACAGATCAGTAATTTCTGTTGCCCGCGGGACAAAATCTCCAGGGTCTTTCTGTTTCCAATCTTTATAGAAATATCGGCACGGTGAGGCCCAAGCTGGGTGGAGCCGTATTTCTGGTCAATTGACCGACTACGAAGTAGTTGCTCACTCATGTCGGCTTCATGGTCCCAGCCACTGTGGTAAGTTATGGAAAGTCGGTCCGCGGCTTGCTTGAATACCTCGGTGTAGGTCTCACGGAACAGGGGCAGGAGTTGGTCTAAATAAGAGCACCTGAACCTGTGTACCAGCACCGCAGCATCACAGAGCTCCCTGTCCCAAACCATGATTTCGTCTTCGGATAGGCGGGGCTGTTTTAGAAGCCGGTTTCGTTGGGCAAGGCAGCGTCGCACTCTTCTCCACTGGGCCACGAAAGCAGGTTCCACGTGGAACACACCCCAGTCCATAAAGCGCCGCCTGGCCTTAGGCCCCCCTTCGAGCAATTGGAATGCCCCCGCATCAAGCACCTGGACAGGCAGCTCTCGCGCCACCTCGTCCCAGTTCGGCTGATTAACGCCATTGAGTCTGAGCTGGTGCTTTTGCTTCCTGGGTCGGTTGAGGCCAATGCTCTTATTGTCGAACGTCCGGGCGTAAACCGTCGCCGCGCTCTCCCCCTCCATGACGAGCGGATCCACCAGAGCGCTGCGAAAAGACTTGCCGGTAGCCAGAAGGTTCACGGATTCCAGTATGCTGGTTTTGCCGCTACCGTTGAGGCCGTACACGAGGTTAAATTGCCTTGATAAATCCAGACTGATTTCGCGCAAATTGCGAAGTTTGGACACCTCCAGGCGGGCGAGCACTGTCATGTATGTGAGCAGTTCCTCACGAACCCCGGCTAAAGCCGCATGGGCATGACCACGTAAAGCGCATCGCTACCCTCTTCAGCTTCCAGCAGTGCGCTACTATTGGGGTCGGAAAGCGTCATACGCACATTCTTGCTACCGATTGTTGATAGCACATCGATCAGGTAACTGACGTTGAAACCTATCTCGATAGGGTCGCCCTCATAGTCAACGGAGACAACTTCTTCCGCTTCCTCCTGCTCGGGGTTGTTCGCCAGGATCTTCAGCTCTTCATTACTGAACATAACCCGAACGCCCCTGTACTTCTCATTGGATAGAATGGCGGCCCTGGAGAATGCCTGGCGCAGCTCTGAACAGCTTCCCAGCATGACCCGATCCCCTCCTTTGGGTAATACTCTGTTGTAATCGGGAAATTTGCCGTCCACCAGCTTTGAAGTGAACGTATACTCCGGTACTCGAGCACGGATGTGGTTTTGGCCGAAAGTAAGCGTTATCTCACCCCCACCCTCTGTCAGTAAGCGAGACAGCTCCATAATGCCTTTCCTGGGCAAAATCAGTTGCTGCGTCTCGGATAGTGCATTGTCCAATGCCACTGTTTCCATCGCCAAACGGTGTCCATCGGTTGCCACCAGCCGAAGGTAGTCACTGGCAACTTCAAACAGCATGCCATTGAGGTAATAGCGTACGTCCTGTTGTGCCATGGCAAAACTGGTGGCATCGAGCAGGCCCCGCAATCGATCTTGATCGATGCTCAATGAGAATGTATCTGGCTCTTCCTCAACCCGCGGGAATTCCGATGCTGGAAGCGTAGTAAGCGTAAACCGACTGCGGCCTGATTTAAGAAGCAGCTTATCGTCAGCGAGCGTAAGGTTGATCTCGGCGTCTTCCGACAGCGACTTGCAGATATCCAGCAGCTTTCGCGCCGGTACTGTAATCTCGCCTAGTTTACCGCCTCCCTCCACCACGACACGGCCTATGAGTTCGACCTCCAAGTCTGTGCCTGTTAGTGACAAACCATTGTCATTGAACTCCAAAAGGACGTTGGATAAGACCGGAAGCGTCTGCCGGCGTTCTATAACACCGCTTACCAGCTGCAGTGGTCTGAGCAGGGCATCACGACTGATTGTTAGTTGCATTTCGCTTTATTTCCTTATTTCTCAATATGTTACTAACTCGACAAGGAGCGCAGGAGATTATTATAGTCCTCCTGGATATCCGTGGATGTGTGCCGCAGTTTGTTGATTTGCTTGCAGGCATGAAGCACAGTCGTGTGGTCACGCCCCCCAAAAGCATCTCCAATCTCCGGCAAACTGTGGTTTGTCAGCTCCTTGGACAGGCTCATAGCGACCTGACGCGGTCTTGCTACCGACCTGTTTCGCCTTTTTGACAACATGTCGGCCATTTTAATCTTATAGTACTCCGCCACAGAGCGCTGTATGTTGTCAATTGTGACCAGTTTGTCCTGTAATGCGAACAAATCCCTAAGTGCTTCTTTTATGAGCTCCAGTGTTATGGGCGCACCTTTAAAATTTGCATGAGCAATCACGCGCTTCAGGGCACCTTCCAGCTCTCTTACGTTCGAGCGCAGTCGCTGAGCAATAAACAAAGCCGATTCATAGGGAAGCATGACATGGCATTGCTCCGCTTTATTCATGAGAATCGCAGCCCGCGTCTCAAGTTCAGGCGGTTCGACGGCAACAGTAAGCCCCCAACCAAAGCGTGACTTCAGCCGTTCCTCCAGACCATTGATCTCTTTATGAAACCGGTCGCAAGTGAGAATGATTTGCTGACCACCTTCCAGCAATGCATTGAAGGTGTGGAAAAACTCTTCCTGGGAACGCTCTTTTCCGGCGAAAAATTGAATGTCATCGATCAATAAGGCATCTACAGATCTGTAAAAGCGCTTGAACTCACTAATCGCATTTAACTGCAGTGCAGTCACCATGGTTGCCACAAAGGTTTCAGAATGCAGATAGACAACCTTCGCATCCGGTTTCTTTTCTACCAGGTAGTTACCGATAGCATGCATGAGATGGGTCTTACCGAGCCCTACTCCCCCATAGATAAATAGCGGGTTATAGGCATATCCCGGATTCTCAGCGACCTGCATGGCAGCGGCCCTGGCCAACTGATTGGATTTACCTATGACAAAATTGTCGAAATTATTGTCAGTATTCAGGGCTCCGCGATGCCGTAGCTTGCCCTCAATAATTGTATCAACCGCTCCGGCATTCGTGCCCTCGGTCACGACCCTCTGGGTAACTGGCTTTACATCCGCCGGCACAGACCGGGAGCCTGTGGCTTCGCGAAACCCAGCCCCATTAGAGACGGCTTGCTTTGACTTAGCCCTGTCCTGGGTCGATTCCTTCACGGCGACCGATTGGGCAGTATTGGACTGATAATCACTGTGAGCCACATGGAGCGCCACCTCTACGTCCTGACCGGTCAGATCTTTCAGGATTTCCTCGATCCTGCGGTGAAATTTGCTCTTCACCCAGTCCAGGATGAACCGGTTCGGGGCATAGAGATGAACCGAATCACTCGAATGTTCGGCTCTGAGGGGTCTAATCCAGGTGTTAAATTCTTGTGAGGAAAGCTCGTCTCTAAGACATTCTGTGCATTTTTGCCAATGTGCTACTACCACTATCTCCAGCCCATCCAATTATTTCTTTCACTTTATTGTTAATGTTATTTTTTCAGGATTCTATCTATCGGTGCAGAAGTTATCCACTGCTGACAAGCCAAATACAAGGGTTTTTCTTTCTTGTTTTTTACATTATTTTTCAGTTAGTTACGATGGCCTAGCCGCTTTTTAAAAGGAGAAAAATGGCTGCGGAAGCGCGCAAAAATTGCTCGCCTGTTGATAAATATGCTGTGGATAACATGTTGTTAACTACTGCATTGAATTCATGGGACAAGGCCTCGCGGCATCCGGGGCCATAAATAAAGATCCGCCCACATTGAACCCCTTCCAACATTGCAAGTTCGGGGCAAAACCTCTAGAATTCCGCCTCTTTTTTCGAGCCGTTTTCTGGCTCCCTAAGTTACTGTTAAATCGGACTTTCTACTATGAAGCGTACATTTCAGCCCAGCGTGTTAAAGCGAGCCCGTACTCATGGTTTTCGTGCACGAATGGCCACCAAGGGCGGACGCTTAGTCTTAAAGCGACGTCGAGCTAAGGGGCGCGCCCGCCTCTCTGCCTGATTTTCTGTTTTCCTTCCGGAAAGAGAACAGAGAATGACCTGTGTCTGGATACGGCTACCCCAAGACTTCTCGGCTGCTAACGGCAGAAGAGTACACTGCTGTATTCAACCGCAACCAATTCAAGGTTGCTAACCGATACTTTCTTATTCTTGCCCTGCAACAAAAAGATTGTAGCCCTCGCCTGGGAACCGTGGTCGCCAAAAAGAATATTGCAACTGCGGTTCATCGAAATCGAATTAAGCGAATTATTCGAGAATCATTCAGGCACCAACAAGGCTCTCTCGCCAACCTGGACCTCGTTGTCCTGGTTCGGAAGGGCGCTGAACAGTTGAAAAACAATGAAGTAAGCAACAGCCTTTTGCGCCTCTGGCAAGACTTGGGAAGAAAGGTCTCTATAAGAGCAGCAGAACAGACCAATGCTTAACAAAGCCCTGATCAGTCTTATTACTGTCTATCAAAACACATTCAGTGCCTTGATGGGTCCGCGCTGCCGTTTCTATCCAAGCTGTTCACACTATACAAAAGAAGCTATTGAGATTCATGGTGGTATTCAGGGTACTTACCTCGGCGTGAAAAGAATCATTCGCTGCCACCCGTGGCACGAAGGTGGCTACGACCCGGTTCCTGGCCATATCGAAGATGTAGCAGAGAAGTAAGTATGGACATAACACGTTTTGCACTCTACACAGCGCTAGCCATCATTACTTATTTGCTTTTGCTAGCATGGCAAGAAGACTATCCGCCGGTTATAGACAACGGGGGTGGTTCATCAGAATTCGTTGAACTCTCAGAGGTCGGCTCATCCACTACGACATCGGTGGCAACCTCAAGCAACGATTTACCAGCGGGTGTCCCTAATACACCAACTTCTTCGGCAACCGGCAATGCACAAGCTTCTTCACAAGCACAGACGCCTATAATAGAAGAAGTAAAAAATTCAGAATTTTCGCTTGTTACTGTTCGTACAGATACACTCGAACTGGTAATTGATCTCAATGGCGGTGACATAGTCACACTCGCCCTGCCTCTCTACCTTAGGCAGTTAAACGTCCCTGATGATCCTTTCGTTCTATTGGAACAGAACAGAACGCGTAGTTACGTTGCCCAAAGTGGCTTGATAGGAAGAGACGGGATCGATACGCCGAGCAGGGCTCGTTATCAATCCACTACCCAATCTTTTCAACTGCAAGAGTCACAAGACTCATTATCGGTAGATCTTTTTACGACTACTAACAGCGGTGTACAAATAACAAAACGATACACGTTTAATCGAGGTTCCTACCTGATTGATGTCAGCTTTATTATTAACAATTCAACCAGCAGCGATTTCAGAGCCAACGCCTTCGGCCAGATAAAGCGCGACAACTTCGATGATCCGAGTAGTTCTGGTGGATTTGGCAGGACATACCTCGGCTACGTGTCTACAAACGAGGAAGATCCCTATATTGAAATCGATTTCGACGACATAGACGACGGTGCAAACTCCTTCGAAACCCTGGGCGGCTGGATAGGTTTTAGTCAACATTACTTCATCAGTGCCTGGGTTCCCAACAGCAACTCGGTAAACCGCTACACAACCAGAAAGAACAATCTGAACCAGTATTTTGGAGAATTCACAGGTTCAGCCATTGATGTGCCTGCCAATGGCAGCGCCAGCTACCAGATGCAATTCTACGCAGGACCAAAAGACCAGTATGTACTGGCAGACATTTCTCCTAATCTTGATCTGACGATTGACTACAGCTTTCTTTGGTTCCTGGCCGCTCCCATCTACTGGCTTCTTCGACAGATCGATTCGTTCATCGGTAACTACGGCCTCTCGATTATCGTACTCACAATAATTGTTAAAGGTGCGTTCTATAAATTGTCCGAGACGCAATACAAATCCATGGCAGGAATGCGCAGGCTCATGCCGAAGATGCAACAGCTGAAAGAAAGTTACGGTGACGACCGAATGAAGCTTCAGCAGGCGACCATGGAGCTCTACAAGAAAGAAAAGATCAATCCATTTGGCGGTTGCTTACCGATGCTAGTACAGATGCCGGTTTTCATTGCGCTATATTGGGTGTTGCTTGAAAGTGTCGAATTACGACATGCTCCCTTCATTTTTTGGTTACAAGATCTTTCAGTACGAGACCCTTTCTTCATACTTCCCCTGCTGATGGGCGCAACCATGTATTTGCAGACCACCTTGAGCCCAGCCCCAGCTGACCCAATGCAGGCCAATGTGATGAAGCTGATGCCCATCATGATGACCGTGTTATTCCTCTGGTTCCCGGCAGGCCTTGTGCTTTACTGGCTCACTAATGGCTTGCTCGGTATCCTGCAGCAGTGGTACATCACTCGCAAAATCGAAGCGGCCTATGAGGCGAAAGCAGCCAAATAGGTTTTGCACCCGTGCGCTGCAATTGTTGGAAACCCTGCCAAGTGATTGCCACACTTCTCTGATCCCTGGGTAAACCGCATGCTCCAGCAGGACACAGATACCATCTGCGCCATCGCCACCCCAGCAGGTCGGGGGGGTATCGGCATAATCAGGGTCTCTGGCCCCAAGGCAGCAGAAATCTGTGCGCGAATCACCGGTTCTTTAGCGCCAGCCAGATCGGCCACCCGGGCGAATTTTCGAGATGACGATTCCACTGTCATTGACCAGGGCCTGGTCCTCTATTTCCCAGCGCCGAATTCCTTCACCGGAGAAGATGTCCTCGAGCTTCAAGGACATGGTGGTCCTCATGTACTGCATGCCGTGCTCTCGAGGACTCAACAATTAGGTGCCCGTCTGGCACGGCCGGGAGAGTTCACGGAGCGGGCGTTTCTCAATGGCAAAGTAGATCTACTACAGGCTGAAGCTGTAGCCGATCTCATAGACGCCAGTTCACAACAGGCCGCCAGATCTGCCATGAGAACCCTGCAGGGTGTGTTTTCGGCTAAGGTGAACGAGATCGTTAACAGCCTGACCCGAATCCGGGTAAACGTCGAGGCTGCCATCGATTTTAGCGACGAAGACATCGATATTCTGGAGCGAAGTGGTGTCGCGACCGAATTGGCTGCATTGCTGGCGGCAATGCAGTCACTGTTTCGAGACGCCGAGCAAGGCGCCCTGCTCAAAGAAGGAATTCACCTGGTCCTGGCTGGTACCCCTAACGTTGGCAAATCCAGCCTGATGAATGCCCTGTGTGGCAATGAGTCTGCGATTGTAACGGACATTCCCGGCACCACCCGCGACCTGCTAAGAGAACAGCTTAATATCGATGGCCTGCCAATAACGATTACTGATACTGCCGGCTTGCGAGTCAGCCAAGATCCTGTTGAGCAGGAAGGTGTGCGTCGGGCAACGAAGGTAATCAACGAAGCCGATCGCATCTTCCTCGTCATTGATGGCGAGCGCGAGCAAACACTCGCCGATGAGGCGGGACAGCGATCTATCCCTGACACGTGGATGGAGACACTGCTGGGGGGGCTCGGCGAGCAGGATGCAATGAACCTCCTTCGGCGTACGTCCATCATCTTAAACAAGATCGATTTGCTCTCTGATCCCGAACCCCGCCAATTCACCACAGGCTATAAAGATATTAGCCTCAAATTATTCAGGGTATCCGCGAAACAGGGGCTGGGTCTGGATTTGCTTCGAGATGACATAAAACGAAGCGTTGGCTACTCGGCGCCGGATAGTAGCGCCTTCCTGGCCAGACAACGTCATTTGATTGCCCTGGAAGAAGCATACGGATACATGGAGAATGCGAATTCTGGAGTAAGTGAACACTTACTCCTTGAGCTTGTCGCAGAAGATTTGCGACTTGCTCAGCAGACGCTGGGAAAGATAACCGGCGAGGTATCCAGTGACGATCTGCTCGGAGAGATTTTTTCCAGTTTTTGCATCGGTAAATGACTCCTCAGGACCCCGGTGCACAAGCAAAGGATAGTCTTATGCCCTTGAAATGCGTTAATACACGCTCTACCCACAGCTTGTTACCGAAAACAGAATTCCAGTAGACATAAAGGAAATCATGTTGACAACTCGCGCTCTGGCGTGGGTAGCCATTGAATAATTGCCAGACTTATACACCCCAGTCCTCGACACTGCCTTCGCATCTGAAAGCATTCACAATGGCTCCAACGGCTATACAGTCGAAATACAGACTTTATGAACCAACTTATTATCGGCTGAAACCCAGTAAATACGCTGGCTACAGAGGGTTTTCAACAGGCGGAAGCAGGCCCTATAACAACAATATCTAAACCCTGTTCCCATACTATTAATCAATAATTAATTTATTTAGTTTTTAATGGTGAACTCACCGTTTAACGAATTACTTGAATGATTCCCTTTTGCGGTCGTATCTATATACTGCTCCTCCCCCGATTTGAACCAGACTTAACATGAAGCACACTGAAGAATTTGATGTCATCGTTGTAGGTGGCGGCCATGCCGGTACTGAGGCGGCCCTGGCCTCTGCTCGGCTTGGTGTGCGCACGCTACTGGTAACTCACAGCATCGAAACCCTGGGGCAGATGTCCTGCAACCCGGCTATTGGCGGTATTGGCAAGAGTCATCTGGTTAAGGAGATCGATGCCCTCGGTGGAGCCATGGCGCAGGCCATAGATAGAGCCGGAATCCAATTTCGCATTCTCAATGCCAGCAAGGGACCGGCGGTTAGAGCTACCCGTGCCCAGGCAGACAGAGTCCTGTATAAAGCCGCGATTCGGGAAACCCTGGAGAGCCAGCCAAACCTGACCTTGTTTCAACAGGCTGTAGATGACCTGATCATCGAGGGCGGTTGCGTTCAGGGTGTACGCACGCAAATGGGTTTGGACATCCGCGCCAGAAAAGTTGTAATGACAACTGGCACTTTCCTTGGTGGAAAAATTCACATTGGCCTCGCGAATAGCAGCGGCGGCAGGGCTGGCGATCAGCCTTCCAATGCGCTTGCGCAACGCCTTCGAGAACTTCCCTTCCGGGTTGAGAGGTTGAAGACAGGTACTCCACCTCGAATCGACGCGAGAACTGTCGATTTTTCGGTCATGGAAATCCAGTATGGAGATACGCCTCTCCCCGTCATGTCTTTTTTAGGCAGCGTCGATCAGCATCCGCGACAGGTACCTTGTTATATAACCTCTACCAATGAGCGCTGTCATGAAATTATCCGTGGTGGACTGGATAGGTCTCCCATGTACACCGGGGTGATCGAAGGCACCGGACCGCGCTATTGTCCATCGATAGAGGACAAGGTAATGCGGTTCGCTGACAAGTCTTCCCACCAGATTTTCGTTGAACCTGAAGGCTTGCATACCAACGAGCTTTATCCCAATGGCATATCAACTAGCTTGCCGTTCGATGTTCAGGTAGAGATGATTCACAACATCAAGGGTTTTGAGAACGCGCACATAACCCGACCGGGTTATGCTATTGAATACGATTTCTTTGATCCAAGAGATCTCAAGTATTCCCTGGAAACGAAGTTTGTTGAGGGTTTGTATTTCGCCGGTCAGATTAATGGAACGACAGGTTACGAAGAGGCTGCGGCTCAGGGATTATTGGCTGGTCTGAATGCTGCTCTGTCCGTACAGGAAAAAGAATCCTGGTGCCCGCGTCGCGATCAGGCTTACATAGGCGTTCTCGTGGATGACCTGATTACGCTTGGTACAAATGAACCTTACCGCATGTTTACTTCACGAGCCGAATACAGATTGACTTTGCGAGAAGACAATGCAGATCTGCGATTAACCGAGAAAGGCCGAGAGCTGGGGTTGATAGATGATGAGCGCTGGCAATTCTTTACCGAAAAGTGCGAATTAATAGAGCAGGAGTTAGCAACCCTGAGAAATACCTGGGTCCAGGCAGAGAGTGAATCAGCTGCTCGAATCAATAAGCTACTTGAAAAACCATTGAGCCGGGAGTATCGACTCTCTGAACTCCTGGCGCGGCCGGGAATGAGCTATGAATCGTTAATGACGGCGTTTACAGGCGACGAGGGCATTGCCGCAGAAGCAATTGCACCTAACAGTCGGGCTGCGCAGGCGAAGCAGCAGGCCGAGACCCAAATCAAGTACCAGGGCTATATCGATCGACAGACAGAAGAGATTGAACGACTGAAGCGCCAGTACAATACGGCTATCCCGGCTGATATTGATTACAGTGACATGCAGGGGCTTTCAAACGAACTCAGGCAAAAACTGGCTGCAGCACAACCCGAGAATATAGGCAGAGCTTCAAGAATTTCTGGCATGACTCCGGCTGCAATTTCACTTTTACTCATTCATGTGAAGAAACACCAGGGTTTGCGCCGCCAGACGGGCTAGGAAGGCTGGTTACACTTGTACTCTATCTCTGATCAGCTGGAAAGCGGCCTTAAAGCTTTACAGGTACCTGCTACACCTCAACAACAAGCTCTGTTACTGGACTATCTTCAACTCCTGAAGAAGTGGAATAAAACTTACAACCTGGTTTCCGATGCTAGCGACTCGGTTTTGCTCTACCGTCACTTGCTCGATTCCATTGCTATCGCCCCCTATGTAAATGCTCACTCGGTACTGGATGTTGGGGCCGGTGGTGGCTTTCCCGGAGTCCCCCTGGCGATACTAAAACCCACTACCCGATTTATCCTGGTGGATAGCAATGGCAAGAAAGCCCGATTTCTGTTTCAGGTGAAAGCGGCGCTGAGCCTGGCTAATCTGGACGTGGAAAATTGCCGGATTGAGCACTATCAAAGTGATAGTCAAATTGATATTGTGACTTGCAGGGCATTTTCGTCGCTTCCTGATATCCTGCAGAAAATTGCTCCCCTATTGTCAGAAAAGAGCCATCTACTGGCCATGAAGGGACAACTCCCCGAAGCTGAAATAAAGGAAATTGGCCCCGAATTCGAGGTGGCTGGAGTATACCGGCTCAATGTACCCGTCCAGGCCAGTGAGCAGCCTGATGGTTGTCCTGACGAGAGCAAAGAAGTGGAGCGACATCTGATCGATATAATCCCACACCCGGGCTTTATCAGGTAAACTTGTACCGTTAGTTAATCAGTCAACACAGAGAACCACGTGAGCAAAGTACTGGCCATAGCCAACCAGAAAGGCGGAGTAGGAAAGACCACAACCTCGGTCAATCTGGCCGCGTCCTTGAGCGTAACCCGCAAAAACGTCTTGCTCATCGATATGGATCCCCAGGGCAATGCCACAATGGGATCTGGGGTCGACAAGTCCAGCCTGGAGTTTTCCGTATACGATCTGCTAACCTCCCAGGCCGATTTCGATGTCGTCAAAGTAAGACCGGAAGAAGGGGAATTCGACCTCCTGCCAGCCAATGGTGACCTGGTAGCCGCCGAGGTGGAACTGATTAATGCGGACAACAAAGAGATCAGGCTGCGCTCGATCGTCGAGGCCGTCCGGGCTCGTTACGACTTCATCGTCATAGATTGCCCACCGTCTCTCAATATGCTGACGATCAATGCGCTGGTGGCCGCCGATGGTGTGGTCATTCCCATGCAATGCGAGTACTACGCACTCGAAGGGCTTTCTGCCCTGATGGATACCATTCGGGTAATCCAGGAGAGGATCAATCCATCCCTCAAGATTGAGGGCATTCTCCGCACCATGTATGACCCGCGGAACAAACTCACCTCAGAGGTCAATGGACAACTCTTTAATTATTTCGGTGACGCTGTTTATCGTACCGTTGTTCCAAGAAATGTACGTCTGGCCGAAGCCCCCAGCTACGGTAAACCAGTAATCAAATATGATCGCCAATCTCGGGGGGCTATAGCCTACCTGGCCCTGGCCGGAGAATTGTTGCGTCGTCATGACGAGGCCTCGAGAGTGATGAATTAGCGTGGCGGTCTTATGCCAACTAATTTTAAGCGATCTGGGGTTAATAAACACTTACAAACATGAACGATAAGAAAAAACTGGGAAAGGGTCTGGATGCCTTGCTGTCCTCAGGCAGCAGTCAGACCATGGCAAGCCTGTTGGCGGGGAAGCCGCGAGAGGCGGAGCATTCAGCAACTTCTGCTGGCACTTCAAGCACAACAAGAGTCTCGGACAAGGACGGAGACCTCAGGAATATCCCGGTGGATCTGATACAGCGGGGTAAATACCAGCCGCGTACTGATATGCATCAGGAGGCTCTCGAGGAGCTCGCCGCCTCCATCAAGACACAGGGCGTTATGCAGCCCATCGTCGTGCGGCCAATATCTTCGGATAAATACGAGATCATTGCCGGTGAGCGTCGTTGGCGGGCTACCCAAATGGCAGGCCTGGACAGTATTCCAGCCATCATCAAGCCGGTGGGTGATGAGGCGGCTATTGCCATGTCGCTCATCGAGAATATCCAGCGGGAAAACCTCAATCCTATAGAAGAAGCCATGGCTCTCAAACGCTTGCAGGATGAGTTCGAACTCACCCAGCAGGAAGTAGCGGATGCTGTGGGCAAGTCTCGTGTCACTGTAACAAACCTCATGCGCTTGATGGGCTTGCATATCGATGTGCGCCGCATGCTGGAAAACGGTGACCTAGAAATGGGTCATGCGAGAGCCTTGCTCGGTCTGGAAGACTTACAGCAGCCAGAAGCCGCCCGCGCCGTTGTGGGCCGGGGGTTGTCGGTTCGGCAGACCGAGGCTCTGGTTCGCCGTCTTCAGGCGGATGGTGGCGGCAAGAAAACCTCGAAAACTCTTGATCCAGACATCAAGAATCTACAGGAAAACCTGGAAGAGAAACTGGGCTCCAAGGTGGTGATACAGCACACCGCTAAGGGGAAGGGAAAGTTAGTGGTCAAGTACAACAGTCTGGATGAGCTGGACGGAATTCTCGCCCATATAAAATAGCACGGACATAACGGATCCGAGCGCCATTCAAAAAAGCCCAAAGCTGGTCCAGGTCTGGCTAATTCATCCCGAGGAAAATCCCCCGAAAACCCTGTATTTCCGGGCTTAAATAGGTAATGGGACGTAGTTGCGATACCCCCTTAAAGCCCCTATAATGCGCCTGCTTTTGGTGATCACCGTTGCAAAAACAGATGTTTGTTACGGCTGTTGTTGGGGATCTTGAGCTCGACCATCAAGCACAATTTGTGTCGAATTTTTGAACAATGAGAACCCCACCAGTCCATAAAGTGATAGTCGCACAACTACTCGCGACCGCTTTTATCGCCGCTACCTCACTGTTATTGTCAGGCACCATCACTGCCTACTCTATTATGTTAGGCGGATTGATAAGCGCATTGCCTAACAGCTACTTCGCATTCAAAGCATTCCGTTACCAGGGTGCCACGAAAGCAGATTTGGTTATTAAAAGCTTTGTAAGAGGGGAGCTGGGCAAAATCGGCATAACATTGGTGCTGTTTGCACTGAGTTTTACCCTGATAGCGAATTTGAATGAGCTCGCGCTGATACTTGGATTCATATCGATCCATTTCACCGGCGTGATGGCCTCGGCGTTTATAGATTACCGCCCTAGCCGCAACTAATACTGAGTTTTCTGTTGCACATCACTGCAGAGAATCCGAACCCGACGGAATCGGGGTTTAGATAGAGTAATTAGAGAGAATCGATGGCAGAGCTAGCCGACGCAGCCCACGCTGCAGCCGAACATGGCGCTGAACTCACAGTTCAAGAATACATTACTCATCACCTGTCTTTCTTTACCTTCGGCCGCATCGATGGTCATTGGGGTTTTGCCCACACTCCGGAAGAAGCTGCAGAAATGGGCTTCTGGGCAATCAACGTGGATACCATGGGTTGGTCCCTGTTTCTGGGAGCAGCATTTCTCCTGTTCTTCCGCCGTGTTGCCGTCAACGCGTCTGTCGATAATCCTTCCGGTGTTCAGAACTTTGTCGAGTCTGTAGTTGAGTTCGTTGATGCCCGCGTATCCGAAGCCTTCAACTACAAGAATGAATTGATTGGGCCTCTGTGTTTGCTGCTCTTTTTCTGGATCCTGTTGATGAACACCATGGATCTGGTCCCGGTTGACCTGTTAACAACATTTGGCTTCGAGCCAATGCTGCATACCGTTTTCCACATTGAAAACTCGCCATTCAAGGTCGTACCCACAACCGACCCCAATATCACTATGGGCATGTCCACCATGGTGTTCCTGATGATCATTTATTACAGCATCAAGAATAAGGGGTTGGGCGGTTTCCTGGGCGAGCTGGCATTTCATCCATTCGGCAAGTGGATGATGCCCTTTAACCTTATCATTGAGGTCCCTACTCTGTTCGCTAAGCCAATCTCTCTCGGCCTGCGACTTTTTGGTAACCTCTACGCAGGCGAACTTTTGTTTCTACTTATAGCGTCAATGTTGGGTGTCTGGCAATTGCCGGCCCACTTTGTCTGGGCGGCATTCCACTTGTTGGTAATTCCCCTGCAAGCATTCGTATTCATGATGCTGACTATTGTTTATCTCAATGCAGCGCATGAAGTACCACATCACTAATTTCTTGAACTACATCTGAACTGAAGAAAATCTGGAGGAAGAAATGGAGTTAATTTTGGCAAACACGGTACTGGGCGTTCTGCTGGTACTGGGCTTGGGCGCAGCAGGTACTGCGATCGGCTTTGGTATTTTGGGCGGCAAGTTCCTGGAAGGTTCAGCCCGTCAGCCAGAACTGGCACCCAAGTTACAGGGTTCCATGTTCCTGGTAGCCGGTTTGATCGACGCGGTGACCATGATCGGTATTGGTATCGGCATGTGGTTTACCTTTGCTAACCCATTCACAGCGGCACTGGGCGGTTAAGAATTTAACGTAACGGGTATTGATCCCTTGAAAGGGAGCAATACAGTTAACGGGCAATGACCTTAACAGGAGAGCACCGTGAATATTAATGCAACTTTTCTAGGCCAAATGATCGCCATGGCGTTCTTTCTGTGGTTCTGCAGTAAGTACGTCTGGCCGCCATTTATGGCCATCATGGAAGAGCGCAAGAAGAGGATCGCCGATGGTCTGGAAGCTGCAGCCAGGGCTGAAAAAGACCTGGAGCTTGCGCAGGCTAAATCCACAGAGCATCTGAAAGAAGCCAAGGAAGAAGCGGCCGGCATTATCGATCAGGCAAACAAGCGAGCAGCGCAAATCGTTGATGAGGCGAAGCAGCAAGCCAGGACTGAAGGCCAGCGAATTATCGATGGTGCACAGGCCGAGATCGAGCAGGAAGTGAACCGGGCACGAGAGGCCTTACGCGCGAGGGTCTCTGAAATTGCAGTGGCTGGTGCAGAAAAGATTCTTGAAGGATCAATCGACCAGGCTGCAAACGAAGAGATGCTGAACAAACTGGCATCAGAACTGTAAACCACAACTGCGAAAACTTAGTACCAGAGCAAACACGAGAAGCAGATGGCAGAACTAACAACCTTGGCACGACCCTACGCAAAAGCAGCCTTTCAGGTAGCGCTGGATGAAGGTGCTCTGGATACCTGGTCGAAGATGCTGGGTGTCGCTGCTTCCGTGACAAGCCACGGGTCAGTGCGAGCACTGCTTATCAACCCTGCGCTGTCCTCAGAGCAGGCTGCCCAGGCATTCATCGATATATGCGGTGACGAGCTCAATGAAAAGGGACAGAACTTTGTCCGCTTACTGGCAGAGAACAAGCGAATAGGTTTACTGCCGGAAGTCTCAATGTTGTTCGACAGCCTGAAGGCGATTCAGGAGCGTTCCGTTGATGTTGAGATAACCACAGCTTTTGAAATCAGTTCAGATATTGCACAAAAGCTGGCGAACGCACTGAAACAGCGCTTGCAACGAGAGATAAAGCTGGCCACCAGTGTGGACAGCGCGCTCATTGGCGGTGCTGTAATTCGTGCTGGAGACACTGTCATCGATAGCTCTGTACGTGGAAAGCTGACCAAACTAGCAGAATCATTGAATTCCTGAGCGGGCCACATAGCAGCCCAGGCGGGAGAATAGGAAACAAAGATGCAACAACTGAATCCATCTGAAATCAGTGAAATTATCAAGCAGCGCATAGACAAGCTGGATGTGTCTGTGCAGGCCAAGAACGAAGGCACCATCGTGAGTGTCTCCGACGGCATTATCCGAATCCATGGTCTCGCCGACGTGATGTACGGTGAGATGATCGAGTTCGAGGGCGGCCTTTACGGTATGGCCCTCAACCTCGAAAGGGATTCAGTGGGTGCTGTGGTTCTCGGTGATTACCTGGGACTGAAGGAAGGCCAGAGCTGTAAATGTACTGGCCGTATTCTTGAAGTACCTATTGGTCCTGAGCTGGAAGGGCGTGTTGTGGATGCCCTGGGTCACCCGATTGATGGTAAGGGTCCTGTTGAAGCCAAGCTCAGCGATGCGATCGAAAAGGTTGCGCCAGGTGTTATTGCCCGTAAATCTGTATCTCAACCAGTGCAAACCGGATTGAAGTCAATTGACGCCATGACCCCAATTGGTCGGGGTCAGCGAGAGCTGATCATCGGTGACCGAGAGGTGGGTAAGACAGCGGTTGCGATCGATACGATCATCAACCAGAAAGGTAAAGGCGTTAAGTGTGTCTATGTGGCCATTGGCCAGAAAGCGTCGTCTATTGCCAACGTGGTGCAAAAGCTGGAAGAACACGGTGCGATGGAATACACCGTTGTGGTTGCAGCTTCCGCGTCCGATCCGGCTGCCATGCAGTTCATTGCACCTTACTCTGGTTGCACCATGGGCGAGTACTATCGTGACCGTGGCCAGGATGCGCTGATTATTTACGATGATTTGACCAAGCAGGCATGGGCCTATCGACAGATCTCCCTGCTGCTGCGTCGCCCACCCGGCCGAGAAGCCTATCCCGGTGACGTGTTCTACTTGCACTCACGCCTGCTGGAGCGTGCAGCGCGAGTGAGTGCAAACTATGTTGAACAATTCACCAACGGTGAGGTGAAGGGACAGACTGGTTCCCTGACGGCATTGCCAGTGATTGAGACACAGGCCGGTGACGTATCCGCCTTCGTACCTACGAACGTAATTTCCATTACAGACGGCCAGATCTTCCTGGAAACGGACCTGTTTAACTCCGGTATCCGTCCGGCGATGAACCCTGGTATTTCTGTATCCCGTGTGGGTGGTGCTGCCCAGACCACCATCATCAAGAAATTGGGTGGTGGTATTCGTATCGCCCTGGCCCAGTACCGTGAGCTTGCAGCATTCGCAGCCTTTGCCTCGGATCTTGATGATGCGACCCGCTCGCAACTGGAGCACGGTCAGCGCGTTACAGAGCTCATGAAGCAGAAGCAGTATTCACCGCTACAAATTTCTGAGATGGCCCTGTCACTGTACGCAGCGAACGAGGGGTATCTGAAAGAGGTAGAGCTGAAGAAGGTGCTGGACTTCGAATCATCATTGCTTTCCTTTGCGCACTCCGAATACGGGGATCTGTTGAAGCAGATCAACGAGACAGGTGACTGGAATGATGAAATCCAGGGCAAGTTTAAAGAAATTATGGAGAAGTTTGTTTCTACACAGACTTACTAATCCAAGCGTGAACGGGTGTCTCAGGCAGGGCCATCCCTTCGCATTACATTGTCTTACAGCTCGCTTAAACGCCGAGCACCAAGACTCTAAGCAATTAGAAAAGGTATTTAGCTAAGATGGCTGGCGGCAAAGAAATACGCACCAAGATCTCGAGTATCAAGAATACTCAAAAGATCACCAAGGCTATGGAAATGGTCTCGGCAAGCAAGATGCGCAAAGCCCAGGATCGCATGAAGCTGGGTAAGCCCTACGCGCATCGTATTCGCACCGTGATTGGCCACATCGCAAACTCATCATCGGAATACCGTCACCAGTATTTCGATACGCGCCCAGTTAAGCGCGTCGGCTACATTGTGGTCTCTACCGACCGCGGACTTTGCGGTGGACTGAATATAAACGCCTTTAAAGCCACCATTGCCTCCATGAAAAAGTGGGCAGACAAGAATGTAGATATCGATATCTGCACTATTGGTGGTCGTGCGGCAACGTTCTTTAATAACTTTGGCGGCAAGGTAGTAGCCTCGGTCAGAGATATTGGGGACAACGCTGCCGTATCCGACGTTATCGGTGCAGTGAAGATCATGCTGGACAAGTTTGATAATGGTGAGATCGACCAGTTGATGCTGGTAAGCAACGATTTCGTTAACACCATGACCCACGTCCCTGAAGTCAACCAGTTGCTGCCATTACTTCCCTCTGAGGAAGAAGAGCTCAAGCATCACTGGGATTATCTGTATGAGCCAGATGCAAAAGAGCTTCTCGATGGTCTGCTGTTACGATTCATCGAGTCACAGGTCTACCAGGCAGTGGTAGAAAACAATGCCTGTGAGCAAGCTGCCCGCATGATGGCAATGAAGAACGCTTCGGACAATGCCGGCGAACTCATCGAGAAACTGGGACTGGTTTATAACAAGGCCCGTCAGGCAGCGATCACCCAGGAATTGTCTGAAATCGCCGGTGGTGCGGCAGCGGTGTAGGTAGAGCTACAGCGAACGAATACAGTTTATTTGAAATTTGATTTAGAAAGTTTGAGGAATCGGAAATGAGCAGCGGTCGAATCGTACAAATCATCGGCGCCGTTATCGACGTAGAATTTGATCGGGACAGCATCCCGCAGGTATACGATGCGTTAACAGTCGACGACAGAGAGATTACCCTGGAAGTTCAGCAGCAGCTGGGTGATGGCATTGTTAGAACAATTGCCCTGGGTAGTACCGAAGGATTGAGCCGTGGCTTGACTGTACAGGACACAGGCGCGCCGGTATCTGTACCTGTTGGTACCGAAACACTTGGTCGCATCATGGACGTGTTGGGACGCCCGATCGACGAACGCGGCCCCATTGGTGAAAAGGAAAAAATGCCTATTCACCGTAAAGCGCCTACCTATGAAGAGCTTTCCACCTCAAACGAATTGCTCGAAACAGGGATCAAGGTTATCGATCTGGTATGTCCTTTCGCGAAGGGCGGCAAGGTTGGTCTGTTCGGAGGTGCGGGTGTAGGCAAGACCGTAAACATGATGGAGTTGATTAACAACATCGCTACCGAACACTCAGGTTTGTCAGTATTTGCCGGAGTGGGTGAACGTACTCGTGAAGGTAATGACTTCTATCACGAGATGCAGGAATCTGGCGTAATCAACCTCGAAGGCGAGTCCAAGGTATCCATGGTATACGGCCAGATGAATGAGCCCCCGGGTAACCGTCTGCGTGTTGCGCTGTCCGGGTTGACCATGGCTGAAAAGTTCCGCGATGAAGGTCGTGACGTGCTTCTCTTCATCGACAATATTTATCGTTATACGCTGGCGGGTACTGAAGTATCTGCACTGCTGGGTCGTATGCCTTCTGCCGTGGGCTATCAGCCAACACTGGCGGAAGAGATGGGAGCCCTGCAGGAGCGTATTACTTCAACCAAGACAGGCTCCATTACGTCTATCCAGGCGGTATACGTACCGGCGGATGACTTGACTGACCCGTCTCCAGCAACGACCTTCGCTCACCTTGACGCGAAAGTAGTACTGTCTCGTGACATCGCTGCCCTGGGTATCTACCCTGCGGTGGATCCTCTGGACTCCAGCTCTCGTCAGCTCGACCCACTGGTCGTAGGTCAAGAACATTACGATGTGGCGAACGGTGTGCAGACAGTATTGCAGCGCTATAAAGAACTGAAAGACATCATCGCGATTCTGGGTATGGACGAGCTGTCTGACGAAGACAAGCAGACCGTGGCACGGGCTCGTCGTATTTCCCAATTCCTGTCACAGCCATTTACCGTTGCTGAGGTATTTACCAACGCGCCGGGTAAATACGTATCGCTGAAAGATACAATTGCAGGCTTTAAAGGCATTCTGGATGGTGAATATGACCACCTGCCAGAACAAGCCTTCAGCATGGTGGGTTCCATCGAAGAAGCAGTCGAGAAGGCTAAGAAGCTGAAGTAAATCCCTCGTGTTTGTGAAAACACACGCTACGAAGGCACCAAGCAAAAGGCCGGAAGGAGATTTTTTATGTCAATGACAATGCACTGCGATATCGTTAGCGCCGAAAAGAGTATTTTCTCTGGACGCGTTGAGATGGTTGTCGCCGCGGGTTCATTGGGAGACCTCGGTATTGGGCCAGGCCACGCACCCCTGATCACTTCCCTGATCCCGGGTCCGGTTCGGCTGGTTAAGGACGGCGGTGAAGAAGAAGTCTTCTATGTCTCAGGTGGATTCCTTGAAGTTACCCGCAACGTGGTTACATTGCTCACCGACACGGCCTTACGTGCGGATGACGTCGATGAGGCTGCGGCTGAAGCTGCCATGCAGGAAGCCGAGAGAGCCATGCAGGACGCCAGCGCTGAGCTGGATTATGGCACGGCAGCGGCCCAGCTGGCCGAAGCAGCAGCACAGCTAAGAGCCTTGAGGCAACTGAAGAATCGGGCGCAGTAAGCCATTTACGAATCCAGGGAAAAGGTAGCGAGAGCTACCTTTTTTTTTGGTAATCTTTTGGTAATTCCGCTGTATGTGACGGCGAATCAATTGCGAGAGCTCTAAATGGAAGTAGTAATACTGGCGGCCGGTAAAGGCACTAGAATGCAATCAGATACGCCGAAGGTAATGCACGAGGTCGGGGGCCAGCCTATGCTCGCGCATGTACTATCAACGGCCAGGGCACTCCGAGCGAGCCGGATTCATGTGGTAATCGGTCACGGGGCCGAGCGCATTAAGCAGGCGTTCGATGGTGGCAATACCGGACCAGAGCTGATCTGGGCCCTGCAAGCCGAACAACTGGGCACGGGGCATGCTGTGCAACAGGCTATACCGGCCGTGGATACCAGCGCTTCAGCGAACCCTGTTCTGGTGTTGTTTGGCGATGTGCCGCTGGTAACTATCGACACCCTGAAATCGGTAATCTCACACTGTAGTGAGAACAGCCTGTCTCTACTCACTGTCAATGCCGCAAACCCTAAGGGTTTGGGGAGGATTCTGCGAGACGAGAAAGGCAATATTCTTGGCATAGTGGAAGAAAGAGATGCAACAGCGAAACAAAAGCGCATAACCGAAGTCAACAGTGGAATCATGGCGATTCCCGCCAACCGATTGGGGGGCTGGCTTGACGCACTAAGAAGCGACAATGAGCAGAACGAATACTACCTGACAGACATCGTGGCCCTCGCCAGAAAAGATGGTTGCAATGTGCGGAGCAGTATCGCCAAATCAGAAATGGAAGTAATGGGCGTTAACAATAAATCTCAATTAGCCCTGGTGGAGCGCTATTTTCAAATGACACAAGTCGAGCAATATCTACTGGCAGGCTTGACCCTAAGAGACCCGTCACGTTTCGATGTGCGTGGCGAGTTCCAGTTTGGTACCGATTGCACTGTGGATTGCAATGTCATCCTGGAGGGGCGGGTTTCGCTGGGCAACGGCGTTAGTATTGGCCCGAACTGCACCATCAAGAATGCCAGTATAGGCGATGGTGCAAATATCCTGCCTGGCACAATTATCGAAGATGCAGAAATCGGTGAGCATGCCAGTGTAGGGCCCATGGCGAGAATTCGCCCAGGATCTGTGCTGGGCGCAGAATGCAAAATAGGTAATTTTGTTGAAACCAAAAATGCAAAGATTGGCAAGGGTTCGAAAGCCAGCCATCTGGCCTATCTTGGTGATGTGGAAATTGGGGAAGGCTGCAATATCGGTGCCGGTACCATTGTGTGTAACTACGACGGGATAAACAAGCACAAAACCCGCCTTGGAAATAATGTATTTGTTGGATCGAACAGCGTGTTAGTCGCACCACTGGATTTGGCAGACAATGCCTTTGTCGCCGCTGGCTCCGCAATCAATACAGACGTCCCCCCCGATAACCTGGCGGTGGGCAGGGCAAAACAACGCAATATTGCAGGCTGGAAACGACCAGTCAAAAAGCGGTAGAAATCAGAATTCAGAAAGCGGAAATTATCAAAATAACTCTAGAAGCAATTTATCATGTGTGGAATCGTTGGCGCAGTAACAGAGCGAAATGTCTCTGGTATTTTATTGGAAGGGTTAAAGCGACTCGAGTATAGAGGCTACGATTCAGCGGGCCTGGCTCTGATTCAGGATAATTCTGACAAGATCAAATTTGTCAAAACAGTGGGCAAAGTAGACTCGCTGGTTAAGGCGGTGAATAGCGCCAAGGCCGCCGGACATATCGGTATTGCGCATACTCGCTGGGCAACGCACGGTAAACCCTCGGTAACCAACGCTCACCCTCACAATTCGGATAGAGAAATCGCAATCGTTCACAACGGAATCATTGAAAACCACGAAGTAATCAAGAAGCATCTTGAGCAGAGTGGCTACGCCTTCAAGACACAGACGGACAGCGAAGTTATCGCTCATCTGATACACCAGGCTAGGAAAGGCGGGAAAGTAAGCCTGCTCGATGCTGTAAGGCGCATAATTAAAAAGCTACACGGCGCCTATGGAATTTGTGTAATAGACAGTAGCAGTCCGGAACAGATCGTTGTGGCCCGCTCCGGAAGCCCATTGGTAATCGGTTTGGGACTGGGTGAGAATTTCGTCGCCTCTGATCCGCTGGCGCTTGGCCAGGTTACCGACAGGTTTATCTATCTGGAGGAAGGGGACGTAGCCAGGGTAGAGCTGAATAGTATCGAGATCTGGAATGGCAGCAAGAAGGTCAGCCGAGCCGAATCAAAAGTACTCAACCATACCAAGGACAGCGAGCGGGGCGATTACAAACATTTTATGCTCAAGGAAATTTATGAGCAGCCCCAAGTGATACGCGACACGCTGGAAGGAAGAATCAGTGATGTCCATGTTCTGGAAGAGGCTTTTGGCGTCAATGCGAAGAAAATATTTGATAAGGTAAAAGCCATACAGATCGTCGCCTGCGGGACCAGTTTCCATGCCGGGCTCGTTGCGAAATACTGGCTGGAATCCATATCCCGCGTTCCCTGCTCAGTTGATATCGCGAGTGACTACCGCTACAGGGATATCATTGTCCAGCCCAATACGCTGTTTGTCACCATCTCACAGTCTGGCGAGACGGCCGACACTCTTGCCGCACTACAGTACTCTAAAAGGAAGGGCTATGTTGCCTCACTAACGATTTGTAATGTGGCTACCAGCTCTTTGGTGCGGGAGTCTGATTTCTGCATGCTGACCAAGGCTGGACAAGAAATCGGGGTGGCATCCACCAAGGCGTTTACTACCCAACTGACAGTGCTACTGCTGCTGGCGATCGTCATGGGGCGTCGTAACGGCTTGAAGCCCACACAGGAAACCCGCCTCGTAAAAGAGTTGAACACCCTGCCAGCCATCGTGGAAAAAACTCTGGAGTTGAACAAGCCGATCAAAAAAATTTCCAGACAGTTCACGAACAAGCACCATAGTCTGTTCCTGGGCAGAGGGATTCACTACCCGATTGCCAAGGAAGGGGCGCTCAAGCTCAAGGAAATATCCTATATCCATGCCGAAGCCTATCCATCGGGAGAGTTAAAGCATGGCCCCCTGGCACTGGTAGACAACAAGATGCCGGTTATCGCGGTTGCGCCCGATAATGATCTACTGGGAAAACTGAAGGCAAACCTCGCCGAGGTAGCCGCCAGGGGTGGCAAGCTGTATGTGTTCGCTGACGCCAATGTATTGCTCGAGTCAGACAAGAACAGCAAAGTGATTCATGTGCCGCCCTCGCCTGAAGCGCTGGCCCCCATCGTATTCACCATTCCGCTACAGCTATTGGCTTACCACGTAGCGTTAATGAAGGGCACTGATGTCGACCGGCCACGTAACCTCGCCAAGTCGGTAACAGTGGAGTAAGTATTTCAAAAACTTAGTCACAACAGATAATCTCAACGAT
>JAYPVK010000024.1:37358-51772 GCA_038134565.1 Pseudomonadales bacterium | reverse complement strand
CCCCCCGCCATTCCCGGGCGGCGGATACCCTCAAAAAAACCCCTTTTTCCTGTGTTTTTTTGGGGGGGGCCCCCCCCGGGGGGGGGGGGGGGGGGGGGGGGGGGCCCCCCCCCCCCCGCCGCAGCTGCGCTCGACGGCACCGATCCAAAAGGCTCTTCCCGTAAACCAGCGAAGAGCCTGTATACCAAACGGCCTCTGATTACAGCGTCGGTCCCGCTTTCACGAGTTCCGCAGCAGCCGGATTATCGGTGAACTTCTCGAAGTTCTGGATAAACAACTGCGCCAGTTCCCTGGCCCTGCTGTCCCACTCTGCCGGATCGGCGTAGGTATTACGCGGGTCCAGCAAGGCAGAATCGACGCCGGCCAGTGCAGTTGGAATGGCAAGGTTGAAGTAGGGGAGCTGGGTCATCTCGCTGTCCTCGATACTGCCATTGAGAATAGCATCGATGATGGTGCGGGTGGCCTTGATGGAGATGCGCTCGCCGGTGCCATTCCAGCCTGTGTTGACCAGGTAGGCGCTGGAGCCTGCAGCCGCCATTCGATTGGCCAATACTTCGGCGTAGCGACTCGGGTGCAGGGACAGGAAGGCGGCACCGAAACAGCTGGAGAAGGTCGGAGTGGGCTTGTCCACGCCCCGTTCTGTGCCAGCGAGCTTCGCGGTAAACCCGGACAGGAAGTGATACTGAGTCTGTTCCGGCGTGAGCCTCGCTACCGGCGGCATGACTCCGAAGGCGTCTGCGGTCAGGAAGATAACCTGCTTCGCATGGCCACCCCTGGAGACCGGCTCCACGATGTTGTCGATGTGGTAGATGGGGTAACTCACCCGGGTGTTTTCCGTGCGGGAGTTATCATCGAAGTCGATCTGCCCGTGTTCGTCCACGGCGACATTTTCCAGCAGAGCGTTCCGGCGAATGGCATTGAAGATATCCGGCTCGCTCTCCGGGTCGAGATTAATAGTCTTGGCGTAGCAGCCGCCCTCGAAATTGAACACACCCTCGTCGTCCCAGCCATGCTCATCGTCACCAATCAGGGCCCTGTGCGGATCGGTGGAGAGGGTTGTCTTTCCCGTGCCGGACAGGCCGAAAAAGATGGCGGTGGAGCCGTCGCGCCCGATATTGGCGGAGCAGTGCATGGAGGCGATACCCTGCAAGGGCAGCAGGTAGTTCATCATGGAGAACATGCCTTTCTTCATCTCGCCACCGTACCAGGTGCCACCGATCAGCTGCATGCGCTCGGTGAGATTGAAGGCGACAAAGTTCTCCGAGTTAAGGCCTTGCTTCTCCCAGTTGGGATTGGTGCACTTGGCGCCATTCATCACCACGAAGTCGGGCTCGAAACTGGCCAGCTCTGCCGCCGTGGGACGGATGAACATGTTCTTCACAAAGTGAGCCTGCCAGGCTACCTCGGTGATGAAGCGAACCTTCAGGCGTGAATTCTCATTGGCACCACAGAAGGCATCGATAACATACAGTTCCTTGCCACTCAGTTGGGTGGTGACCAGGTGCTTCAGCTCATGCCACACGACCTCGCCAATAGGCTTGTTGTCGTTCACGCCCTGGTCTGACCACCACACCGTGTCCTGTGTTGTGGCATCCCGTACGATGTATTTGTCTTTCGGTGAGCGGCCGGTGAACTCACCGGTATTGACCGCGACCGCGCCAGACTCGGTGAGTGTTCCCTGTTCATAGCCTTGCAGAGTGACATCCATCTCTTTCTCGAAAAGAAAATCGTAATCGGGATTGTGATGGATAATGCTGGCCTCCTCGATGCCATAGGCGGTGAGGTCTGGTGGGGTAAAGCTTTCTTCAGCTTGCAACAATGCTTGCGATGACATGGGCTTCGCTCGTCAGGTTAGTGTTTTGGGAGTGGGTTCTGGTCTGGGCTTTTTACATCGGGCAGGGGGAGTGAGACTGTGAAGTCTCTGGTAGATCGTCGATTCAATCTTGCAGTCTGCCTTCATTGACTATGACTGTGACAGGGCTGCCGCCCACATTAGTGAGTCGATAGCTGGAGCCTGCTTCTCGCCAGGCCCAGTCCCCGGGATGGGCCAGCTCTCTGGTAATCCCGTCTTCCCGGCTGACATGCGCAATGCCTTCGCCACCCATCACGATGAATGTTGGATTACTGTGACTCTGCATGGCAGTGGATTCACCGGGTTGCAATTCGTAGCGCCAGGCACGAAACCAGTCGTTCTCAATCTCAGGGGCAACGCCCATGCCGCTGGGCTGGTCGTTGCTGGAAGCGGGCCGGCCTGAACCATCGTGTACCAGCGCGATGATATGGAACAGCCCCGGTCCGTCGTTGCTCACCTTGTGGGTGAATGACTCTGAGGCATAGTCGGTATTGACGCCCACGCGCCCATTCTGCGGTCCGCGGGCGAGACTGATATAAGTCAGCAGAATGGCCTGGTCATGTACATGGGGGAAGGAGACGTCGCCGGGCTTGATGCGCACATCCAGCAGGTACAGATCACCCTCCTGGCGCACCGGTCGATGTCGGGGTTCGTCAAACAGGTGAACTATTTTTTCCCCGGGGAATTCCTCTTCCTGCGCCCACGCGCCACTCGCACTCAACAGACCCAGGGTGATGCTGAGCAGGAGGTTTCTGACCGAGCGGTTTTGCAGGGGGAGTAGCAACAGGGAGGTGCTACCGGAGGAAAGTAACTGGTCGCGTAGACGCTGCATGGGCGTATTATGCAGATTGCAAACGCAGTGTCACGCACAATTTGTGTTCTGTAATTTGGCTACATATTCAACGGCATTGTGCCGGTTTTTCCGGGAACGGAGCGCCCTATTCACGGGGCAGCGACGAACAACTTTGTACAAAAACTACCAAAAAAAAGCATTGCTACGCCGTGGAGTCCGAACCCTGGTTCTATCTCGGCACCGTTTCATCCCAATTCAATGCCTGGTGTTTTTGCAGAATTTCCATGAGGCGGTCCATGGGTACGGCTTCTAGCGTGCCCCTCGCTGAAGTCACCGTTGTGGCTTTGAAGATGGCGTTATAGATTGCCTCCTCAGTCGCCTCTGCGGTAGCGGCGAACAGCGGCGACATGGCGGCGTTCACCAGTTTTTCGGTTGCCACGGGGGTGTCGCTCTCCCGGGGTTTGCGCACATCGGGATCGGTGGAGAAGGCGATGACATAGTCGCCCGAGCCGTTGCTGGCATAGGAGCCAGTGCGAGCCAGTCCCATGATCGCGCGCAGCCCCAGTCGATCGAGGTTACGGGGGTTGAGCGGTGCATCGGTCGCGACCACCAGCATGATGGAACCATCTTCCCGGTCCTCGTCGCCGGTGGGCCGAGCGGATCCGCGGTAGGGAAAAAATCCCAGCTCCCGGCCGACCGGGGCGCCGTTGATGGTCATATGGCCGCCGAAGTTCGTCTGCACCAGAACACCCACGGTATACCCGCCGAGGGATTCCGGGAGTACCCGCGAACTAGTGCCGATGCCGCCTTTCCAGCCAAAGGCCTGGGTACCGGTGCCGGCCCCGACGCTACCTTCAGCCACCGGGCCGGAGCGGGCATTGGCCAGGGCCGCGTAGACTGCATCCCGTTGTACGGGGTCGGCCCACATATTGTTGACCCGGGCATCATTGGTTTCTCCCACCACGGGATTGAGGGTGTGCTCCCCCATGCCCGGTTGCTCGTACATCCACTCCTTGAGTGCATTGGCGGCGCTCCAGACGCAGAGCGTGCAGGTGAGCAGGATAGGTGTCTCGATCTCACCGAATTCCCGGATCTGGGTTTCGCCGATCAGCTTGCCATAGCCATTGCCTACATGGACCCAGGCCGGAATGGGGTGGGTGTAGAGATTGCCAGGCGCCGGGATGATGGCGGTTACCCCGGTTCGGATGTCATCGCCCCTGATAAGCGTCTCGTGTCCGACCAATACACCGTCCACGTCGGTGATGGCATTGTTCGTGCCGGTGTCGAAGATGCCAACCACTACACCAGCCTCCCGCGCCCGCGGCCTCTCTTCCTGGGCTGTCGCGCTGGTGCAGAGCAGCAGGCTGCTGAGCAGGACGGTAAATGAATGGCGAAGACTCATGGCTGCTTCCTTATTGTTTTTACAAAGTGGCTCTGCCCGAAATTGAGGGCTGCTTGATGCCTACCTTAGCAAGTAGCGGTTTCCTTGTCGCATATCGGCTTCGCCATCAAGCCCCCAGTACCGGGATTTCGGCTTCCTGAAGCCGTGGCAGCGACTGCTTACCCTGACTGCCAAAAACGTGTAGCATACGGCCAGCTTCTGAATTGTGCAGAATAATAATGTCGTATAAAAACTGCTACCCGTACAGAAATGCTGCCAGGCTCGTGCAACGCATACATGCTGGTCTACTGAGCGCCGCATTCGTAACACTTTCCCTCATCGCCCATCAGGCAGTTGCCCAGAGTCCCCTGGAAGTGACCGAGGAGATGATGCGCTCCGTGATGCGGGGTGCAGAATCCTTTTCCCTAAAGGAGGGAAATCCCCCGGTATACCGCGCCTATCGCCGTGACCCATCCAACTCTGAGCCCCAGTTGATGGGCTATCTGTTCGAGACCCCGGACTGGCCACCAGAGGAGATTGGTTATAGCGCGCCGGTAGATGTGCTGGTGGGCATCGATACTCAGGGCACTATTACCGGGATCGAGGTACTGCATTACATAGAGTCCTATAAAAGTATTCGGGGCGACTTCATTAACTCCGAGTATTTCCCCCAGCAGTTCTCCGACAAGAATATCGTCGAGGATTTTCGGGTGGGTCGGGATATCGATGGTATCTCCCGCGCCACCATAACCAGCTGGGCTGTAGCCCGTGGTGTGCGCGATGCGGCACGCCGGGTGGCCCGTGCTTACCTTCCGGATTCCGAATTTGTCGCCAGCAGCAGCGGTGATGCCGTGGCCATGCGGGTCTTCGAGGCGCAGAGCTGGGAAGAGATGCTTGATTCCGGTCTGATCAAGGAATGGACTATCACCCAGCCGGATGAGAGCAGCCTGAAAATCACCCTGGCCTTCATGGGCCATGATGGTCTGGGCAGTCTCCTCGTTGGGGAGGAAGATTATTCCCGTGCCGATCGCGATGCCAGTAACCGTTCCCGCGACGGCAAGCTCATGCTGGTGGGTATCGATGGCGATTCCACGCGGCCGTTTCGGCAGGAGCGGCTGGCGGTGAAGCAGGGTGAGGACGTTTACCCCGTGGAGCGACGCCGATTCGTGTACGCGGGCAGTGCGGACTACGGCAAGATCCAGGGACGCATGCGCTTCGCCGGTGCCATCGTGCTGATGCCGGAGATCGATCTGGCTCAACCCTTCACGGTGCTCTACAACACCGGTGGCGAAGTGGGGGAGTTTGGCGGCATTTTTGAAATGGACTACCAGGTGCCTCCCCTGGCTGTAGCCCTTGCCGAGGGCGGCGCTATTCCGGCGAACCTGCTGCCCATCGAGGAAGAGGAAGAAGATTACTACGAAGAGGATAGCCTGCTGTCGACCCTGATCTATGATGCGCCGATTGATGAGGTCATCATGATCGTGCTTATCTGCGCCATGGTAATGACTGGCTTCCTGCTGAAGAATGTCTATGTGCGTTGGGCGACCCTGGCAGTCACCCTGGTCTATCTGGGCTGGATGGATGGCGGATTCGTCTCGGTGTCACACATTACCAATGGCATCAAGCTGGGCCCCTCGTTGTTCCTCAATGATTTACCGTTGCTGCTCATCATCGTGTTCACAGTGCTGACCACCTTGTTGTGGGGACGAATATTCTGTTCATCATTGTGTCCCTTCGGTGCCCTGCAGGATTTCATTACCCGCTTCGTGCCCAGGAAATGGCAGGTGAAAGTGCCACAGTGGTTGCATGACAAGGCCATCTACCTGAAGTACGGAATCCTGGCTTTCCTGGTCATCATGGCTGTCGCCTATGCAGACCTGAGCCTGTTCCAGTATTTCGAGCCCTTCGGTACCGTATTCTATATTTCCCGTTCCATGTTGCTATGGGGAATCGCCGCCACGCTTCTGTTTGGCGCCATCTTCATACCGCGTTTCTACTGCCGCTATGCCTGCCCACTGGGTGCGGCACTGGGGGTGACCTCTCTGATCTCACCCTGGCGCATAAAGCGGGTACCGCAGTGTGATATCTGCCGTGTATGCGAACATGCCTGCCCAACCGGTGCGATCCGTGGTCCGAACATCGACTTCAAGGAGTGTGTGCGCTGCGATATCTGTGATTACAAGCTGATCGCTCGCTCTGGAGTATGTAAGCATGACGTGGAAACCGTTAAGGTGAGAGTGAAGGATTGGCAGCCAGCGGCAGCCTCCTGAGCCTCTCACCGGTCTTCCCCATGCCTGCTCTTTGGCATAAGCTGTCTGGCCTGCCCTCCAAATAAAACGACATAAACAGGCGCGTTAATGCCGCATTACAACAGCCGGAGATTGATATGACTCACCGTCGCGACTTTCTGAAATACCTAGCCGCCAGCCCATTGCTGACCAACTACTCGGCCTTCGCGCAGGAAGTAGAGGAGACGCTGGGCCAGCGTCTCACGAACCCGAGAGACGTGATCAATGTATTCGAGATGGAAGCCGTTGCCCGTGAGAACATTCCACCTGCCCATCTGGGGTATCTCAATACCGGCGTAGATGGCGACATTACCCTGCGCGCCAACCGTGACGGCTTTAGCCGCTTTCAGATAAAACCTCGCCGCCTGGTGGATGTCAGTGAAACCGATACCCGGGTCAACATCCTCGGTTCCGAGGCCAGCTCGCCGATCTTCATCTGTCCAGTGGGCAGCCAGGGTGCCTACCATGCCGAGGCAGAACTGGGCACCGCGCGCGCTGCGCGAGCAAAAGACCATCACATGGTGTTGTCTACCCAGTCGTCCACGGCAGTGGAAGCTGTGGCCGAGGCGCGGGGCGCGCCCATCTGGCATCAGCTCTATCCAACCACCCGCTGGGAATACACCGTGGCGATGTTGCAGCGGGCCGAAGCGGCTGGCTGTACGACCGTGTGCCTCACCATCGATCTGCCCGGCGGACGCAATACCGAAACCCAGTCCATCATGATGCGCGAAGACGATCGCACCTGCAGCGACTGCCACCGTGGCCAATCCAAGCCTATTTTCGAAGGTCTGAACATGCAGGGTGTGGGCTTGAATAACCCAGCCCTCACCTGGGACGTGATCGGCCGCATGAAAGAGGTGACCAATATGAACGTGGTCATCAAGGGTATCGAGGTAGGGGTCGATGCCGCACTGGCAGTGGAAAACGGTGCCGACGCCGTCTGGGTATCCAATCATGGGGGCCGTGCCACGGAAACGGGGCGAGCCAGCATCGAATGCCTGCCAGAGATTGCCGCTGCCGTGAATGGTCGCGTACCCATCATTATCGATGGCGGATTCCGTCGCGGTACCGACATCTATAAGGCACTAGCACTGGGAGCCAGTGCGGTGGGAATTGGCAGACCCTATTGCTGGGGACTGGGTGCGTTCGGACAGGCCGGTGTAGAGCGGGTGCTGGATCTGCTTAACCGGGAATTGCTGATCACCATGGGCGGCAGCGGTACGCCGACCCTGGAATCTATCACCAGCAACTACATTCATGATGTGGGACACAGGGTTGCCCGGGGCATCCTGGGTCGTGACCTTCTCTAGAAACCACGTCGCGGCGGCAAACCTTGAGCCCCAGATCTCTCGTTGTTGATTCCTTCGACTTTGCCGAGGGGCGCATACTGGCGAAAAAATTCGAGGTGGTGTCGCGCCTCGTTGTGGGCTGGGAAGGCGAGGTCTATCTGGTCAGGGAGTTACTGACCGGCATAGAGCGGGCGGCCAAGTTCTTCTATCCACAACGCAATAGCGGCAACAAGGCATTCAAGTTCTATGCGCAGAAACTTCACAAGCTGCGTCACTCACCAATCCTGATTCAATACATCAGCCAGGAGACCATCACCTACCGCAACACACAGATCACCTTCCTGGTTTCTGACTATGTGGAAGGTGAGTTGCTCAGTGAATACCTGGGCAGACAGCCGGGTAAACGACTGCCGCCGTTCCAGGCACTGCATCTGTTGCATGCGCTGGCGAGAGGCATGGAGGGTATTCATCACGCCAACGAATATCACGGTGATCTGCATAGCGACAATATAATCATCAGCCGCTTTGGTCTCAGTTATGAGTTGAAGCTGATCGATATGTACCACTGGAATTCGGCGCGCAAGGAAAACATTCGCTACGATGTGGTGAGCATGGTCAAGTTGTTCTATGAAATTCTCGGTGGCCAGAAGCACTACGCGAAACTGCCTGATGAGATCAAGTCCATCATCTGCGGTCAGAAAGACAGCCTGATTCTGAAGAAATTCAAGACTGCGGGTGAGTTGCGGGACTATCTCGAAACCATGCAGTGGCAATGACACTATAAGGATGATGCATTGCATATAAAAATTGAGAACCCTGCCCAGTCCGTGGTTTTTTCCGCACGGGACTCTGCCGCTTCCGGAGAGTACTACGATCTGCCTCGGGGTCAGCTGGCCCTGTATCTGCGCAAGCGGCCCGGACGAGAATCAGACAATGAGGATAGCGTCGGTGTTCAGTTGCTGGAGAATGGCGATTGTGTGTTCACCGTGGCCGACGGCATGGGTGGTGCCCAGGGTGGTGCCAGGGCATCCGGCATCGTGGTGAAGACGCTGCATGCGAGCTTGTCCAGATCGAAAAAGCAGGATGCCGGTTGCCGCGAGGAAATTCTCGATGCCTTCGAGACGGCGAACCGAAAAATTCTGAAACTGGGCATCGGTGCGGGGTCTACCGTGGCGACGGTGGAGCTGAGTGGCAACCAGCTTCGTCCCTTCCACGCGGGAGACTCCCAGATTCTGCTGGTGGGCCAGCGCGGCAAACAGAAACTGCTGACGGTATCACACTCTCCCGTGGGCTATGGCGTCGAGGCGGGCCTGATCGATGCTGTAGACGCTATCGATCATGAAGAGCGTCATCTGATCTCCAATCATGTGGGAAGCGCTGATATGCGTATCGAGATTGGTTCTCCGGTATTCATGGCAAGACGCGATACCCTGCTGATAGCCAGTGATGGGCTTTTTGACAACGTGCATTTGGCGGAGTTACGACAGCTGATTCGCAAGGGATCGCTGGAGACGGTGTGTGCAGACCTGGTGGCACTTCTGACGAGTCGAATGGCCGGGGAAGACCAGGCGGAGCCCAGCAAGCCTGACGATGCTGGATTTATCCTGTACCGCCGCTCTCTCTGATCTGCGCTAATTAGTCGGTGCTGATTTCGGTCTCCCGGCCATGCGATGCAGACTGGTTTCCGCAGGACACTACATGATCGAGTGTCGAATCAGCTCCGGTGGAATCTTGTCGGCGATCCGCTCGTGCAGCTTGGGAAGCTTGGACCAGTGCAGTCCGCCGTTGTAATGGTGGGCCGTGTGGTAACCGAGGTTGCCGGTGAGCCGGTTATACCAGGGATTAAGATTGTTGAACGAGGCCTCGAACTGGTTATCGGTATTGCGGCCCGCATGGTGCTCATAGGTTGCCCAGGCCGTCATAAACAGACCCATGATCATGGGCAAGACGAACAGCAGGATTCCGGCCACTGGCTTGTAGGCAACCAGGCCGGCCACGATCAGGAATGTCAGGGTGGTAAAAAACAGGAACTGCTTCTGTTCCTTTGGAAAATTCTTGCCTACCAGATAACCACGGTAATACGCGGTGGCCGCTATCACCAGGCTGTATTCCAGCTCCCCCATCTGGCTGCCGTCCTTGCGTCGCCAGCGACTCTGGTCCTTGGTCTGGTCGAGGAAGTTCTGGTGATGGCCATACACGTGATGCAGCACCCAGAGGTTGGTACAGGTGCCGGTATGCAGGGCGTAGAAAAATTCCAGAAGCCGATTGAGCGGGGTATAGCGGAAGGTAGGTGCATGTTGATGATGGTGATTCCAGGCGCAGATCTGCGACTTGGGAATTATCATAAGGTAAAACCAAACCCCCAAAATGTAGGGGTTCTGTACCGTGAAATAAAGCAGAAAATCCAGCGCGCTGAGCGCGAGTATTAAGGCGACCGGCCAACGGTCTTCGGCGTGCTTGAATGCACTCAGGCGTTTACCCACCAGGACAACTTCCTTGTAACTGATTCTTCAATCTCCTGTCAGCATTGTAGCCAAGGAGTGCGCTCAAGACTATGTCAATTGCGGGCAATCTCCACAAAATACAAAAAGTTGCAAATGGAAAGAGGGGGGCGGGTGGTCTGCTCAGTGCGCGGACCATTGCCCTTGTCGGTGAGTTGTCACACAAAAACAAGCTGCGAGAATCATCACAAGGGCTAATACTCGGCCGCAGTTGATACAAACATGCCTGATAGCATGTTTGTATAAAAATTGTCGAGACGCAATTTGCTTAACGGCTTGCCTGTTCCCGGTCTCGGGCGCGACCGGCATTCAGAATATTCGGAATCGCGTAGTTGCCTTCATGGCATGCGTATTCATACATCACATACTCCGGGTCGCGGGTTAGCGGCATGGAGATGGTGAATGGTGCGTTGAGATGTTCCGGGTCGGTCACCCGGGCTTCCCAGAGGATGGTGTCGGCGCTTACCCGGGTGAATCGCTCCATGACATGAAAATCCTCGGAGATGGGGACGCCTTTGAGCCGGCCTCCGGCCATGCTATTGGCCAGCATGCCTCGATCATTGAAATTTGTCGTTTCGATAACCAGAGTGTCATCTTCCCAGTGGGCCACCGGATCGCCCATCCACAATTTGATGCGCTCATCGATGTGTCCGGACTTGTCGAGATGGATGGTTCGCACATCGTGGATCATTTCGTAGACGATGGTAAACGTGGTGTCTGTCTGCACAAATTGATAGGCATTGTTGTAGCCGGCGGGGAGCATGGAACCGGGGACGCCCCGTGTGATGCAACGGTCCCAGACGGTATGGTAGATGTAGTCGTTTTCCACGTTGGCAAAGTAGAAATCCCGGGTTGCCAGAGCAGACTCCTTGATGGGGGCGCGTCCTGTGGGTGGATCAACAATCATGGAGGTTTGTCCTGTGGAGAGCACCGTATCGCCGGAGTCCAGCCAGATCTGGTTGTAACCGCCAACGCTGCCGCCGGCCTCGACCACGATGTTGTTGTCTCGTCGTTCGCGACCCTCGGCGATATTGCGCTCCATGCTTGCAATCTCGTCTTCGCTGAGGAATTCTCGTCCGGCCAGGGATGTCGGGCGTTCAATGGGGGTTATGGTGTCGTTGGTCCAGACGCCGGAGAAATCCGGCTGACCGTTGGCGAGGCGGGGAGCCATATAGTCCTGGGTAAGGCTGAGGCCGGGGATGACGAGTAGCATGAGGCCTGCCAGTGCGCGCCTGCTCGATCGTTTGTGCATCTCAAATTCCTTCAAATAGGTGGTTTCGAGTACGGCAGACAACACTCGATCTGTTTAAAATTCCGGAAAAAATGGCTATTAAAGTAAAATTTCAGTTAATACAAAAAGGGGCCAGAACTCACTCATTCTGACCCCTTGATGATCCTGCACTTCGGCCAGGCCTTATTCGCTGCTGTCTTCGGTAAGCCAGGAGAAGTCGTCTTCACTCTGGTCGAGAATCTCAGAGCGATCGCGGCGCTGTTGCTCTTCCCGCTTCGCCTGCTCCAGCACGTCCGCAGGCAGGTCGCGCCCCACCACGATACCGCGAGGGGTAGTAGGCGCGTAGTAGATGCGGGCATTCGCCATCTCATCGGTGGTTTCAGGGCCATAAACCACATCGGCAGTCGGGTCTGGATTCCAGCGATTGCCTTCGGAATTGTCGAACCACCAGCTCATGTGCATGGTAGAGCCTGCGGGAATGTACTTGGGTTCTTCGTATTCGTAGAGGAATTGCCAGTTGAAGTCATACTTGGGTACCCACAACAGCACCTCTCGCTCGCCATCGGGATATTCCAACTCATAGCGCATGGCTTTGCCGCGGTAATGCATGTGCGGGCCCATGGAGAGCAGGTAGATATCCTCTTCCACTTCGAAGGTATTGTTGACTTCATAGTTGGGATGGCCGGCGGGGATGGTCCAACCGCTATGGGGCAACAGGTTTGTCTCCACCACGTAGTCGATGACGTCGCCATCTTCGTAGAACTTGAAACCGGCACGGGTATTATCAACGACTCCAGTGCCTTCGCCGGTATCCTTGTGGTAGTGCATGTTCACCGTGATGAACGGATCATCGGGTAACAGCACGCCCCAGCCTTCCGGGTACTCGAACGGGCCACGGCCCGGTACCCCAACCCCCATATGGCTGGAAACGATGTGGTGCACCCAGGGACCTCCCGGATCCAGCTCGGCCTTGGAAATCCACTTGGGATTCTCATGGGCGCCTTCGGGCACCGGCATGTGGACGGTGGGTTGCCAGTCTTCAATATCGGGGCCAACGTAGACAGGCTTTTCGAAGCCAACCACGAGGTCGGGTTCGCCGATCCACCAGCCTGATTCGGGCATGGCGGTACCCACACTGGTGGAATTGCTGACACTGCGGGCTGAATTGGGATCGCCCTCGAGAGCGCCACCATCGACCCAGGCGATTAACAGTTCCTTGTCCTGCTTGTCGATGTAGCGTTCGCCTTTGAATTCACCCCGATGGCGTTCATGGGCACCCCAGGGTGGCATGTAGCCGGTGACCAGGGCGTTCTTGATCAGGGGTGCCCAGATCTTGGCCTGCTCGTAATCCATCAGCGACATGGGGGCAGAGATACCACCCACGTCCGGCGGGCTGTCCTGGTGGCAGGCCACGCAGTTATTCATAAAAACCGGCAGGGCATCTTCGTAAAAAGTGGGAGCATCCTGGGCGCTGGCTGACTGGCTGAGAGCCGCCGCAACACCAGCAATCATGAGGCCTGGGAGCGTGGAAACGGGGAATTTCATGGCGATTCCTTGTTCTTATTTGGAGGTTTCCGAAAAGCCTAATCCCAAGCTACCGGTTTGTCTAGCATTTCCAGACGATCTGAGGCCCCTGCGGGACCGGGGAGCCCGTGGATTTTTTGTGTATTTTCAGTAACTTGCCTGGAGCCGGGGCGGGCCAGAGATTGAATCGTATTTTCCGATCAATCTTATCGAAATTACTCGTTTTACCGATATATCTGCACTCGCTACCATACGCTCCGTTAGTTACTTAATTATTGTTTTTTTTGGGGTGAGCAAATGAGTATTACACGAGTTCCAGACGTGGTCTTCAAGACCCGTGTTCGAGACGAGTCAGTCGGCGGCGAGAATCCATTCCGTTGGCAGGATGTGTCCAGCGATGAAATCTTTGGCGGCCGCAAGGTAGTCGTCTTCGCTCTGCCGGGTGCTTTCACGCCAACCTGTAGCAGCACCCATCTGCCAGGCTACGAGGCGAAGTACCAGGAGTTCCGGGATCAGGGTATCGACGAGGTGTATTGCCTCAGCGTCAACGATGCCTTCTCCATGTACCAGTGGGGCAAGCAGTTGGGTGTGAAGAATGTGAAGCTGTTACCTGATGGCAACTGCCACTTCACCAGGGGCATGGACATGCTGGTGAAGAAGGAAAATCTTGGCTTCGGCGATCGCTCCTGGCGTTACTCCATGCTGGTCGAGGATGGTGAAGTGAAGAAAATCTTATCGGAGGCAGGTAAGGAAGATAATTGTGCCACCGACCCCTTTGAATGCAGCGATGCCGACACCATGTTGGAATACATCAAGTCTCTCGATGCACTCGCAGCCTAATTCTCATTAGGCACCGAGAGTGCTTTGTCCAGAACGGCGGCAGTAGTTCACTACTGAACCTATCCCCTTTGCCGCCGTTCTTTTTTATTGTCTTCTCTGTCATTTCTGGCACCTGGCAGTAGCGAGCTGTTTACGCTGACCAGGGATCATCCATGCGCGTGAAGAAATCCCGGTGGCCATTGATGATGCGGCGCCGGGTTGTTTCATCCGGTGTGGTGTCATAGATGTCGCGGTCGAACGACCCGCCCAGCAGCACACCGTCACTGCGGGGGAACATGTAATGACCATTGTTGCCGAGGATGATGTAGTCCACTTCGGGTTGCGGCAGCAGGAAGCTCAGTTGCCCCTTGATAGCCAGCATGTTCTGGTCGTTGAACAGATCCTTCGCCCCCAGACCGGTGCTATTGATGATTACCGGCTCCTGCAGGTTCATCAATTCGCTTTGGCTATGAAATTCCCTCACAACTATCCTGCCACCGGCGGTGTGGAAGTCTTCCATCAGTGCCGGCAGGAAAATCGCCGGCTCAATCAGCATGGTGTCATAGTGATAGACATGATCCGCATCGAACGGGTGCTGGTCACGCGTCATGTTGATGCGTTGTGGATACAGGTAAGGATACTGTTCCGGCAGGGTGTCACCGTTCAGGGCTTCGGGCAGGATATGGTAATTGCTTATCCAGCGCACACCGTAGCGCGGCCCCACCAGGTTCTGGAA
>JAYPVK010000024.1:29860-37348 GCA_038134565.1 Pseudomonadales bacterium | reverse complement strand
GGCCAGTTCATACTGGCTCAGGAACGCGGCACTCACCTGCGGCCGGTCGAAGACAGAAGTCGCCGACCACTGTCCGCCCGCGACGTTGGAGGTGGTATGGGGTGGCAGGTCTTTAGCATAGATCGTCACCTGCCAGCCCTGGTCCTGCATGAGACGGGCGGCCGTAAGACCCAGTGCGCCACAGCCCAATACGGCACAGTGTTTGTACGCTGTCTTGCTGGCCAGTTCCATGGCGAGATGGGAAGAGCCCCAACTCAGGGTAATGCCGCCGCCACCATGCCCGTAGTTGTGTATGATGACCTTGTCGTTACGTCGTTCGGCGCTCACATTGAAGCCATTCCGCCGAAACGGCCGCAGACCTGCGATGGTGCGAATGACCCGCTCTTCGCTCACGTTCACCCGGCGCATAGGCAGGCCCGAGGGAGTGTAGTTGCGCCGGTTCGCCGGGCCCGAACCCGGGGCAACGGCACAGGCGGATACGGCGGCAGTGAGGGGGGCCAGGGAAGCTGCCTGAAGTATTGTTCGTCTGCTGATCATGGAGAGTCTGCCAGGAGAAATTTTGGCCTAGCATAACCCGCCAGCAGTGCACATCCAACTGACCAGTCCCCGTTGCGCCTGGCGCCATCCGCTTGCGCACCGTTACGCAAACCCAGCATCTGAACGGGGCAAGCATTGCCTGGATCAATGCAGTACTATGTCCGGAAGGTTGCAGACGACCGCAGGGTCTCACTAGAGGCGATCGGGTTTTGGCAAGCCAAGTATAATTTCCCTATTTGAAACAACAGGAACAGTCACTCCAGGAGACGCAAATGCGCTTAATCAAGCAGTATTGGTTCGCAGCCGCTTTTTTGCTGTGTACTTCACCAGGATATGCCCAGCAGGCAAGCTCACAGGCTGTCGAATGGGATCTCACGGAAATCTATCCCGATATCGCGGCCTGGGAAGTTGCGCTGGCCGATGTGAATGAGCGCATCGCCGGGCTGACGGCCTACCAGGGAACCCTGGGCAATAGTGCGGCCGCCATGCTGGAGGCCATGAGTGCCTATTCCGATACCAACAAGGAAGCGGCGCGCGTCTATGTCTATACCAGCCTGGGGCGGGATGCCGACCAGCGGGAACCGGAGGCCCAGTCCCGCTTTGGACTTTCCCGCCAGATGTTTACCACGCTCGGTGAGGCGACGTCCTGGATCAGTCCGGAACTGCTCAGCGTCGGTGCGGAGCGAATCGAACAGTTCCTGGCCAAGGAGCCCGGGCTGGCGGATTTCGAATTCCTCATTCGTGATGCCCTGCGGCAGGCTCCCCATACCCTCAATGAAGAGGTAGAAAACATCCTGGCCCAGGCCGGCATGGCGCTTTCCTCACCGCAGCAGATCTATGAGAACTATGCCAACGCAGATATTCCCTGGCCCACGGTTACCCTGAGCGAGGGGAATGAAGTCACCCTGAGCCAGGCCGGTTACGGCCTGTGGCGGGCGGCGCCCAACCGGGAAGACCGCAAGCAGGTCTTCGATACATTTTGGGCTACCTGGAACCAGTATGCCGATGGCATGGGCGCCACCCTGGCCGCGGAAGTCCAGTCCAACCTGTTCACCGCCCGGGTGCGCAACCATGACAGTGTGCTCTCTCACAACCTGTTCGACGATGGTCTGCCGCCGGAAGCCTACACACAACTGGTAACCCAGGTTAATGATGCGCTCCCCGCGTTCCACCGTTATCTGGAATTACGCGGCCGTATGCTGGGTATCGAAGATCTGCGTTATTACGACATCTATCCGCCGCTGGTGGAACTGGATACCGGGGTGTTCGATATCGATCGTTCCACGGAGATCACCTTCGAGGCATTGCAGCCCTTTGGCGAGACCTATCTCGATCTGCTGGAGTACGGCCTGTCCCAGCAATGGATGCACAGTCATCCACAACCGGGCAAGCGTTCTGGAGCCTACATGAACGGATCCATCTACGATGTGCATCCCTATGTGTTGCTGAATCATAACGATGACTATGAATCGCTCTCTACCTTTGCCCACGAATGGGGACATGCGGTGCATTCGCTGCTGGCCAATGCCAATCAGCCTTATGAGACGGCAGGCTACTCCACGTTTATCGCGGAAATGGCTTCCACCATCAACGAGATCCTGTTGCAGGAGTACATGATCGCCAATGCCAGGACGAATGAAGAACGCCTGTATTATCTGGGGGGCGCACTGGAGCAGATCCGCGGCACTTTCTTCCGCCAGACCATGTTCGCCGAGTTCGAGCTGGCCATACACCAGGCCGCCGAAGCAGGACAGCCCCTGACGGGGCCGCGTTTCACCGAGATCTATGGTGACCTGCTGAAGCGCTACCATGGTCATGACGAAGGCGTGCTCACCATCGATGACGCCTATACCGTGGAATGGGCCTATATCCCTCACTTCTACTATGACTTCTATGTGTTCCAGTATGCCACTTCCATAAGCGGTGCGGCCTGGTTCGCCGAGCAGTTCCTGGCGGGAGACGAGGATGTGCGGGATGCCTTCATTCGTGTGCTGAGTGCAGGCGGCTCGGACTACCCGCATGAGATTTTGCTGAATGAGGCCGGGCTGGATATGACAACAGCTGAAGCCTATGAGCCTGTGCGACGTCGCATAATCGATCTCATGGACCGGATCGAAGCCTTGCTCTAGGGCACTGCTACCCGGAAACAAATGTCCGGAAACAAGTGCCCGGAGACAAAAAGGGCGGAGAGACCAGCTAATCTCTCCGCCCTTTTTCGTTTTTGCTGTTGCCGCTAGTTGGTCTTGGGGTGAGCCAGCAGCCACTCAACGATCTGTGCGGCGAACGTGTCCGAGATCGTTGGCACGTGAGTGCCGGAGGCGATGGTCCATAACTCGGCGGAACCGCCACGCTTGCAGCCGATCTCGAACTTCAGGACGCCGGATTCATAACCGGGGAGGCTGGCTTCGAGATCGCGAATTTCACGGCCCACGCCGTTTTGGGCGCAGCCGTTATAGCCTGCCCAACGACGCACAGAGGCGAGGGCGCCGGGATAGCGGTTTTCCCGGATATCCCCGCCCTGAAACTGGATCGTCTCATCAATCGTGCCGTGAATCTGCAGGATGTGTACGGGGTTCGGCGGCGGATCTCGCTGTTCCATGTGGTTGGCGCCGGCCAGGCTGGCTATCGCCGCGATGGTATCGGAATGGTCATAAGCCATGCGGAACGACATGAAGCCACCGTTGGAGTGGCCAATCAGGTAGACGCGGTCTTCGTCCACGTTGTAGCGCTGTTTCATCTGGTCGATGATGGAACGGATGTAGGCACTGTCATCGACTTCGCTGCCGTAGAAGTTGCAGCAAGCCGTCGAGGCGTTCCAAAAGCGGCTCTGGTTGCCACCGGATTCACGCGTGCCATCGGGTGCCACGAACAGGAAACCGTAGTCGTCGGCCAGCGGGCTCACCCGGAAGTAGCTATCCTGCCCCTGGCCGCTGGAGGTGTAGCCGTGCAACAGGACGATGAGTGGCATGGCGGTTGCGCCATCGTAGGAATCGGGAATGGTGACGGGAACTTCGCCGCGGCCGAAGTCCAGGGTGGTCTGGGCAACACTTGCATTGGTCCAGAGCAGGGAGAAAAGAAATAACGGAATCAATTTAGCTTTCATGCAGGGTCTCCCTAACTAGGGTTTCTCTAAAAGGTTTTATAGGTTTTACTGTAGGCGCCTGTGTGATCAGGGCTTCAGAATGACTTTGCCGGTAGTCTTGCGGGCTTCGAGTGCGCGGTGTGCATCCTGAGCCTCGGACAAGGCGTAGAAATGCTTGATGCGCAAGTTCAGCTTGCCTTCTTCGATCCACCTGAAGACATCGCCGCTGCGCCATTCCAGATCCTCGTGGGTAGCCAGGTAGTCGAACAGGGTTGGGCGAGTCAGGAACAGGGATCCTTTCGGGCCCAGCGTGGCCGGATTGAATTCGGTAACCGGGCCACTGGCATTGCCGTAAAGCACCATGTAGCCGAAGCGCGACAGGCAGTCGATGCTCTTCTCAAATGTACTCTTGCCCACGGAATCGTAGGCCACGTTAACCCCCGCGCCGTCGGTTATCCGCTTCACTTCCGCTTCGAAGTCCTGCTCGGTATAGAGAATCACTTCGTCGGCACCCGCTTCCCTGGCCAACTCGGCCTTCTCTTCAGTGGAGACGGTGCCAATCACAAATCCACCCATGTCCTTGATCATCTGGATCAGTATCAGGCCGACACCGCCGGCAGCCGCATGGACGAGACAGCGGTCGCCCGCTTTGACCTTGTAGGTAGATTGGCAGAGGTAGTGTGCGGTGCAGCCCTGCAACATGGCCGCGGCACCTTCGTCGAAAGATACCCCGTCGGGAATGGAAACCAGTTTGTCCTCTGGCACCGCCGCGTATTCCGCATAGGCTCCCGCCACATTGGTATACGCCACATGGTCACCCACCTTGAAACGGGAAACTGAATCGCCAGTCTCAGTGACAATGCCGGCGCCTTCCAGGCCGAGGGTGGCGGGCAGGGGAATCTGGTAGAGTCCGGTTCGCTGGTAGGTGTCGATGTAGTTGATACCGGCTGACTCTATCTTGACCAGTACCTCGTTCTCCGAGGGAGTTGGAATGTCTACTTCCTCATAGGACAGAACTTCCGGGCCACCAAATTCCTTTACTCTCACTGCTTTCATGGCGAATTCCTTGCTGCGGTCTAAAAAAAGCTCTTTATCGCAGAAATGGGGCGTGGGAACAACCGCTGGGACGGCATGCAGGCTGGACCTGCCCCGATGGCGGGTTTATGCTGTGCCGGTACAGCAGTTCCCTGCATAATCCGGCGAGCACGTACTAATGAACAAGATCGGAACAAGATCGAGAGGGAAGTCCATGTTCAGCAAGCAACTCCTCAAAAGCCTGCTAGTGCTTTCTGCTATTCTCAGCCCCGCGCTCCTGGCCCAGGATGCCCGCCTCGAACTCAATACGCGCATGATCGCAGTCACAGAGAATTTCCTGAATAGCCTGACCCGTGAACAGCACAATCAGGCCGTGTTCGATTTCGACGATGAGGAACGCTTCAATTGGCATTTTATTCCCCGCGAACGAAATGGTGCGGCGTTTCGGGACATGACCGAGGAACAGCTGCAAGCGGCCCATGCCTTGCTGCAGAATTTCTTCAGCGAATCGGGCTACGCGCAGGCCGAGGCCGTGCGCAATCTGGAGACCGTGCTGAAAGAAATCGAAGTCGATGGCAGGTTCGAGCGAGATCCCGATAACTACTATCTCACCGTGTTTGGCGAGCCGGCCATGGATAACAACTGGGCGCTGCGCTATGAGGGGCACCACCTGGCCTTCAACTGGACTTTCGTGCGCGGCCTGGGTATCGCCAGCTCTCCCCAGTTCTTCGGCAGTAATCCGGCGCAGGTGCTCAGTGGTTCCCAGGCGGGTCTGCGTGTACTTGCCGCAGAAGAAGATATTGCCCGCCGACTTGTCGAATCCCTGACCGAGCAGCAGGCAAGCCAGGCGATTCTCGATGCAGAAGCGCCACGTGACATTATTACGGGTGCCAATATCGATATCAGTCGCTTCGATGTGTCAGGTATCGCTGCTGGCGACCTGAATGCAAGCCAGCAGGGCTTGCTCATCGATCTCATTACCGAGGTAGCCTCGGTACAGGCTTCAGCCCTGTACGGCGAGAGGATGAATCGATTGCGTCAGGAAGGCACCGCCGACCTGCGCTTCACCTGGATAGGCTCTACCGAACGCGGTGCTCCACACTACTACAGGATACAGGGCGCAAATTTTGTCATCGAATACGACAATGTGCAGAATGATGCGAACCACATACACCTGGTGTGGCGCGATTTCGAGGGCGATTTCGGGCGCGATCTGTTGCAACTGCACTACGAGGGTGTTGCTGCAGTGAACGGCCCCGGACACAGGCACTGATGAAGCGTTCATCCTTTAGCAGGCAACTGATTGCGGCACTGCTGTTCACGAGTGGCTGTGCGCTTGCCGTGGCCCAGAGTGCCAGCAGTCCGAACCCCCGGATTCCCCAGCGCCCCGTCGCTGTCTCCAGTTTTGCCATCCCGGATTTGCGGTTGGTTCCCGTCGCTACCAAGCTGGCCAGTCCTTTTGACTTTGCCTTCCGTGACAACGGCGACATCCTGATTACCGAGCGTTACAGCGGCAAGTTGCGTGTGGTGAGGGGTGGACAACTGCTGGCGCGCGATATCCCCGGTGTGCCACCCGTCTACGCCGAGGTATTCAGGGCCGGATTAATGTCGGTGGCGCTGCATCCGGAGGATGACAGCCTGGTCTACTTGACCTACACCAAGCCCCTGCAGGTAAACGGTGAGCCCGAACAGACTGTGGCCCTGGTGCGGGCGCGGCTGCGGGAAGACCGCCTGGAAGAGCTGCAGGAAATCTTTGTCGCGCAGGGGCTGGACCGGGGCATCGCCGCCGCCAAGCTGCTCTTCGCCGACGATGGGACGCTGTTTATGAGTGTCGGTGGTGCTTACGTCTATGCGGGTTATGGTGATTATGCCCAGGATCCGGCGGTGCACTATGGCAAGCTGTTGCGTCTCAACGATGACGGTTCCCCGGCTGCCGGCAATCCTTTCATTGAATCCGGCGATTACCTGCCAGAGGTTTATTCGCTGGGCCATCGCAACCAGATCGGTCTCGATTTCCATCCCGTGACCGGCGCGCTGTGGGCGGCAGAAAACGGACCCCAGGGCGGTGACGAGGTCAATATCATCGATGCCGGTGCCAACTATGGCTGGCCGCTGGTTTCCTACAGCAGACAGTACCGGGGCGACTGGGTGAGCGACACGCAGCAGCAAGCGGAGTTTCGCAGCCCGGAAATTATCTGGTGGCCTTCCATTGCGCCCTCGGGCATGGCGTTCTACGACGGTGAGGCCTTTCCTCAGTGGCAAGGCAATCTCTTCGTGGGATCGATGATGGAGGGCAGGGTGCCCGGCACGGGGCATCTACAGCGTGTTGAATTTAACAGCCGTGGCCAGGAAGTGCGCAGGGAGAGCCTGCTGCGGGAATTGGCCGCCCGCATCAGTGCGGTCAAGCAGGGTCCGGATGGTTATCTCTACCTGCTCGTTGACGAAGAACAGGGTGCTTTGTTGCGCTTCGAGCCCGCACAGTAAACGGCGCGGCTCTATCCGGATTTTGCAGGCCTTTCCTGCCTGACAATCAAGCCCATAACAGGAGAATAACAATGAAGAAACTGAGCGTGGGACTCGGCATGACACTGTCACTCCTGACGGGGTCTCTCTACGCGGCAAGCGTGGAACAGGTCGATACGGAAGCGGGTGTCTATCGTGGTGTTGCTTCTGACTACGTGGATGGCGTGACCGTTTTTCAGGGTATCGCCTTCGCCGCCGCTCCGGTGGGCGACCTGCGCTGGAAGCCACCCGCCGACCCCTTGCCATTCGCCGGGGTGCGCGTGGCCGACCGGGCCGGAGCCGCTTGCTGGCAGGCCGAGAATGGCATGAAC
>JAYPVK010000024.1:17870-29850 GCA_038134565.1 Pseudomonadales bacterium | reverse complement strand
GGCAACCTGACTCGTTCCGAGGATTGTCTGTATCTCAATGTCTACACGGCTGCCGAAACTGACAGTGAGCGCCTGCCGGTCATGGTGTGGTTCCATGGCGGCGGCAATACCGCAGGCCATGCCGCCGCGCAGATATTCGATGGTTCGCAGCTCGCGGAGCGAGGCGCGGTGGTGGTCACTGCAAACTATCGACTCGGCGCATTCGGTTTCCTGGCCCATCCCGGCCTGACCGCCGAATCGGAACAGCAGGCATCCGGTAACTATGGATTGATGGACCAGGTGGATGCGCTGCAGTGGATTCAGAACAATATCGCCCGTTTCGGCGGCGACCCCGATCGGGTCACTATATTTGGTCAGTCCGCGGGAGGTGAAGATGTCTGCCTGTTGATGGCCTCGCCGCTCACCGAAGGTTTGATCGACAGGGTCATTGGCCAATCGCCCTCCGGCGGTTGCATGAACCTCACCCGTGGGTTGGAAGGGGGCGAAGACTCCGCCCATGCCCGGGGCGAACGTTTCATGGCGGGGCTGGGCATAACCGGACGTGGCGAGTATGCGGTGGCTGCCATGCGAGACCTGCCGCCACGGGCTATCGTGGCACAGGGCAGCCCCAATGGTCCGATCGTAGATGGCTGGGTTCTTCCGGATTCCCCGGCGCGGCTGTTTGCCGCGGCCACCCATAAACGTATTCCTGCCATGATGGGTGGGCTGGCGGATGAATATTTCGGGCTGCAGCATACCGCGGCGGAGATTAGCGAAGCGCAACTGGACAGTTACCTGCAGCGCAGCTTCGGTGCCAATGCGGCACGGGTAAAGTCTGCCTATGCCGAACTGGTACAGGATTCGCCGCTGTTAGCACAGAAGACTATCGCGGGTGACAACGGTTTTATTCGCACGGCGCGTGACTGGGGCAGGGCGCTGCGTGAACGTGGTGATCCAGCCTATGTGTATTATTTCAGCCGTAACCCGCCCGCCTTTCGCCTGTATGTGCCCGATCAGCCTGACCTGAACAACGACGGGGGACAACGCAGCTTCGGTGCCTACCATTCCGGTGAATTGGCTTATGTGTTTGATAACCTGGATGTGGTGGGTATTGGCTGGGATGACGCCGATCGCGCGCTCTCGGACACTATTGCCGACTACTGGTTCAATTTTGCCGCCACCGGCAATCCCAATGGGGCGGGTCTGCCGGATTGGCCGGTGTATGATCCGGCTACCGATGCCGTACAGATCCTGGATGTGGAGGTGGGTAATGCTGTGCATCCCCGGCATGACTTTATGAACATGATGGATGCGGTGTCGGACCCTTAATCTTGCTGCAGTCCAGTGCGCTGGCGCTGCACTCAGATCAAAACAATCTTGGGATCAGTACTGGCGTGGAGTGCAGGTAGGCCTGATAGGCGGGATCGTCTTTCCAGCGTTTCAGGCCGCTCTCCTCGAGCAACTTCACGCCGCTGATCTTCATGAGTAACAGGATGACGAAGAGCGGGGAGATCAGGGTCACATACTGCCAACCACTCAGTACCGGAAGGGCCATCAGGGTAATGCCCAGCCACAGCACGATCTCGCCAAAATAGTTCGGATGCCGCGACCTGGACCATAAACCAGTGGTGATGAACTTGTCGGCGTTGGCCGGATCGCTGCGAAACCGTGTTTTCTGGTTATCGGCCACCACTTCGATGGCGAAGCCGCCGAGCCAGATTGCTGCTCCCAGGTAGCCCAATACGCCCATGTACTTCTGCTCCGCGGATGTTATCGCCGCCAGGCCCGCCGCCATTGTGATAAATACCCAGGCACCGCCCAAGGTCCAGGTAAAGGCGAAGCGGAAGAATTTCGTCTTGATCTCATCGAAGCGCCGGTCCTTGCCTGCCTTCTTTACTCGCAAGAAGAGGAAACTTCCCAGTCGTGCTGCCCAGATGGCAATCATCAGGCAGATCAGTTGCCCACGCAGGTCCATATCCGGGTAGGCCAGCAGGGCCAGGGCCACGGTGGCGATATAGGAAATACTGCCGGTGAGGTCGAAGAAATGTTCCGTCTGGAACAGGTAAGAGGGCACGAAGACCAGCCAGTGCAACAGGAAGCCTACCGTCGCACAGCCCAGAAACAGGGGGGTGCCGCCTATCATGACGCTGCCCTGGCTGCCGGCCACGGCAATTCCAGCGCTGATTAGCAGAATGACGGCGATTCCGATGAGGGGTTTCAGGACGGTCAAGTGAACTCCGATGGTTTGAATAAATGACAGGCGCTAATACGCCATAGTACCGGGAAGTGGATCACCGTTGGAATAGAGGTGTATAACTGATTGTGGGGGCGGTGGTCTGGACTCATGGATATCACCCTGTTCAGTTGCTTCTTTGTGTATACGTTCATCGTGCCACTAGCCTGGGCCGCTGCGGCATTGATGGAAGTCTTGCTGGATCGCATATTAGGGCTGTAGGGGCTGCTAGTGCCTGCAGTGCTACTGGCGCTGGCAGTGAAACTGCACGGTCTCTCTTCCGCTGCTGATATTTTCCACCACGGCGCCGAAGCTGGTTGCCCCCGAGTTAGCCATCCGCATTCGCCGGTCTTCCATGTAGCGCTGAAACTGCCGCTGCGACTGCGCATCCAGCGCACTCTCGATATCGGCAATCACCACCAGGTAATAGCGGGCGATGAAATCCAGGGTGAACTGGCGCCGGCGTTTATAGGCGTCCAGGGCTTCCGCTATTCGCGCATCCCCGCTTGCCGTCGAGGCATTCCATGCCAGGCACATGGCGCGTAGATTGGCAGACTCGTTGTTGTTAATGAAGCTGCGCGCATTGGAGAGATAGATAGTGGTGTTCTGCAATTCTGCCTCATTCATGGACAGGATTTCTGCAGTCCGCTCCGGTGAGTGGACTATCTCCTGCATGAGGCGATTCAGTACCGCCCGGTTCAGCTCTTCCGGGGCGAGCGTGGGGGCGAGGACCCTCGGTTCACGATGCCTTAGGCCAGGTTCCAGTGAGGGATCGACGAGTTCAAGCTCGGGCTGGGCAGCGAGTGTGCCGGCCATGACGAGTCCCAGTATCAAGAAGAGATGACGCACGTTTGTCAGGTATTCTCAGGGGGCTCAGCCAAGCGGGCTGAGCCCTGTGGGTCTATTTGCGCTGACCTATCTGCGCTGAATAAAGCCGGGTTCGAGTTGCGGATAGTCGATGCCCAGTTGATCCAGGTAGGTCTCGAAGCGACTGGGGTCGTAATACAGGGCCTCCAGTTGCGGGCGGAATTCTTCCATGATGTCGGCGTTCTTCTCGATTGCCGGTGGATCGTCGGGGCCGATGAAGGGTACGTATTGCTCATCGGCCGTGTGCACATCATCGAAATAGGCCTGGGCCTCCTCCACCAGGGTCTCACTCTGGATCAGGTCCAGCATGGTGGTGGCAATGACCTTGGCGCCGGCGACCGCTCCCTTGTGGGCAATCGGCGTCGCCATGGCCATGGCGCTGGACCAGTGGTGGCCCTGGAGTCCGCGCACATTGGAAGGGTATCGCAAAGTGACAGTTGGCACATTCCAGCTGACATCGCCGATATCGTCGGAGCCTCCGGATATGGGTTCCTGCAGGTCAACACCCAGTTCAGACAGTTCTGTTGCCAGACCGTCAGGTTCGTCAGCCCCCATCAGTTCCTGCAAGGCCATGGCAAACTGCTGATCGTCCTCGGACCAGCTTGGCAGACCCACCTGCTGGATGTTGGCATACATGGCCTCGGCGATGGGCTTGTTGAAGTGTCGTGGATAGGCGGCACCTACCACCCGTTGTGACATCTGGGTATCGGTCATCAGGGAGGCGCCGCGCGCGATGTTCTGCAGGGTTTCGTAATTTTCCCGGATGCCGTCGGCGGTGACTTCCCGGATGAAGTACCAGACACTGGCGTAGGAGGGCACAACATTGGGCTGGTCGCCGCCATTGCTGATGACATAGTGGGAGCGTTGCAAGGGATGCAGGTGCTCGCGGCGATAGTTCCAGGCAATATTGGTCAGTTCCACCGCGTCCAGAGCGCTGCGTCCCTGCCAGGGATCGCCGGCACCGTGTGCCGCGACGCCATCAAACATGAACTCCACAGAAACCAGGCCAGTGCCCCGGGCTCGACCCCAGCTCACACTGAGGTTATTGGAGACGTGGGTGAACAACACCGCATCCACCCCTTCGAACATGCCGTCGCGGGCATACCAGGCCTTGGTGCCCAGTAACTCCTCGGCAATGCCGGGCCAGATCACGATGGTGCCGGGCAGATTCTCGCGCTCCATGATGTCCTTGACCGCCAGTGCCGCGACGATGTTTACGGCCTGCCCGGAGTTATGGCCCTCGCCATGTCCCGGTGCACCCTCGATCATGGGTTCACGGTAGGCCACGCCCGGCATCTGCGATGCGCGGGGTATGCCGTCCACGTCGGAACCCAGCGCGATCACCGGCTCGCCGCTGCCCCAGGTAGCCCACCAGGCAGAGGGAATTCCAGCTACGCCCAGTTCAACTTCGAAGTCGTTGGCTTCGAGTATTTCTGCCAGATAGCGTTGCGTCTCAAATTCCTGGAAACCCAATTCGGAAAATGAGAACAGACTATCCACGATCTCCTGCACCAACTTGCCCTGCGCGTCCACGGCATCCACCGCTTCTGCCTTGAAGCCGGAGAAGCCTTGTCCCAGTGCACTGGCAGGCAGCACCGATGCAAGCAGAGCGAGGGTGATAGAGAGTGACGTGGCGAATTTGGCGTAGACTCGATGCATGGCTGGCCTCGTGGATAATAATCAGTCATCCGAGATTACGCTGTTTTTCCTGAGCCTTCCAGCGTGTGATTGACCGCTGCGGCGGGTCTTGGGCACTATGGATGCAGACTGGCTCCAAGTAGCCAGCTCCAACAAAAACACGATCAAATTCTGGAGAGTGCGATGGACGCAATCACGACGGGTATCAGCTGGTGGGCGGTTGGCGTCAGTACGGTAATCTGCTTTTTCCTGGGCGGCGTGTGGTATTCGCCCATGTTGTTCGGTAAGCAGTGGTCTGAGGGGGTGGGAGTGGAAATCGGTGACGCCAGCTCCCAGCCGGTCGTGGGCATGGTGTTGAAATTGACTGGCACATTCTTCCTGGCCTGGATTGTCGCGCTGGCCGATGCCAGTAATGCCTGGCCAGCGGCGGTGTTGATTATGATCGCGCTGACTGCCTTGCTCATTGCCGCCAATCTGTTTTCTGAACACAGTATGGTGGCTTCGCTTATTCAGGGGCTGTTTGTGGTGGTTATGGCGGTGATTATGATGGTGTGTAATTTTTTGCTGTAGCTGCGTTGTTACTGGTGGTGTGAGTTCTGTTGTCGCAAGCGGGCGGGCTTACCGCAGCACGCCAGGTCAGCCCGCTTGCTTGTGTGGTGGCGCAGCTTGCTAGCTGGGTAGTGTCTGGAATGAACTTTGAGACTAGGAGCCGGGCGGAGGGTTGCCGGGGTTGTTCATGCCACCTCCGCCAGCTGATTTGTTGAAGGATTCGTGCGGGGTTCCCTTGTAGCAATTCATCACCCAGGGGAATTCGTTGATGACGTAGTAGCCGTAGGACCCTTTCCACATCATGCCATTGCATTCGTCGAGATCGCCGCTTCCCGCCACGTATTCGTAGTCATCACGGTAAGTGCCATTGTAGGCACCGCCCGGATCGTTTGCGCTCTGCGGCCGGTTGCCGGATCGCAACTGGTAGCTGCTGGTGGCTGCCCGCACGGTGCCGTTGTCATCGATGAAACTGCCGAAGATGGGGAAGCCATCGGCGGCGAATCCGATTACGGGTGATTCGGTATTGGGCTCCTGGTCGAACAGGGCTTCCGGGTTGCCGTGGTAATGGTAGGCGCCGGTGGGTTGGGTGTGGGCGTTGTGCCGGTCGGTACCGAATTGATTGCCGGGGTGGAGTGGATCGAATCGCCAGGGCTGGTTGATGTCGTTACACCCGATTTTCTCATCGCCCACGTTGTAGCAGGCGGCAGCGAACAGGTCGAGCTTGACGCCGTTGAGGAAGATGGCGTTGTCTGTGGTCAGGGAGAGCTCGGTCACGTTGTCGGCGAAGGCTGGCTCGATGGGCAGGCGCACCTCGGTGGATACCTCGGCTACATTGGTGGCGAAGGCGGCTGAGGAATCATTGAAATCGTGGTTCGGGATATTGTTGGACGTGAATACGCATTCGTTGCCTTCGACCGTGATGCTGAGCGAGCCGTTGAACAGCGTGTTGCGGGTGACATCGCGCACGGCGGCGAAGCGGTCTTCGGCATAGTAGGTGCAATAGGGACGGCGATTGCTAAGCAGGCTGTCGCTGATATCCGAAGGCTGCACGCTGATGAAGGCCTCCAGTTTACCCACCATATCCAGTTGTTCACCCAGTGGACCGCCCACCGCCCAGACATTGTCCCCCTGCACACCAAGGTAGATGCCGGCGCCGGCATAGAAGCGCACATAGAATCCCTGAATCTCCTGTATCTCCGGGCCAGGTGGATTCAGTAATTCAGGGAAGTTCTGTTCGGCGAACTGGAAGAGGGTGATCGCGTTGTCCCGGGTATCGGCGACGGACGCAGTCGTGCCCAGGGCAAGAATCAGGGCGAAGGGAAGGGATGGAATTCGCATGGGCTGGGCCTCTATCTGCTGAGTTTTTATCATAGCACTACCATTCCTCTTTTCTACGTACATCGGCCCGGTTTCCTTCGCAATTGCCACTGAATACAGGGCCAGGAAGAGGGTGGTTCACAGAGCGGGGCCTCTGTGTGCATTCGACAAGTAGGGCTTGCTACCGCTAGCGGCCTCTGAAATGATCCAGTGAATTACTTCGGAGAATGGCGTGGGAAAACCGACTGCAGCTTTATTCCTGTTACTGGCCAGTGCCTTGCTGTCTTTCCCTTCCTCAGGGCAGTTGGGATGCAGTACCAATCCGGAATTGGCCCTGCTGGACTTCTGGTTTGGCGAGTGGCAGGTTGAGGACGATGCCGGTGAGTTGCTGGGCAGCAACACTATCTACAGCATGCTCAACGGCTGTATCGTGCAGGAGCAGTGGCAGGGCAGCGGCGGCGGTGTGGGTATCAGTGTGTTTTATGTGGATCCGGCGAGCGGGAAACTGAAACAGCTCTGGATCACCGGGCAGGCACTCTCTCCCGGTGGCACCAAGGAGAAGGAACTGGTGGCCGCTGAACACGGCGAGTTCGTCCAGTTCCTGGGGACGTATCCCAACGGCGAGGAAACCATTCTGGATCGAACCACCCTGCGCAGTCTGCCCGATGGGGAGATTCTGCAGCTGATCGAGATCTCCAGAGACAATGGTGAGAGTTGAGAAACCGGCTTCCGCGGAATTTACAATCCGATCAATGCAGGCCGTCGATGAGACCTGAGTGGTGCGCGGCTACGGCTTCGGTATGGGTCGCGTTTACTCCGTATCAGAAGTGGGGGTAGCGTAGATCGCCGTGAGTGCGCCGTCGAGGGTGGGATACGCCAAAGTGGCAGCCAGCTCCTGTTGCCGCGAACTGATGATATGACTTGAGGCGAGTAAGGCTGCATCGGCCATTTCGCCAAACAGCATGCGGGTCACTGCGGCTGGCAGAGAGGGCAATTGCGGCCGCCTGAGCGTCCGCGCCATCGCCGAGGAGAATTCCGCATTCGTTGTCGGCTCAGGGGCGACCAGGTTGATCGGGCCGGAGAAGTCCTGCTCTGCCAGAAGTTGTTTGATGAGACGAATCAGGTCGCTCAAGGCGATCCAGGGCTGCAGGTGCTGGCCGTCGCCCACTCTCCCGACCACCGCTGCGCGCAAGGGTAATACCAGCTTCTTCAGGACACCGCCATGTGCCGCCAGTACCAGGCCGAAGCGCATCCACACCACCCGAATACCGGCGTCACTTGCTGCCTGGGTGGCGGATTCCCAGGCCACCGAGAGATCTGCCAGGAAGTCCGTCCCGGGGTTTCCGAATTCGTCGGTGGCCGTGTTGCACTGATTACCGTAGTAGCCGATGGCGGACGCGGACAGAAGCACCTCAGGCTTCTGTGGCAGCCTGGCTAGTGCTTCGCTGAGTGCCCGGGTGAGTTCGACCCGACTATTCCAGATGGTTTCCTTCCGTTGCGGACTCCAGCGCCCGTCCGCGATATTGGCCCCGGCGAGGTTTATCACCGCACGTAGTGGTGTCTCCTCGTCGAGTCTTACCGTGTTACGTTCGCTGTCGTAATAAAACGGACTCTGCGGATCGACGCGATCGAGTGCGAAGACCCTGAAGCCATCCTGTTGCAGCGCGCGGGCAAGCGCCGAGCCGATGAAGCCCGAGGCGCCGGTAATAAGAATAGTGTCTGTCGCCATGCTTGGTTGCTCTTGTGCGTTTTTGCTGCAGTCTAATCAGTTGGGTACGCGTTATAGATAAATTCGGATTCAAAAAAACTATCGATTAGGTCATTTTTGCAGCTTTCGGAAAAATTGTGTCGTTTCATTAAAAAATTTTGAACCAATTGTCTCACTTGGCCGTTGTTGAAAGCGCTGTAAGTAACTTTCCTAATTTTATATTTTTATCAGGAGGACGATAATGTCCCGAATTCGACACACTGCTATCGCTGTTTTTGCCGCACTGCCTTTACTTGTCTCCAGCATCCAGGTGCGGGCACAGGATATTGTGGACACCGCTGTATCTGCCGGTCAGTTCAACACGCTGGTAGCCGCGGTGCAGGCCGCAGGTCTGGTTGAAACTCTCAAGGGTGAAGGCCCTTTCACCGTCTTCGCGCCCACAGATGAGGCTTTCGCTGCGCTGCCCGAGGGTACCGTGGAGACGCTGTTGCAGCCGGAGAACCTGGAACAACTGGTTGCCGTGCTCACCTACCATGTCATCCCCGGCAAGGTGATGTCCACCGATATTGCGGGGCAGACGCTGCAGGTCGAGAGCGTACAGGGTTCATCCCTGAGCGTTGACGCCACAAACGGTGTGACCGTGGATGGTGCCAATGTAGTCGCCGCCGACATCGAAACGGATAACGGTGTGATCCACGTTATCGACAAGGTGGTATTGCCTCAGTAAGGCGCAGTGATGCACTCCCGGTAATGCGCATGATTCGTTCATGAGCAAAAAGGCCAGCCACAAGTTGGCCTTTTTTGTTGCTCCCCCGGACCTCAAGCCCGCACCCTGGATTCGGTGCAGCGGAGTAGGCCCAGAGTAACAGCAGGCCTGCCATTCAGCCGAATGCGCACTTGTGCAGCTCAATGGGTACGGATGATTCCAGACACAAATATTTTGGTGAACAGGGTGATCCAACCTGGCGGAGGCGTCGTTAGTATGTGAAAGTTTCAATCACTCCTGAGATTGTTATTGCTGATCCATCCTTCCAGGCGACTCCCTTTCCCGCCTGGCCCATGCTAATGATCCTATTAGCGCTTAAGGCTGACACCTGTCAGCCTTTTTTTTGCCCACAAAAAAATGTGCCAGGCTACAGTGGGTTGGCCTTCATGAAGCGGATGATCTCGGTGGCGAATTCCTCGCCGCGATCTTCCTGCAGGAAATGGTAGGCACCCTCGATCGTGACGTGCTGGTCATGGTGGGCGCCGGGCACCAGCTTGCGAAATACTTTTTCTCCGCCCGCGGTAATCGGGTCGCCATCGCTAAATGCGGTGAGAAAGGGCTTCTCCCATTGCTTGAGTACTTCCCAGGCTGCGCGATTGGCTTCGGTGGCCGGGTTGTCCGGTGATATGGGAACCAGCAGCGGCATTGCCAGTGGGCCGGCCATATACTTACCGTTAGGGAAGGGCGCCTCGTAGGCGGCCATGATATCAGGTCCGAATTTGGGTTCTGAATCGGGATTGGCGGGATCGCGGGAAATGATCTTGCCTACCGGCATATAGCCGCTGGCCTGCATCTTCTCCACTGCCGTCCGCCACTTCATAAAGGCATCGGTGCGACCATGGTCCCCGGTGGGGAGACCACCATTGGCGAGCACGATGCGAGCGAAGCGCTCGGGATTTTCGGCGGCAACCCGCAGACCGATCAGGCTGCCCCAGTCCTGGCACACAAGCGTCAGGTCGCGAAGATCCAGCGCCACCAGGAAGCGGCTGATATTGTCGACATGAAAGGCGTAACTGTGTGTCGCAATCTCAGTCGGTTTGTCCGAGCGACCGAAACCGATCAGGTCGGGCACGATAGTGCGATAGCCGGCTTCCACAAGCGGTGGAATCATCTTGCGGTACAGGTAACTCCATGTGGGTTCACCGTGCAGCATCAACACCGCTTCGCCGGACCCTTCGTCCAGGTAGTGCATGCGGTAGTCGTTTATTTCGACGTAATTAGGGGCAAACTCGAAGCCGGGCAGGTTCTCGAAACACGCGTCCGGTGTCCTCAGTATGCCCGGCTTGACCTCGTTCACCGCGTCGCTCATCGGACAAGCTCGCCATAGAGATCATATTCATCGGAATCGTCTATTCTCGCGCGTACCATGTCGCCCACATTGACGCCTTCGGCCAGGGCAAGATAAACCAGTCCATCAATCTCCGGTGCATCGGCACTGGAGCGCCCGATCAGGCCTTCATCATTCACCTCGTCGATGATGACGTCGATCTCCTTGCCAACCTTCAGTGCCAGGCGCTCGCTGCTGATGGCTTGCTGGGTCTCCATGAAGCGCTCCCAGCGCACCTGTTTCACTTCATCCGGCACGGGATCTGGCAGGGCATTCGCGGTAGCGCCTTCCACCGGCGAATACTGGAAACAACCGACCCGATCCAGCTGCGCCTGCTCCAGGAACTCCAGCAATTGCTCAATGTCTGCATCGGTCTCACCTGGGAAGCCCACGATGAACGTGCTGCGCAAGGTCAGCTCGGGGCACTGCGCACGCCAGCGCTGAATGCGTTCCAGGGACTTCTCCGTGGCGGCAGGTCGTCGCATGGCCTTGAGAACGGGGATACTGGCGTGCTGAAACGGGATGTCCAGGTAGGGCAGTATCTTGCCTTCGGCCATGAGCGGGATGATGTTATCCACATGAGGATAGGGATACACGTAGTGCAACCGCACCCAGATGCCCAATTCGCTTAACGCCTCGCTCAGGCCCTGCATGTTGGCCTTCACCGGCCGACCCTGCCAGAACCCGGTCTGGTACTTGATGTCCACGCCATAGGCGCTGGTGTCCTGGGACACCACCAGCAACTCTTTCACCCCGGCCCTGGCCAGGCGTTCTGCTTCGTCCAGCACCTCACCCACGGGCCGGCTCACCAGGTCGCCACGCATGGACGGTATGATGCAGAAGCTGCAACGGTGATTGCAGCCCTCGGAAATCTTCAGGTATGCATAATGCCGCGGGGTGAGCTTCACGCCCTGTGGTGGCACGAGGTCGACGAACGGGTCATGCCCCCGGGGCGGCGGTACATGCTCATGCACCTGGGACACCACGGCCTCGTAGGCATGGGGTCCGGTAACCCCTAGCACATTCGGGTGCACCTGGGTAATGCTCTCGGCCTGCGCGCCCATACACCCGGTTACCAGCACCTTGCCGTTCTCCTGCAGTGCCTCTCCGATGGTATTCAGCGACTCCTGCTTCGCGCTATCGATAAATCCGCAGGTATTCACCACTACGATATCCGCATCTTCATAAGTCGGCACGACTTCATAACCTTCGATGCGCAGCTGAGTGAGGATACGTTCAGAATCTACCAGCGCCTTGGGGCAGCCCAGGGATACGAATCCTACTTTGTGACTTGAAGCCATGTGGTTTTTCCATTTATCGCTTTGGCGATTGCCTGGTGTTTTCTTGGAGGGCGAATTATAGCTGTTAGCGAGATTTGGGGCATTTTTACTTTGTAGCGTTATTAGTTATTTGTAATTTTGTTTGTGATAGAGGTTAAGAGTCGGGAGAGACGGTTTGGGTTGCCGGGCTATGCCTATTTTGGTTGGTCAGGATTCGAGTAAGGAGAGAGTGGAGTCGGGGCTACTGTGCCACGCCGTAAACCCATCCCTGGGGGCTTGGAAGCGGCATCCATGCCGCTTCCGGTCCCAGTAGCCC
>JAYPVK010000024.1:0-17860 GCA_038134565.1 Pseudomonadales bacterium | reverse complement strand
TTTCTTGGAGGGCGAATTATAGCTGTTAGCGAGATTTGGGGCATTTTTACTTTGGTTGTTAGTTGGTTTTGGGTTCAGAGTTGGGAGAGACTGGCGTTTCAAGCTAGCCCTTATCTTAATGCTTCGATGAGACGTGTTGAAAAAAACGATTCAAGCGAATCGGTGGCCCGGATTAGTATCTTAAACATCCGCTATATCGATTACGGGACCCAGCGGGCTACAGGGCACCTAATATGGCGCCCATGACAGTAAGTGCAACCACGCAATAACCGCCATTGATCAGGAAGACCTTGAGGGAGCGTTTCTCGAACAGGTAGAGAATGCCAAGAAAAGCTGCCACCCAGCCGAAGCCTGCGGCGAAGCCGGCGCAGACGCCGAATGCGGAGGTGGCGTCAGCGCCGATGAACATGTCGAAATTGATGGCGGCGATGAAGGAAAGCAGAAATCAGACGGCAAACACCCTGGGCATATTGCGGGTAGCGAGATAGTCCTCGGTGAAGCTGAAGCCCTCGGCCCAGGCCTTGCCGAACAGGGGGCCGTACCAGAGGCCTCCCACCATGAAGGCCGAGACGGCGGCGATGAGGACAGATAACCAGTTGATGGCGGCGGTGGCAGTAGCTGGATCCATAGCGACTCTCCTTTGATCGATTTTCAGGCAAGGCAACGTGGCTCACTGAGTAGTGCAGCACGAAGTCTGTTAGTGGCTGATCTGGCGGAGGCAGTGGCGGCTTCTATGGAAACAGCAATGCGCCCGGTGGACGGACGGTGGTCAGAGCGCATTGCTGCGCGATCAGCGTCAGCCAGCGGCTTTCAGCCGTTCCCGCTCCTGGTCGACCAGGACCCGGCGCAGGATCTTGCCGGAGGCTGACTTGGGAATCTGGTCCACGATCTCGATCAGTCGCACCTTCTTGTGGGGCGCCACCTCTCCTGCAACGAATTCAAGTATCGCTTCCGCTGTAATATCACCCTTGAGCACCACGAAGGCCTTGGGCACTTCTCCCGCCTCCTCGCTGGGGCTGGGGATTACGGCGGCATCGGCGATGGCAGGATGGCTCACCAGCAGCGCTTCCAGTTCCGCCGGCGCGACCTGGTAGCCCTTGTACTTGATCAGTTCCTTCACCCGGTCGACGATGTAGAAGTAGCCGTCTTCATCGGCGTAGCCGATGTCACCGGTGTGGAACCAGCCGTCCTCGTCGATGCACCCCCGGGTGGCTTCCTCGTTATTGAGATAGCCCACCATGATGTGGGGGCCACGAATGCAGACTTCGCCGCGCGCGTTTGGTCCGAGTTCGGCGCCGGTTTCAGGGTCCACGAGTTTCGATTCCGTGTTGGGGATGACGGGGCCAACCGAACCCAGCTTCTCCGGGGGTACCGGCGCGATATTCACATGGGACGCGCCAGCACACTCGGTGAGTCCGTAACCCTGGTACATATCGCAGCCCAGGCGATAGGAACAGGCCTTTTCCAGTTCCTGGCCCAGGGGTGCGGCGCCGGAACCGATGATGCGGACGCTGGACAGGTCGTAGTTGTCCACGATGGGTTGCTTGGCCAGCGCCAGTATCAGCGGTGGCACCAGGTTGAGGCTGGTGATTTTGTAGTTCTGGATGACGTCCAGGAACAGTTCCAGGTCGAAGCGCGGAATGGTCACCAGGGGCACGCCGCGGTAGATGGCCAGGTTCAGGATGAGCACCATGCCGTAGATATGAAAGAAGGGCAGGACGCCAATCATGCGGTCGCCTTCTTTCACCAGATTCATCTGGGAGGTCAGTACCATATTGGCGATGAGGTTGGCGTGGGTGAGCATGACGCCCTTGGACAGGCCGGTGGTGCCGCTCGAATAGGGCAGGGCCACCAGGTCTTTCTGGGGATCGATATCGACAGGCTGTAAATTACCGTCGTTGTTCAACAGTTCTGCGAAAGCGGTGCAGCCTTCGGCTTCACCCAGCACGAAGATTTCTTCGATGCCTGCCTGCTGCGCGGCTGGAATGGCGCGATCGAGGAACTGGGGAATGGTAATCAGGAAGCGGGCGTGGGAATCGGTGAACTGGTGGACGAGGTCTTGCTCACTGTAGAGCGAGTTCACCGTGGTGTTGACGCCGCCGGCCTTGGCGACGCCCAGGAATATCACGGCATACTCGGGGCAATTGGGGCAGAACACGGCCATGACATCGCCCTTGCCGAAGCCCCGTTGTTGCAGGCCGGTGGCGAACTGCGTGATCTGGGTGTTGAGCTGGCCGTAGGTGAGGGTGCGGCCACTGGTGCCGTCGATGAGCGCGGGTTCGTCCGCCAGGGTTTCGGCATGGCGCATTACCACGCTGTTCAGGTCGGTAGCCGGTAGTTCTACATCCGCTCGATCGCTCTTGAATATCAAAGTGGATCCCCTTTTCTTGTGCTCTTCTTGTCTTGTTCTTGTTGGGTTCTGGCCAGACTTTTTTAATCCAGCCTGACGGGCCGATTCCTGACCCTTCGCGGGCAAGAGTATGCCAGCCCCCGGGAAAGCTCAATACGTGGCCGGGCCACGGTGCGCAATCTGTCTACCAATCGTGCCTCGGCGGAGGAGTCGAACGCGGCGGCATTGATCCCGTGGATCGCATCGATGTCGGCGGGATTTTCCCGGCGAATGGTCGGCGCACTCATGGGGCGGTGTTTTGCCAAGTGGTTGTGGCCAGCTTGCTCTGCGACTGCAAGAGGTCGATACCGTGTTAGCGATCAGGCCGACATGCCACGGGCAGCGATGGGCCATACGGCCTCCACCCGGTCGTTGCGGATTGCAACCATCTGGTTATACAGGTTAACCACCGGGTCGCAATGGGAAACGATGAGTTCCAGTTTGTCGCCAACCTTGTAAGTGCGCGACGCGTTGTTTTCATATCGCAGGGTGCCGAATTCATCGGAACCGGAGCTGTAGCTCATGCCGGTTTCACCCTTGACCCGTGGCCAGGGCTGGTTGATGGTGCAGGCCTTGGCGCCGGCATCGGTGGTGCAGCGTCCGGCATACTGGTCATTGAGCACCGTGGTTAGGATGGTGAGGGAGGGCGCGAAGTCGGAGTAGACTTCCTCGTCTGATTCGCCACCAATATCGATGTACTGCGCGTCCATGAAGACATAACTGCCCACCTGCACATCGGTGAGCCCGCGGGTGGCATGGTCGATGTTGTAGCTGCCGGTGCCGCCGCCGCTGAAAATCTCGGTGGAAAGGCCGCTGCCATTGAACAGGTCGAAGGTTTCTGTGGCGGCAACGAGTCTGCCCAGGGTCTGGTCACGGCGTGCGGCGAAACCCTTCACGTGTTGCGAGCCACCGTCGTAGCAAAGCAGGCCCCTTAATGTGAGACCTGGCAACTGGTCAACAAGTTGCGCGAGGGCCAGGGCTGGCTGACCGGGGGTGATGCCGGTGCGATTCCCCCCCGGGTCCACGTCCACGACCACATCGGCGGTGATACCCAATGCCTGGGCCGCTTCCGACAGGAGGCGGGCATTCTCTGGTGCATCGGTGGCCTGGATGAAGCCGGGGCAGGCTGCGCGCAGGTTCATGGCGCGACGGATCTTGGTGGGGGTGACATTGGTGGTAGTGAGCAGGATGTCATTGATGCCGTTCTGGAACATGACTTCCGCCTCGCTCACCTTGGCCGCGCAGATACCCACGGAGCCTGTTTCCAATTGCTTGTGGGCGATAATCGGCGTCTTGTGGGTCTTGGCATGCGGGCGGCTGGCGATGCCATTACTGGTCAGGGTAGTCTGCATGGTGTTGATGTTGGCATCCAGCAGATCCAGGTCCACGCACAGGGCCGGGGTGTCCAGTTCCCATTTCGATAGGTTCCGCTGCATCTCGCCATCCACATAGAATGACTGCAGCTCCTGGGCGGTATAACCACTCACGACGCCGGGGGCCAACAGTGCGGCCGCGCCTGCACCGGTGGTTTGCAGCGAAGACTGCAGGAAGCGGCGTCTGGAAGGCGAGTGATTGGCAGAGGTGCGAGCGGCAGGGGAGTGGTCATTGGCATTGGACATGGTGCGACTCCTGGGCGTTTTTCCCCGAGTCTACACCCTGCATCAACCGACGGCCAGCAGGCCACTCTGGGCGATGCCGTCGAACATGAACTGGATGGCCAGTGCCGACAATAGTACACCCATGACCCGTTCAATCACTTGCATGCCCGTGGTGCCGATGAGGCGATTGATCTGGCTGGACAACAACATCATGGTCAGGGTGAGCGCCATGATGAGGAACAGGCTGAGTATCACCGCCACCTGCCGCAACAGGTCGTCACCGGCGTTCGCCATCAACAGCACCGAGGCGCCCATGGAACCGGGTCCGGCGATGAGCGGTGTGGCCAGCGGGAACACCGAGATGTCCTGTTTGCCCCGGGCCTCTTCCTCTTCCTCGTCGGTGGTGGAAGTGACCGCCGAGTGGCGTGCGAATACCAGGTCGATGCCTACCATTAACAACAGGATGCCCCCCGCCGTGCGCAGGGCTGCCAGGGAAATGCCCAGCCCCGCCAGCAGCACTTCGCCCACTAGGGCGAATACCAGCAGGATGGAGGTGGCCACCGTGGTGCCGCGCACCGCCATCTGGCGCCGGCGGGTGGCCGGTGAACCGGATGTCAGGCCGGCGAACACCGTGGCCGCATTCAGGGGGCCAATGGTGGCAAACAGGGTGGCCAGGGCTACGCCCAGTGTTTCCAGCATGATGACGTCCGTCTATTCGTTTACTCAGCGAGAGCCAGCTTAACAGCTTCTTCGCAATGAATGGTGGTGGTGTCGTACAGGGGCATGCGGCTATGGGACTGTTCCACCAGCATGGCGATTTCCGTGCAACCCAGAATGACTGCCTGTGCGCCCCGGTCCTGCAGGCGATCGATCACCGCCAGATAGGCATCCCGTGAGTCATCCTTGATGGTGCCCAGACAGAGCTCATCGTAGATCACTTTGTGCACGATTTCGATGTCTTCGGTCTCGGGCACGATCACCTCGATACCAAACTTGTCCACGATGCGCTGCTTGTAGAAGTCCTGTTCCATGGTGAAGCGGGTACCTAACAAGCCTACTTGGGTGATACCGTCATCCTGCAGGCGCTGGCCCGTGGAATCGGCCAGATGCAGCAGAGGGATAGAAATCGCGGCTTCTACCTGGGGTGCTACCTTGTGCATGGTGTTCGTGCAGATCATCAGGAAGTCGGCGCCGCCGGCCTCCACCCGCTGTGCGGCCGCCGCCAGCAACTCACCCATCTGCGCCCATTGGCCAGCATGCTGCAGCTTCTCGATCTCGTCGAAATCCACGCTGTACAGCAGCAGGCGCGCGGAATGCAGCCCCCCGAGCGCGGCCCCGATGCCCTGGTTCAACAGGGCATAGTAGGTGTTGGTGGATTGCCAGCTCATGCCGCCCAGCAGGCCCATGGTCTTCATCACATCACTCCGCTTGTGCTGCTCGACTGACGCGTCGCCGGATCAGCGGCCAAATCGGCCATTCTAGAGTGTTTGCCTAGGGGGTACTAGGTATGAGGTTCCAGGTATGAGGTGCCAGGCGAGCGCTTTCCGCTGATTCCGGGATTCCTGCCAGGCAAGCGGACCGCGACCATGTATTCCCTGGCATTATGGCTTACACTGCGAACCCATGTGTGTTCATCGCCTCATAAAGCACTGTCTGCGGACACTGGCGCTGGGAGTGAGTCTCGCGCTCATGGCCTGTGGCGCCCTCGACGTCGATACGGTCCCTGTCGATTTCGTCGTGGTGGACGATCCTCGCATCACCACGGACGTGCGCTACTACAGCTCAGACAATTTCGTGGGTGAGCGCATCGATGGCTATCGCGCGCCGCGCGTCTATATGAGTGGCGCTGCCTACGCGGCGCTGCTCGGCGTGGCGGCCGACCTGGAGGCGTTCGGCCTGGGCCTGAAGCTGTTCGATGCCTACCGGCCACAGCAGGCAGTGAACCACTTCGTGCGCTGGGCCAAGGATATCAGTGACACACGCATGAAAACCCGCTACTACCCGCTGGTCGACAAGCGCAACCTGTTTCGGGATGGCTATATTGCAGCGCGTTCGGGTCACTCCCGTGGTTCCACCGTGGATCTGACCATCGTCGATCTTGCCACGGGCGAGGAGCTGGATATGGGAACGCCCTGGGACTACTTCGACCTGAGTTCCTGGGGAGCGTACACGGAGATCAGTGCCGAACAACGCGCCAACCGCGCGCTACTGCGCAGCGCCATGGCCAGGCACGGTTTCAATCCGATTACCACGGAATGGTGGCACTTCACCCTGGCCGATGAGCCGTACCCGACTACCTTCTTCAACTTTCCGGTGGAGTAAGGACGGGAACGGGTATGAGTAGCAGGATGCGCGACAGGGTAATGACTCAGTTCCCGGTGATACTGCTGACCCTGATCAGTATCATCCAGGCCCTGGCGCTGGAGCTGCTGTGGGGTAAGGTCCTAGATGGAGACTAGCTGTGGCAGTGGGACCTGCAAGCCATCGTGGCCTGGGGCAGTATCTCCGTCACCATGCTGGGCATTCTGCAGGTATGGGTGCTGTATTCGACCCTGGTATTGGGGTTCACCTGGCGCCCTACCATGCGGGACATGTTGCTGCCCTTCGTGATTGGCCTGCTGGAATTCTCTCTCGTCAGCCTGATCGGTCCAGACTTCGACGCGTTGTGGCTCTATGCCCTGGCGGGGATCTTCCTGTTCGGTAACACGGTGGCCCATATCACTTTCAGGCGCGCGCGACTGTAAATCGAAAACGCCGCCTTCTTCCGCGGGCGTTCTCCCGCCACCTGGCGTGATTTCATCTGGGCTTTTTCCAATATCTTCCTGCTGATTATTTTCGGCATCCTGTATACCGCCTTGCGCAGTCCGGACTGGATCGCGCTCACCGCCATGGTGTTTGCCAATGGCGCCTTGCTGGTGCAGATGGTCACCTCACGCCGCCTGTGGAAGGCGATCGTGGAAACGGAAGACTAGCGCGCGGACAAGCGTCGTGTGCCTGTGTTTCAGGCGTTAAACAACTGCCTCAGGTGTGCGTTCAACAGCCTGCCATCGGGATCCAGTGACTCCCGAATTTCCATGAAGTCCCGGTAGCGGGGATACAGTTCCCTGAGCTGTTCGTAACCCAGGCTGTGTATCTTGCCCCAGTGCGGGCGGCCGCCGTATTTCCAGAAGATGGGTTCGATGATGTCGAAGTAGGGGCGGTAGTCCGCGCTGGCCGTGCGGTGTATGGAGATGGTGGCGTGGGGTTCGTCGCCGTAGGCCATGCTGAGCCAGGGATCTTCCGGGCTGACGTAGCGGAACTCCAGCGGGAAGGCCACGTCGATGGCCTGGTCATGAATAGTGCGAAGAATCTCCCGCACGCAGTCTGCGCCCACTGCCGCGGGCACCGAGTATTCCATCTCGTTGAAGGGGTTGGTGCGGATATTGGAGAGCAGCTTCCAGGACAGGTCCACCGCCTCCGTCATTTCCGCGTTCCGGGCCAGGGCATTGTTCAGTGCCAGCTTCTCGGCCGGTGTGGCCTGCAGGCCGGGACGCCGCAGGTCGGACAGCTCCACTTCCTCGGCGGGGACGATGGTCTGCCCGATGGGTTCATCGGATTCGTCGATCTGCAGCGCCAGGGAATAATCGGAATACACCAAGGGGAAGATCTCGAAGTGCCGATGATTGGCGGCCCGTTCATCGAACTCCGCCAGCAACTCTTCCGTGGGCGCGGTCCATTCCCGTTTCTTCAGTTTATAGGCAGCGCGATTCTGCATGCGGATCTGGGTCACCACGCCCAGTGCGCCGAGATTCACCCGCGCGGCGTCGAACAGGTCGCCGTCATTGGCATTGATGTCCATCACCTCACCGCGGGGGGTAACCAGCCGCAGCGCCGTGACATACCCGGACAGGCTCTTGAAACGAATGCCCGTGCCATGGGTGCCGGTAGCCGTGGCACCGGCGACGGTCTGGCGGTCGATGTCTGGCAGGTTCATCATGCCCTGGCCGAGTTCCTGCAGGGGCGCGCCCAGGTCGCCCAGCCGCGAGCCGGCACCGAAGGTGGCCTGCAGGGAGCGCGGGTCGTGATCGAGAATGCCGCTGAGTTGATCGATGACCACCAGGTGGCCGTCGGTGGGCACCAGTGGGCTGAACGAATGGCCAGAGCCGACAGGGCGTATCGCGCCCCGGGTGCTGGCCAGCAGGTCGGCCAGTTGTGCTTCGCTGCTGATGTCATGGCGTCCCGCAGGCTGACAGGACAGGCCGCCGGACCAGTTGCGCCAGGGGGTGGGCTGGGCAAAGGCGGAGGCACTCATCGCCCCGGCACTGAACAGGGCGGTGCGTAAACTGGAGGCTAGGAAGGAACGGCGGGACAGCTTTCTCAGATCACGGCTGTTCATCAGTTCGCTCCTGCCATGAAGGCGATCATGGCGCGAAAGTCATCTCGCTCACAGGCCATGCAGTAGCCCAGGGGTGGCATGGCGTTCACGCCTTCGATCACGTTGCGCAACACGGCGTCTTCACCCTTGGCCAGGCGGCGCCGCCATTCGGTGGGGTCGCCCACCCGCGGTGCATCGGCGACACCGTCCACGTGGCACAGCGCGCAGCTACGGGACCACTTGGCGATGACCGCGGGGTCGATGCCGTTGCTGGCGAATGGCTGGCTGCTAGCTTGCGGGGTTGAACAGGCGTTTGCCACCAGCAGTAGAGACAGGATGAGGAGTGTTTTCGCTGCGTGTTGCATGGCCGGGTGCCTTTTGGTTTTTCTGGCTGTTTTTCTAAAGGTTCTCTTGCTGCACTTGTCGGCTGGTTCTGCAGCTGATTGCCTGGCTGTGGAGAAAGGCCTCAACGCCCTGCTTGCTCAGCCCTGAATCTCTTCGCAAGTCCTGGCGCGAGATTTCATATCGCAGGCGCCGCCGGGTTGTTTGCACGTCGTGATCTGCCTGCATGACTGCGCTTCGCAAACGCTGCGTGCTACGCACTATAGATTGTGTAGGCGCCGATCGCAATGAAGCCAGCACCCGCCACATAGTGCAGTACCTTCTCGTTGATAAATTCAGAGAAGAAGCTGCCGGCGATGACACCCATGGCCGATGCGAGGATGAGGGCGGCGGATGCGGCGAGGAAGATAGTCATCTTTCCGGCATCCCTGTCTGTGGCAAAGAGCATGGTGGCGATCTGGGTCTTGTCACCCAACTCTGCCACGAATACGGTGGTGAACACGGTCAGGAAAATTTTTAGGTCCATTGCTTGCGGTATTCCTTGGGGAGAGAAGGCGCCATTATAGGTCGAAAAGGCGCTGGGTCGGAGAAGAGGGTGGGGATTATTTGTCCGACGCGATTGATACGTGACCCTAGCTATCTATAGTAAATCGAGCTGGCGCTGCCGGGAGCGACCGGGCTAAAGCGTATTCGGCCCGGGACGGGCAGGGTGGGCTTAGCGGGCTGTGCAGTCGCCGCTGAGCTGGTCGATCCAGTCGCTGATCAGCGTGATGCCTTCTTCATGTGCCAGTGAGCGGCCCAGTTCCGGCATCATCTCGTCCGGTTCGGTGGATTGCATGCGGTACAGCAGGATGGACTGTTCCGGTGCGCCGGGCACGATGCTGTAGAGGCGGTCACCGGCGCCGCCGCCGGCGGCTACCGGGGGTTTGCAGACGCCCATGTTGACCAGCTGGGCATGGGAGCCGTCCAGGATCAGGTTGGAGGTGTCGGCGGCCCCGTTGGGGTTGTGGCAGTGACCGCAATTCATCTTCAGGTATTCGGTGGCCCTGGCTTCGAGATCGGCCTCACCGAGGTAGCTGATGGTCTCCGGGCGCAGGGGCGCTTCTGCCAGCCAGCCCCGGGCGACCAGGGCATCGATTTCCAGGCGCAGGTCACCGTCTGCCTGATAGCGCGTATAGCTGAGCTGGTGCGTAACCGCCGCCAGGGGGTGCAGGTCGCCGTCGGGGTGTTCCGTGACGTGGCAGCCGGCGCACTGGTTCTCATTGGGCACGAAGTACAGGAAGTCCTCGCTGCCGCTGTCGGTTTGCAGGTTCAGGGGCTTTGTGGTGCCAGCCACCCGCAGGAAGGCCTCGGTTTCCTCGTCGTTCCACACATAGGGAAAGGCATCCCAGCCGTCACTTCTTCGCACCAGCAGCCGCGTTTCCATGAGACGATTGTTAGCCAGTTGAATGGATTCGGCGATGATCTCCTCGCGGCGTACTGGCTGGCCGTCTGTATCAGTTGGGTAGTAGAAGGTTTTGCTGAGGACAGTGCCAACGGGGTATTCGATTTCGCCGTTCACCAGGCTGGCCTGTTCGCCCTCCGGAATCCACAGGGTGCGCATCTTCTGTGCGTAATCGGTGAACAGGGTGTTGGCCGGACGGAACACCAGGGTGTCGGGACTCGGGCTGAGGCTTGCGCCGTCCAGTGCGAAGAGTCCCCAGTCAGACAGGCGCGCGGGATTGTCGTCGGCATGGAACACGGGTGGGGGTTCGGAGCAGGCGTTGAGCGCCGCGCCGACGACGATGCCGAGTACGGCGCCACGAACTGCCCTGGGCGTGGTGATCATGCTGCGCCTTGCCTAGTCCGCGTCGCCGCTGAGTTCGATTTCGCTGAGAGCGGGCAGGGCGCAGCTGTGGCTGGACGGATCGAAGCTGGGGGCGGCGAAGCCATTGCCGGCGTCGAGGTTCACGAAGCTGGTGTCGCCATTGTCACCGAGGCACAGGATGTCACTGGCCGACTTGCCGGGTACCATGGTGCCGTCCCAGACGATGTCGGGTATGGCCTGGCCGGTGGCCTGTTGCAGGGCCAGCAGCGGTTCGGAATCCGGTGTGCTGCCACCGCCGTTGAACTGGTTGCCGTGGATATAGATCTCTTCCGGGTACGGATCGTAGTTGGGGTCTTCGAAGGGCCGCTCGGTGATGTAGTAGCTCACGATCATGATGCCGGTGGTGTTGTTGTCGGTGAAGCTATTGCCGAACACCTCGATGCTGTCGTTGGCCAGCACCATCATGCCGGTACCGGCGGGCACCTCGCCGACGATATTGCCTTCGGGGGCGAAGTTGGCGGTGTTGTTGTTTTCGATCAGGTTGTTGAACACGCGGGTGTTGCGACCACCCTGCACGGGCAGGTTGGGCAGGTCGAATACCAGGATGCCGCCGGTGTTATTGGTGGCCACGTTGTCGTGTACATCGGCGAAGGTGGAGTTCTCGATCTCGATGCCCGCCACGTTGTATTCGGCGCGGGAGTTGCGCACGATGATGTTGGTGGACTGGCCGACATAGATGCCCGCGTCCGAGGCGCCGATGGCAACCGCGCCGTCGATGAGAATATTGCTGGACTGTACCGGGTAGATGCCATAGGCACCGTTGCTGCTCAAGGGGCCACCGGTCCACTCGGTGCGCACGTTTCGAATCACCACGTTGTTGCTCTCGTTGATCTTGAGGGCGTCGCCCACCGTGTCCTCAATCGCCAGGTCTTCGATCACGAAATCATTGGCGTTGACCAGCAAGCCTTCCGCGCCCTGGGCCTGGTTGGCGAAGGAGAGTATGGACTGTTCCATGCCGGCGCCGCGAAGGGTAACGCCGTCCACGTTCAGGGACAGGCCGCGGCTGATGGCATGGGTGCCAGCCGGTATCTCGATCACATCACCGGGGCGGGCCTGGATGAGCTGCTGCTGCAGGCGCTCCTCAAATGACAGTTCCGGTTCCTGCGGTGTGGGTGTCTGTTCCGAACAGGCGGCCAGTGCCACGGCCAGTGTGGCGGCCAGGCTCGAAAATTTGCTGACGGAATTCATGGTGTTCCCCCGGTGCATGCGTTGATCTGTCCAGTGCCAACGTCTGGCCGAGTATAGGGCTGAACGGGTATGCGGGCAAACGGGGAGGCGGGCTTGTCGCTCCGGAGGATGACGAGGGATTGGGCAGGTCATCCCGCCACGGTATGTTTCCGGCTAAAACAGGCGGGCACAAAAAAGGCGGCCAGGGGCCGCCTTTGCTGTTGGCTGCAGAGCCGGTGTCAGTTGGCAGAACGTGACATGGGGCGGGTACGCACGCCCAGGTATTGTTCATCGGTGGTGGCATCCAGCCACTCAACCGTGCCTTCGTAGATCGTGAGTTGCATGGCATCCACGTCGGGGTGGGCACCGTGCCAGTGTTCCACGCCGGCCGGGGTCCAGAAGGGTTCGCCGGGATGGAACTCCTCGATGGCGCGGCCGCGAATCTGGTGCAGGCCGATACCTTCCTCGATCATAAGCAACTGGCCCCAGGTATGGCTGTGCCAGGATGAGCGCACGCCGGCAGGGAACAGGATGCGGATGTAACGGGCATCGTCCGGGGCCTGGCTTACCACGGGCGCACCGCCCTGGAAGGTACTGGCCTGTGCTGAGATCACATCGGTCTGGGTGGCCAGCACGGCAACGCCCAGTGCGGCGGCGGCACAGACAGAGGTGAGAATCTCTTTGAATTGCTTCGGATTGGAACTCATGGTGTTCTCCGTTCTTTTTATGCTCTTTTTGCTCTTATAATCCCTGAACTACAGTCCCTGTAAGGATGCTGCCTGAATGGCTTATCCGGGCGACGAGACTGTCGTCAGTAGAAACCAACGCCCGGGGGAAGTCAACTGAACCCGCCGCATAAATTCCCTGCCCCCGCAGTTATTTGCTATGCTCCGGCCCACAATGAAAATAACAATGCCTGCTTACTCTTCTATCTACACATTCATCGGCTGCTTGCGTCTTGCCTCGGCGCTACTGGCGCTTGTGGTGGCGAGCACGGGCGCGCTCGCGCAGACAGTAAACCCTCTGGAAGGCAATGCCCGGGCGGCCTTCGCCGGCGGGGCGCTGTTCCGGGCCCAGTGTGCTACCTGCCACGGTGCCGATGCCAAGGGTATCAGCAGTATCGATGCGCCAGACCTCACCCTGATGTGGTCGCAGCGCCAGCTCTCGGTGCAGGACGTGTTCGACACCATCCGCAATGGCGTCGCCGGCAGCATCATGCCGCCCCATGATTTCACCGACACCGAGATATGGATGCTGGTGAGCCACCTCCAGAGTGTGGCGGTGGCGGGGGTCATCGGCCTGCCCGACGGCGATGCGGCCAAGGGTCAGGCGCTGTTCGCGCAGCATTGCGCGGAGTGCCATCGGGCCAGGGGGCAGGGTGGCAGCCTCGGACCGGACCTGTCTTCCATCACCAGTCGGCGTTCGCTGGAATCCCTGCTCATCTCTGTGCGTGATCCCAGTGCCCTGATCGCCGGTGGCTACAAACCCCTCACACTCGTTACCGGGTCCGGCGAGACGGTGCAAGGTGTGCTCAAGAGTGAGGATGCCTTTTCCCTGCAGATGATGGACAGCAATCAGCGACTGCGCGGGTTTATGAAGGCCGGGCTGCGCTCCATTGAGCGACGGTCGCAGTCTCTCATGCCCGCGTTCAGTGAGAGCACCCTCGGGCAGCAGGACCTCATCGATATTCTGAATTTCCTGGACAGGAACTAGCGCCGTCATGAAGCAGACTCTTGATCGTATTAGCAAGGTTTCCCGGCTTGTCGCCCTAGCATCGGCGTTCACCCTGACCACCGCCGCCAGTGCCCAGAGTGGGCCGGACTACGAGGACATCCTGGCCGGCTTCGCCGACCCGGAGCGCTGGCTCACCTACTCGGGAGACTACAGCGGCACGCGTCACAGTCCGTTGACCCAGATCACCGCCGACAACGTGCATCAGTTGCGCCCCATCTGGACCTTCCAGACCGGTACCACGACCCGCGGCCGGGGTTTCGAAACCACGCCGCTGGCGGACGATGGCATTCTCTATGTCACCGGTTCCAATAATTATGCCTGGGCAATCGATGCCCGCACCGGCCGCGCCTTCTGGTCCTACCGGCGCAATCTGCCCAATGACCTCACCTACGGTGCCAGCGCGCCGGTGAACCGCGGCTTCGGCATGCTGGGTGATCGCCTGTTCATGGTGACCCTGGATGCCCATCTCATGGCCTTCGACCGCCGCACGGGTGATGTCCTGTGGGAGCGGGAGCTGGCGGATTACCAGGTGGGCTATTCCGCGACCCTCGCGCCACTGGTGCTGGATAACAAGGTGATCGTGGGTATCTCCGGCGGTGAGTACCGTACCCGGGGCTTCATCGATGCCTTCGATCCGGTATCCGGCGAACGCCTGTGGCGATTCAATACCATTCCCGGACCCGGCGAGCCCGGCAGCGAGACCTGGCCCGATGATCCCGAGATACTGGCCTCCGGTGGCGGAGGTACCTGGATGAATGGCAGCTACGACCCGGAACTGGACCTGCTCTACTGGGGCGTGGGTAATCCCAACCCCGACTATTACGGTGACCTGCGGCCCGGTGACAACCTTTATTCCAATTCCCTGGTGGCGCTGGACCCCGATACCGGTGAGCTGCAGTGGCACTACCAGTTCACCCCCCACGACCTGAACGACTGGGATTCCAATCACATGCCGGTACTGGCCGACATCGAATGGCAGGGCGAACCGCGCCGGGTGGTCATGGTGGGTAACCGTAACGGCTTCTTCTATGTGCTGGACCGGGTGACCGGAGAACTCCTGTTAGGCAAGCCGTTTACGGCGACCTCCTGGGCCAGGGAGCTCGACGATGCTGGCCGGCCCATCGTGCTGAACGATGGCAGCCAGGGTTGCCTGCCCGATCCCTGGGGCTCCACCAATTTCATGCCGCCCACCTTCTATCCCGGGCTGGATCTCTTCATCCTGACTGCGCGCGAGACCTGCGCGACGTTCGTGCCGGAAGAGCCGGCCAATACGCCGGGGCAATCCAATTTCGGCGGCACCGTGCATATCGATGCCGAGCAGGGCGGCGGGGCGCTGCGCGCGCTGGACGTGCATAGCGGAGAGCTGGTGTGGGAATTCGCCTATCCGTCACCGACCTTCGGTGGCGTGCTGAGCACCGCCTCCGGCCTGGTGTTTGCCGGGGATCACGAGGGCAATTTTATGGCGTTCGACGTGGAAACCGGGGAAAACCTCTGGCACTACCAGACCGGGTCCCGTATCTGGGGCGCCGCCGCCATGACCTTCATGCTGGATGGCAGGCAGCTGGTGCTGATCCCGTCTGGCACCACGCTCACGGCTTTTGCGCTACCCGATTCGAGGTAAATTCCGCTAGAATCGGGACAGAATAAGAATTCAGGCTCCGGTGCGGCTGGCTCATGCCGGGCAGACAGGCCGGGGAAACCGGGTTTCCAGCCCACGCGATTGTTCGTTCATTTATATAACTTTTGTCTTACAGGCCACCCGTGGCCTCCAGAGATAACAAGAGGTGACATCATGATTACCCGACGACTCTCTTCAACCCTGCGCATCGCCTTGTTGTCCGCCCTGTTGCTTCCCGCTGCAGCGCTGGCCCAGCCCCACGATGCCAGCGTGGCGAATCACCAGCCCCACTACTATGACATCGCCGATTTCGGCATGCAGGCAGACGAGGTGAATTACGCTGAACACATCGCGCCCATCATGCAGCGCAGCTGTGTGCAGTGCCATCGACCCGGTGGCGCCGGCCCCATGTCATTCCTGAGCTACGAAGAGATTCGTCCCTGGGCACCGGTCATCATGTACCGCACCGCGATTCGTGATCGCATGGGCGCCATGCCCCCCTGGTTCGTGGAGAAAGACATTGGAATCACCGATGGCTTCGAGAGCGATTACTCGCTGTCCGATAAAGAACTGGCCATGATTCAGGCCTGGGCGCAGAACGGTGCGCCACGGGGCAACCCAGCCGACGAACCGCCTCCCATGGAATTCGCCGAAGGTAATGAATGGACACTGGGCGAGCCTGAACTGGTATTACGCAGCAGGGATATGACACGGCCAGCAGTGGGAGCGGACTGGTGGGGGGATATCGGTCTGGTACCAACCGGCCTGACGGAAGACCGCTACGTGAAATCTATCGAAGTGCGTGAGATCAATGACGTCCCGCAGGACCAGGGCACCAGCACCGTGGGTGGTCGTTACATCTTTCACCACATGACGTATCAGAGTGGTGTGTTGAGTGCGGACGGCGGCTACATAGAGCCGGACACCACTGTGAGCTGGCCGATCCACGAAGTCGGTCGTAACGCCGATGTATTCCCGGACAGTGCAGGTCGACTTTTGCAGGCAGGTTCTGCGCTGCATCTTGAAGCGACCCACATGCACTCCAATGGCCGCGAGACAACGGGGCATCTGGAATTTGGTATCACCTTCTTCCCCCGTGGCTATGAGCCCAAGTACTCTCGTCGAGGTCCGCGCACTGGTAACGGCATTGACCTCGATATCGTTTCAAATCAGGCCAATCAGGAAATTTCCAACTATGTCGTCTTGCAGGAGCACACGAAGATTATGGCCTTCGAACCGCATCTGCATGCGCAAGGTGTGCGTATGTGCCTGGAAGCGATCTGGGGTCACAATCAATTCACATTGAACTGTGTTGGTTATGATCATAACTGGGTGAAGCAGTACATTTATAAAGAAGACCGCGCACCGCTGCTGCCGAAAGGCACTATTTTGCGCACCATCGCCTACATGGATACCACCGATGCCAATCCGAACCTGGCCGATGAGCGCAACTGGTCTGGCGCCGGCCGGCGCTCAGTGTCGAACATGTTCATCGACCTTGGCTATTCAGTCACCATGACTGAGGAGCAATTCCAGGAAGAGATGGCTGTGCGCAGGGAGTTGTTGCGTGATCGCAATGATTACGATGTAGGCTGTCCGCTCTGTTGGGCGCCTGTACCTGATTATTCCGCCAGCAGCGACGACGATTGAGGTAGTGCAATGAAAAGCAGTTCAATATCAGGCCTCGTCTCATTACTGCTGCTCTGTGTGAGTCTGTCGGCTTCTGCACAGGAGCGACGCATGCTCCTGAGCGGAGAAATGGTTTATCCGGCCTATGAAGGCTGGTGGCCAAATGAAGACGGCACCTACAAGTTGTTCTTCGGCTACATGAACACGAACTGGAAACAGCAGTTCGATATTCCAGTGGGCCCAGCTAACTATTTCAATGTGGCAGAAGAATCCGAATTGGATGACCTTGCCATGGATGCCTTCGATAGGTCCACGGCCGATATGGGACAACCAACCCATTTCTATCCGCGCAGAAATCCGTTCCTGTTTACTATCGATGTACCAGCGGATTTTGGTGAGAAGGAAATTGTCTGGACACTGCATAGCCAGGGCAAGGTTGCCCGTGCCTATGGCAGTCTGCTGCCAGACTACCGAATTGACCCGCAGGTAATCTCCACCGAAGTGGGCGGCTCTTACGGTAGCCTTGACGATCGCTTGCGTACCAACATCTCGCCGGAACTGGAATTACGCGGTGATAATTTCCGCACGGCGCGAGTAGGGGAGCCGGTTTCATTGTCAGTCTATGCCAATGACCCGGATGATTTTCCTGCCCGTTCCAATCGGCCAGCACCGAGCACGCCTGAGCAGATCTATCGTCCGCCCTCATCAATCGTGGCGATGTCTGGTCCGGGACTGCGTTTTTCCTGGTCCGTGTACCGTGGTCCAGAGGAAGCGGCGACCTTCGAGCCAACGCAGATGAAAACCTACACCGATACCCGCGTATACGCCAACTCGCCGTGGTCGCCTCCGTTCTTTATTCCGGAGCCACCCCAGGACAATATCTGGAACTCAACGGTGACTTTTGACAAGCCGGGTGAGTATGTGTTGCGGGGCATCGCCAGCGATGGCTCCATGTTCACCTACCAGAATGTGACGGTGAACGTGACACCTTGAGTGTCAGTACCCTCCGAACCAACAGGACGCCCGGCAGTGCCGGGCGTTTTCGTTCATGTAGCGGACAAAACCCCGGACTCGACACGGCGCTGCACGGGGCTGACCAGACGAATCGCCCCGTATAGCCATGGCCGTCACGGTAGGGTATTCGTATTCGAAAAACAAAGGG
>JAYPVK010000023.1:21032-53166 GCA_038134565.1 Pseudomonadales bacterium | reverse complement strand
ATATTGTTTAAGCATAGTCATTATTTCTTTCAATAAGGTTACTTAGAGAATATGGTTAGTACACCAATGACTATAAATCCCACGCCAGCAATTCGCTTTAGCGCATCCGCACCAACATAATTTGAGATAGCTGCACCTGCTAAGACACTCAGCGCCGTAACAGCTATTAATGCACAAGATGCTGCTATCAAAACTATAAGTTTATTGCTGCTCTCATTACTGGCGAAAAGCATGGTAGCGAGCTGGGTCTTGTCTCCAAGTTCAGCTAAAAAAATTGACCCAAATACAGTAATAAAAAATCCCCAATTCATTTTTGATATTCCTTGTTTAGAATTTGATTCGAGCATCTATTGCCAAGGTAGGAGTGACTTGTTTCCAGTGAGTATTAATCTAATTAGATAAGTGAGAACAAGAGGAAGATTTCCTACTAATAATCCTCTGTCAGGAGAGTCGGCAACCCAATATCCTGCTCTAATTGAGAATACTATAAAGATTAAGAAAATTAGGGGAGTTAAGAAAAACCCCAACCAATATCCCAATGTAGCGAATTTAGTAATCACTGCTCAATAACCTCGCCCTCGATGGTTTCAGGTTCAATAACGCTCACGTTGATAGTGATTTTCTCCTTAGTGTCATATTTCTTATCGAAGGTGCTTATGGGGAGAATCCTATCCATAAGTATCTTTTGAGCTGCCGTTTGATTCTTGTGAGTCTCATCAAGGGCTGTTCTAACGACCGTCTCTATGACCGTAGGAACGTCTGGATGCTCCAAAAGCGTTTGCTTTAACTCAAGTTGTCTAGCCCGCATTCCTGCTGGCCTGCCACGAGGTTTGGATTCTGTGTGTCAAACGCAATTCTTATTAGTTCTCTTAATTTTTGCTCATCCATTTCTCACACCTGAATATCGAATACTAGGTTAACAATTGTGCTGACTTAGCTTTTATTTCAAAATCCTACCTGCTGAATACGACTTTGAATTTGCTGTTGAGCTGCGGTTTCTTACCTGTAGCGGAATCTTCTATATAATCACCCCACCACTGCATCATGGCTCGCCGTTTCTCCAAGTGCTTTGCATTGTTGTAAGTTCCTGCAATAGAACTAACATCCAAATGTGCGAGGGCGGCTTCGACTACATAGCCAGGAAAGCCTGCCTCATTGCAAGCGGTTGAGGCTGTGGAACGTAGACCATGCGCTGTTAGCGAACCCTGCTTACCGTCCTCACCCGTATATCCATCAAAGCCTAGCCGCTTTATGGTGATATTTGCCGTACTGCTATTCATTGGCTCTCTAGGCTTACTTCGAGCCGGGAATACATGTTCTCGATGTTGGCTGATGGGTTGCATAGCCTCCAAAATGGTAATGGCTTGCTGACTCAATGGAACAATATGCGGAACTCTCTTTTCTTTCCTCAAATTCGGATTCTTGCGCCCCTTCATACGCTCTGGAGGAATAGTCCAGGTTCTCTCTTTAAGGTCGATTTCATCCCAGCGAGTGCCTGCTGCCTCTGCTGGCCTGACCATTGTGTGTAGTTGCCAAAGTATCAGATTCTTCACTTCAAGTGAGCTACTGCTGTTTTCTACCTTAGAGAGCAAAACAGGCAGCTCTTCCGGCTTGATCCAGGGGCGATTGGTATGGCGGTGCTTCTTGAATGAGCGGCGAAGGGTGCGGAGGGGGTTATAGTCTATGAGCTGGCAGTCTGCAGCGTACTCCATAACCTCATTGCACCATCGGCAAAGCTTGGTGACCGTCTCCCCCGCCTTCCTGTCTTCCAATGGCTGGATAATTTTCCTTCCATGCTCTCTTGTAATTTTGTCGATTGGCAGCTTGCCAATCCCCGGCAGCACATGAAGCTCCATAGCTTTTGTTAAACGGTGTTTATAGGAGTCCAACCAATCGGGGGAGCGAACCTCTATCCATTCACGGTAGATGCTCTCAAAGGTATTCTGGAGCGCTCTGAGAGCCGTGGTTTGCTGCTCTAAGCGGTAGTCTTTCGGGTCGATGTTTCGAGCTAGAATGCCCCTGTATTCCTCCCGCAGCTCTCTGGCATGAGAGAGTTTCACCTCAGGGTAAGCACCTAGCCCTATGTTGGTTCGCTTCTTTGAATGCGGCTTGTAGTAATTGAATACCCAGGTCTTGGTAATTCCTGCTGAAGTCTCTTTTACCCGAAGGGCTAAACCCTTTCCATCTACTAGCAGTTTAGGCGGCTTGGCGCGCCGGATTTGGGTATCGGTGAGGGGCTTGCTGGGACGTGGCATAGTAACACCGGAGCTTGGCTCGTAATTGAGTGTTACTACTGATGTTACTACGGTTTCTGGATTTTACAAGCCAGCCTTAGACGACTTAGGACAGAATTATGCCTGAAACGCCGTAGTTTTCTGAAGGATTGGACTTTATTGGACTTAGCGAGAAGAGGAGATGGTGCCGCCACCAAGAGTCGAACTCGGGACCTGCTGATTACAAGTCAGCTGCTCTACCACGGCTGAGCTATAGCGGCACAATGAAACTTGTTTAAAGGAGGCCAGTTTCCTGCCTTCGATACCGCTGACCCGGTCAGCTGCTACTCTTTACCTCAACGGCTGAGCGATAGCGGCACTGGGCGCGCATACTACCCAATATCCTCCGCCGATTCAATACGGCGAGTGCACCGGATTCTGTGGATTTGCTATCCTCTACCCCCTCGAATTAACTGCAATGGACCGCCCATGCCCGCCCTTTCAAGCACCCCCGCCTGGCAAGCGCTACAGGCCCATAGTGAAGACCTCAGAAACAACGGCTTCCGCATAGCCGCGCAGTTTCAGGATGCGAATCGATTTCGCGACTTCTCCCTCAGGCAGGGGGATCTGCTGCTGGACTACTCCAAGAACTACTGCTCCGGGGACACCCTGAAGCTACTGCTGGACCTGGCTGAGCAACAGGGGGTGAACACAGCCATCGCGGCCATGTTTGCCGGTGAACACATCAATACGTCGGAAGACCGGGCGGCGCTGCACACTGCCCTGCGCCTGCCACCCGCCGCCAATACCCGGCCGGAAGTACTGGCCTGCCTGAACAAGATGAACGACTTCGTCTCGGCAGTGCACTCGGGAAAATGGACCGGTTTCGACGGCCAGGCGATCACCGATGTGGTGAATATCGGCATCGGTGGCTCGGACCTCGGGCCAGCTATGGTGACTGAGGCCTTGCGGGATTTTGCCAACGGGCAGGTGAAGCTGCACTTCGTCTCCAACATCGATCCCCATCACGTGCGATCTACCCTGGCACAGCTGAATCCGGCCACCACCCTGTTCATCATCGCCTCCAAATCATTCCGCACCCAGGAGACCCACGCCAATGCCCTGCAGGCGCGCCAATGGTTCCTGGCCCATTGCGATGATGAGACGCAGATTGCCAAACATTTCGTGGCCATCAGCACCAAACTGCAGGCAGCCCAGGAATTCGGCATCGACGCGGAGAACCTGTTCCCCCTGTGGGACTGGGTCGGCGGACGTTATTCCCTGTGGTCGGCGATCGGACTGTCCATTGCGCTGGCCATTGGTATGCAGAATTTTCGGTCATTGCTGGCTGGCGCGCATGCCATGGACGAGCATTTCCGGCATGCACCATTGCCGGAGAATATGCCGGTGCTGCTCGCCTTGCTGGCTGTCTGGTACGGTGGCTTCTTCGGCGCGCGCAGCAACGCTGTGGTCCCCTATGCGCACCCGCTGCGGGAATTCCCCCTGTTCCTGCAGCAGCTCTCCATGGAAAGTCTGGGCAAGCTGGTGACCCGTGCCGGTGAACCCCTGGATGTGGCCAGTGGCGAAGTCATCTGGGGAGCCGAGGGCAGCAATGGCCAACACTCCTTCTTCCAGTTGCTGCACCAGGGCAGCGACATGATTCCGGTGGACTTCATCGCCCTCGCTCGGGGCAATGCCAGGGCCGATACCGAACAGCACCAGAAACTGCTGGCCAACTGCCTTAGCCAGAGCATGGCCCTGATGCAGGGGCGTGAGAATAAGGAACAGGCCCATCGCCACTACCCCGGCAACCGGCCCAGCAATACCCTGCTGCTGTCAGAACTGAATCCCTATAACCTGGGATCGCTCATTGCCCTGTATGAACACAAGGTCTACATACAGAGCGTGCTCTGGGGTATCAATGCCTTCGACCAGTGGGGCGTGGAACTGGGCAAGGAACTCTCCGATGCCGTGCTGCAGGCGTTCGTCGATGAAGAAACGAAGCTGGCACTGGACGCTTCCAGCAAGGGCCTGATCGACCAGATTGCCGAATGGAGTTAAACAGCACCACGGCAGCGAGAACAGCAAGCAGCAAACCCGACAATGATACCTGGCAATACCCACATCAGACGCGGCAACAACAGTGATGAAGCCTGGCTGTTTCAACTGTTCAAGAAAACCATGCAGGACTACATCGATGCCGCCTGGGGCTGGGAGGAATTGCTGCAGAAGGAAGGTTTCACCACCTCACTCCCGGCCCGGGATTTCACTATTCTCGAACTGGATCGACAGGCGATCGCCTGCATGCACCTCAGCCGCAAGAGAGAACACTATTTCCTAGACATGATTCTCGTGGAGCCTGCCTACCAGCGACGCGGGTTCGGCAGCAAACTGATCACTGTCGCCCGCGACCAGGCCAGCAAGGATGATTTGCCCATCCAGCTGAGCGTGCTGAAGACCAATCCCGCCGTTAAATTCCACGCACAGCTTGGTTTCGCAGTCATCGACGAGGATGACCACAGCTACAAGATGAGGCTGGCTGCCACAGCGGCCTAGCTGCCGAGATCGACGGGCAGGTAGTGATGCACTTCCGGGAACGGATCATAGAAGTGGTGCAACAGGGCCTTCCACTCCTGATACTGTGGTGACCCCCGGAAGCCTTCGGTGTGGGCTTCCACCGATTCCCAGTTCACCAGCAGGATATAGCGGTTATCCACCTCGAGGCAGCTGCGCAATTCATGGGACATATAGCCCGGCATGGCGCTGATGATGTGCTGGGCCCTGGCGAAGGCGGTTTCAAATTCGGCACTGCGCCCGGGCAGGACATCGAGGATGGCGACTTCGAGGATCACGATAAGCTTCCGGGCCTAACCGAGCCGCGCGCCGTTCTGCACTTCGCTATCGGGAACCGCCAGCACCACCGCGCCATCCTCCCGATAGAACCCGGTGACAAGACATTCAGACATGATCGGTCCAATCTGCTTCGGAGGAAAATTCACCACCCCCATTACCTGCTTGCCGATCAGGTCTTCGGCCGCATAGAGGTCGGTGATCTGGGCGCTGGATTTGCGCACGCCGATCTCCTCGCCGAAATCTACCTGCAATTTCCAGGCAGGCTTCCGGGCTTCCGGAAATTCTTCCACCGCGATGATGGTACCGGCGCGCAGCTGCACGCGTTGAAACTCGTCCCAGGTAAGGTCAGACACGTTTATTCCTCTGCCAATTAGTGTTGATGCAATCAAATATCCAGACAGCCAACGCAATAATTACAATGCCTCTGAAGTAAGCAGGCACTAACAAACTTGAGATGGCCCGGCCTTACTATTCGCGCTTATGCCAGGTCGTTTATGACATACACACAGCACATGAGCTGGGTGCCGTCTGCCCGTGTCGCCAGCGTCTGCACGCGCCGGTAGTCACTGCCTTCGAAGGCATCCAACTCAGGCCAGAACGCTTCCAGGGCCGGTGAGTGAAACAGCAGGCCGTAGACCACACTGCCGTCGTCGACCAATCGCATGCCTGGAAAGCCATGGGTCTCACCCCAGCCCTCGGGGTGCAGGCTGCCGCCCACCGAGGCTGGCTCCCAGCTACCCGCCAGCGGAGCCAGGATGCGGGCATTCGTCTCGCGGGGTGCCAGTGTGCCATACACAAACAGCAGCTGTACCGGGGGGTGCTCAGGCTTGCCGTTCATTGCCCGCGAATCATCTCCAGCAGCTCGCTGGTTTTCTCCCGCATCAGGGCTACATCTTCCCGCGATTCCACATTGAGGCGTACCACGGGCTCGGTGTTGGACATACGCAGGTTAAACCGCCAGTCGGCGAATTCCACGGACAGGCCATCGGTATGATCCACGTCGTCGGCCCCGGCGCCATAGCGCGCCTCAACCGCCCTGATCAGCGCCGCCGGGTCTTCGATGGTGCTGTTGATCTCGCCGCTGGCGGGGAACGCCGCCATGCGCTCATCCACCAGTTCGGAGAGAGGCTTGACACGCTTCGACATCATCTCCACCACCAGCAACCAGGGCACCATGCCACTGTCGCAGTAGAAGAAGTCCTTGAAGTAATGGTGGGCACTCATCTCGCCGCCGTACACGGCATCCTCCGCCCGCATACGCTCCTTGATGAAAGCATGGCCGGTCTTGCAACGAATCGCTTCGCCGCCTAACTGGCCGGCGATCTCGATGGTGTTCCAGGTAAGCCGGGGATCATGTACGACCCGCGCCCCCCGGTGCTTCTCCAGGAAGGCCTGGGCCAGCAGGCCCACGATGTAGTAGCCCTCGATAAACCTGCCGGCTTCGTCGAAGAAGAAACAACGGTCGAAATCGCCATCCCAGGCAATGCCCAGGTCTGCCGCGTTGGCCTTGATGGCGTCGATGGTCGGGGCACGATTCTCCTCCAACAAGGGATTGGGCACGCCATGGGGGAAGTTACCATCCGCCTCATGGTGCACCTTGATGAACTCGAAGGGCAGATGGGGCTCGAGCAGGTCGATCACCGGCCCTGCCCCGCCATTGCCGGCATTGCACACAATCTTCAGGGGCTGCAGGGAACTGACATCTACATACCCTAACAAATGCTCTACGTAGGCCTGCTTGGTGTCTACCTGCTCGACTGAACCCCTGGCCGGGGGTTCGGTGAACTCCCCTCTTTCCGCAATCTCCCTGATATCGTTCAGCCCGGTATCGCCGCTGATGGGCTTGGAATTATCCCGCACCAGTTTCATGCCGTTGTAGTCTTTCGGATTGTGACTCGCTGTCACCACGATGCCACCATCGGCCTGCAGATGTGATGTGGCGAAATACACCTCTTCAGTGCCGCACTGACCTATATTCATGACCGCGGCGCCGGCGTCGGTGAGTCCCCGGGTGAGGGCTTCACAGAGTGCGGCACTGGTCAGGCGAATGTCGTATCCCACCACCACCGTCTTCGGTGCAAGGAACTCCACGAAGGCTCGGCCGATGCGATAGGCAATGTCTTCATTGAGCTGGTCAGGCACGCGACCGCGGATGTCATAGGCCTTGAAACAACTGATATCGATCTTCATTCCTTTGCCTGTTCCTGTTCCTTTTGATAGGTGTAGTTCGTGGCATCGATGAAGCCAGCCACGCTACCGCAGTCGAAACGTCGACCCCGGAACTTATACCCGATTACCCGGCCCTGTTTGGCCTGGGTGAGCAAGGCATCGGTAATCTGCATCTCACCGTTCTTGCCCGGGGGTGTCTCCTCGATGATCTGGAATATGTCCGGGGTCAGGATGTAGCGGCCGATGATGGCGAGATTACTGGGCGCATCTTGCGGCGCGGGCTTCTCCACCATGTTGCTCAGACGATAGATTCCCTCGGCTTCTTTCGTGCCCTCAATCACCCCGTATTTGTAGGTTTCATCCCTGGGTACTTCTTCGATTGCCACAATACTGCACCGATATTGTGCATACAGCTTGACCATCTGGGTCAAAACACCCTCTCCGCTCTCGGTGACGCAGTAGTCATCGGCCAGGATCACCGCAAAGGGCTCAGGGCCAATCAGGCGCCCGCCCACCAGGATCGCGTGGCCCAGGCCCTTCATCTCCACCTGCCGGGTATAGGAGAAGTTGCATTGATCCATCACCTGCCGGGTGCCCTGCAACAGCCCTTCCTTGTCCGAGCCCTCGATCTGGTGTTCGAGTTCGTAGCTGATGTCGAAATGGTCCTCCAACGCCCGCTTGCCGCGGCCTGTCACGATCGCCATATCGGTGATACCCGCCTCCATGGCCTCCTCTACGCAGTATTGAATCAGGGGCTTGGTCACGATCGGCAACATTTCCTTCGGCATGGCCTTGGTGGCGGGCAGGAATCGGGTTCCGTATCCTGCGGCGGGGAAGAGGCACTTCTTAATAGCAGTCATAGTGTTCCCATTAGCTGTGATGAGTTTGGCTCAATCAACGGCCATACAGATCCTCGAAACGCTCGATATCGTCTTCTCCGAGGTAACTACCCACCTGGACTTCGACGATCTCAACCGGTTCGGACCCCTTATTGCTCAGCCTGTGCTTGCTGCCCTGGGGAATGAACGTTGATTCATTGACATCCAATGCAAATTCCTTGCCGTCACAGTGAATGAAGGCCTGGCCACGGATTACCGTCCAGTGTTCGGATCGGTGCTGGTGGCGTTGCAGCGAGATCGCCGCCCCCGGATTCACCACGATATGTTTCACCTGGTAGCCATTGCCAGAACCCAGGGACTCGAAGGTACCCCAGGGGCGCCGCACCAGGGGCGGATGCTCAATCTCCTTGCGTTGTTGGCTGGCTAGGGCATCGGCGAGCTTCTTTACATCCTGGCTGCGGGATTTATCCGCCACCAGCACGGCATCACCGCTCTCCACGATCACGGTGTCCTGCAGGCCCAGGGCCGCCACCAGGCGGGTCTTGGCACTGATGTAACAGTCACTCACCGATTCCGCGAGCACATCACCACTGATCACATTGCCGGCATCATCCTGTGCCTGAGACTGCCACAGTGCCCCCCAGGAGCCGAGATCGCTCCAGCCCGCGTCCAGGGGAACGATGGCTGCCGCATGAGTCTTTTCCATCACCGCGTAGTCGATAGAGTCGCTACGACAGGCTGCAAATTCCTGTTCCGGAATCGTCAGGAAATCCTCACCCTTGCGGGTCTGCAAGTGGGCCCGCTGGCAGCAATCGTGCATATCGGCCGCGTGGGTTTTCAGCTCGTCGAGGTAGCGATCCGCCCGGAACAGGAACATGCCGCTGTTCCAATAGAAACCGCCGGCGTCCAGGTAAGCCTGGGCGGTGGCTGCATCGGGCTTCTCAACGAAGCGATCTACCTTGAATCCGGAACTTTCAGGCAACTGTTCACCGCGCCTGATATAGCCGTAGCCCGTTTCTGGGACATCTGGCACCACTCCGAAGGTTACAAGATGGCTCTCGGCAGACAACTCGCGGGCGGCATTAACCGCCTCAATAAACGCATCGGTATCGGCTATCAGATGATCGGCTGGCAGCACCAACAGAGTCGCGTCCGGATCGACTTCCTGAATAGCCAGCGCCGCAATAGCGATGGCGGGGGCCGTGTTTCGCCCGCAGGGTTCCAGCAGTATGCGCGCATCATCCTTGCCAGCGAGGCGCAGCTGTTCCGCCACCAGAAATCGATGGTCGGCATTACAGACGATTGTGGGCGCAGCGCAATCCGCGAGCCCCTGCAGGCGATCCAGAGTGGCCTGAAACAGGGAACCCTGCCCTGGCAACAGATCGATAAATTGCTTGGGGAGCGATACCCGGGACAGCGGCCATAATCGCGTTCCCACGCCTCCGGCCAGAATGAGCGGATAGAGCATAAATGACACCAGCTTAGAGAGGCGTCAATGGTACCAAATAATCTGTGACAGGAATAAAGAAGGCTCGTGATTCGGATCTATTTGGCCGATTCACCGAATATCCCATGACCCGGCCGAGGCACCAATTTCGGTCGATTATTTGCTTGTAGCACGATACACTCCCTGCCCTTGTAGACATCCAGGTTCTGCAGGACGCTATGAAAGAAAGGAATGACTATTTCACACCGAAGGGTTCGTACGAACTCGACGAACTCGTAGAGTGTGGTTACGGCAGACTGTTCGGCCCCGGCAACGCGAAGCTGCCCGTGGACAACATGCTGATGCTGGACCGCATCACGGAAATTACCGCCGACGGCGGCGAATACGGCCGCGGCAAGGTTGTCGCCGAACTCGATATCAATCCCGATCTCTGGTTCTTCGCCTGCCACTTTCCAGGCGACCCTGTCATGCCCGGCTGCCTGGGCCTCGACGCCCTCTGGCAACTGGTCGGTTTTTTCCTCGGCTGGAGCGGTTTCCCCGGCAAGGGACGCGCCCTCGGCTCGGGGGAAGTAAAGTTCACCGGAGAGATCCTCCCGGACGCCAAAAAAGTGACCTACGAACTGGATATCAGCCGGGTAATCGATCGCAAGCTGGTGATGGGCATTGCCGACGGTACTGTGGCAGTCGATGGTCGTGTAATCTATACAACCAAGGCGCTCAAAGTTGGCTTGTTCACCCCTGAGCAGAAATTCTAGCCCAAGCGGCTCCACCTGGTTTGCAACGCTGAGATAACTATGAAACGGGTCGTAGTAACAGGAATAGGAATCGTTTCCTGTCTGGGAAACAATGTCAGTGAAGTGCTCGATTCCCTCAAGCAGGGAAGCAGCGGTATTCGCTTTAACCAGTCCTATGCCGACATCGGCATGCGCAGCCATGTTTCCGGCTCCGTAGAGCTAGACACCCAGGAACTGATCGATCGCAAGATCCATCGCTTCATGGGTGAAGCCTCTGCCTATGCCTACCTGTCCATGCAGGAAGCGATAGAAGATGCCGGCCTTGGTCTGGACGAGATTTCCAACGAACGCATAGGGCTCGTCGCAGGGTCCGGTGGTGGCTCACCCGAGGACCAGCTGGAAGCCAACGACATCATGCGCGAGAAAGGATTGCGCCGGGTTGGCCCCTATCGGGTTCCACGCACCATGAGTAGCTCTGTGTCTGCCTGTCTCTGCACCCCGTTCAGGATCAAGGGCGTGAATTACTCCATCTCCTCGGCCTGCGCGACCAGCGCACATTGCATTGGCAACGCTGCCGAACTGATCCAGATGGGCAAGCAGGACATCGTATTCGCCGGCGGCGGCGAATCAGAACACTGGTCCATGTCCCATCTGTTCGACGCCATGGGCGCACTGTCCACGAAGTACAACGACACCCCCGACAAAGCCTCCAGAGCATTCGATGCCAACCGCGATGGCTTCGTGATCGCCGGCGGCGGGGCCATGCTGGTGATCGAGTCACTGGAGCATGCCCAGGCCCGCGGAGCAAAGATTTATGCAGAACTGACCGGTTACGCGGCCACATCGGACGGCTATGACATGGTTGCGCCTTCCGGCGAGGGTGGAGCACGAGCCATGCGCATGGCCCGGGGTAATCTGCCGGGTCGCGTCGACTACATCAACACCCACGGCACCAGCACACCGGCCGGCGATGTCTCCGAGCTGAAGGCGATTCGCGAGGTGTTTGGCGACGACATCCCCACGATCAATTCCACCAAGTCCCTCAGCGGTCATTCGCTGGGAGCAGCCGGTGCCCAGGAGGCGATCTACGCCCTGCTGATGATGCAGAACAATTTCATCGCCGCCTCGGCCAACATCGAAACCCTGGACGAAGAAGCGGTGGGCATGCCAATCGCACTGGCACGCCAGGACGATGTGACCCTCAATCGCATCATGTCCAATAGCTTCGGATTCGGTGGCACCAACGCCTGCCTGGTGTTCGATCGCTGGCAGGGCTAGGCGATGGCGGGAAACTTTTTCCCGTAACTCACGGTCGCATTGATATGAACAGCACATCGGCCCCGACTGTTTTCATGGGCATCCCTGGCCGCCTTTGCGCACGCCTGGCAAAAGCCAGCGCACTGTGCCTGCTGGCCGGCTTCCTGTTGCAACCGGCCACGGCCCAGCCACCCTCGTTCTCCAGCCTCGCCAACCCCTCAGCACAGCCGAAACCGCTAGCCCTGGAAGAGGCTTTTCCGTTCTTCGTCAGCACCTCCAGCCCGGGCCAGTACCGGATCAGCTGGAATCTCGCGCCCGGCCATTACCTCTATCGCCACGCATTCGACTTTGCCCTGCAGCAGAGCGAGAACGGCGAGTTGCTGGAAACCGACGTGACCCTGCCCGATGGCCTGAAGAAGACCGACCAGTTTTTCGGTGACATCGAGGCCTACTATGACCAGGTAGTCGCCGAACTCAGCCTGCCCACCGTTCCCGGACCCCAGGCCAGACTGATCATCGAATACCAGGGCTGCGCCGACTGGGGCTTCTGCTACCCACCGCAGCGGGTAAGCTACCCCCTCACCCCCTGAAAGCCACAAAATTGACCCGAAAACGGGTGAAATGACGGTTATATTCTGAGAAAATGCCGACAAAATTTGCTATTGGGCGATAAATGGTCCTTTAACACAATTTTCTCTTAATGCGCCGGACTGCATGCCGGCCTCTCGAAGAAGGCAAACAGGATTAACCGCATGGCGAGCATTCTCGCGTTACATGGCCCCAACCTGAACCTGCTGGGACATCGTGAACCCCATATCTATGGCTCAGACACCCTGGCAGACATCAACCAGCGCCTGGCAGAGCAGTGTGCGGCGGCTGGTCACGAGTTCGATTCCCTGCAGAGCAACAGCGAGAGTGAACTCATCGGTCGCCTGCACCAGGCCCGTACCGATGGGACGGCATTCATGCTGGTGAACTTCGGTGGTTTCACCCACACCAGCATCGCCATCAGGGACGCCATACTCGCCGCCGAGATTCCCTTTATCGAAGTGCATCTGTCCAACCTGCACAAGCGCGAGGAGTTCAGACACAAGTCCTACTTCGCCGACATCGCCATTGGCAGCATCGTTGGGCTGGGTGCACAGGGTTACGAACTGGCCTTACAGGCCGCTTTCAAACAGATGCAGAAATAAACAGGCACATAACGGAAATCCCATGGATATCAGAAAAGTAAAGAAACTCATTGAGCTACTGGAAGCCTCGGACATTGCCGAGATCGAGATCAAGGAAGGTGAGGAAGCCGTTCGCATCAGTCGCGCCTCCAGTTCCGCGCCCGCCGTCTACAGTGCGCCGGTTGCCGCGGCACCCGCGCCGGCACCTGTGGCGGCTGCAGCACCCGCTGCAGGCGATAACAAGCCGGCTGCTCCTGTTACCAGCGGCCATGTGGTGAGTTCACCCATGGTTGGCACCTTCTATCGCTCACCCTCGCCTTCCTCACCGCCCTTCGTTGAAGTGGGCACCCACGTGAAGGTAGGCGACGTGGTTTGCATCGTGGAAGCCATGAAGATGATGAACCAGATCGAAGCCGATCATGCGGGCGTGGTGGAAGCCATCCTGATAGAGGACGGTGAACCCGTCGAGTTCGATCAGCCTCTCATAACAATCGTCTAAATCGCACGCTGCCGGTACTTCAATCATGCTTGATAAGGTTCTCATAGCCAATCGTGGCGAAATCGCACTGCGCGTACTGCGTGCGTGCAAGGAACTGGGAATAAAAACTGTAGCTGTGCATTCGGTGGCTGATCGCGACCTGATGCATGTTCGGCTCTCCGATGAATCGGTTTGCGTGGGGCCACCCAGTCCCGCCGAGAGCTATCTCGACATACCGTCCATCATCAGTGCCATGGAAGTCACGGATGCCGATGCCGTGCATCCCGGCTATGGTTTCCTGTCGGAAAACTCCGACTTCGCCGAGCAGGTAGAGAACAGCGGCTTCATCTTCATTGGCCCCTCGGCGGACACCATTCGCCTGATGGGCGACAAGGTTTCCGCCATCGAGGTAATGCGTGAGGCGGGTGTGCCCACCGTGCCAGGCTCCAATGGTCCGTTGGATGACAACAAGGAACGCACCCTGTCCCTGGCCAAGGAGATCGGCTACCCGGTAATAATCAAGGCGGCTGCCGGTGGCGGCGGTCGTGGTATGCGGGTCGTACACAACGAAGCCGCCCTGTTGAAGGCGATTTACGTCACCCAGACCGAAGCCAAGTCATTCTTCGGTGATGGCACCGTGTACCTGGAGAAATTCCTCGAGAACCCAAGGCACGTGGAGATTCAGGTAATTGGCGATGGCAAGGGCAACGCCATTCACCTCGGTGACCGCGACTGCTCAATGCAACGCCGCCACCAAAAGGTAATCGAAGAGGCGCCTGCGCCGGGCATCCCCGATGCCATTCGCAATGAGGTTGCGGAGACCTGTATCAAGGCCTGCAAGAACATGAACTACCGCGGTGCTGGCACCCTGGAATTCCTCTATGAAGATGAACGCTTCTATTTCATCGAGATGAATACCCGGGTTCAGGTCGAGCACCCGGTAACCGAAATGGTTACCGGTGTGGATATCGTGAAAGAGCAACTGCTGATCGCGGGTGGTGAACCACTGTCGATCAGGCAGGAAGACGTCAAAATCACTGGCCACGCCTTCGAGTGCAGGATCAATGCCGAGGACCCCAACACCTTCCTCCCCAGCCCGGGCGAGGTGAAGATGTTCCACGCACCCGGAGGACCGGGCATTCGAGTAGATTCACACCTCTACAGTGGCTACTCCGTGCCGCCCTACTACGATTCACTGATCGCCAAGCTGATCAGCTACGGCCTCGACCGCGAGCAGGCCCTGATGCGCATGCAGATTGCCCTGGACGAGATGTTGATCGATGGCATACGCAGCAATATTCCACTGCACAAGGACCTGGTGAGGGATGCGGAATTCCAGAAAGGCGGTGTAAACATTCATTACCTGGAACAGAAGCTCAAACTCTGATCCCGAACCCTGGTTTCAAACCTTCATCCCCAACTCCTATGTGGAAGCAAATAGCCATCCAGACCCGGTCTGAGGACTGTGCCGAGCTGGAATCACTGCTGCTGGACCAGGGCGCCCTCTCCATCACCCTGCTCGACGACAAGGATCAGCCGATCTTTCAAAAGGAGCCAGGTGCAACACCATTGTGGGACAGTGTGAAGCTGGTGTCCCTGTTTGCCGAAGCGCAGGACCTGAATCCTCTTGTTGCCCTGCTTCGCTTCCAGCCCGCCGTGTTGAATCGGGACGAAATCGCCGAGGAAGAAGTAGTCGACCAGGACTGGGAACGGAGCTGGATGGACAACTTCCAGGCCATGCAATTCGGCGAAGAACTGTGGATATGCCCAAGCTGGCAGGAGCCTCCGGACCCTGCGGCGGTCAATATCATGCTCGACCCCGGATTGGCTTTCGGCAGCGGCACCCATGCTACTACGACACTCTGCCTGCGCTGGCTCGCCGACACCCCAATGGCAGGCAAGGAAGTGGTGGACTATGGTTGCGGCTCGGGGGTGCTCGGCATCGCCGCCGCGCTGCTGGGCGCGGAACGAGTCCACGCCGTCGACAACGATTCCCAGGCCATCGCCGCCACAGTAGACAACAGCCATCGCAACAATATTGCCAGCGGGCAGCTCACGGCCTACCTGCCGGACGCGCTGCCTGCGGTCAAGGCAGATATCCTGCTTGCCAATATCCTCGCCGAACCACTGCATGAATTAGCCGATCACCTTGCTGAGTTGGTGAAGCCGGGCGGCAAGCTGGTGTTGTCCGGCATTCTGCTGGACCAGGCCGAAGCGCTCGTGGCCAGCTACAGCCGATGGTTCGACATGGACCGGCAGGTCACGGAAGGCGACTGGGTTCGCCTCACCGGGACGCGCAACGGCTAGCGCGTTCGCAGCCCGGCACTATCAACCGCCTCCTATCTCACCTACAATCTCTGCATCCTTGATCCCTACGCGCGGAAGCTACTCGCTACTTACCCACCATGGCATTCCAGGTCACTCAATGCCCACGCTGTGAATCCACTTTCAATACCGATCCTCGCCTACTGGAGCTGGCAGGGGGCAAGGTTCGCTGCGGCGCATGCCTCACGGTATTCCAGGCCGATGAAAATTTCCTCATGGAAGATGCGACTGATTCCAGCGAACATGAATCGGTGTTTGTGGGGCACACACCAGAGGATTTTTTCGATCCGGCAGTCTTCCTGACCCGAAGTGCACTGCAGGAACACACGGACATCCAGGCACCGGACACCCAGGCGCCGGACACCCAGGCGCCGCACTTTCCCTCGCTGGACACATCTCCAGCCGAGGACAGTCCCACACCCGAGCCCCCCACCCCGCCCCCCGAGCCAATCCCGGCACCCGCTCCTGAGGCGACGCAGGAGACAATCACCGGCGCTACAGCGGAAGCACAATTCACCTCGCCAGAAGCCATCGCGCACGACGCCGAGGATGCCCAGGCGATCGAGAGTAGCCACCTGGAATTCTTCGCGGCTGTGAATGAGAGCCTGGATGACGTGCAGGAATTCGATGGCATCGAAGACCTGCAGACCATCGCCGAGCTCAATGCAATGGACAAGCCCAATACCGACATGTTCACCACGAGCTGGGGACAGTCGGCGACAGATGAAGAGCCGAGCGAAGACGAAATTGAAGCGGTGCTGGCGGGTGAGCTGGATGATGATATCAATGCCAAACCGTCTACCGATGCAGGCGCAACAGACGAAGTCGAGGAGTCACAGCCGGTCGAGCTGGATGCGATTCGCAAGGAAGCAACGCACCGACCTGAGGAAATTTCTCTCTCCGTCTCCTTCGCCGTCGAGCCACGAAGACGCGAGGTGACAGAACCTCCGCGAACCCCCAATGAAGAGCCTCAGCGTGACCTGAATGAAGAGCTTCAGCGGGAACCGAATGAAGAGCCTCAGCAGGATTCAACCGAAGAGCCTCAACAGCGTACTGAAGAGCCGCCTCAGGCTGACCACGGGGAAGACGCGCAAGCCGTTTTCGATGCAGAAACCCAGCCAGCGATCGAGGAAGAACCGCAATCCGTTCCCGGCCCGCAACAGACTTTACAGGAAGCACCGGGCGCCGATGCCTGGACCGCTCCCGTGCGGGACAGCGACACACAGGGCACGCCCGATTCCGATGATCTCCCGCACACGGAAACCGCCATCCCGGATGATGACGAACCCCTCGCCGCAGAATTCAATGCCGCCATCGCCGAAGACGAATTCGCTGAAAGTGTCGAGATTGGCCCTGAATCCGGCGCTGGCGAGGCAGCTATCGACCTAGAAATCGGTGAGCTTGAAGCAGCGGAGGCTGTGGATACCAGGCCCGAATCCACAGACGGGCCCACTGACGCTGACGCCATCGGCGACCACTTATGGAGCGCACCGGTTGGTGCGGAATCCCTCGAGGAAGAGCTGGCCGCAACAGAGGAAGACATCGACACATCCACGGAAGCCATTCGTGCCAGGGCGCGACAGGCCCAATTCCAGGACGAAGACACGCTGGAAGCGATTCCCCGGGAGCACTTGCAGGCTCTGGGCACAATGACACCTCCCGTGGAACTGATCGCCGGCATGCCCCGATCCTGGGGCAGGAATATTGTACTGGCCATTCTATGCCTGATACTGGGCGCCACCCTGGCGGGTCAGTATGCCTGGCGCGAGATCGACCGCTATGCACAGGAGCCATTCGCTCGCACAGTCTTCCAGTGGTTATGCACAGAGATCGGCTGCACGCTTCCTGCCTATTCCAATATCGATGCAATTGTCAGCAGTAATCTCACCGTACGCAGTCATCCGGATCGGGAAGATGCGCTCATCGTCGCCGTCGAAATGAGAAACACAGCTCAGTTTCCCCAGGCCTTTCCAGTCATGGTGCTGAGCTTCAACTCAGCCGGCAATCAACTGCTTGCCCTGCGGGAATTTTTCCCGGAAGAGTATCTTGACCCGGGCTTGCGCGATGTGACACTGATGCCGGTCATGTCTCCTGTGCAGGTGAGTATCGAGATAATCGATCCCGGAGGCGACGCGGTTAACTACACCATGGCTTTCCGGCTTCCCTGAACCTCGCTCCCCAAGACTCATCATTTCCGGGCATTCTGGAACAAGCTGGCAACATCCAACCGGGCACGGGGCCAGCAGGATGCGAACAGGCGGCGTTTTTGTCACTTTTCAACTCACTTCCTGCGGTTGCTCCGACACAGTATCGGGACCGGCATAACATTTCTCTCACTCGTTCTAAAAATAATGCAGCTCTCAGCATGTCAAGTCTTTAACTCGGCAAATCTCCCCGCTATCATTAGCGGCCCTGAAAATAACTGGCAAGCAACAATGCAACGGATCGGTCCGTACGAACTTAAAAACAATTTGTTCCTAGCGCCGATGGTTGGAGTCAGTGACACACCCTTTCGCGAAATCTGCAGCCAACAAGGCGCTGGCCTGACTGTTGGCGAAATGCTCACCTGCAACAAGGAACTGTGGCAGAACAAGCGCAATCGACTCAAGCAAGTGCGCCCGAATATCAGTGCCCCTCAGGTTGTTCAGATCGCCGGCTCGGACCCTGCCATGATGAGCGAGGCTGCCCGACTCAATGTCGCTCTTGGCGCAGATGCTATCGATATCAATATGGGTTGCCCCGCCAAGAAAGTCCTCAAGAAAGCCGCCGGATCTGCACTGTTAAAGGACACCAGGCTGGTGCAGCAGATTCTTGAAGCAGTCGTTGCCAGCGTCGATGTTCCAGTTACCCTCAAAATCCGCACCGGCTGGTGCCCTGACTCGCGCAACGGCGTCGAAGTCGCACGCATCGCCGAGAGTGAAGGCGTCCAGTTGCTGACTGTCCACGGCCGCACCCGGGCCTGCCGCTTCAGGGGCGAGGCGGAATACGACACCATCGCCAGCATCAAGCAGAGTGTAGGAATACCGGTAATCGCCAACGGCGACATCGATTCCCCACTCAAGGCCGCCCATGTCCTGGCACATACTGGCGCCGATGGCCTGATGATCGGTCGCGCCGCCCAGGGCCGCCCCTGGATATTCAGGGAAATCGAACACTACCTGGCCACAGGTAACGCATCAGCTGAAACCTCTCTGGCTGTGCGCAGCAAAGTTATTCAATCACATCTGGAAAAGTTGCATCACTTCTACAGAGATTCTGTAGACGGTGATTTGAAAGGTGTGTGGCATGCCCGAAAGCACGTAGTGGGCTATGTGAAAAATCTGCCAGGCGCGCGTGAGTTCCTGACAACCTTCAACACAATTGAATCTGGCACGAGACAATTACAACAAATACGACACTACTTTGATTATCTATGTACTAAAAGTGAGGGAGCCATCGCCGCATGAACAAGCTGGACCAAGCCGCTAACTTTTCCAGTCTTTCCTTAATGGAACAACGGGAAACACTGCCACAACAGGAAAGCACTCTGCGTAGTGCCGTTGAGAAATCGCTTCGACGCTTTTTTCAGAATCTGGAAGACGAACCAGTATCCGATTTGCATCAGATGGTGATGTCGGAAGTGGAAGCGCCACTGCTGGAAGCCGTCATGCGCCACACCGGAAACAACCAGAGCAAGGCATCGATTATGCTGGGCCTTAACCGCGGCACCTTGCGCACGAAATTGAAAAACTACGGCATGTTGTAAGGAACGTTCCCGCCAACCGCCACATCTTGTAACTAGTCACACAGCAGGAACTTATGAGCTCAGGTAATTCTGTAGCCGTCAGTCGGGCGCTGATCAGCGTATCTGACAAGACCGGCATTGCTGCATTCGCTAAATCCCTCCACGAAATGAATATCGAGATACTCTCCACCGGCGGCACCTATCGCTTGCTCAAGGATGAGGGCATCCCGGCCATAGAGATCTCCGATTACACCGGCTTTCCCGAGATGATGGATGGCCGGGTCAAGACCCTGCATCCGAAGGTGCATGGCGGCATCCTCGCCCGTCGCGACATCGACCAGGCCGTCATGGAAGAGCACGGCATCCCACCGATCGACCTGGTGGTGGTTAACCTGTACCCCTTCGAGGCCACCGTCGCCAGACCCGATTGCGACCTCCCCACGGCCATCGAGAATATCGACATCGGCGGACCTACCATGTTGCGCGCAGCGGCCAAGAACAATCGTTTCGTCGGCGTGGTGGTCAATCCTGCTGACTATGATGGCATCGTCGAGCAGCTCAAGAATAATGACTGCAGCCTCGACCAGGCTACCCGATTCGATCTGGCCGTGAAGACGTACGAGCACACGGCGGCCTACGATGGCGCCATCGCCAACTACCTCGGCGCAAGACTGGATCAGGAGGAAGGCAAGGTCGATTGCTTCTCCCGCACCTTCAATACCCAGTTCATCAAGCAACAGGATATGCGCTACGGGGAGAATCCCCATCAGCAGGCAGCCTTCTATGTTGAGAGAAACTGTTCCGAAGCATCGATAAGCACCGCAGTACAGCATCAGGGCAAGGAATTGTCCTACAACAACATCGCCGACACCGATGCGGCACTGGAATGCGTGAAATGTTTCAGCGAACCGGCCTGTGTCATCGTGAAGCACGCCAACCCCTGCGGCGTCGCTATCGCGGCAAGCATCCACGAGGCCTATGAACGTGCCTTCCAGACAGATCCCACCTCGGCCTTTGGCGGCATCATCGCTTTCAACCGGGAGTTGGACGCGGAAACCGCCAAAGCCATCACGGAGAAGCAGTTCTCCGAGGTCATCATCGCCCCATCGGTATCGCAGGAAGCGTTGGCCATCACCGCCGAGAAGAAAAATGTGCGTGTGCTGAGCTGTGGCCAGTGGCCCGAGCAGCGAGAAGCTGCGCTGGATTACAAGCGAGTCAATGGCGGGCTGTTGGTGCAGGACCGTGATATTCACGAGATCAGCGCGGCCGATCTGAAGGTTGTGACCCGGCGCCAGCCCACGGAGGACGAGATTCGTGACCTGCTGTTTGCCTGGAACGTGTGCCAGTACGTGAAGTCCAACGCCATCGTTTATTGTAAGGACAACCAGACCATCGGTATAGGCGCGGGGCAGATGAGCCGCGTCTACAGTGCGAAGATCGCCGGCATCAAGGCGGCCGATGAGAATCTGCAAGTTGCAGGTTCGGTAATGGCGTCGGATGCGTTCTTCCCATTCCGGGACGGGATCGATGCGGCGGCTGAGGCTGGAATCACGGCAGTGATAGAGCCTGGTGGATCGATGCGTGATGATGAGGTCATCGCAGCGGCAGATGAAGCCAATATGGCAATGGTATTTACGGGTGTGAGGCACTTCCGGCACTAGGATCGCCCTACTCGAACGAGACTGACAAATGAAAGTTCTGATAATTGGAAGCGGCGGGCGCGAGCATGCCTTGGCCTGGCGGTGTGCGCAGGCGGATTCGGTGGAAAAGGTCTTTGTTGCGCCGGGCAATGCCGGCACAGCGATGGAGCCGAAGCTGGAGAATGTGGCCATCGGCGTCGATGAGTTTGCGGCGCTGGCTGAGTTTGCCCTGGCGGAATCCGTGGCACTCACTATTGTGGGACCTGAGGCGCCTCTTGTGGATGGCGTAGTGGATTATTTCAGGGAACGCAATCTTGCCTGTTTCGGCCCCTCGAAAGGTGCCGCACAACTGGAAGGCTCCAAGGCGTTTACCAAGGACTTCCTGAAGAAGCACAATATTCCTACCGCCGCCTACCAGGTATTCACCGATGTCGCGGCCGCTATCGATTATATCAAGGCAAACGGTGCCCCGATTGTCATCAAGGCTGATGGCCTCGCGGCGGGCAAGGGTGTGATAGTGGCCCAGACCGAAGCGGAAGCCATCGCCGCCGTGGAAGACATGCTCTCCGGCAACAAATTCGGCGAGGCCGGGCACCGGGTCGTGATCGAGGAATTCCTCGTCGGCGAGGAAGCCAGCTTCATCGCCATGGTGGACGGCAAGCATATCCTGCCCATGGCGACTTCCCAGGACCACAAGGCCAGGGACGATGGCGACACCGGGCCCAACACGGGCGGCATGGGCGCCTATTCCCCTGCCCCTGTCGTCACCGACGAGATATACCAGCGCATCATGGACCAGGTCATCGAGCCCACCGTGGCAGGCATGGCCAGCGACGGCTATCCCTATACGGGGTTTCTCTACGCCGGACTCATGATATCCACCGATGGCCAGCCCTCGGTGGTGGAATTCAATTGCCGGTTTGGCGATCCTGAAGCCCAGCCGGTCATGTTGAGGCTGCGCTCAGACCTCGCGGATCTGTGCCTCGCCGCCGTGGCGGGCAAACTGGACACGAAAACGGCGCAGTGGGATGAACGCCCTGCGGTCGGTGTCGTGCTGGCAGCAGGAGGCTACCCGGAGAGCTATGAAAAGGGCCTGCCCATCTCCGGCCTCGAGGCAGTGCTCGCCGATGAAGGCAAGGTTTTCCATGCTGGCACCGCTATCGTCGGTGGCCATGTGGTTAGCAATGGCGGCCGGGTGCTGTGCGCGACTGCGCTCGGCGATACGGTGTCGGCGGCCCAGTCTGCCGCCTATGATCTGGTCAACAAGATCAGCTGGGACAAGATGTATTACCGCAAGGATATTGCCCATCGCGCCATCTCGCGGGAAAATAGCTGAATGAGCCGCTCACCCCTCTCAGTCATCGATCGCTGCCTGCTGCAATTCGACCAGGCCCTGCGCACCTGTGTGCCCGGCGCATCACACGCCGACCGGGAAACCCCGGCGCGCGACGTGGACGAGCAGGAAATGAGCGCCCAGGAGAAACGCCATGCGGCCGGCCTGATGCGTATTAACCACACGGGCGAAGTCTGCGCCCAGGCGCTCTATGCCGGACAGGCGAGCACCGCCAGGCTCGATGAAGTGCGGGACGCCATGGAACACGCCGCCGCCGAAGAGGTAGACCACCTGGCCTGGTGCGAGCAGCGCCTCGACGAGTTGGACAGCCGCCCGAGCATCCTGAATCCCCTGTGGTATGGCCTGTCATTCGGCATGGGCGCCCTGGCAGGCCTGGCCGGTGACAAGTGGAGCCTGGGTTTCGTCGCCGAGACCGAGCGACAGGTGTGTGACCATCTGGAACAGCATATGACGGGTCTTCCCGAGCAGGACGAGAAGAGCAAGGCCGTGCTGGCACAGATGATTGTCGACGAACGACAACACGGTGAAACCGCGAAGGCAGCCGGGGGTGCCGACTTGCCTGCACCGTTCAGGCAGGCCATGGCCAGCATGTCCCAAGTCATGAAGAAGACCACCTACCACATCTGAGCAAGTCAGCGTCTTATATCAACGCTTGATCGAATCGTAGTAGTAGTTCCCACCCTCATCGCGGTATTCCGCCTCTACCTCGAATCCATGCGCCTGCAACAACGCCCGATATCGCTCGGCACCGAGGGAGTAAGAAGTATCGCCGCTGGTGAGATCCTGCCACTGGCAAAGCTGTGATGGAGAGGTGAAAAGGAAGCGTCCACCTGTACGCATTGCACCTGCAATACGAGGGACGCAGTTTAGCTGTTCTGACTCCGACATGAGGAACAGCAACCCCCAGGCGAGCACGGCATCAAATTTTCTCTCGAAGAATCGCGCGTCCAGAATTGAACTGCATTCGATCTGACTGCCCGGAATAGTGGCCTTATACAGATCGAGAAAGGTTGGCGCCACATCCACCCCAAAGAGCCGATGCCCCTGCGCCGCGAGCGCGGAAGCCAGGGGCTTTCCCGGACCACAGCCGAGATCGAGTATGGCACTGCCGGGTTCCAGCCTGACCGCCCAGGCTTCAACCTGGGCCGTGCCAATATCGGTGCGGAAACTGATGTAATCTGCGGCGAACGGCTCGTAGCTGCTTACCACTGTTCAGGATCACCCCTAAATGACCGCCGCGATTCGCCAGGCAGCATCAGTCGGTAATAATTTCATAGTCGTGGGTGATCTTCACCCCGGCATTCTTCAGCATGATAGACGCCGAGCAATACTTCTCAGCCGACAGTTCGATAGCCCGCTCAACCTGCTTCTCACTCAGGTCCTTGCCCGCGACCTTGAAATGCAGGTGAATAGACTCGAATACCGCCGGGGTTCCATCCACACGGGTCGCATCTATTTCGGCCTCGCAGCTGGTGACTTCCTGACGCGCCTTCTTCAGGATGGTGACCACATCGTAAGAGGAGCAGCTACCGACACCCAGCGCCACCAGTTCCATCGGGCGCATGCCCAGATTCTTGCCGCCACTCTCTGGCGCGCCATCCAGCACGATGCCGTGGCCCGTGCCGGACTCCGCAACAAACATGACATTCTCTACCCACTTGATTCTTCCTTTCATAGCGCCAAATCGCCCTCTAATGCGTCCTGATTCATTCAATATAGCTCATGCCAGCGCCTCGTTGCCCAGGTTAAACCAACCTGGGCCGGGAGCGAGGGGCTCGCGGGTGGGCTAAATTAGCACAATTTCACTTGCTCAACATGATTCACTCGATAGATTGGGATTTGCTCTTCACTGATTTACGGGCAATAGTAATCATGACTCACATTTAGTCAGGTTAGTCAGTGCCCTTGATCGCGGCTGTGGGGAGGCAGGGTTCCCTGGCCGCTACGTCCCGAGAATCACCGGCTTCCCAGCGATTTAAGTGTGACAGGCATCTCACAATCCACCCAAAAATGTGATTTACATTTCACTAACGGACTGAAGGAGCTACACCCATGGCCCTCATGGCAATCACGCCACACATCGAAGATCTGGATAATTTTCTATCGCACTGCCATAGAAAACGCTATCCGAACCGCGCCACTATCATCTATGAAGGTGATCAGTGCGATACGCTGTGATACATAATAAAAGGATCTGTGTCGGTCATCCTGGAAGACGATGATGGCAAGGAAGTAGTTATAGCCTACCTGAACCCAGGCGACTTCTTCGGCGAGATGGGACTGTTCGAGCAATCGGAAGAACGCAGCGCCTGGTGTCGTGCGCGCACTGCCTGTGAGATCGCGGAGATCAGCTACACCAACTTCAACACCTATATCCGCTCTCATCCCGAGATCGTATTCACCATCGGCCAACAGATGGCCAGTCGCCTGCGCAATACAACGCGCAAGGTGGGCGACCTTGCCTTCTATGATGTGACCGGTCGTATTGCCCGCACCCTCATCGACCTCAGCAAGCAACCCGATGCCATGACTCACCCTGATGGCATGCAGATCAAGATCACACGCCTGGAGATCGGTCGTATCGTGAACTGTTCACGGGAAATGGCGGGCAGGGTATTAAAGACCCTGGAAGAGCAGGAACTGAACTCGGTGGCAGGGAAAACGATCGTAGTCTTCGGAACCCGATAAACATATCCTGATTTCAACCCGCAAATTTAAGTAAGAACTTCCAAGCGAGCCGTCCTCTGAGGCAGCCGCAGCGCTATTTCAGTAAAGCACCAAAAGCATTGTCCAGGTGAATACCACCAGTCCGAGCGAGATAGACACGGCGGCGGACCCAATGTCTTTGGCCACGCGCGACAGCTCGTGGTAGTCCTTGCCCACCCGGTCGACCACCTTCTCGATACCGGTATTGAGAAGCTCCACCACGATCACGAACACCAGGCAGCTCACCAGTACCACCTTCTCTACCGCGCCATTACCCAACCACAGGCCCAGTGGCGCCAGTACGATAAAAGCCGCAATTTCCATGCGCACGGCTTCTTCGCTCTTGAATGCGGCACGAATACCCGCGGCCGAATAGCCCGTGGCGGCAAGCAGTCGCGCAAGGCCTTTCCTTGAGGGAGGGGGTTTCAATTCTTCCGTGGAGTCTTTTGCTTCAACCATGGCCGGCAAACAATTCCTCAAGCATGGCTCCGGGTCGTGGTGCTCGCATGAAGGATTCGCCCACCAGGAAACCAAATATGTTGTTGTCCATCATCAACTTAACGTCTTCCATGGTGTGGATGCCGCTCTCGGTAATAATCAGCCTGCCTGCAGGTGCAAGCTTCGCCAGTTCCAGGCTTGTGTCCAGACTGGTTTCAAAGGTGTGCAGGTTCCTGTTATTCACGCCGATGAGTTCTGTGTCCAACTCCAGAGCCAGTTCCAGTTCGTCACGGTTATGAACTTCAACCAGTATATCGATTGATATCTCTTTCGCATAAGCCGCAAGTTCTTTTAATTGCGAATGTTGCAAGGCTGCAACAATTAACAGGATGCAATCGGCGCCCAGCACACGTGATTCGGCTATCTGGTAAGGATCGATCATGAAATCCTTGCGAATGACCGGCAGATTACAGGCCGCGCGACCCTGCTGCAGGAACTCATTCGCGCCCTGGAAATATTTCACATCTGTCAAAATAGAAAGACAGGTGGCACCGTGTGCCGCATAGTCCGCGGCATGGGTAGCGGGGTCGAAGTCTTCCCTGATTAAACCCTTGGATGGTGAAGCCTTCTTGATTTCGGCGATCACGGCGGGCTGTCGTTGGAGAATGCGCCCTTTCAGCGCATCGACGAAGCCCCGAACCGGATCGGCGGCAGGCAACATTGCCTCCAGATCGGCCAGGGAGTGCACGGACTTCGCCGCAGCGACTTCGGTGGCCTTGTGGGCAACAATTTCATCGAGTATGGAAGCTGCCATGGATCAGTTTCCAAATTGGGACATGTACTGGACCAGTTCGTCCAGCTTGGCCAGGGCCTTGCCTTCCTTGAGGATGCCCTGCGCCTGCGCCACTCCATCCCCGAGAGTCGCCGCCAGCCCGGCGACATAGATGGCCGCGCCGGCATTGAGGGCAACGATATCCATGGCCGCCTCGTGCTCTCCCGCCAGGGCCTGTTTCAGCAAACCCAGGCTGGCATCCGCGGAATCGATCTGCAGGCTGCTGAAATCAGCATGCTGGGGCACACCCAGCCCTTGCGGGTTCACGCTGTATTGGGTGATCACGCCGTCCTTCAGCTCACCGACTGTAGTTGGGGCGGCGATGCTGATCTCATCCAGTCCATCTTCCGCGGCGACCACCAGCACATGCTTGCTGCCGAGCGACTTCAATACCTCGAGGATGACCGGTATCCAGGCCGCATCGAACACGCCCATGACCTGGTTAGGCGCGCCAGCGGGATTGGTCAGTGGGCCGAGCAGGTTAAATACCGTACGCACACCGATTTCCTTGCGCGCAGCGATCACATGTTTCATGGCACTGTGGTGGGCCGGTGCGAACATAAAGCCAACACCGACCTTATCGATAGTCTGGCCGACCTGCTCCGCGCTCAACCTCAGGTTTACACCCGCTGCCTCCAGCACGTCGGCGCTGCCGCTCTTGCTGGTGGCACCGCGATTACCGTGCTTGGCAACTTTTGCCCCCGCCGCAGCAGCCACGATGGCAGAGGCTGTGGAGACATTGAATTTGTTGGAGCCACTGCCTCCCGTACCACAGGTGTCCACCAGGTGTGGCGAAGGAGAAACTGTCACCGCTGTTGCCAACTCCCGCATGACGGTGGCGCCACCCAGCAATTCGGGTGTCTTGACGCCTTTCATCTGCAGACCAACGAGGAAGGCTGCATTCTGGGCGTCGGTGGTCTCGCCGGTCATGATGCTGCGCATCACCGCGACCATCTCGTCGCTGTCCAGGTCCTGTCTGCTGGTAACCCGCTTGATTGCGCTCACGATATCCACAGCAATGCTCCTAGGTAGTGGTTGAGATGCCTGAGCATCGGCTCAGGCGTTCTGCTCCAGAAAATTTATCAGCAGGCGGTGACCCTGCTCACTGAGAATGGACTCGGGATGAAACTGCACTCCCTCAACGGCCAGTTCCCGATGGCGGACACCCATGATCTCTTCCATATCACCACTCTCGGTCTCTGTCCACGCGGTGATTTCCAGGCAATCCGGCAGAGACTCCTTCTCAATCACCAGCGAGTGGTAACGGGTAGCGGTGAATGGTCCTTCGATGTTGCGGAACACGCCCACTCCCTTGTGCTGGATCGTGGACAGCTTGCCGTGCATCACCTTGACCGCACGTACAATCCTGCCGCCGAAGGCCTGGCCGATGCTCTGGTGCCCGAGACAGATGCCCAACAGGGGAATTTTGCCCGAGAAATGCTCCACCACCTGCAGGGAGATGCCCGCCTCGTTGGGCGTACAGGGCCCCGGAGACAGCACCAGATGACTGGGGTTCAGGTCTTCAATCTCCTGCACGCTGATCGCATCGTTCCGATACACTTGCACATCCGCACCCAGTTCACCGAGGTATTGCACCACGTTGTAGGTGAAGGAGTCGTAGTTGTCGATCATTAACAGCATGGCCGGTTCCAGGTGCCGAAAAGCCGCCAATTCTAGCAGTCTCGCCTGCCCCTGTCTGTACGGCTCCGGGGCCGGGAAATGATCTTTTTAGCCCCTGACAACGTAGTCCTGCACATGCCAGCAACCGGGAAACACAAGGAAGTGACCACAACATGACCAACCCCAGCACCCTGCTCTGGTTTCGACAGGACCTGCGTCTTCAGGATAACCCCGCCCTGCAGGCGGCGGCCCGGGAGGGCAATATTCTTCCGGTCTATATTCTGGATGACAGCAATGCCGGCGACTGGGCCATGGGTGCCGCCAGCCGCTGGTGGCTGCACCATTCCCTGACCCGCCTGAACGAGCAACTGGAAAACAGGCTCGCCGTGCTGGCAGGCGACCCCCTGGAGATCATTCCGGCGCTAATGAATACCCATGGCATTGAGGTGATCTACTGGAACCGCTGCTATGAGCCGTGGCACATACAGCGCGACAGCAAGTTAAAGAAGCTGCTGGAAGAGGACGGCAAACAGGTACACAGCCACAACGGCTCCCTGCTCTGGGAACCCTGGACCCGCCTGAAGGGCGACGGTGAACCCTACAAGGTGTTCACCCCCTTCTACAAAAACGCGGTGGCAAAGGGCGTGGAACTACAGAGCATACTGGGGGAGGCGCCAGCACTTCGCATTGCCGAAGCCGCTCAGGGCGACACCGACATCGACAGGCTGCAGCTCATGCCCGATACCAATTGGTATGAAGGCTTCGAAGAAGTGTTTATCCCCGGCGAACAGGGTGCCTGGGAAAAGATCGAGAAATTTATCGAGCAGGGCATCAGCAACTACCGCAAGGGCCGGGACTATCCAGCCCTGGAAAATGTCTCCCGGATCTCGCCTCACCTGCACTTCGGCGAGATAGCGCCCCACCGGGTCTGGCAACTGGCAGAAGCCGCCGGCCAGAGCCATGGTTGCGAAGCCCAGGCCGAGCATTTTCAGCGGGAGCTGGCCTGGCGCGAGTTTTCCTACTCCTTGCTCTACCATTTCCCGACCCTCACCGAAGAGAACATGAACCCGCGTTTCAATGACTTTCCCTGGCTCGAAGAGCCCGAGCTGCTGCGTAAATGGCAACGCGGCATGACCGGTTATCCACTGGTTGATGCGGGCATGCGGGAACTGTGGACGACGGGCTACATGCACAACCGGGTGCGTATGGTCGTCGGCTCCTTCCTGGTGAAGAACCTCATGCAGCACTGGATTCACGGCGCGCGCTGGTTCTGGGATTGCCTGCTGGATGCCGACCTGCCGAACAACACCTGCAGCTGGCAATGGGTCGCAGGCTGCGGTGCCGATGCGGCACCCTACTTCCGGGTGTTTAATCCAATTACCCAATCGCAAAAGTTTGAAGCGGAGGACTACATCCGCCGTAATGTACCGGAGTTGGCCGCCCTGCCGGACAAGTACATCCATGAACCCTACGCGGCGCCGGAATCCGAATTGGCCGCCGCGGGCATCAGGCTGGGTACGGACTATCCGGAACCTGTCGTGGACCTGAAAGCCTCACGGGAACGGGCACTGGATGCCTACAAGTCACTGAAGGAAGCGAATTAGGCGAGTCTTCGGGCAGAAAAAATCAGTCGATGTCTAGCGAGTCGTTGGCCAACTGCACGGCTCGCACGATAGCCCGGGCCTTGTTCTGGGTCTCTTCCCACTCAGACTCGGGCTGCGAATCAGCCACGATCCCCGCGCCGGCCTGCACATAGAGTTTGCCATCCTTGATCACCGCGGTGCGGATGGCGATGGCCATATCCATGTTGTCGTTCCAGGCCAGATAACCCATGGCACCCCCGTAGATACCGCGTTTCTCCGGCTCCAGCTCATCGATGATCTCCATGGCCCGCACCTTGGGAGCACCACTCAGGGTGCCAACCGGCAGGGTAGACTTGAGCACATCCAGCGCCGTCTTGTCGTCACGCATCTCGCTCTCGACGATGGAGGCGATATGCATTACATGGGAGTAACGCTCCACAAACATCTTGCGGGGCACGGTCACCGAACCGACCCTGGACACCCGACCGGAATCATTTCGGCTGAGATCGATGAGCATCAGGTGCTCGGCAATCTCCTTCTCATCCGCCAACAACTCCTCTTCCAGCGCCTGGTCCTCGGCTTCCGTCGCACCGCGCTTGCGGGTACCCGCCAGTGGCCGCACCGTGATCCTGCCACCCTCGACCCTTGCCAGAATCTCCGGTGACGCACTCACCACGTGGTGGTCGCCCATGTCGAAGAACACCATGTAGGGAGACGGATTCAGGTAGCGCAGCGCGCGATAGACCTGGATCGGATCCCCATCAAAATCCACCGACATGCGCTGCGCCAACACGACCTGCATCACGTCACCGGCGACGATATATTCCTTGATACGCTCAACCGCCTTCTGGAAATCTTCCTGGCCGAAGTGGAGACGGAAGTCGTCGAGAGTCACCTTGCTGGCCTCGCCATGCGCCGGGATTTGCACCGGCTCATTCAGCCTTGCGGTGAGCTCATCAAGCCGTCTTTGAGCATTGGCCAGAGCATTGTCGTCAGCGGGGTCCACATTGATCACGAGGGAGATCGTTCCTCGAAGGTTGTCGAAGACAATCACCTCTTCCGAGACCATCAACAGGATGTCGGGCGTCTGTATAACATCGCTGCCCTTCGCCTCACCGATACTGGTCTCCACATAGCGCACGGTGTCATAGGCGAAGTAACCTACCAGGCCTCCGGCGAATCGCTGACCCGCTGGCAACGGCGCCACCTTATGGCGCGCCTTGAAATCATTCACGAACTGGAACGGATCAGCCGTCTCCAGCTCCTCCACCACCTCGCCATCCTGCTCTACCAGTACCTTGTTGCCGACCGCGCGGATCACGGTCTTGCAGGGCAATCCAATAATGGAATAACGCCCCCACTTCTCACCACCCTGCACGGATTCGAAGAAGTAGCTGTGCTTGCCCTTGCCCAGTTTGAGATAGGTACTGAGCGGCGTTTCCGTATCGGCCAGCACTTCCCGAATCACCGGGATGCGGTTGTAGCCGGAATCGGCGAGTTGCTTGAACTGTTCGGGAGTCATGAGCGAGGAGTCAATCCGGTACCTGGATCAGTGCTTTTCTTTCGCGGGCTGCCCGAGGGCTTCACGCATGGCGGCGATTGTCTTGGCATAGTCATCGCTATTGAAGATGGCAGAGCCGGCCACGAACATATCGGCCCCGGCATCCGCAATTTCTCGGATATTGTTCACACCCACACCGCCATCCACTTCCAGGCGGATGCGGTGGCCGCTGTTGTCGATGAGCTTTCGCACCTGCGCCAATTTCTTCAGGGTAGAGGGAATAAATTTCTGCCCACCGAAGCCGGGATTCACGGACATCAGCAGAATCACATCCACCTTGTCCATCAGGTACTCCAGGCAATGCAGCGGTGTGCCCGGATTAAAAACCAGTCCCGACTTGCATCCCTGGCCCCTGACCAATTGCAGGGAACGATCGATATGCTGAGTGGCCTCAGGGTGGAAGCTGATGTAGCTTGCCCCTGCCTTGGCGAAATCCAGGATCAACTGATCCACCGGCGTGACCATGAGATGCACATCGATCGGCGCCGTAATCTTGTGGTTACGCAGGGCCTGGCACACCATGGGGCCGATGGTGAGATTCGGGACATAATGATTATCCATCACATCGAAGTGGATCACATCGGCACCCGCGTCCAGTACCGCGTTTACTTCTTCTCCCAAGCGCGCGAAATCGGCCGAGAGAATGGATGGTGCAATCAGATAGTCTTTCATGTGTAACCCCGTGTGAATCTGGGGCGCTATTCTACCGGTTATGGGGCTGTGTGTCGCGATGCGGTTCTTGTTTGGGGCTCTAGGATGCGGGTGGGAGTCGCTCTACACAGGGTTCCAGATTTCGGCGGATCGCAGCTTGTTCTGTGTGGCAGGGCGCTGCGCAACTCAACCTCCGCGCTGCGCGCTCCGGGATCCGGACAATGCTCGCGCTGTTTCCTGCGACACAGAACAAGCTAAACGCGATCTGACTCACCGATTTCGAAGCATCCCAGCAGAGCGACAGAGTACTTTACAGATCCAGTGGCGACATCAACTTCTCACCGAAGTGATATTGGAAAACTTCTAATTCAGGCCTAACAGCTATTTGAGATATTGAAAACAAAGTCTATCGGATAGCAAGGAAGCCGCCCTGGGGGGGGGGGGGGGGGGGGGGCGGGGGGGAGCGGGGGGGGGGGGGGGGGGGTGGGGGGGGGGTGGTGGGGGGGGGGGGGGGGGATGCGGGGCGGCGGCGGGGGGG
>JAYPVK010000023.1:0-21022 GCA_038134565.1 Pseudomonadales bacterium | reverse complement strand
GCTTTCGACGAGTCAGAGCGCGTTTTGATTGTCATTGGCTGCAGGGAAAAGCGCGAGGACTGTCTGAGTTCCGGAGCGCGCAGCGCGGAGGTCGAGTTCCGCAGCGCCCTGCAGCCAATGACAATCAGCGCTCCGGCGAAAGCGCAAGGCCACGCCAGAGCGGCTGGACTCAAAAAAGGACTCAAAAAACAATCACGCGCGAATCTTACGAAACCCACAAACCGTTTCGTAGGCAGTGCGAATAGCCGTAGATTTCTCCTGCGCCAATTTCAAGGATTCTTCAGACAGGTTCTCGCGCACAAGCTTGTCAGGATGGTAGCGGGACATGAGGCGAAGATAGGCCCGCCGAATCTCACCATCCTCCACATCGGGTTCCAGTTGAAGAATCTGGTAGGCATTCTCCAGAAAGCTGCGGGCGCGCATCTGTTTGCGGTCTGCATGGCATTGCATCTCGGAACAGATCTCCAGGAATTCCGCCTTGTTGAAACCGAGTTGCTCGCCGATGTCGCGGAGCAGTAACTTATCCTTGAGACGGATATCGCCCTTCACATGGGCCAGGCGAATCTGGATCTTCAGGTAGAGGTAGGCGAGCGCGCTGCGGCGGCCGATGCAGGAAACCAGGTCGCGCACGAAGAAACTGATGTCGGTCTCGCTCTGTTTGCCAAGGTCGAAGTAATCGATGGCCTCCTGGCGCTGCAAGGGATCGAGCCCCAGTAGTTGCATGATGGTGGAGGCGTACTTGACTTCGCCGGTGGTCACACGGCCATCCAGTTTGGCGAGTTTACCCATGGCCGCAAACATGGCGCGATTGAAAATACGTTCGGTCTTGCCGCCATCAGGCACAACGACACCCGGGGTAGTGCCATTGAGGCGCCCGGTGATCGCTCGTTTGTAGGCGCGGTTCTGCAGGAGACCTAACACGTCTTTCCAGTCCTTCTTGTACCCGTTCTCTTGATTCGCCTTGCTGGAACAGCCTAGCCGTCGGTCTCGGGGTCGACCTGCTCCCCGGCCACGAGTCGGTTCACCTCTTCCAGCCTTTCCGGAGTGCCCACATCGACCCAGACGCCGCGATAGACCTCCCCGGTTACTTTATCGGCCTTCATGGCCTCTCGCAGGAGGGGCACGAATGAGCGAGGCTGAATGGGAAGACCCGCAAATAGGTTCTTGTGCATCACGCTGATACCGGCGAAGGTCAGGCGCTGGCCCTGCTCGTCCGGGTCCTCGTGTACCCGACCCTTGTCGTCGATGAAGAAGTCGCCCTGGGGGTTGTGCTCGGCGTTCTCCACCAGGATCAGGTGCGCCAGCCGGTCCTTGCCGTCCACAGGCTCCAGCCGGGAGAAGTCGAAGTCTGTCCAGACATCGGCATTCACCACGATAAAACTGTCATCCTTAAGTTTAGGCAAAGATTTGATAATGCCACCGGCTGTTTCCAGGCGAATTGGCTCACGGGAGTAGCTCAGCTGCAGCCCATAGGCCCTGCCGTCTCTCAGCTTCTCCTCGATCATGGCGCCGAGGTAGAAATGGTTGATGACCGCCCCGGTGACACCACCGGCTACCAGCCGCTCAATCTGGTGCTCGATCAGGGTCTTGTCCCCCACTTTCAGCAGGGGTTTGGGGAGATTGGCGGTGAGGGGCTGCATGCGCTCACCCAGCCCCGCCGCCAGAATCATGGCGCGCATAGCTTCATCATAAGTCGAGTGTGAGTTTTTCCCGGGCCCTGGGAAGTACTTCAGCACGAAACCAGGTGAGGAAGGCACCCATTTCCGAGTACCTTTGGCTTACATCCAGAAAGTACTGGATAACCAAGGGGATATCGGCCAGATAGGCGGATTTATTATCCCTGAGATAGAGACGGCAGAAAATGCCCATCACCTTGAAATGGCGCTGTAGACCCATGAGATCGAAGTCCCGGGCAAATTGGGCCGGCGTTGTGCCGGACACGATCCCGGCATCCAGGGCTTGCGTCAGATAATACGCCGCCCACTCATCGATCCGGGACTGAGGCCAGGCGATATAACAGTCGCGTAACAGAGAGACCAGGTCATAGGTATAGGGGCCATTCACCGCGTCCTGAAAATCGATCACGCCGGGACCGCCACCCGAATCGAGCACCAGGAGATTACGGCTGTGATAGTCCCGGTGTACCGCCACAGTGGGCTGCGCGAGTGCGGCTTCTTCCAGAAATTCGAAGCTGCTGCTTATGAGTGCCCTGGCCGTCGGATCCAGGGTCATGCCCAGGAATTTTTCACACATCCATTCCGGGAACAGGTTCATCTCCCGGCGCAGCTCCACCTGACTATAAGGGTCAAGTCTCTCTTTATCTGCACCCTTCTGCAGCAACACCAGAGCATCGATGGCTTCCTTGTAGAGCCTGTCGTAGCTTGCGCTGTCTTCAGACGACCGGGCTTTCAACAAGGTGGGCAAGTAAGTCTCGTCACCGAAGTCTTCCAGCAGCATGAAGCCCTGGTCGAGATCACTGGCATAGACTCCTGGCACCCGCACGCCGGCCCCAAGAAACAGGCCATCGACATGAATAAAGCTGGCACTGTCTTCATGTTCCGGTGGCGCATCGACGGCGATAAAAGTCTGCCCGCCTATGGCAAGGCGAAAATAGCGCCGGAAGCTGGCATCGCCACTGACGATGGAGAAATCGATTCCCCGGTCAGCACCACCGATAAAATTGCCTTCATGCAGGGCCTGTTCCGCCCATTGCTGAAGCTGGGCCTCCCTGAGCGCAAATTGCTCGGAGGCAGGTGTAGTGGGCTGTTGCGACATGTGCTCGCTTTCCAATCAACGGGCAATCAATTATCATCCTGTGCAGAGTGTAGCAGGCCTGAGATTCTGCACACCCAGTCCCTTTTAGTCGGTTTCTCTAGCAAATTGTTTATACATTCAGTCCTCGCCAGTGTTAAAACCCCAGGCCTCTAATTTGATGTGGCTCAGGCTGAAAATCTCACCCCTGCTCGCTGCGCGAATCACCCGATTCTGTTTGCCAGCACTGGCTCTGGTAGTCGTGAGCCTGGCGGCCGACCCCGGCTTCGCTCAACTGAAGCAATACACCTGCCGCCCCAACGATGCCGGTGATGGCTGGATCTGCGAATCCAACAATCCCAGCGCGCCCAACACGGCCTCCGGTGTCAACCAGTACAACAACCCCAATGCGGTGTTGCCTCCCGGCTCCGTGCCAGCCGCTCCTGTTCCAGTCACACCCCAGCCGACACCGCAACTTGAGAACGTAGAGGAAACGCCGGTAGATGAAGGCGCGGCTGGTGAGGATAGTGGATCGACCGCCTCTGCAGCCCGGGAACCGGTAACGATTTCGGCACCCGTGTCCCGCTACCCGCTCGACTGGATGACGAGGGAAGCCATGACCGCCGAACAACGCGCCAGCCTGGAGGAGAATTGCTGCGGCGCATTCATCGATCCCCTGGCTGGCCTGCCGATCAGCACGGTCAGGCCAGACGAGGCGAAGACCCTGTTGCAGACCGATGCCGGATTTAACCAGATTTCCCGAAACCTGCTCTCCATCGATGGCAACGTGGTGGTGCAGCAAGGCGCGCGTACCATTGAGAATGACCAGACCACCGATATCAACCGCAGCGAGAATACGGTGTTGATGGAAGGCAATATCGTGTTCCGCGAGCCTTCACTGCTGATCCTGGGCAATTCCGCCTTCATCGATTCCGAATCCAATAGCAGCCGCATCGAATCAGCCCAGTACGTGATCCATGACTACGGCGCCCACGGTGATGCCAGCAGCGTTGTCTACAGTAGCGACACCGGCATGGTGAGCATCGAGAACGGCATGTTCAGCCGCTGCGAACCCGGCAACGAAACCTGGACCCTGAGCGCTGAGAGCATCCTGCTGGACCAGGAGAACAATCGCGGCTATGCCCGCAAGGCGAGCATCCGGCTCGGCAAAGTGCCCATCTTCTATTATCCCTTTACCCTGCCGTTCCCGCTGGGGGATGCCCGGGTTTCGGGCTTCCTGCCACCCAGTGCCGGTTCGACCCGCACCGGTGGCTTCGACTTTGAGCTACCCTATTACTTCAATCTGGCACCCCATTACGATGCCACTATCGCACCGCGCCTGCTGTCGGATCGCGGCGTGATGCTGGGCACCGAACTGCGCTACCTGGCCAGCTGGTCCATGAACATCCTCAATACCTCGTTCCTGTCCGGCGACAAGCTGTTCGATCCGGCAACCAGGGACATCGTCGGCGCAGGATCCCCGCCCACGGAAGACCGCTGGTTCCTCGGCTTCGAACATTTCGGAGCCCTGGGTCGGAACTGGTCGACCTTCGTGGATTACAACGCGGTGAGTGATGAGGACTATTTCTACGATTTCGGCGGCAGCGGACTGAATGTAACCAGTCGCACCCACCTGAATCGTCAGGGTCGACTCAACTTCAATTCCAGCTTCCTGCGGGCTGACCTCAACGTGCAGCGCATCCAGGTGATCGATCCCTTTCTGGCCGTCTCGAATATCTACACCCCATACGACCGTCTTCCCCAGCTTAACTTCGAGACTGATACCAGTCTCCCCGGTGGCTTTCGTGTCGCACTAAGGGGCCAGATCTCTTCTTTTGACCGTAGCCTCGACGAGAACTTCCTGAGCGCCACACAGATTGAAAATGGCGCACTGGTGACCGGCGAGCGCATCAACCTGGAACCGGGTCTCGGCTGGTCACTGGAGGCTCCGGGATATTTCCTGCGCGCCAACGCCAGCTATAAGCAGACCAGCTATAGCCTGGAAAACCAGGCCCTCAATACCCTGGCAGATCCCGACTTTGGTGCAGCCGTCTACAGCCTCGACAGCGGCCTGGTATTCGAGCGCAATAATCGCAACGGAACCACAACCCTGGAGCCAAGACTGTTATATTTGTTCAGTGACTATGTCGACCAAAGCGATATTCCGCTGTTCGACACCTCCGAATTGAATTTCAGCTTCAACCAGTTGTTCCGAGAGGACCGTTTCTCCGGAGGCGACCGCATCAACGATGCCGACCAGGTGACCTTCGCCCTCACCAGCCGCTTCCTCGATGACAGCGGCAGGGAGCGAGGTCGGGTCAGTCTGGGCCAGATCCACTACTTCGAAGACCGCCGGGTGAGCCTGAGCAACCCGCTACAAGACTGGATGCCACGCTATTCACCGCTGGATGAGCAATCGGCACTGGCCGCTGAGCTTGCCCTGAGCCTGGGCAGCAACTGGCAACTCAACAGCGATGTACAGTGGAATCAGGAAAGCGAGGAGATCAACGAGGGCAGCTTCCAACTCCGCTATCAAAGGGACAGCAATCACCTTTTCAACATCGCCTATCGCTACCGCAGCCTGTTCAATTCCCCGTTCTTTGTGCTGCCAGCGGGTATCGATCCCCGCATCAAGCAAACCGACGTCTCCGGCATCTGGCCCATCACCAGCAACTGGAAGCTGTTGGGACGCTGGAACTACGATCACAGCAATTCACGGAACCTGGAGAGTTTTGCCGGTGTCGAATGGAGTAATTGCTGCGCCACGATCCGGGTCATCGGTCGTGAGTGGGTGGACGAGAACGAGGCCTTTGTCCCCAATATCGAACCAAATCGCGGCGTTTTCCTGCAGATTGCCCTCAACGGCCTGGGTAACCTGACCGGCGGCGGTCTCAGCAACCTGCTACAGGACGGCATCTGGGGCTTCCGCGACACCGAGAACCCCTGATCCCGCTGTTGGCTCTTTCCAGCGCGCCCAAACACTATCTGGACAGCCGGGGGCCTGCACTCAGGCCCAATAAACAGTTAAAATCCGGCATTCCAGTGACTATGAAACCCGACAAGCACAACATGACTCTCATGATGAACACCCGCAAAATTATCGGGCAGGGCCTGGCAGCACTGCTGACCGCCCTGCTGCTCGTCCAGCCACTATTCGCCCAACAGCGCGTGCTGCTGGACAAGGTTATCGCCATCGTCGACAGCGACGTGGTCCTGCAGAGTGAATTACTGGATCGGCTCAACGAAATCCGCGCCACCGCGGCCATGGAAGGTCGACCCTTGCCTCCTGAAAACCAGCTGCGGGAGGACATCCTGGAATCGTTGATCATCGAGAATATCCAGCTGCAGTTTGCCGAGCGCAACAGCATCCGCTTCGATGACGACACCATCAACCGTGTGCTGACCAGCATGGCCGCCGAGAGCGGCATGCAGTTCCAGGAATACGTAGCAGCCCTGGAGTCGCAGGGCGTTTACCTGCGTACCCGGGAGCAGGTGCGCAAGCAACTCACCATGCAGGAGTTACAGCGCGGCGCGGTGAACTCCCGAATCCACATCACAGAGCAGGAAATCGATAACTTCCTGAACTCCGAGATGGGCCAGGCCATCATCTCCCCGGATTACCTCATCGACCACATATTGGTGCCGGTAGACGTCACCGATACCCAGGACATCAAGGCCGCCAAGCTGGCTTTCGCCTCGGATATGGTGGCGAAACTGGAAGAAGGCGTAAGCGTTGCCGAAACCCGATCCGGGGCGCTGCGTGCCGGTACCTTCGCAATCGATGGCACCAACTTTGCCTGGCGCAAGCTGGATCAACTGCCCTCACTGTTCGCCAGTGCGGTTGAGCCACTCGCAATCAAGGAGGTCGCCGGACCGATCGAGGCCGGCAACGGCTACCACATCATTCAACTGCGCGATAAACGTGGTGGCGACGAACAGCTGGTAAACCAGACCAATCTGCGGCACATCCTGCTGACCCCCAATGAGATCCGGGACGAGCAGCAAACCGAAGAGCTCATCCATGAATTCCGTCGACGCATCGTGGAGGACGGCGAGGATTTCGCAGCCATCGCCAGGCAGAACTCCGATGATGCCGGTTCAGTCGTCGCCGGGGGTGACCTGGATTGGGTCTCCGAGGGTGGCATGCCCGTGGAGATGGAGGCCATCGTCGACCGGCTGGAAATCGGTGAACTCAGTGAACCCTTTCGCACCCAGTCCGGCTGGCATATCGCCGAAGTTCTGGAGCGCCGTCAAACCGACCTCAGCCGTCAATATACCCGCAGCCAGGCCTATAACACCCTGCGCAATCGCAAGTTCGACCTGGAACTGCAGAACTGGTTAATCGAGATTCGGGAAGAAGCCTTCGTCGAATTCATCGACTGACAAACCCAGGAAAACGGCCGTGGTCAATCGCATCGCCATCACCACCGGCGAGCCTGCCGGCATCGGTCCCGATCTCTGCGTCAATCTGGCGCAGAATCCGCCCGCCAACACCCAACTCGTCGTGGTCTGCGACCGATCGCTCCTGCAGCAACGTGCGGGCGAGTTGGGCCTGCCCCTGCGCCTGCGGGAATTCGATGACAACACAGCGGCCTCACAGCCGGGTGAGTTGTCGGTGCTGCATGTGGCTCTCGCTGCGCCGGTCGTCACTGGCCAGCTCAACCCCGCCAACGCCAGCTACGTATTGGATACCCTGCGCAAGGCCACCGACCTAGTCAAGGCAGGCACACTCGATGCCCTGGTGACCGGACCGGTACACAAGGCAGTAATCAATGAGGGCGGCTTCAGTTTCTCAGGTCACACCGAATTCCTGGCCGACTATTGCGAGTCGGACCTGACCGTCATGATGCTCGCCACCGAGGGGCTGCGGGTAGCTCTCACCACGACTCACCTACCCCTGGCAGAGGTTCCAGGAGTCATTACCAGGGAGCTGCTGGAACATATCCTGCGCATCCTCAATGAGGATCTGAAGACCAAATTCGGCATCTCCGCACCACGCATCCTGGTATGTGGCCTCAACCCCCATGCCGGTGAGGGTGGCCATCTGGGTCGGGAGGAGATCGAGGTGATCGAACCGGTGCTGGAGCTGCTACGCAGCGAGGGCATGAACCTGCAAGGACCGTTGCCTGCCGACACCCTGTTCACCGCCAAATATCTGGATAACTGTGACGCCGTGCTCTCCATGTACCATGACCAGGGATTGCCGGTGCTGAAATTCAAGGGTTTCGGCAAGGCCAGCAACATAACCCTGGGCCTGCCGATCATTCGTACCTCGGTGGACCACGGCACCGCGCTGGATCTGGCGGGTAGCGGCAAGGCCAATACGGGCAGCCTCTACAATGCCATCGATACCGCGGTCCTGATGAGCACACATTTCAAGGTGGCAGACAAATCATGAAACAGGCTGTCCCCATGACCAATGGTCGGCCGCACCAGGCGCGCAAGCGCTTCGGCCAGAACTTCCTCCATGACCAGGGTGTTATCCAGCGCATCATCGACACCATTCATCCGGTGAGTGAGGATCACCTGCTGGAAATCGGCCCGGGCCAGGGTGCACTCACCAGGCCGCTGGCAGAGTCCGGCGCACGCCTGGACTGTGTAGAACTGGACCGCGACCTGGCGGACTTCCTGCAGAAGCAGTTCAAGGGGCGTGACAGGGTATCCATCATCCAGCAGGACATCCTGAAGTTCGACCTGGCGTCGCTGGTCGAAGGCGAGAAACGTGAGCTGCGGGTCATCGGCAACCTGCCCTACAATATTTCCACGCCGGTGATGTTTCACCTGCTGAAACGCCACCCCCTGATCCGCGACATGGTTTTCATGTTGCAGCTGGAAGTGGTACAGCGCCTTGCCGCGAAACCCGGGGACAAGAACTACGGCCGCCTGGGCCTGATGACCCAGTACTACTGCGATGTCCAACACCTGTTTAATGTGCCCAGCGCCGCCTTCACCCCGAAGCCGAAGGTCAGCTCTGCCATCGTGCGCCTGGTACCGCACCAGCAGTTTCCCGTCGCCGCCCGCGATGTGGGCTACCTGCAGCTCGTTATCCGCACCGCGTTCAACCAGCGCCGCAAGACCTTGAAAAACAGTCTCAAAGCCATCATCTCTGAAGAAAGGCTGAGGTCCCTGCCCCTGGAAATGGGCCAGCGACCGGAAAACCTTTCCCTGGAAGATTACGTAGTAATAAGCGATGCGTTGAGCGATGAACTGGCAGATCAAGTCAATGACAGCAACTCCTGACACTATTCAGATCGAAGTCCATACCCATTACCTGGAAGAGCAATCCGATCCAGTGAGGGGACGTTATGCGTTTGCCTACACCATAGGCATTACCAATGGCGGCGACGAGGCCGTGAAGCTGTTGAACCGGCATTGGCGGATCACCGATGACAATAACCGGGTGGAGGAAGTCATGGGCGAGGGTGTCATCGGTCAACAGCCAGAGATACTTCCCGGACAATCCTTCCGCTACACCAGCGGCGCGGTGATCGGCACCGAGACCGGCACCATGCAGGGCAGCTACGAAATGCTGACCGCCAATGGCAGCAAGTTCAAGACGCCTATTCCGGCCTTCCTGCTGGCGCCTCCACGCCTGGTGCACTAGGGGCTGCCCGCCCGCAAGCAAACTCAGTTACCCTGAACACCGCGCGAACCGAATTATGGAGTCGCGGGTGTTATACTGCGGGCTTTTTGTACAGTCCCACTCGCGTTTCGATTAACCAGCACTGACAGTTTCGCAACAAAGGCTCCCATGAGTACCTACGCCATAGGCGACATACAGGGTTGTTACAAGGCCCTGAAAAAAATCCTGAAGAAGGCCGGCTTCTCTCCCGCCACCGACAGACTATGGAGCGTCGGCGATGTCATCAATCGCGGGCCGAAATCCCTCGACACCCTGCGTTTCCTGATGGATATGGATGACTCACTGGACATGGTGCTGGGCAATCATGACCTGCACTTCATCGCGCTGCATGAGGGCTGCGCGCCGGCCAGAACCAAGGACACCCTGAAAGAATTGCTGAACGCACCAGACTGCGGGGAACTCAGTGACTGGCTGCGCCACAAACCACTGGCCTTCCACGATGCCATTCCCACGAAGAATGGCCTGGAAGATTTCCTGATGATTCATGCCGGGGTCGCACCCCGCTGGGGATTGCAGGAAACACTCGACCACGCCGCGGAAGTGGAATATGCCCTGCAGCTTGGTGACTACCGGGAATACCTGCGCAACATGTACGGCGATGAGCCCATTCGCTGGTATGAAAAGATGGAAGGCCAGGCCCGCCTGCGTACCATCACCAATTACCTGACCCGCATTCGCTTCTGCGACGACATAGGCAGCCTGCGCCTGGACATCAAGGAAGGCCTGTGTGCCGCCCCGGCTGGATTCAAACCCTGGTTTGAATATGAAAAAATCAGCCCAGCTACTACAATACTCTTCGGTCACTGGGCGGCGCTGGAGGGCCATACCGGCAAGCCCCATGTCTACGCACTGGATACCGGCTACATCTGGGGCCGCGACCTGACCATGATGCGCCTGGAAGACAAAAAGCTCTTCGTTGTCTCCAATAACATGTAATACCCGCACGCAAGGCAGTACCGGGTTCAGCACTCAAGCAAGCAGAAAGAACACAGCACAGGAAGTGTTAGCACATGGAAACCTATCTGGTAGGCGGTGCCGTCCGCGATAAATTAATGGGACTCCCGGTCAAGGATCGCGACTGGGTGGTGGTGGGTGCCACAGTGGAAGAGATGCTTGCCCTCAACTACAAGCAGGTGGGCAAGGACTTCCCCGTCTTCCTGCACCCGGAAACGAAAGAGGAATACGCCCTCGCCCGCACCGAACGCAAAGTCGCGCCCGGCCACACCGGCTTCGAAATCTGCAGCGACCCGACCGTCACCCTGCTGGAAGACCTCGAGCGTCGCGACCTCACCATCAACGCCATCGCGGAGACGCCCGACGGCGAGATTATCGACCCACTCGGTGGCCGCAACGATCTGCATGACCGCATACTGCGCCACGTCTCCGATGCCTTCATTGAGGACCCGCTGCGCGTGCTGCGGGTAGCGCGTTTCGCCTCTCGCTTTCAGCGCATGGGGTTTATCGTGGCCGAACGCACAAAACGCTATATGCGATACATCACCGCGTCCGGCGAGCTGGACACACTGGTGCCGGAGCGAATCTGGAAAGAGTTAGACCTGTCACTCAAGACCTATGGACCGTTTCGCTTCCTGGAAGTGCTGCGCGACTGCGATGCGCTCAAGGTCATCCTGCCCGAAGTCGACAAATTGTTCGGCATACCGCAACCCGAACAACATCACCCCGAGATCGACACCGGCAAGCACATCATCCTGTGCATGAAAGAGGCACGCAAACTCACCGACGACCCCGCCGTGCTGTATGCCACCCTGGTCCACGATGTGGGCAAGGGCCTGACCCCGGAAGAAGAATGGCCGCGTCATATCGGGCATGAGAAGCGTGGCCTCGATGCCCTGAAGGACATCGAACAACGCCTGCCCGTACCCAAAGACTATGCCCGCCTGGCGCGCCTCGTGTGCGAACACCACACCAAGCTGCACCGCGTGCAGGAGCTGCGCCCGCAAACCCTGCTCAAGCTACTGGATTCCCTGGACGCCTTCCGTCGTCCGGACACCGTCGACCGGTTCCTGCTAGCCTGCGAAGCCGATGCCCGCGGGCGCACCGGGCTTGAGCAACGGGAGTATCCCCAAGGCGCCTACCTCAAGGCCGTGCATGAGGCAGTACTCGCCATAGACAATGGCGCCATGCTGGCCGACGCCGGAGATGCCAGCCCCCAGGCGGTGATTGCCAGCAAGCGGCTTGAGGTGATCAAACAGACTATTGCAACCCTGCAGCAGGAAACCCATGACCCATAATCCATCCTCCCAGGCTGTGGTCCTGATTACCGGCGGAGCACGCCGCATCGGCGCCGCCATTGCCCGCCGCTTTCACGGCGCGGGCTGCCGCCTGGTGATCCATTACAATCACTCCAGGGAAGAAGCGGAGCAACTGGCACGTGAACTCGACGGGGCAAGTGTGCAGGCCGATCTCACCCGCCGGGACGATGTAGAGAGACTGGCGCGGGACAGCCTCGCCTGTTTCGGGCGCATCGACTATCTGATCAACAATGCCTCGTCCTACTACCCCACCCCACTGCCCGAGACATCGCAGGCGCAATGGGATGACCTCATCGACAGCAACCTGCGCGCGGCATTCTTCCTCACCCGCGATCTGCACCAGGAATTGAAGCGGCATGGGGGTTCGGTGGTAAACATCATCGACGCCATGTGCGAGGGCGGCATGGAGAAACACTCCATCTACAGCATCGCCAAGTCTGGACTCGCCGCCATGACCCGATCACTGGCGCGGGAACTCGGGCCGGCGATACGGGTCAACGGCGTCTCTCCGGGGGCCATACTGTGGCCAGCCTCACTGGAAGACAGTGCGCTGGCGGCGTCTGCCAATCCGCAGGAGATCGAAGCCATCCGCAACGCGGTACTGGCGCAGATTCCGCTGGGCACACTGGGCACGCCGGAAGCCATCGCCGATGCAACATACTTCCTGGCCGTCGAGGCAAGCTACATGACCGGCAGCATACTCAAGGTGGATGGCGGTCGTTCCCTGGGATAGGAATTCGACCAAGGGCGGTGAGGGGTGGCACTTGCGGGTCGCTTGAACCGCCTCAGTCATCCTGCCAATCGAAGTCGATGGGCCAGATCTTCTGCTCGGGTTTGCGGAAAGCTTCCCAGTGTTCGCAATAGCGCTTGCCGGTAACTGGATGGCGCGCATCGGGCAGCAGCTCCGCCAGGGGCTGCAGCACGAAGGCATGCTCGAGAATCTCAGCGCGGGGGAGTTCGACCCCACCATGACATCCGCTCAGATCTCCGTAGGTGAGAATATCGATGTCCATGGTCCGACCGGAGAAACGCGGCGCGCTGCGATCACGACCGGTGTCGTCTTCCAGCTCCTTCAGGTAGTCACTGATGTCCTCGAGGCTGTCATCGGTCTCGGTCGCCAGCACGAGATTAAGGAAGTTGTCGCCATCGAATCCCACGGCTTCGCTCTCGTAGACAGAGGAGCAACGAATCTGCCTGAAATGACGGCGCAGAATCTTCAGCACCAGCAAGATGTTTTCCCGGGGCTGGATATTGCTGCCGATACTTAATGTGAGAAGTGGCACTGATTGATTCCCGCTCAAGATTTCTCGCCGCGCTCGATCACCACGCCCACATCCCGGGAGCCGGTCACCGCGCCGGGCTTGCCCAGTCGCAACTTGAGCCAGGGCACAGAGAACTCGTTGAGCACGATCTCAGCTATGCGCTCCGCCAGCGTCTCTACCAGAAAGAATTCCGAGCCTTCAACGAACTGAATGATACGCTTGGCTACGGCCTTGTAATCCAGCGCCTGCTCAATGCTGTCGGTCGCCGCTGCGCGGGTGATATCGGACCCCATCTCCAAGTCCATGCTCACTACCTGTTGTTGCTCCCGCTCCCAGTCATAGATGCCAATGATGGTGCGTACCTCAAGTTCTCGAATATAAACAATGTCCATTACAGTTCTCTTAAAAAGGGAGGCAGAGAGACCATTCTCAAGCAGGTATCGCTCAATCCTGAACCCCCACGACTCCATTGTCAGGCGATGGCGGGCAGACTCTCCAGGTTCCAGCGGGGCTGGGCGCTGATGGGCAGGTCTTCCACCTGCCCCGCCAGCAGACGCTGGCAACCGGCGTAGGCGATCATGGCGCCGTTGTCGGTACACAGGCTGGGCTTGGCATAGAACAGCCGACCATGCACCTTGCGCAGATTGGCTTCCAATACTTCCCGCAGACGCTGGTTGGCACTCACGCCACCGGCGATGATCAGCGATTGCAGGCCGGTGTGCTCCAGGGCACGACGGCATTTGATGGCCAGGGTGGATACCACGGCGTCCTCGAAGGCCCAGGCGATGTCGGCACGGGTCTGCTCGTCCAGCCCACCGTCTTCGCTGTGCTCGGCGATGGTGTTGCGCACGAAGGTCTTGAGTCCGCTGAAACTGAAATCCAGGCCCGGACGATTGGTCATGGGCCGGGGAAACCTGAACCGCCCTTGCGTACCCTGCAGCGCCAGTTTCGCTACCTGGGGACCCCCCGGGTACGGCAGGTCCAGCATCTTGCCGACCTTGTCGAAGGCCTCACCGGCGGCATCATCCAGGGACTCGCCCAGAAGTGTGTAGCGGCCTATGCCCTCGACCCGCACCAGCTGGGTATGGCCGCCGGAGACCAGCAGGGCCACGAAGGGAAATTCCGGCGGCTCTTCTTCCAGCATGGGCGCCAGCAGGTGGCCTTCCATGTGATGTACACCGATAGCCGGCACATCCCAACCCATGGCTAGGCTGCGGCCGATGGAAGCGCCCACTAACAAGGCGCCGATCAGGCCAGGACCGGCGGTGTAGGCCACGCCCTCGATGTCATCGCTGGCGATACCCGCCTCGGCGATGACCTGCCTGATGAGGGGCAGGGTCTTGCGGATATGGTCACGGGACGCCAGCTCGGGGATCACACCACCGAATTGTGCGTGGATGTCCACCTGGCTGTAGACACAGTCGGCCAGCAGACCGCGCTCACTGTCGTAGACGGCGACGCCGGTCTCGTCGCAGGAGGTTTCGATACCGAGGACTATCATGAAAATTCTCTGGGTGAGTTCTGAACGGCTACTCGCTTAATTCACGATGCCGGAGACTTGCAGCTCGTATATATCCGCAGTCTTGCTCGCATGTTCCACGATGAGGCTCACGACATTACCCGCCGCATCAATATCCAGCAGTGTGTTCTCGCCCAGATCCCGTGTCTCTGCGGCTCCCACATCGCTTAACTCGATGTAGAGGGTGTCGGTGTCTTCAAAGTAGCTGAGCTTCATCTGGAATAGCTCCGATCGAAATTAGCATTGTGGACTGTCACTCCATCCGGGAGCAGAACCACGCGCAAGCTGCGATTATCCATTTCGGGCACGGGGCCCCACAACCGAATTCTGCCATCCTCCTGCACGCTTCGGGACTCAGGATTCAGGATTACCTGACTGATCCAGGCATCTTTGATGATTCGCCGATCCGGTCTGAGGCGAATTCTATCGAAATATCGCGTGGTCTTCATCGCCGGCGTCCCTGCCAGTCCGTATAAATTGCAGAAAAATCAATTAGTTCAGAATTGGACGCTGATTTTGGGCCAGACCAGCCGAAAATGCCGAATTTCCGGCCGAATCGAGCCCATTTCTTTGCATTTCAGGCGCTTAATCTATAAGATACGCACCCTCTTGGGCCGGGTGCAGCAAAAATTCAGCACCGGTCTAAACTGAACAACACATAGTCGTTCAAGACATTCACAGTAAATTTGGTAGGTGATTTAGTACATGCCACAGGTAAAACTGAAAGAGAACGAGCCCTTTGACGTGGCCCTGCGCCGCTTCAAGCGTTCCTGCGAGAAGGCCGGTATCCTGGCCGAAGTGCGTCGTCGCGAGTTCTACGAGAAGCCCACTTCCGTGCGCAAGCGCAAGGCTGCTGCCGCGGTCAAGCGTAATCTCAAGAAGCTGCAGCGCGAAAATCTCAAGACCCAGCGTCTCTACTAAACAGCACGAATTCGCTGTCTGGTTTTCACCGGGCGCAGTAAGGCATTACCATAGGGGACAGATTTCCGAGCGAGTCTGTCCCTTTTTCGTTTCAGGAATTTCATTTCAGGAATCAAGCAGGCCCAAGTCATGTCCGAGAGCCCACTCAAGATCACCATCACCGATGCCATGAAAGACGCCATGCGCGCCAAGGACAAGGAGCGCCTGGGTACCGTGCGCCTGATCCTGTCCGAGATCAAGAAGGTGGAGGTGGACGAGCGCATCGACCCCGATGACAGCCGCATCATTTCCATCATGGACAAGATGGTCAAGCAACGCCGCGAGTCCATCAAGCAATACACCGATGGCGGTCGCCCGGAATTGGCGGACAAGGAACAGGTAGAGATCGAGGTGATCCAGGAGTTCCTGCCACAGCCTCTCACCGATGCCGAGATCGACGCCATCATCGCCGATACCATTGCCAGCACGGGCGCAGCCTCCATGCTGGACATGGGCAAGGTGATGGGCGCCATCAAGGGGCAACTGACCGGACGGGCTGACATGGGCGCGGTGAGCCAGAAGATCAAAGCGGCACTTGGCTGATCTCTACTGCGCACGACCATCCTGCCAATCAAGCCCATGCGGGTCACCATTGCTTCCTGAAAAGAAAGCAGGGACAGGTTCATTTCTGAAGGGAAAGCAACTCTGTTGCTATTTTCCCCTATAATCTCCCGATGGCCGGCCTCATACCTCAAACATTCATCGACGATCTCCTGCACCGGGTAGACATCGTCGAGGTCGTGGACAAACGGGTTGGCCTCAAGCGGGCCGGCAAGAACTATCAGGCCTGCTGCCCCTTCCACAACGAGAAGACACCCTCCTTCAGCGTCCAGCCTGAACGCCAGTTTTACTACTGCTTCGGCTGCGGAGCCGGCGGCAACGCCATCGGCTTCGTGATGAACTTCGATCATGTGGATTTCCCCCAGGCGGTGGAGACTCTCGCGCGGGATGTGGGGGTTGAAGTACCCCGGGAAGAATCCAGGGCCGATGCCCGGCGCCAGTCGGAAAACTCCAGGCTACTGGAGATCCTGGAAACCGCCAGCAAGTACTACCAACAGCAACTCCGTTCACACCCGCGCAAGCAGGTGGCCGTGGACTACCTGAAGTCCCGCGGCCTCAGCGGTGAGATCGCCCGCGACTTTGCCCTCGGCTTTGCACCGCCCGGCTGGGATAACCTGCTTGCCACAGCCGGCACGGACGATGAGAAGACCCAGTCCCTGCTCAAGGCCGGCATGATCATCGAACGTAACAGGGAGAAGCAGCAGGACTCCCCTCAGAGAAGTGAGAAGAGAGACGAGAAGCGAGCACAACGCCCCTACTACGACCGCTTCCGCGACCGCATCATGTTCCCCATCCGCGACAGCCGCGGCCGCACGGTGGCCTTCGGCGGCCGGGTATTGGGAGACGACAAACCCAAGTACCTGAACTCACCGGAAACCCCGGTGTTTCACAAGAGCGCCGAACTCTATGGCCTGTACGAGGCGCGCCGCTCCGGCGAGAAGTTCAGCCGCCTGCTGTTAGTGGAAGGCTACATGGACGTCATCGCCCTGGCCCAGATGGGCATTCGTAATGCGGTAGCCACACTCGGCACCGCTACCAGCGCGCGACACCTGCAACGCCTGTTCAGGAGCGTCTCCGAAGTGGTGTTCTGCTTCGATGGTGATGAGGCCGGCCGCACGGCTGCCTGGCGTGCGCTGGAAACCACCGTGCCCCTGATGGAAGACGGGCGTCAGGTGCGCTTCCTGTTCCTGCCCGAGGGCGCCGACCCCGACACGTTCGTGCGCGAGCACGGCAAGGAAGGATTCGAGAAGGCATTAAACGAGGCCGCCCCCCTGGAAGACTTCTTCTTCGACAAACTCAGCGCCGATCTGGACGCCAGATCCATCGAGGGCCGCGCCCGCCTGAGCAATCTGGCCAAGCCCCTGATCCGCAAACTGCCCAGGGGTATCTATGCCCAGCTCATGCTGAATCGGCTGTCGGACACCCTGGGCGTCACCAGTGAATCCCTGGATGACTTACTGGCCACGGAACCGGATCCGCCGCCACCGCCAGCCATGGAAGCACCCCCCTTCATGGATGAGTCAGTCCCGCCGGATTACTACCCGCAGGCCGGCCCCACCCCGGGGCAGGATCGGGCTGGCCGCTCCGGCTATCCACCCCGTGCCCCAGAGAGCGCCATTAGCCGCTATCGCAAGCCAGCGGCCCTGAAGGCTATCGAGCTGCTGCTGCGCAACCCGGAGATCGCCCTGGAGATTCAGCGAGACCTGGAATTGCTGCGCACCGCCGAAGATGCCAACCGCCAGGTGCTGCTGGCCCTCATTGAAAAGGTAAAGGGCAACCCCGATGTAGACAGTGCCGAACTCATCGGGTACGCCTTCGGACGCATCCGCGGCCAGCTAACAGAGCTGCTCAAGGATGAGAAGATCACACCCCAGGAAGGCATTGAGGAAGAGTTCAAGCAGATAATTGACAATATATTGTCGGATATAGAGAAAAAACTCCTGATCCTTCACCTTAAGGAGAAGGGACATTCCGCGATTTCCAGGAAATAAGTGGGTCAGAAAAGGTGGCAGAGCAGCAGAAAAGGGGTCAGAGTAAAAATACAGACTGAAAGTACTGTATTTTTACTCTGACCCCTTTTCTCCGACCCCTTTTCTCCGCGACCAAACCCCAAAACTCTGGCGGGCCGGACGCTGTCTAAATAGGCAAGATTGTCGATATACATAGTGGCATGTCGCTGCTATAATAACCGGCTTTCTTTTTTTCACGCACCTAAAGTCCCGCGCAATAGCCCGGGAAGACGAGAATTCATGGCCGATTTAATTGCACCACAATCCAGCCTGAAAGCACTGATCGCGAAGGGTAAAGAACAGACCTACCTGACTTATGCCGAGGTGAATGATCACCTGCCGGAGAACATCTCCGATCCTGACCAGGTAGAAGACATTATCCAGATGATCAATGACATGGGTATCAAGGTGTTCGAGGCAGCCCCCGACGCCGATGCCCTGCTGCTCAATGAAGACAGCGATTCCGGCGCCGACGAAGTCGCCGCCGCCGAAGCGGCTGCCGCTCTGGCCGCCGTCGAGAACGAAGCCGGTCGCACCACCGACCCGGTGCGCATGTACATGCGCGAAATGGGCACCGTGGAACTGCTGACCCGTGAAGGCGAGATCGTGATCGCCAAGCGTATCGAGGAAGGCCTGCGAGAACTGATGAAGGCGATGGCCCTGTTCCCCGGCACCGTGGAGCACGTGCTCAATGAATACGCCCTGATCGACACCGAGGAACGCCGCCTTAGCGACCTGATTACCGGTTACCTGGACACCACCGACGACGATATCCCGCCGCCTGCCAGCCAACAGGCTGACGCCGCAGACTCCGATGATTCCGACTCTGACTCCGATTCCGACGACGACGACATGGACGACTCCAGCGAAGACGACGGCGCAACCGGCCCGGATCCGGAAGAAGCGAAGCTCCGCTTCACCGAACTTAAAAAGCAGTATGAGAAGACCAGCAAGAGCATCAACCGCAACGGCCGCGATCATCCGCGCGCCATGGCGGAGCTGGAAAAACTGGGCGAGCTGTTCAAGTCATTCAAGCTGACCCCACGCCAGTTCGACCCGCTGCTGCACCACGTACGTGCGGTGCTGAGCCGACTGCGTCGCCACGAGAAGAGCGTGATGAGCCTGTGTGTGCGTAGTGCCAAGATGCCTCGCAAGACTTTCATCGAGTCCTTCCCCGGCAACGAGACCAACGAGAAGTGGATCGACAAGCACATCCGTGCCAAGAAGCCCTTCTCCGAGCTACTGGTGAACGTGAAGACCGAAGTGCTGCGCGCCCAGAAGAAGATCAAGCTGCTCGAAGAAGAGACCGGCCTGACCGTCACCGAGATCAAGGACATCAACCGCCAGATGAGCATCGGCGAGGCCAAGAGCCGCCGTGCCAAGAAGGAGATGGTGGAGGCCAACCTGCGTCTGGTGATCTCCATCGCCAAAAAATACACCAACCGCGGCCTGCAGTTCCTGGATCTGATCCAGGAGGGCAACATCGGCCTGATGAAGGCGGTGGACAAGTTCGAATATCGCCGCGGCTACAAGTTCTCCACCTACGCCACCTGGTGGATTCGCCAGGCGATCACCCGCTCCATCGCCGACCAGGCCAGGACGATCCGTATCCCGGTGCATATGATCGAGACCATCAACAAGCTGAACCGCATCAGCCGCCAGATGGTCCACGAGAAAGGCCGCGAGCCCACGCCGGAAGAACTGGGCGAGCGCATGGACATGTCGGAAGACAAGGTCCGCCGCGTCCTCAAAATCGCCAAGGAGCCTATCTCCATGGAGACGCCCATCGGTGACGATGAAGATTCCCATCTGGGGGATTTTATCGAGGACGCCACTGTGGATTCGCCGGTGGACAGTTCCATCGACGAAGGCCTGCGGGAAGCAACCAAGTCCGTATTGGGCTCACTGACCGCCCGCGAGGCCAAGGTGCTGAGAATGCGGTTTGGTATCGACATGAACACCGATCACACCCTCGAGGAAGTGGGCAAGCAGTTTGACGTGACCCGCGAGCGGATTCGTCAGATTGAGGCCAAGGCCCTGCGCAAGCTGCGGCATCCGACCCGGTCGGACCACCTCAGGTCGTTCCTGGACGAGTAAGCCTGAAAGGAAATTGGCAAGAATCGAAGGGGTGCCTATAATGCACCCCTTCTCTTTTCTGCAAGGGGAAAGAGAGAAAGCTTCACCTCGAAGGGCTTTGGGTTTGTTGGAAGCCCTTAATCGAGGCGCAGTGCTTTCTGAATGAGGGAGCGTACTGAAATACGTGACCGAAAGAAGATAAGTGCTGCAGCGAAGAGTAAGGGCTTCCAACGAAGCCAAAGCTTTTGGCACAGCCTGAGGTTTGTAATCGAAGCGCAGTGCTTTCTGAGGGAAGGAGCGTACATCAGTACGCGACCGAGTGAAGACAAGCGCCGCAACGAAGAGTACAAAGCTCAGGCGAAGACAAAAGGGCCTATAACTCAGTTGGTTAGAGTAGCGGACTCATAATCCGTTTGTCCCAGGTTCGAGTCCTGGTGGGCCCACCAATTAAATCAAGCTGCAGATCATCCAGCCCGGCAAGCCAACCCAGAATGCCTTTGTTGAAAGCTTCAATGGCAAGTTCAGGGATAGCTGTCTGAATCAGTACTGGTTCAGGTCGCTGGAGGAAGCTAGGAAAGTCATTGATGAATAGAGAACGGATTACAACGAAATCAGGCCACACAGCTCTTTGGGCTATCAGCCACCAAGCGTATTTGCCAGGGCTGTGGCATGATGGAATCTCGCCTTTAGAATGGTGCTATTTCAGGGGAAAGGTCACTGGGACCCCCTCGAGGTGATTAACGAGCACACCAGTCATGTCCTCTCGATCACAGAAGGCCTCAAGTACTCTCTCGATCCATGCGCCCAACTCTTCCAGATCATACGTGTCCGGCGGATCAGACTCCAACGTCCTGGCAAGGTCCAACCATTTCTGACGCTGCTCATTTACTTCCAAATCGTCTTCAACCACTTCTTTCTTACCAACTTAGATTTGGGCTATCAAACTGTGAAGAAGAAAGGAAGGTTGA
>JAYPVK010000022.1:0-53188 GCA_038134565.1 Pseudomonadales bacterium | reverse complement strand
CTTAAAGTGGTTCAACTGGCGCTCTATATACCAGGCCTGCTGGCCAGCAAGCTTCGGCGCATTCAGTGCCTGATTGCCTTCGCCGTTTTGACCGTGGCAGGCAGCACAGGCTGCATATTGCGCTTGGCCGGCCGCGAGGTTAGGCGCCGCCAGGGACTGTGTCTCGGCGAAAGTTGGTTGCTGGGCGATCCAGGCATCGAAATCTTCTTGCGTATCGACCGTGACTGAACCGCGCATGATGAAGTGACCAATTCCACAGAGTTCTTCACAGAGAATATCGTAGGTACCAACTTCGGTTGGATCGAACCACAGATAGGAAGTGAGGCCGGGCATCAAGTCCATCTTCACTCGGAACTGGGCAACGGTGTAGTTGTGCAGCACATCATTGGATCGCAGCAGAGCCTTCACTGGCTGGTTCACTGGCAGATGCATGTCAGGGTCGTTAACGACAACATCGTCGCGACCATTGGGGTCATCGGGGTTTATACCGAATGGATTGGTTTCACTGACAAACTCGGTATCGGCTGTGCCCAGAACACCATCAGCCCCCGGATAGCGGAATTGCCACTGCCACTGTTGACCAAGCACTTCGTACTCAGCAGCGTTTTCCGGCGGAGTAACGAATGAGGCCCACACAAACAGGCCCGGCGCCAACATGGCAATTACACCGATGGTGGTGAAAATTGACAGGCCCGCTTCCAACTTGTGGTTTTCTGGCTCGTACACTGCCTTGTGACCTTCTTTGGCGCGGAATTTCCACACACAGTAAGCCATGAACAAGTTGCAGGCGATGAATACGAAACCAGTTACCCAGAAGGTGATGTTGATCGTCAGATCAATCGTGCCCCAATCGGCGGCGATGTCTGTGAACCACCAGGGACTGGCGAAGTGAAAAATGATAGTAGCTACTACCAGAAGAAAGATAACGACCGCTAAAGTCATAGACCAGATTTCCTTCTTAATATTGTTTGCCCATGCCAAAAGATCTGCTAATCGCAAGAATTAGCTAATGGGGCACAGGGCCCCAAGAATCATTCAGAATGAGATTCTCTGCTTAACATCCACTAGTTCCGGGCGTGGATTTCCAAATGCGCATAATCACTGAGCGTGCGATCGCAAGCTCAATTAGAAATCAAAATGGAACTGAATGATTATCCCAGCAAATTTATGTCTGGATGGGGTAAATCAATTGCTGCTTTTTGAGCCACGAAAAAGTGAAAATTTCTCGGCAAAAAACAGTCAATTTGGCACACCTCACGCGCACCGAAATGCTATAGAAAAACCCTATTTCTAGCAAGTAAATATAGACAATAAAGTCCCTATTTTCTGAGCCAGATCAAGCATTTTTGACAGTTTCCTGTCAGCTTTAAATTGGTCTGTAGAAATTAGCTAACAATCACCGGAAAAATTTGTAAAAATGCACCCCGTCGAACGAACCGGTAACTTGAGCTATTGAGGCAAAAGTGGTGAAATGCGCCGCCTCAATCAGGGAGCGCTTACGTCCCAATGGTGACGAAAACAGCGTTCATTACCCAATTCCTAGGCTTTTGTAAGACTCAACTTCCCAAGGTTAAGCAAGCATCGTGACTGATATCACCAGTAACAGTTCTACAGCCTCCTGGCGTGATTTCTACGAAATGTGCAAACCGCGCGTGGTAATGCTGATGATTCTCACTTCGCTGGTGGGGATGTTTTTGGCGGTTCCGGGCATGGTGCCACTGGATGTGCTGATTCTGGGAAATCTCGGCATTGCCCTGGTAGCCGCGTCTGGCGCCGTGGTCAATCACCTGATCGATCGCAAAATCGATGTGGTGATGAAGCGCACGCACAATCGTCCCATTCCCCAGGGTCGGGTCGATCCGCGTCAGGCAGCTATGTTTGCCGTGGCCATTGGACTGATTGGCATGGCGATACTGCTGCTGTGGGTGAATGCGCTGAGTGCCTGGCTCACTCTGGCTTCCTTCGTCGGCTATGCGTTTATCTATACCGGCTATCTGAAGCATGCGACACCACAAAATATAGTGATTGGCGGCCTTTCCGGCGCCATGCCGCCGCTGCTGGGGTGGGCCGCAGTTACTGGCACGATCGAACCGAATGCCCTGGTGCTGGTGCTGATAATCTTTGCCTGGACCCCACCGCATTTCTGGGCTCTGGCAATCCATCGCAAGGAAGAATACGCCAAGAGCGGTGTTCCAATGTTGCCCGTAACCCACGGTGAACACGTCACCAAGATACACATTATTGTATACACCGTGATGCTGGTGGTGGTGAGCGCGATACCCTATTTTTCCGGTATGAGCGGTCTGCTCTACCTGGTTTCCGCCTTGGCACTAGGCGCAGGCTTCCTGGCCTGGTCGATTAAACTAATGGTCAAGCCGGGTCCCACGACTGCGATGGATACGTTTAAGTATTCGATTGTTTACCTGGCGCTGCTCTTCGTCGCCCTGGTTGTCGACCACTACCTGATCTAGCTATCCGGCTGTGCAACTTACCCGTAACACTAAAATCGCTATAGGCGCCTTTCTTGCGTTTGACCTGCTGGTGGCAAGCTGGCTGATCTACCTGTTCCTTGTGCGTTCTGAGATCGACGAGATTAACGATTTGAGAGATCTGGGGGCAACCCGCTATCCGGCGCCAGCCGCTTTGCAGGACATAAAGCTAACAGACCAAAATGGTCAGGTTTTCACGGAGGAGAACTTTCAGGGTCAGTGGAGCCTGGTGTTTTTCGGCTTCACCTCCTGCCCCGATGTCTGCCCCCTCACTATGGCGGAATTAGGTCGCTTTTTCGCTGATTCCGGCGAAGTGCCGCCAGCCGAACTGCCCCAGGTGGTGTTTGTAACTGTTGACCCAGGTCGGGACGGACCACAGCAAGTGGGCGCTTTTGTTCAAAAATTTCATGATTCTTTCATTGGTCTAACCGGCACAGATGAGCAAATCGCCGAGGCGGCCCAACAATTCTATATCGCCTACCAGGTATCCGATGGAGACCATGGCGACAACCACAATGCCATGCCGGCCGAAATGAACCCCGACGACTACCGGGTTGACCACAATACCCATGTGAGCCTGGTAAATCCCCGCGGTGAGTTAACGGCCGTGATTCGGCCACCGATTCGCGAAGAAGTGATGCGAAGGCTCTACCCTCAGCTGGTGGCAGACTAATCAGTCTAGCTCGTCGAAGCCGACCGCGCGAAGCAGGAACCGGCAAAGAATGCGGTAGCCAGCACGACGATAGTGGGTCCGGCGGGTGTATCCAGCCAGAAAGCAGCTCCTAGCCCGGTGACGACCGCAACTACTCCAAGGACAGCAGCCAATATGGCCATCTGTTCAGGGTTCCTCGAGAGACGTCGTGCCGTGGCCGGCGGGATTATCAGCAGCGAAGTGATCAACAACACCCCAACCACCTTCATGGAGACGGCAATGGTCAAGGCTATCATGACCACGAGCACCATGTTCAGTCGCTTTACATTGAGCCCTTCAATTTGCGCAATCTCGGCATGAACCGTAGCTGATAGCAGCGAATTCCAGATACGCAGCAATACCAGCAACACTGTGATTGAAATCGCAACAATCCATAACAGGTCGCTGATGGTTATGGTAAGTAATGAGCCGAATAAATAGGCCTCAAGATTTATGCGAACGTTCTGGGTTAGTGCCAGAACAACCACACCAATGGCCAGTGCACTATGTGCCAATATGCCAAGTAGGGTATCCGTCGCCAAATCGGGACGACGCTCCAGGAGTGAAAGCAGTACTGCCAACAACAGGCTGGAAATAATAATACTCAATTGCAAACTACTTCCAGTTAACAATCCCAGTGCAACACCGAGCAGAGCGGAATGTGCAAGGGTGTCGCCAAAATAAGACATACGGCGCCATACAATAAAGCACCCAAGAGGACCCGAAATCGCAGCGAGGCAAACACCTGCAACAAGCGCGTAGATAAAGAAATCTGACGTCAATAATTCCAGCATTGATCAATCAATCATCATGTTTAATATCACCACTCAGATCATGTTCATGATTGTGGTGGTGGGTATAGATGGCGAGGCCGTCGGATACGGATGCGCCAAAAAGCTCGAGAAATGCAGGGTCATTACTCACCTGCTCCGGTTGGCCGTGGCAACAAACATGATGATTCAGGCAAATGACCTCGTCGGTCGCGGACATCACCAGGTTAAGGTCATGAGATATCATCAATGCGCCGCAATCGCTTGCGCGACAGATATTACCAATCAACTGATACAACTCAGCCTGGCCGGCGAGATCAACACCCTGCGCTGGTTCATCAAGTACCAACAGGCTTGGTTTCCCCAGAAGTGCCCGCGCCAGTAATACCCTCTGCAGCTCACCGCCTGACGTGGCTATCAATTGTTGCTGCGCCAGATGGGAGATGTGTAATTCCTCGAGAATGGCATCCATATCCTGCTCGGTACCAAATCTGGAATTGCTGAGGAACCTCCTGACTGTAATAGGCAGCGTATGCTCAAGTGTGACTTTCTGCGGCATGTAACCAATGCGTAGACCGGCATTGCGCTCTATGGTACCGGAATCGGCAGGTAGCAGACCTAACAGGATGCGGACCAGGGTTGTCTTTCCCGCGCCGTTGGGACCAATGAGGGTCACCACCTTGCCAGGTTTAAGGGTGAGGCTGATATTCTGCAGAATGTCCCGATCGGCAAATCGTTTGCAGATAGATCTGGCCACGATGAGGGATTTTTCTTGTAATTGAGGATCGGAGGACAATGCAGGGCTCGCTTAACTTTTTATTCAGAGAACACGGGCTGCCCAGCCAGGCCTCCCATCAACTGCTTGCAGAAACCAAAACTGAACAGCAAAACTGAACAGATAGCACCGCGACTCTTAATGGCAGCGCAGACAATGGTATATCATGGTGGCGTTGTCAATCGGGCCGGTTTCCATTCATGCGTAGCCTCAATCTCTTCCTGCTAATTGTCTGTCTCACTTCTGCAAACCAGGTGTTCGGTCAGCCGGGAAGCGGCGGCGCGCTATCAGGTGGTGAACAGGAGCCATTGACCGTTGTGAGCACCGTTTGGCCACTCCATCTCCTGGTCACTGCAGTACTGGGTGAGGATGGACAATCCTCTGCGCTGATCGACCTCAATGATTCCGCGCATCACTTCACGATCACACCCGATGACCGAATCGAAATTGCCCGGGCAGACCTGCTTATCTGGATCGATCCGGAATTTGAAGTGCAATTGGCTGAATTGTTTGAAGCGTCTGCCGCTGATAAGCCGGTAATCAGGGCTACCCGGCAGGCAGAAGTCAGCACGCGAGCTTACGACGACGGCATGCTTGATCCGCATCTCTGGCTCGATCCAGCCAATGGCATCGCCATGGCAGCTGCGATCGCCGAGAAACTCGCAGTAATGGTCCCACTCAGGGCCAATCAATTCCGCAATCGTGCCTCAGAGCTGGCAAGCAGCCTCGCAGAGCTGGAACTGGATATCTCTGCACTGGAGCGGCGCGACCCAGAGGCATTTTTCGTCTATCACGATGCCTTCAGCTATTTCGAGGACGTTGCCGGTATCGCACATTCGGCAACACTGGTGGAAGATCCGGAATCTGAACCCTCAATGCGGGCCTTGCTGAATCTGCGACAACAGGTTGCAACCCTTCATCCTGGCTGTGTCATGCTGGAGCCGGATGCATCAGAGGACCTGGTAGCGTCGGTATTTCAGGATCAGCAACCGAGGAAAGTTGTTGCGGACGTTCTGGGCCACGCTATCGCAGCTGCCGAGGGTGGCTACGTGGAACTAATCAGGCACATCTTGACGAGCTTTCAGGAATGTCTGCAAGGATGAGAAGACTCTTGAATAAATTGAATCGACGCTGCAACACTTTGCAGAGAAACAAGCAAGGAATATAGATGGCCAAGTCGCATGAGCTAGTCCTGGTAGACGGTTCGTCCTACCTGTTTCGCGCATTTCATGCCCTGCCGCCGCTGGTAAATAGCCGCGGCCAAGCTACCGGTGCCGTGAAAGGTGTGATCAATATGATCAGGGCGCTGATCAAGGGACACCCTGACAGCAACATCGCCATTGTCTTCGATGCCAAGGGCAAGACCTTTCGTAACGACATCTACCCGGAGTATAAGGCTCACCGCCCACCGATGCCGGACGAATTGCGCAGCCAGATCCAGCCAATTCACGACATCATACGCGCCATGGGACTACCGCTTCTCATTATCAATGGTGTCGAAGCCGACGACGTGATCGGTACCCTGTCAGTGCAAGCCAGCCAGTCCGGGATGACCACACTGATTTCAACGGGCGATAAAGACCTCGCGCAGCTTGTTAACGATAAAGTTACCCTGATGAATACCATGACCAATGAGGTGCTCGATGTTGAAGGGGTCACTAGGAAGTTCGGTATCGGGCCGGAACTCATCGTGGATTACCTCGCCCTTACCGGGGATAAGGCAGATAACATTCCGGGAGTGCCAGGAGTCGGTCCAAAGACGGCGGTCAAATGGCTACTGGAACACGGCTCGATGGAAGGCATCATCGAGAATGCCGACGCCATAGGGGGAAAGGTCGGCGAACGATTAAGAGAAAATATCGACCAGCTAAGACTGTCCCATGAATTAGCCACCATAAAGCTGGACTGCACACTGGATGTCGCGATCAGGGAATTGGTGGCTGGGCAGGAAGAAGAGGAGAAACTCTACGAGCTATATTCCGCCATGGAATTCAAGACCTGGATCAAGGAACTTGAAGAGCGTGGTGTAAAACTCGACCTGCCTCAATCAGATTCGGCGGTGGCCAATGAAGTAGAGCAGCCACCGCTCGAAGTGCCTGAGAGTGTGACTTACGATATCGTCGAAGATAAAGAACAACTTCAGCAGTTGATCCAGGCCCTAGGAGCAGTGCCGAAGTTCGCTTTCTCGCTCGAATATGAAGGTGAACATTTCCTGGATGCGGAAATCTTCGGCATTGCCGTCAGCGCCGAGCCCGGTAAGGCACATTACATTGCTCTCGGTGAGGGAAAGTCCAGACACGACCAGAATGAAGTGCTGGCCGCCTTCAAGCCGCTATTCGAAAACGCCAGCATCGTTAAAGCAGGACATGACCTGAAGAAATTGCGTCATGTGCTGCAAAATTACGCCGTAGAACTGGCACCATTGAAGTCCGATGTATTGCTGGCGTCCTATGTGCTGAACTCTGTGGCTGTGAAACACCAGCTGTCGGATATCGCAAAATTCTATCTCGATATTGATCCGATTCCCCTTGAATCACTACTGGGTAAAGGCCGCAGCAAGTTACAGCCCAGTGAAGTCGAAGTGGCTGACTATGGCAAGTATGCATGCGAGAAGGCAGATCTGGTGCTCAGGCTTGCCATTACCCTGGAACAGGACATGGCCAAAGAGGGTCATCTTGCGGGTCTGTACAAGTACTATGAGTTGCCACTGATCGAGGTTCTGCAGAAAGTAGAGCGCAACGGTATAAGGCTGGATGCCAGGGTGCTGCAGAAACAAAGCAAACAGCTCGCCACTCAGCTGGAAAAAATTCAGCAGCAGGTATTCGACCTCGCAGGCGAGGAGTTCAATATCTCCTCGCCCAAGCAGTTGCAATCCATCTTCTATGAGAAGCTGGAATTACCGGTACTGAAGAAGACAAAAACCGGCCAACCCTCTACCGCTGAACCGGTTTTGCAGGAACTGGCGGAACAATACGAGTTACCACGCCTGATTCTTGAGCAGCGCTCCCTGAGCAAACTGAAGTCCACTTATACCGACAAATTACCGCTGGAAATACACGCGAAAACAGGCCGGGTCCACAGTTCTTTCCAGCAGGCGGTGGCTGCAACGGGACGCCTCTCCTCCACCGATCCAAACCTGCAGAATATTCCAATTCGTACCGCCGAGGGGCGCCGTGTGCGGCAGGCGTTCGTGCCTGATGAAGGCAACAAACTGCTGGCAGCGGACTACTCCCAGGTCGAACTGCGCATCATGGCGCATTTATCGCGAGACCCGGGATTGCTGGACGCATTCACCAGCGATGCGGATGTGCACAAGGCGACGGCGGCCGACGTTTTCAATACCAGCCTTGCCGAAGTAACACCCGAACAACGTCGCAGCGCCAAGGCCATCAACTTCGGATTGATCTATGGAATGTCAGCTTTTGGCCTTGCCAATCAACTCAATGTGAGTCGTGGAGAAGCACAGAAGTATGTGGATCGCTACTTTGAGAAATACCCGGGCGTAAGAGACTACATGGAACAGACCCAGGCATTCGCCGATGAAAAAGGCTACGTGGAAACCCTGTTTGGCCGCAGACTCTACCTGCCCAATATTCATGCTGGAAACGCCATGATTCGCAAGGCCGCACAGCGCACTGCCATCAATGCGCCCATGCAGGGAACGGCGGCGGATATCATCAAGCGTGCAATGATCGACGTCTCCAACTGGTTGGCCATCGGCGACCTGGATGCGCGCATGGTATTGCAGGTGCATGACGAACTCGTGTTTGAAGTCAAAGAGAGCGATGTGGAACTATTGGCTGAAGGCGTTAAATTCCGCATGGCGACAGCGGCATCCCTGGATGTTCCGCTAGTGGTTGATGTTGGTGTTGGAGACAATTGGGACGAGGCGCATTGATTCCTGCCTACGCTAAGATTCTCCTGGTGCTTCGGCCTCGGCGGTTAACCACTCGCTAAGGATCGGCCGCACCTCATCCACACCCATGTTCTTCAGGGCTGAAAAAAGCTGAACGCGAACCTCTGGCAGTTCCTTTACCTCACGACGCACCCTCAAGAGAGTATTTTGTGCCGCACCACGCTTGAGCTTGTCGGCCTTGGTGAGGAGTAAAAGTACGGGGAGCCCGGATTGAACTGCCCAGTCCACCATCATCTTGTCGAATTCTTTCAGCGGATGGCGGATGTCTGAAAGGATAACGATGCCGGTCAGGGATTCGCGCCGCCGCAGGTAGTTTTCCAGCTCCTGTTGCCACTTGTTCTTTACCGCTAGGGGTACCTTGGCGAATCCGTAGCCGGGCAGATCCACCAGATAGCGGCCAGGTTCTATCTGGAAATAATTCAGCAACTGCGTACGTCCCGGGGTCTTGGAGATTCGGGCGAGCCGGGTCTGGCCGGTAATGGTATTGATCGCCGAGGACTTGCCGGCATTGGAACGGCCGGCAAAGGCGACTTCCGCCAGGCTGTCTGCGGGGCAATCTCCCAGGGTGGCGGCGCTGGTCACAAAATGGGTGGCATTGAAATTCATAACAAGTTCAGTTTCAGGCCCCTACACTGCGTAGTGCGTGGGTCTGAATTAGGCTATAATCCGCGTCCGCTGACGAAAGCTACCCGGTAAAAGGCTGGCTAGTCTCTGTATCAGCGTCAATTCGATTGCTTCGAAACAGTAGTAGGTTTTCCAGGAATACCCATGAAGAAATTTGTCATTGTCATGCTATCGGCGCTTGCCACCACTATTGCAACCCAGGCCACATTCGCTCAAGGCGATGCGGCTGCAGGTCAGGCAAAATCTGCCCTCTGTGCCACCTGTCACGGTGCCGACGGAAATAGCGAACTTAGCATAAATCCGAAGATAGCAGGCCAGAAGGCCAGTTATATCGTCAAACAACTGCAGGAGTTTAAATCTGGCGTCCGCGCGAATGCGACCATGTCGGCCATGGCTGCTGGCCTTTCAGACCAGGATATGGCCGATATCGCGGCCTGGTATGCCTCCCAGCAGCCCACAGTTGAGGGAGCCGATCCCGAAGCGCTGGAACTGGGCGCCAGCATCTATCGCTCTGGCAACAAGGACCTCTCGGTAGCCGCCTGCTCGGCCTGTCACGGGCCCGCCGGAAAAGGCAATGAACCTGCCGGATTCCCTGCCCTTGGCGGCCAGCACGCCGAATACACCCTGCTGCAGCTGCAGCAATTTCGCTCTGGAGAGCGGAATAACGATCCCAGCGGCATGATGCGAACCGTGGTAGAGCGCCTGACCGACCGGGAATTGCAGGCACTGGCCAGCTATTTGTCGGGCCTGCACTAGGGCCTGAAACCCGGCATGTGGCGCTGAAGGTTTTTCCGCGTCACTTGGTCTCGTATTGTGAAGCCCGAGATAGCAAGCTCTGCGGGGCTATGGTAGGTTTTTCAGCAGCATCTGATACTCACATAGTGCTGTTTATACCTGATTAAATTGACGGAGTAGCAAAATGATTAAGCGAATTCTGCAGGCCGTGGTACTGGTATCCCTGTTGCCCCTGGCCGTTTCCAGCTATGCCCAGATCGAGCGCTATGTGGCGGGTACCCACTACAACGTGCTCCCCACACCGGTAAACACCCAGGATTCCTCGAAAGTAGAGGTTATTGAGGCGTTCTGGTATGGCTGTTCCCACTGCTTCCGCTTCGAGCCGCTCATCGTGGCCTGGGAACAAGGTATTCCCGAGGACGTGGATTTCCACCGCTTCCCGGCGAACTGGAACCCTTTGATGAAAATTCATGCCCAGGTCTACTACACGGCTGAGGCGCTGGATGCCATAGACGTTGTCCATGAACATGTCTACAACGCCATTAACCTGCAAGGCAATCGCATGCATAATGAGGACGTTATCGGTGAGTTGTTCGAAGAGCACGGCATCGCCAGGGATGACTTCGAGGCGGCCTTCAATTCATTCTCGGTGCGCACCAAGGTAAACCAGGCCGAGAAACGCATGCAGGACTACCAGATCCGCAGCACCCCGAACATGATCGTCAATGGCAAATACCTGATTACCACGGGCGAGAATGTCCCAACCCAGCAGGAAATGCTGAATATTGTTGATTTTCTTATAGAAAAAGAGCGCGCGAGTCTGGCTAACGCTGGCGAATAACCGCTCTCCAGGCAAGGTTCAAACGAGAAAAAGCCCCGGCATCGCCGGGGCTTTTTCGTTATCAGCAGGATTCTTTGAAGGCGGCTGGGGCTAGCAAACTCATTGCTGCCAACAGCACAAGCAGCAATGGCATCCCGGGGCCATCTCAGTCGCCGCTGCGCCCTCTCTCCGACCTCTGTGGCCTATTTTCAGGCAGCTAAAACTATTTTCCCTTCGCCACAGTCAAACAAGGTCAGAATTAACAAATCTTTCAAGGGCTTAGCTTGATCACACCCGGAAATGTGCAGCTGTGACAAACACAGTGGCCATTGCCGCTATCCCCGTTACAGGGGCCTCGCCCGTGGCGAGTCCTCCCGGAAGGATCACACAACGAGCGACGTATAACGCTTGAGAACCATGTAATGAGCGTCTGGCAACAACAATTACAGCAATTGATCACCCCGCAGTGGCGGAATCGGCTCTTCGGTGATGCCCGTGGTGAATTGCTTAAGGCCTGTAGCGATACCCTGCTGGTGCTTGGTTCAAGCTTGATCCATGCCCAGAGTGGGTCCCGCACGGAGCTGGTGTCTGGCACCGTTCTCGACGCTGAAGATCTGGCCAACAAGGCTGCCTTGCTGTTGCGTCAATCACCCACGGGCGGCAAGGATCGATCTGTACTGTTACTCCTGCCAGCTGCCGAGTTTGTTGCAACCAGTTGTAGCATGCCCGGGCTCACCGGTGACAACCTGGTCTCCGCATTGAAGTTGCAGAAGGAAACCCTGCTACCGGCCTGCACTGAGGATCTGGCCTTAGCCGTAGAATCCGATCCGGCCATTCAGCAGGAAGTGGTTACTGCATTATGGACTTCCCAGGCGACACTGGACTCCCTGTTCAACGCTTTTGCGGATAAAGGTCTGCTGCTGGCTGTTGTGAAGCCCAGGGTGCTCCAGTTGCAATCAGCAAAGTCTGTAACGAGTGTTATAGAAAAAGATGGTGAAATTCTGACAGCAATCTCAGTGAAGGATGAATACCTTGGAAGCTGGCTACAAATAAACGAACAGGATTTGCAGCAGGAAGTATTTAGCGAGCAGTGGCAGGCTGAGCTTGCCAATATCTCGAATTCCGATATTGCCGAAATCGATGCAGCGAAACCCGAAGACTACCTGTCAATGTTGGATGCCGACGCACAAAGGCCCTATAGCTTCTTCCCCGCTGGTGCACTTGCCGCTCGCAAGAAAGCAGAGAAAGGACGCCAGGCACTCATGGCGGTCCTTGCAGTCGCGGGCTTGCTGGTCGTGGCATCACTTCCCTTCATTGCCCAGAGTTTTGAACTGGCCCTGGTCAACTCGCGCTTCGAATCGACACGAGAGATGTCGGCTGAAGCACGAGCCGATCAGACAGTTGTGGTGGACTTCGAAAACCAGTGGGGAATCTTCAATGATTTTCCTGATCAACAAGTTAGGGAAGCACTGTATCAACTGCAAGAGGTATTGGCAGCAGAACGCCTGAGTTCACTGGAGCTTTCCGATGGCCTGATTCGAATACAGGGAACAAGCTCGGACCCACAAGCCATTTTGCAACGCCTCGAACAGGACCCCATGTTCACGGAGGTTGTGTTCTCCAGGGCGACTAACAATACCCGCTACTACATCGACCTGCGCCTGGCCTCGGTTAATTTCGAAGGCTATCTGGTGCGCTACTTTCCAGACCAGACCTAGCCGGCAGGAATCGGATCAATGCCCGTAAGCAAGCATGAAAAGAATGTTCTGGTGATGGCCGCAGCAGTTGCGGTTGTCTTCCTGATTACCCAGGTAGGCCCTGCCGTGCGCTCAGTCTACGATCGTCGTGCGGCAGAGATTGATGACGTGTTGCTGGCGATTACCCGGGAAGAGCGGCTCATAGAAAACTCGCTGCAATGGCGTGAACGGCGAATTGATGCCCAGGTACAGGCGGCAGAAGTAGAGGCACAGATCTTTAGCGGCAATACCATACCCCTCATCGAAGCCAATATTCAGAGAGACCTGACCCAGCACGCCAGGGAAAGTGGCTTGTCTGTCAATTCCACACGACTGGCGGAACGCCTCGAGTCGGGCGACTGGTTGTTAATCAGCCAGGAGATGTCATTCCGCACTACCGATGCAGCCAACACAATCAGATTTCTGCAGCGCCTGGAAAACTCTTCACCCTTGCTCCGTGTAAAGGATTTTTCTTTGAACCGTAGCCGTAATCAATATAGCGGCTCGATAACGGTCGTTGGGTTTGCTCGAGACCCGGCATCAAACCCGAGTACCGAGGTATAAGCCGTGACGATTTCCGAGATGAACAAGAACGCGATTGCAGAAGACACGGGCATCGAGAATAGTGAGGCGCAGGCCATGAGCCTGCCCGTGTTCAGCCAGTTACTCGAGCCGGAGGGTATTGCGCCGGCACAGGATTTCGCCTCTTCTTCCAGCCTGCTCTGCAATCGTGCGCCCTCAATCGAGCTGCGTGCCAGGATTCGCTTTATCGTGGGCAGTGATGTGCGATTCAAACTCAGCAGCGATGATGAGGTGCGTCGCATGCTGAAGCACTGGCGTGCAGAATTGTCACCACAAATTGAAGGCTCAGAGGATGATGTCTTCGTGTCGGGATTTGAGGACGACGAGGCATTGCTGGACCTGGCTTCGGACGCCCCAATCATTCGTCTGGTTAACCACCTGTTTGCCCGAGCGCTCGATCTCAACGCCAGTGATATTCACTTCGAGCCCAACGAGAACTACCTGGATGTACGCTGCCGGGTTGATGGCATTATGACCCGCATCGAACGCCTGCCGGTGAAAATTCACACGGCCGTGGCGTCTCGCCTGAAGCTGATGGCGCGCCTCGACATCGGTGAGAAACGCCTGCCCCAGGATGGGCGTATCGATTATCAATTGGGCAGCAATCAACTGGACATGCGGGTGTCTACCCTGCCAGGCGTGCACGGGGAATCCGTTGTACTGCGCATACTGGATCGCAGCGATACCGCCGTTGAGTTGCAGGAACTTGGGATGCCCGAGCAGGTTCTCAAGGACTATAAATCGGTAATAAACCAACCCCATGGAATGATCTTGATCACCGGGCCAACTGGCTCGGGCAAGACCACCACCTTGTATGCCACCCTGGAAAAGATCAATAACGCCACGCAAAAGATCATTACGGTGGAAGACCCGGTGGAGTATCAGCTCGACGGCATTACCCAGATTCAGGCCAATGCCAGCATAGGTCTGTCGTTTGCGGCAGGTCTGAGGTCCATTGTCAGACAGGACCCTGACGTGTTGATGGTAGGTGAGATTCGAGACCATGAGACGGCTGAGATTGCCATCGAATCCGCACTCACCGGCCACCTGGTCTTCTCTACCCTCCACACCAATGACGCCGCCGGTGCGGTCACGCGCCTGCAGGACATGGGCGTGGAGGGCTATCTGATCAGTTCCAGCTTGCTGGCGATCCAGGCCCAACGGCTGGTACGTCGGGTGTGCAAGGAGTGCGCTGAAACTGTGGCCATCACCGAAGATGAACTGAATGTGCTGCAACTGAATGCCGGAGAATGTTCCGAAGTCCAACGCGGCAAGGGTTGTGATGCTTGCGGCATGACCGGTTACCGTGGCCGTGTGGGCCTGTATGAGTTGCTGATTATGACCGATGCAATTCGGCATCACATCGCCGCCGGTGCCGACGCCAACACGATTCGCGAGGAAGCTATTCGCGAAGGCATGCGCACACTCCGCGAAGATGCGCTGGAAAAACTGAAGGCAGGACTAACCACGCCGGAAGAAGTGGTGCGGGTAACCCGAGTCCTATGAGCGCATCCTATTTCAAATACCAGGCATTCGATGCCGAAGGTAAGGTCCAGGTGGGTCAGCTGAGTGCTGACTCGGAACGGGAAGTGGTGCGCATGTTGCAGGGGCGCAACCTCACACCGGTAAAGATCTCTGCCGGTAAGGCAGGATCTGAACGCTTGCGTGCCAGCAAGATTTCCCACACTGACCTGCTCGATTTCACTAATGGCCTCACTACCCTGGTAGAGGCCAGGGTACCCATCGACAAGGCGCTGCGCCTGCTCGACGGCATTACCGAGTCCCAGGCCATGCGCGAGCTGGTGAAGCAATTGCTGCGCGATGTCAAAGAAGGCAAGAGCCTGGCGGAGGCCATGGAGTCTCACCCGCAGGTGTTCAGCAAGATGTACGTGAATATCGTGCGTGCCGGGGAAGAAGGCGGCATCCTGCACGAGCTGCTGCCTGATCTGGCCGAGTTTCTGGATACCAGCGCAAGGACACGACAGGCAGTGATCTCCGCCATGATCTATCCAACGGTATTGCTGATCACCGGCATCATTTCTGTGTTCCTGTTACTGATCTTCGTTGTTCCGCAGTTCGCTGCCATGTTCGAAGACGCGGGTACTGAGATTCCAGCCTCGGCGGCTTTCCTGCTCTCGCTCAGCGAGTTCCTGCAGCGCTATGGCTACCTGTTTATCGTTGTCATTGCAGCGATGGTGTTTGGCTGGCGCCGGTTGGACCAGGACCCGAAGACGAAACTAAAAAAGCACCGGTTCCTGCTATCGCTCCCCTTGCTTGGCACCCTGATCCTGTATCGCGAGTGCGCGGTCTTTGCCCGTACCCTGGGAGCACTGTTGGGCGCCGGTATCCCGCTCATACGCGCGTTACGTGTTTCCCGTGAGGTCGTGTCAAACGCGGTGCTGAACGAACAGCTGCAAAAAGTTGAAGAAGATGTCCGCGGTGGTGCCGGCCTTGGTGTCTCGCTGGAGAAAACCCGGCATTTTCCAACCCTGCTACATCAACTGGTGGCGGTTGGTGAAGAATCCGGTCGCACATCATCCATCCTGTTGAAGTCTGCGGTGACGTTTGACACCTATGTAAGAAATCAAATGGCAGCGCTGGTCTCGGCACTGCAACCCGCGCTGATTATTTTTCTGGCCATCGCCGTTGGTGGCATCACGATTACCATGCTTTCAGCCGTGTTCAGCATGAACTCGGTTGAATTCTAGATTCTGGAGACGAAGGTGAAGATTTTGCAAACCAGTACCACCTGCCCTGCGACACAGAGTAGTGGCAGCCATCCGGGTACAACTATCGGCAAGCCTGCAGTGCTGGGATTACTTATTGCCACCCTGTCAGCTTGTACGAGCTTGCAGTCTGGTGGACAGGCCTCCTCCCAGCAATCCAGCGCCAGCACGGCGCGGCCGACCGTGGCCACGGCCGCGTCTATCCAGGAAGAGACATCGATACCCGTGCTGGCCGGGACCAACACAGGAGAACAACGGGCATTGATCGATGCCATCAATCGTGATGGGCAGCGGGTCAGCTACAATGGATTTCGGGAGCAGGTACCCACACCCAGTTCTGTGGCGGGTGACGATGTTGTAGAACTCAATTACGAGCAGGCCGAATTGCGGCTGATACTCGAGGAGCTGGCCAGCGCCCTAGATATTACCCTGGTCATCGACCCTACCATCGATGCCCAGGTGTCCATACGCACTTCGCCCAATCGTCCACTGCAACGAGATGACATCTGGCCCCTGATCCGACTCCTGACCCGTGATGCCGGGGTGATCCTGGAGCGGGCAGGTGATGTCTATAATGCGCGCCGGGTAAACAGCAATCTCACGGCAGAGATTGCGACGCCGGACACCCTGGGCGACGGCACGGCGGCCCGGGTGATGCAGGTGACCCCACTGGTCTACGTGTCTACCGATTCAGTGATCCAGGCAATTACACCGCTGCTGGAACCCAATGGCACGGTCAATCAGCTCGGCAACAGTAATCTCTTGCTCATCACCGGCTCCGAGTTCGAGCTGGAGCGAGTGAATCAATTGCTCATGCTTATCGACGCCGATCCTTTCAGCAATCAGGGCATGCGCTTGTATCAGCTCGGTAATGCCAACGCCACGGAGGTGGCCACCGAACTGGAAGAAATCCTGCAGATGATCGAAGGGCCTAATCCCGCCTACCAGGTAAAGGGCATAGAGCGTATCAATGCCTTGCTGGTGACGGCACCGGCGGCCAGGGGCTTCGAGGAAATCGGACGTTGGGTACAGATACTCGACGCGGACAGCCAGGAGCAGGTGGAGCAACTATTCACCTACAGGGTGAAGAATCTGGTAGCCCAGGAGCTGGCCGATACGCTTTCAGAAGTATTTGAAGACGACGATGAACCTGTGTTCAACCAGGCACGCAATCAGAACAATTCCGTGCTGAATCGTCCGGCACTGTTTCCCGAAGGTGGCCAGGAGGCTGAGCTGGAAGTCAGGGCGGTAGAACTTTCCGATGGTGTCTCTGCGACTGTAGTGGGCAGCAGCGCAGCATCGGGCGCTGCGGTTTCTGCCAACCTCTCGGTCAAGATCGTGGCCGATGCAGCCACCAACAGCCTGCTGATTCGCAGTACGGCTCGCGACTATCGCCAGTTGCTGACCACCATCAGCCAACTTGACGCTGTGCCGCTGCAGGTCATGGTGAATGCAGTGATCGCGCAGATAACCCTGAACGACAGTACCCGCTTCGGTGTGGATTGGAGTCGCATTGCCAACGATGCCACGCTGAATCCAATCTCCACCACGACAACGAGCAGCTTCATGCCCGCTCAGGGGCTGGGTGGTTTGATGTTCTCCAAGGGTTTTCTCGACGGTGCAGCCCGGGTAGAAGCCACCCTGGAAGCCATTGCCGCCAACAACGATGTGCGCTTGCTGGCCCGACCCTCGCTGTCCGTGAGCAACAACCAGGAAGGCGAGATTCAGATTGGTGCTGATGTGCCTGTGGAAGCTGGCCAATCCATCAGCACCGGAGGTATCGCGACTACCAATATCCAGTATCGCCCGACCGGTATCGAGCTCTACATAACACCGCAGATAAATTCCGATGGCGTTGTGAACCTGATTATTCGGCAGGTCCTGTCTTCAGTGGACACCGGCGCTTCCGGGGTCAACGACAATCCTGTTTTCAACAATCAGGAGATTAGCACCACGGTGGTTGTCCGGAATGGTGAGAACGTGGTGCTGGGTGGCTTGATTCAAAACGATATCGAGTCGCTTAACACCGGTGTACCAGGTCTCAATCGGGTACCGCTACTGGGCAACCTGTTTTCCTATCGGCAGGAGAGCCAGGAACGGCGGGAGCTGTTCATTGTCCTGCGGCCGGAAATAATCAATCTCAATGAGCAGGCGAGTGTACAATACTCCGATATTCTCGATCGCTTCGAACTCGCCTCAGAGTTATTCGAAGATCTCAATATCCAGTAAGCAGACACATCGAATTACGAGTCAGGATTCAACTATGTTTATAACAACGGGGTTTAAAACGACGGATTCAACCAGTGGATTGCCACACACTATCAGGCCAACGGCTTTGCGAATTCAGAGCCCACAGCAATCCGGATTTACCCTGATCGAGATACTGGTGGTCATGGCGATCATCGGCATGCTGGCGGTGATGGTTGCGCCCAATATCTTCAGGCAGCAGTCGGGTGCCCAGCGGGACGCTGCACTGACCCAGATCTCCTCACTGGAGACCGCGCTCGATGCCTACCGGCTCGATGTAGGACAATATCCGGACTCACTGGACGGGTTGATAGAAAACGATTCGGATCGGGCCGCCTGGAATGGCCCCTACCTGCGACGAGCCCTGCCCCAGGATCCCTGGGGCAACGATTATGTCTATGACTCCGATGGTCGCAGTTTTAGCCTGATCTCCTACGGCCCGGACGGTGAACGGGGCGGCGAAGGCGATGACGCCGACATCTCGCTCCAGTAGCTTCTCTGCGCGCAAGCGCACGACCAACATGGGCTTTACCTTGTTGGAACTCCTGCTGGTACTGACCATTATCGGCATGGCCAGTATTCTTGTCGTGCCCAATGTGGGTAACCTCGATTCCCGCAGCTTCGCGGTGCAGGTACGCCAGGCACATTCCCTTCTCAATCACGCCCGGCGTGACGCCGTGGTTCGCGGGCAACCCAGCAGCATCCGCTTCATCGTCACCGACAACAGTGCAAGCTGCGAGGATCTGGCTTCTCCGACCCTGGTTGGAAGCTGGGAAAGTGAGGAGATCTCCCTGCGCTTCGAAGACAGCGCTCACATCGAGACCAATGTCGATGAGTGTCTGGAAATTACCTTCTATCCTGAAGGTGGAAGCACGGGGGGCACTCTGCATCTGGGCCAGGGTGAGCAGGAAGCTCGCCTGTTGATCGATCCTTTTAGTGGTCGGGTAAGCCAGCCACAACTGGACGAGGACTAGCTTCATGCCTCGCCGCTCAAGCCCTGTGAAGGTGAAAGGCTTTACCCTGCTGGAAGTGATCGTGGCACTGGCGATCACCGGGTTCGTGCTGGGAGGCCTGTTTGCCCTGGTAGGTGGCAGCAAGGAACTTACCTGGCGCTCGGAATCCAGTCTGCAACGGGCGACCGAACTGCGGGCGGCTACCAATTTTGCCCTGCTGCAGAATGAATTCCATGATGTAGAACCGATCCTGCTGGCGGAGACTTACGACATCCGTGCGGGGGACGAACTGGAAACACCCGTGCGCAAGACCCAACCATCGGAATTCACCCTGCAAGCATTCGAAGTGGTGGATGAGGACAGGGATGAAGTCATTGGCGGTACGCGCTGGATTCGCCTGGAGTTACCCCGATGAGACGCAGGGACGCGCGCCAGCCTGGATTCACCCTGATCGAAGTCATGCTGTCCCTAGCACTGACCGCGATGCTGTTGGGCCTGCTCAGCACCGGTGTATTCATCGTCGCCGAGGACTGGAACCGTAACTCCGATGGTTTGGATGAAGACCTGGACCAGGCTTTGGCACTGCTGCAGATAGACCGTGCATTGCATGGCGCCTTCCCCCATAGCTTTACCAATAGAGAAACCCTGTCCCGGCAGATTTTCTTCATTGGGGAAGACGATTACCTGAGCTGGGTCTCCACGGTTTCTCCACAGCGAACGCCTGGGCTCACAGCCTGGGAATTGTTTTCCGTTGAAGACGAAGGCGTCTATCTGAGCCTGGCACCGGCCTACAGCGATAACCCGGTGGCGCGGCTCGAAGACTCGGAAGCCAGCCTGATACTGCCGGGCTATGCTGTGGAATTCAGCTACCTGTATCAGGAACTGGATGAGGCCCTGCAGTGGACAGAGAGCTGGGACGGCGCTGAATCTCTCAGCATCCCCCTGGCCGTCTATGTCCGCTTCACGCCATTCGAGGGAGCAGACTCCAGTCTCGAAGTACTCGCCCGGATACGCAACAACATCCATCGCAGCATTCGCCCCAATCTGGAAGTGCAGGGCGGCTTATGAAGCGAACGCCAGCTTGCAAGCACAGAGGGTCGGTGCTGATTATCGTGTTGTGGACTTCGGTGTTGCTGACCGTGCTGGTGACTGCTATGGCCGGCAAGGTCAGGCTGTCCGCGCAGACGGTCCTGCATAATCAGGAGGCCAGTGCCAGTTGGGCGATGCTCATGGGCGCCGTGAGCCAGGCCGAGATGGAGCTGATGCTAAACATGATGTCGACACCGGTGGATTTTCAGCCGGAGCTCACCGAAGAAGGTGAAGAACGCGATCCGGCCTATCGCTTCAATGGCCAGGATCTCGATTTGTACTACCCGGTACCGGAAGACGTGGTGGTTCGTATCTACGACCATTCGGGCAAGATCAACCTCAATCGCATTCCCCGCCGCAATATGCAGATGCTGATAGAGGAGCGGCTCGGTGGAGTTGAGGAGGCGGATCCGGAGCAGGTGCAGGAATTGATTCAGGCATGGACCGACTGGACCGACCTCAATGACCTGGAAGGCCTGGGCGGTGCCGAAGAAGAGTACTACCAGTCACTGCAGCCCGCCTATTCTCCCAGGAACAACGCCGACCTGGATACGGTCGAGGAAATCCTGCATATCAAGGGCTTTGCCGAACTGTTTGAAGGCGTCAATCTGGAGGCGGCCTTCACCATCTATGGTAACGAGCGCACCATCAATCTGAACCTGGCGACCCGTGAAGCCATGGCTTTATTGCCTGGCATGAACGAAGAACTGATCGAGAACATCATCGCCTTCCGAGAGCGAGAAGACATCAGTAATCGCACAGAGGTCGCGGAAATCATTCCCTTCGAAAACCTGCAGGAGGTTTCGGCCTGGATCGGCAACAATAAGTCGCAGGTCTATTCGGTTTATGTCTATCCCAGATCAGAGCTGGATCCGGAAACATTCGCGCGACTGGAGCAAAGCCAGGAGTTCGTGAATCCCGACCCTGTCACTCAGGCCTATATGGAGATCGTTGAAGTGCGGAGCTACAGAAACCCGCCACGAATCTACAAGATCGATCCCTATGGCGTGCTGCCCGACACAGCGCCTGCGCGCTTGCACCCCGAAGACTACCTGTTCCCGCACTAGCTCTTTGGGGTTGCCCCTTAATAAGGGCTCGTCGTTTATTTCAGCCGAGCCTATTCTCCGCGTTGCGGATTCTTCTCGGGGAGTTGCTTGGTGTTCATTTTTGGCCAGGGTTTCTCTTTGGGCTGTGGCCGTGCCGGCCAGGAGGGGCTTGTCGCCAACGCTCTGCGCCCCTTGGGGAGCCTCTGATCAATTATGTTACTCCTCTGCGACAAGGCCGCCCTTCGGGTCTTTCAGCCGAACCCGCTCTCCGCGTTGCCGGTTTTCGACAGGCCGACGCATGCCTTCAAACCGGCGCCGAACGCAAGAAAAAGACCGCAGGGCTTTTTCTGGAGAGAGGGAACCCAGGATGGGCGCCGAGCCGGCGGGGCGGGAACCCTGCCGCCCCGCAGTCGCGCTCAAGGGCACTGAAAATCAACTTAAACTACATGAACTACACAAAAAGCCATCAGCAACCTAATCGCGCTGCAAGCGCTTCACCGACCAACCCGACACCATGGTGATGGGTCCCACGCCCTTGGTCGCCTTGATACGCAACAGCTTGCTGAATTTGGTCTCATACCAGAGCAGGCCGCTCTTGTCCGCGAGACCGCCCAGCACATAGTACTCGCCTACTCGCATCGCGAAGTGCTCAACGGTGAGTGCAACGGTAAAGCGATCGCCTTTGTGAAAAGGTCCCTTCTCCACATCATCCACTTCGGTGGTGAGGAACGACGCGTGAGGCTCTTCCGATGACTTCATGAAGGCGAAGCCGAAGTTGCCCTCTATGCCGTCCTTGAGCACCTCAACTTCCATCTCCAGCACGACGGTGCCCAGCGGCTCGAGTTCCTCAATGACATTACCATGGCTGTCTTTCACCCTGAGATTGTTGATGCGGCAGTCCTGGATCGCTGGCTCCTCTGCAGCGCCTGAGTCATCGTCTGAGGCTGACCTGGATTCCAGCTCACTGGGCAGATCCTCGCGAATGCTGTTGTAGCTCTTCTTGCTGTTGCAGTAATCCTCGTAATGTCCCACCACCCGCTCGCTATCGCCTATCTCACGAATCTTGCCCTGGTCTATCCAGATCGCGGTGTCGCACAATTCCTGTACGTGAAACATGGAGTGGCTGCAGAACACCATGGTCTTCTGGTCGGCACGAAACTGGTTCATGCGTTCCACGCATTTGCGCTGAAACGCCATGTCGCCAACCGACAGGGCTTCATCGATAACCAGGATATCGGGGCGCACCATGGTGGCGATAGAAAACGCCAGCCTCACATACATGCCTGAAGAATAGGTCTTGACCGGGCGATCGATGAAATAGTCCAGCTCGGAGAACTCGATGATGTCTCTTTCGAGTTCAGCAATATTGTCGTCGGGCACACCCAGCAGCGAGGCATTGAGATAGATATTGCGGCGACCGGTGAATTCCGGATGAAATCCAGCGCCAAGCTCAAGCAAGGCGGCAACCTGTCCCTCAATCGCTATCTCACCGCGGGTGGGTTGCAGGGTGCCTACCAATAACTTCAGGAGCGTAGACTTGCCTGCCCCGTTAACGCCGATGATACCCAGGCTCTTGCCATCAGGTACGGCGAAAGAGATATCGTCCAGCACGTGGTAGAGCGTGTGCCGCGGCCGCCGCTGCAGAATCTCCCACAGGCGATCCTGGGGCCGTTCATAGATCCTGAATTCCTTGTGCAGGTTGTTAACGGTAATTCGCGCCATGTTTTGAAACTGTCCTATAACACGTCGCCAAACGCATGCTTGATACGCATAAACAACCAGCCACCTGCGAAGTAAGTCAGCAGGGAAACCGGGATGATGATTTCAAAATGGACCATGGAGAAATCACCCAGCAGAATGATCTCACGATACAGATTGATGAAGCTGTGCATGGGATTGAGCAGGAACAGGTCGCGTATCGCTTCATCCTGCACCATGGAGATCGGGTAGATGATGGGTGTCAGGAAGAACCAGATAGTGACAGCCAGCGACACCAGTTGCTGCAGGTCCCTGAGAAACACACAGAGCGCAGACAGCACGGCAACGGTGCCCATGGTAAACAGGAACTGAAAGAGGAAGATGACCGGCAGCAATAACCAGCCGGGAGAAAACAGCCCCTGCAGCGCCAGGTACACAAGCAACAGGGAAAAACCGATACCGTGTGTAATATAGGGTACCAGTGTGCCGACCACTGGCAGAATCTGTACCGGGAACATGACCTTCGTTATCAGGGGTGCCTTCTCCAGCAACAATCCGGTGGACTTGCCCATGGCCTCGCTGAAGGCGAACCAGGGCAGATAGCCAATCATCATGAAGATAACGAAGCGGGTCTCGCCGAATTCTTCCGGTGCGCGCACCTGAAAGATGTAGCTGAATACGAAGGAGTAGATGATGATGTGGACAATGGGGGTCAGGAACAGCCAGAGGAAGCCACCGATCGACGCCGTGAACTGGGTAAAGAAATCCTGGCGGACGAAATTATGAAAAAGCCGGTAATGGGTGGCCGGGGTGAGCATCCATTGCCGAAGAAGAGTAAACGTCATTACCAGAATCGTGTCGCCTGCTCGTAAGCGGACTCAGTGAATAAGCGTGGAATCGGAGTTTTTTGCAGCATTGCTGGCTTGCGAATTTAACCACGAATCAACCGTCAAAGGCCAAACTTCTATATACTTGGGCTTCACCATCAAACGCACTCAAACAACCAGGCGTACTACCCATTAGTATCGACTCCACCATGCTTAATCCTGAACCCGTACTCATTCCTTTCGAAGTGTCCCCTTTGCCGGCGGGCCCGTGGCTGGTATTCGCGCCCCATGCCGATGACGAAACCTATGGTATGGGGGGTAGCCTGCTGCGCGCCAGGGCCGAAGGCGTGGAAACCCACCTCATCGTGCTTACCGACGGCGCCCTCGGTAGTGACAAGGAGAACCTGGTAGAAATACGTCAGCAGGAAGTGCGGGAAGCGGTCAGGCTCATGGGCATCGCCAGCCTGCAATGTTGGCCGGAGGCTGACCGGGGACTGGAGCACAGCGAGGGCCTCGATGTGCGCATCGCCGCCGCCATCAAGGAAATTGGGCCAGCCACCGTATTCTTTCCCGGCCCATTGGAGCTGCACCCGGATCACCGTGCAGCGGCGTTCGCCGTCTGGAGCGCCTTGCAGAGGCTCTATCAGGCTGGAGAGCGTCCACAGGCAATCGCCTACGAAATCAGCGTTCAGAATCCTGTCAATCTGCTACTTGATGTCACCGCCCAGAAAGACCAGAAAGAAGAAGTGATGGCGATCTATGCCAGTCAGAACAGTGAGAATAATTACCAGGAACTGGTCCTGGCGCTGGATAAGGCGCGCACGTTCTCGTTGCCGCCTGCGGTGAAATTTGCCGAAGGGTTTTACCGGTTCAATGAAGCTGATCTTGCGTTATCGCTTCGTGAAGTGACACACAAGATAATTGACTTGTATCAGTAGAGCAAAAAACGGATTTCTACCGAACTATTGGCTGTACCAACCAGCCGCCAACTTCCAGCATGTCATCCGCGCTGAGTACACCGGCCTCTCGCTTGAGCTGCAGCAGGTATTTGATGTGTTCATAGCGCGCAGTCTGCAGTTCACGTTCTGCCTGGTATTGATCCCTCAGTGCATTGAGTACATCCACGTTGGTCACCGTGCCAAGTTCGAAACCTCTCTGCATGGCCTCCGCGGACACGCGCGTTGATTCAACGAGGCGTTCAGCCGCCTCCGTCAGGAGTGCGCTGGATTGAACCTGCAAGTAGGCTGATCTCACCAAAGCGCTGGCTTCAAGTTCAACCTGTCGGAGTTCACTCTCGGCGATGCTCTGTTGACTGCGCGCTTCACTAACTCGCGCGCGATTGGTGCCGCCGGCGTATAGGGGAATCGACACGTCCACACCGACATAGGTTGTTTCCGTATCGTCGATAAAAGCGTTATCGAAACCAAGGTTGGAATTCTGACGTTGGGCGATCAAGGTGACGCGCGGCATACTGGCACCTTTATTCTCGGCGATGTATTCCTCGGCGGCTTCCAGCGCATAACGCCGGGCTTCAATCTGCTGGTTGTTTTCCCTGGCGGTTTGTACCCAGTACTGGATGCTGTTTTCCGCCTCCGGCAGGCTGATTTCCGGATTGAGTACAAACAGTTCCCCAATTTCAATGCCCGTAATCGCGCGCAGGTATTCTTCGGCGATGGCCAACTCGGCCTGGAGGCGAAGTTGATTGGCTTCTACTGCTGCGAGGCTGGCTTCAGCCTGGCGCAGGTCAGTGATTTGCGCCTGCTGCACCTGGAACAGACTCTGGATCTGTGCGAGCTGATTAGCAACGGCATCCAGTTCGGAAGCGATTGATGTTAATGCATCTTGCGCCTGCAAGACGTCCAGATACCGGGAGGCAACATCGGAGAGCAGGAAGGCGAGTTCGTAGTAAAATTCTGCTTCCAGCTGATTCTCAATATGGGAAGCACGCTTTTTCGCCGACCATGCCTGCCAGTTGAAGAGAGCCTGGGTAAGGGATACCGAATAGCGTTCGCCATCAAATTCACTGAGTCGCTGTACGCCAAACTGCGGTGCATAACGGCGATTGTCAGAGATGCTGGCATTGGCATTCACCTGGGGTAATAGCTGCCCACGCGCCTGCCGTTCCCTGGCTCCGCCAATATTCATGCTTTCTTCGGCAATTCGCAGACGCGGGCTGAAATCGATGGCCGCCGTAAAGAAATCTTCCAGCGTCTCACCCACAACCAACGCACTGGGGCCGGTAGCTGGCTCTGCGGCAGGCAAGGTGAATGGGGCAAGGCACATCAGGCCCAGCGCCAATTTAGGCAGTAGTCTGGATGAGCTCATGATCAGTCTTCGTTAAAGCTGCGGGCCGCTGCGTTCGACAGGGGCTTGAACAGATACTGCATAAAGGTTCGAGATCCAGTATTGATATAGACCTCGGCAGGCATGCCTGGCATCAGTGCCAGATCTCCCAACTCCTCCATGCTTTCCGAATTAACCTGTAATCTGGCCAGGTAGAACGAACCGCCGGTGCGCTCGTCATTCAGGGCGTCCGCAGAAAGACTCAACAGGCTACCAAATATCGTTGGTGCCCTGCTGCCGAACGTAGAAAAGCGAATGCGCGCTTCCTGACCTATGGATACACGATCGATGTCCATGGGGGAAACGCTGGCTTCGATGATCAGCTCATCACTCTCTGGGACTATCTCGGCAATGGGTGAACCGGGGCCGATCACGCCTCCCTCTGTATGCACCTGCATGCCGTTTACGATGCCAGACTCGGGTGACACAACGCGTGTGCGACGCACCACGTCTTCCAGCGCGGTAATCCGCTCTGCCACATCTTTCAAAGCAGTCTGGGTATCGCCCAGTTCACTGACAACTGTGTTGCGAAATTCGCTGCGTTGCTGAATGATCTCCAGCCGTGCCTCACCGATGCGCACTTCGGTGGCTGAAATATTGGCTGTGAGTTCAGCCGCTTCACCGGAGTAAGACGCATAGCTGCGCTCAGCGGTTCTGAGGCGATTGATATCAGAGAAACCTTGTTCGAGCAGGGTGCGTGTGTCCGCCAGTTCTTCTTCAAAAGATTTAGCGAGCAACAATTTTGCTTCCCGCACGGCACGCATGCCTTCGAGCTGGCTCTGCAACTGCTCGATTCGCTGTTCCAGAATTTCTATGCTGCCCTCGTTGGCTGCTTTGCGCGCCTGAAAGATCGAAACCTGGGCATCCATTTCCTCCGCCACGCGGGAGTCTGTGCGTGACAGCTCTACGGGAAAGCGGACTTCTTCAAACTGATCACGTTCTGCGATAAGTCTGGCTTCGCGTACCTTGAGGCCGATATAGCGAGCATTCGCCGTTTCAAGATCTGCGCGAGCCTGGGTATCGTCCAGAATCAGCAAGGTATCACCGCGATTAACGACATCACCATTGCGGACCTGAATCTGGGCAACGATGCCCCCCTCCAGATGTTGCACGATCTTCTTATAAGAGCGCACGGTTACTTGCCCTGGTGCAAACGCTGCGCCATCCAGCGGTGCAATACTCGCCCACAGGCCAAACACGCCGAACACGAGGGCGAATAACAGGAGACCAGCACGCTTGGGTGTTTCCATGCTGGTAATCGCGTCCAGCTTGTCGGGCGCGGTTGAGGGACTTGGGTTGGCAATAATCTTCATGGGCTTTGCGCTTTGTAAATTCCTTGAGTTAGCTGGCAGCGGACTTGGGTACGGCTGCGGGTGCCACGAGGCTGGCCAGAACCTTGTCCTTGTCTCCGAAGCTGACGGCAGCGCCATCCTTCATCACCAGAATTTTGTCCACACACTGCAGCACCATGGTGCGATGAGTGATGACAACGATGGTGCAACCCTGCGCCTTGATGCGGCGCAAGGCCTCTACCAGTTCTTTTTCGCCCTGGTCATCTAGATTGGAATTCGGTTCGTCCAGGACCATCAGCTTGGGGTTGCCATAGACGGCTCTGGCCAGCCCTATTCGCTGTCTTTGACCGCCTGACAGCATGCCGCCGGCACCGCCGATGACCGTGTCATAACCCTGAGGCAAACGCAGGATCATGTCGTGTACACCGGCCAGCTTTGCTGCCTCCACGATTTTTTCCGAGTCGGGTGTATCGAAGCGGCAAATATTATCGGCGATCGTGCCATCAAACAGTTCGATATCCTGTGGCAGGTAACCGATGTGTGGGCCCAGTTCCGCACGATCCCAGGCAGCGATGTCGGCTCCATCGAGACGGACCTTGCCGGCATAGGCGGGCCAGATTCCCAGAATGGCTCTCGCCAGGGTGGATTTGCCGGATGCGCTGGGTCCGACGATGCCAACAGCCTCGCCGGCTAATAAGTTAAACGTGACCCCTTGGACCACGACTTTCTGGGAGCCTGGTGGCACAACGGCAACCTGTTCAACTGAGAGTTCGCCAGCAGGTACGGGCAGGCTCATTGTGTCTCTTCGGGCCGGTATGGCCTCCAGAATCTCGCCCAGTCTGCGATATTGCACCCGGGCCAATGAAAAAGCTTTCCAGGTACCGACCAGCATGTCGATAGGTGCCAGGGCGCGCGCCAACAAGAGCGATCCCGCAATCATCATGCCCGGAGAAATTTGTTGATTAAGCGCCAGATAGGCACCCAGACCGAGGGCGAGCGACTGCAGTATCATGCGCAATGACTTGGTTGCCGCGGCCAGCATACCTGCTTTCTGGCTGGCATCGGCCTGCAGTCCAAGCACGTTATCTGCCCTTTCCTCATAGCGCCGGCGGATAGCATCAGCCATGCCCATGGCTTCGACTACTTCGGCATTTCTGAGGCCGCCTTGGAACTGGCTTGATGCGGCGTTCGCCTCGTTATTGGCATCCTGCAGTTTCTTGTTGGTGGCAGCTTCCTGTGCAAAGGCCATGGCGACCATCAGCAATCCGCTGATTATGCCGATGATGCCAAACCAGGGATGAAACATGAACATCACCCAGAGATAGATTGGAAACCAGGGTGCATCGAAGAAGGCGAACAGGCCATTGCCTGTCAGGAACTGACGCAGGGCCGTCAAATCGGCTATGGGTTGCGCGTTGGAGATCATGCCACCTGATAGCAAGGCCCGGCGGAATGTGGCATCTGACACACGTTTCCGCAGATTTGTTTCTATACGGTTACTGGCGCTGACCAGAATCAGCGAGCGCACCCACTCGAATCCACCGGAGGCCAACAATAGTCCTACCATCAGGAGTGTGAGCATGGTGAGTGTGGACAGGCTTCCGGATGCCACTACCCGGTCATACACAGCCAACATGTAGATGATAGGGGTGAGCATAAGCACATTGACTGCCGCACTGAACAGCCCCGCGTAGATGAAATACTGATTGCAGTCTTTCAGCGCATTTCGAAGCTCAAGATACTGAGCCGATTGATTTTTACTCATTGTAGGTTGCTGTGTTCTTGTTTAGGTATTGAGTCTGGTATGGCGTTCTTGACCAGACAGCTATTTTTCTCTCGGAGGGCCTTAGGTGCGGTTAAAGCACGTGAATTCAAGTCTTTCCGGGAAATTACCTGAATTCCCTAGCCCAGTTCGTCAGAGCCCTCTGCGTAGCGTTTGAGCAGATTGAGGTCTGAGATCAACAATTTAGCTGGCCCATCCCGTTTAACTATCTGCCGGTTCTGTAAAGACTGAAACACCCGGGTGACGGTTTCCCGACTTATATTGAGCATGATTGCGATCTCCATATGGGTTGGCGGATTGGCAATCATCGAGTTTGCTGCGTGCTGTTCACTCTTGCCGTCTGCCTTGTCCCGTTCCGGTACCAGCATCCACAGCTGGCAACAGACCCGCTGGGCGATGTTCGGTAAGCCAAGGAGTGAGCGCTGAAACGTCATCTGCCGCACTCTTGCCGCCAGTTTGCTTCCCAGAATGTTGAGCATGCCGGGGTTCTTCGCCATGATCTGGCGCAAGGCCTCCTTGGGCGTAAAAACGACCACGGCGGCGGTTAGCGCAATGACAAACTCCGATTGTGGACCATCATCGAACAGGCCCAGTTCACCGCAAAAATCTCCAGGTTCCACAAAAAACAGGCCCACTTCCCGCCCATCAATCGTGAAATCCACGCCCTGAAGCCGCCCTTCGAAGAGAAAACACACGGAATCCTCTTGCTCGCCCGCCGTCAGTACAATGCCCCGACGGGCAAACTTCTTCACCGTGCTGTGTTCTGCGAGCTGTTCCAGGGCTGGCCTGGGCAGCGGCTTCAGAATCGGAAATGCACTGAGGAGCTCGGGGGTTACTACCATGAGTATTGGACCTGGGCCCCTGGGACGAGTACGGTGCTATTAGTTAACTGCCTGGCGTTGTCGCTGGCCTGGTGAGTTCAGAATTCGACAAACAAGTCGGCTCATAGGGTTGATCGGCATTATAAGTGCCTGATGCACCGCGGCAAAATCGGGAATTTGAGTCTGGTGTGATTGAAATCACTGGCATTGATCGCCGGTCACTATATGCTATCGATCGTTAAGCTAAGGAAGAGCTGTGCGCAGCCCTCTCAAAGAGGGTCCAAGACGGTGCCTGCAGCAATCAAGCTGCCTTTGCCGCTGATGCGATTTGTGCTTTAGTTATTGTTTTTTATAGAAAACTGGGCCATAACTAAGAGATCGGAGCGAGTTGGCATCCTTCATCGACGCTTCCGTGGCATCAGGGCAGCACAGGCTTCCCTCACTGACTATGTGGAATTCACAATGAACAACAGCCAGGTTCAACTCCTGACTAGAGCAATTGACGCAGGCACAGAATTCATCAGGAATTTTGTGGGATTGTCGCTGGCTATCGCTGTGCTAACCGCGAATTCGACGGCTCTGGCCCTTGAGCCTGCAGTCAAACAAGGCCAGGGTTCCCGTGTGCAAGCGCAGCAGCGGGTGGGTGAAACCGGCATTGTGCTGGGCCGCGCCTATGTGCATCGCGCCGATGGTTCATCGGAACGGCTGCGCAGAGGCGATGAGATCCGGGTTCTGGATCGCATCACCACGGAAAGTAGCGGCCACGCCCATATTCACTTCCTCGATGATGCATTGGTGAGTGTAAGGCCCAATAGCGTGCTTGAAATCGTCCGCTACGACTACGATGCAGAGCGACCCCAGGACTCGGCGGTCAAGTTCAGCCTTCGGGAAGGCGTAACCCGGGCCATATCGGGTGATGCGGCCAGTTCAGCACGGGAGCGCTTCCGCCTGAACACCCCCATCGCGGCCATCGGTGTCCGCGGCACGGATTTTGTGGTGAGTGCCGACGATGCCACCACCCGGGCGAAAGTCTATGAAGGTGCCATCATTCTGGCTCCCTTCTCAGCGTTGTGTAGCCAGGATGCGCTAGGCCCCTGTGTCGCTAACGCCATGGAGCTGGATGACCAGTCCCTGCAGATGCTCGCGCTGGATGCCAGTGGTCCCTTGCCCCAGGTATTGCCGGTGAACAATCTTGGCAATCGCGATGCCATGCAGGACGAGATGCAGCTCGCAATTGCCAGCGCTGAAGGCACCAATCCTGTTGCACCCCTGAGCACATCAGACGAATCGGATGTGACGAGGCAGAATGAAGTCCTGCTGGAAGGTGTCACGACTTCCGCGGTGTCCAGTGATGCAGCCAGTGTGCTGATGGCCTCAAACCCGCCAGCAATTCCCGACTTTACACCAGAATCTGCGCTGACCACGCGCGAGCTCGGTAGCCGCCAATTACTGTGGGGCCGATACAGCTTCGCCTCGCTCCCACCGGAAAACGAACGCATTAGCCTGCCGTTTGCCGTGGCGAGAGTTGGACGAGAGACTACGATAGGCAATATGGATTATGTGCTGTTGCGGACACCGACTACACCGGCGCGTCTTGATAGCAACCTGGGCATTATCGGGTTTCAACTCTCTACCGCCCAGGCGGTGTTCAATTCGGACACTGGCATCGCCGCCATGCAGGTCAAAGGGGGCAGTCTCGAAATCGATTTCAACCAGAGCCTGTTTGCCACCGAGCTCAACCTCGACCACGAATTGACGGGCCAGGTTGATATTACGGGCTCGGGCCGTCTCTTCGACGGTGGCTTCTTCCGTATGATCGATGAGACGCAGACCATCAGTGGTGCTGTCAGCTATGACGGTGCCGAGGCAGGCTATCTGTTCCAGAAGCAGATCAACGAAGGCACCGTATCTGGCCTGACCTTGTGGGATAGTGAGTAGTGACTAACTTACAGCGCTCGAAAAACAGGAGCGTCCTCTCAGTCGTGCTGAGGGAATCACCCCTCATGTCCAAATTCATTGCCCTGGGCCTCGCGGCCGCATTAAGCGGATTGCTGCTTGCCATGTTCAACAGCGGGCTGACTTCGGTAGAAGAGCGTGCTGGTGCCCTGGGTTGGACACTGAGCCCCGACCAGACTCCCGAGGAGCGGGTCACCCTGGTCGTCATCGATGAAGCCAGTATCGCCGAAGTCGGACCCTGGCCCTGGGAACGTGCTGACATGGCGCGGCTGGTCGATGCCATCGATCAGGCTGGTGCCCAGCTGCAGCTGTTCGATATCGTGCTGCCGGAATCCCGACCCGGCGATGAGGCATTGATTGCCAGCCTGCAAAACGCCAACGGCGCGGTGCTGGCCCAGATACCCGATTTAAACGGCGGCGCCGGGATTGCACCCGCAGGCGTGATGACACATGGGTTCACGGGCGCCTCTTGTGAGAGTTCGACACCGGTACAGATGCCAAACGCCAGCACCTATGTAGCGCCAGCGGCCAATTTTGCGGCTATTCCCAAGGGGCATATCGGCGCGCCAATCGAAAAGGACGGCGCGGTGCGCCATAGTCCGGCGCTGGTGTGTCAGGGCGGACAAGCCTTCCCGTCACTGGCAATCGCGGCATTCCTGCAATTGTCCAACAGCGCCAGCTGGTCTGGAGAGATCAACCCGGGCAACTCCCTGTTTGGACCCCAGGCAGTCATGTCCCTCAGTGCATATCCCGGTCTGGACATCCCGCTGGATGCAAAGGGCCGCATGCGCATCTCCTTCGAGAAGGCACCGGAAGCGTTTGCCGCCATCTCCGCAGCGGATGTGATGGCTGGCCGCTATGATCCGGCCATGCTGGAAGATGCCTGGGTACTGATTGGCGGCACTGCCTTCGGCATGGGTGATATCGTACCGACCCCCTACAGCGGTGCTGTGCAGGGCGTTGAGTTACAGGCGCGTTTGCTCACCAGCCTGCTGGATGTCAATGTGCCCTATACGCCTGCCGGAGCCATTTTCTTTACCCTGCTACTCTGTGCCGTCTTTGCCGCTGCCCTCATGGCGCTGGCCATAGTGGGAGACAGGGTCGCGGCCTATGGATTGCCGGTAGCGGCCTTGGTCATGCCGACCCTAGCGCTGGGTTTGCATAGTCTGATCCTGGGTTTGAGCAATATATGGATCGGCTGGATCGGCTCCGCACTGTTTGGCACCGTTGCGGCGGCCTCACTGCTGCTGCTTGAGATGGCACGGGTCCGCATGGAGCGCTCCCAGGTCTTTGGCAATCTGAACAGCTATCTCCCTGACGATATTGCCCGGGAAATAGCCTACGCCTTGCCCAATGCCAACGTGAATGCCCATCGCCGCAATGTCACCTTGCTTAATGCCGACCTGCGTAACTTCTCGGCCTTCGGTGAAGCCCGCCCACCGGAAGAAACCGCGGCGGTGCTGCATTATTTCTACACCAGGGCTACCGCCATCATCGAACGACACGGTGGTCGTGTGCAGGAATTCAAGGGTGATAGCCTGTTGGCGATGTGGGATGGTGCGGACAGCGCTGAGGCCAGGAAAGCCCTGTGCACCGCGCGTGAATTGCAGAAAGACCTGAATGACACCCTGTTGCCCGAGCACGCTATCTCTGGCCTTGAGCCGTTGGCACTCGGTATCGGTATCGAACAGGGCCCGGTCCTGATTGGATCCATCGGCCCCGCCCATCGGCGAAGCCTAACCATTCTGGGCGACACCCTCAGCATCACCCTGCGTATCCAGGAAATGACGGCCGAACTGGCCCAGCCTATCCTGGTAGGGGAATGCATCGCCAGACAACTCAGTGATGATAAGCTGGAATCGCAAGGCAGCTATCTGTTGAGCGGCTTGCGTATCCCCCACACCCTGTTTGCGCCCGCCCACGGCCACGCAGCCAAGCCGTTGGTCAGCATGAAAAACCAGCCAGCACTGACTGTTCTGAGTGGTGGAAAGCGCTAGACAGACCTTACCCGTGATTGTCCCGCAGTTTGCGTTGCAGTCTCCCGGGGCTTTCAAGATAATTCTTCGTCGGTACACAACGATAGCCGCAGAAAAACACGGCTGATGCCGGCTGCTTTCGCACATGATAATGGAAGAGCCAGGCGGAACTGGTTCAAGAATTACAAGCCTGATGCGAAACAAGCCCTCATTGCTTCCACTGCTCATACTGTGTTCATCACCGGTCTTCTTGGGTGCTCCCGGGTCTGCCATGGCGCAGACTCAGGCCTGCCCGGACCTGTCTGCTTTCTACAGCGACGCTGAGCCGGATTGGTCGAGGACACGCGCCGCGCTGGCGGAGATTTTCCCTCGTTGTCTGCGCAGCAGTGAATTCTTTGCCCTGTACGGCGCGGCACAGCTGTACTCAGGACAACTGCCGGAAGCGATCGAATCACTGGAGCGGTCATTGCTCCTGAATCCCGACAATGGCGCCGCATTGGTTGATTACGGCGAGGCGCTATACCGCGATGGCCAGCTCTTCACGGCCCTGGAAATCAATGATCTGTTGCTGCAGCGGGAAGATATTCCACCCACTCTGATCGGACAGATCGAATCGCGCCAGTCTCGCTGGCAATCCCTCACGCGTCAGACCAGTTGGCAGCTGGATATTCTGGGGGGCTATGACGACAACCTCAATGGCGCCTCTGATCAGGACAGCATCACTCTCACCCTCTCGGGAGAACCGGTCATCTTGAGTCTGAGTGAAGAATTCCGCGTGGTCAGCGGCCCTCTGCTGAATGCCCGCATCCAGGGCACCCACCGCCGACTGTCGGTGGACAGTCAGGAGACCTTTAGCGGGGAAGTGCGCACCCGTCTGAGCGAGGATTCAAATTCCAATCTGGCCCAGGTGAGCGGGGGATACAGCATCAGCCGGGAAATTCGAACGGGCAGCTGGCAGCTGTCCACCGGCCTCAATCATCTCTACTTCTCCAGCACCCCCCTGTTCACGGCCCTGGATGCGGAATTACGTTTCCGGCAGCCCCGCTCTGGCTCATGCCAGCCCCACTATGGCCTGGCCCTGCAACACCAGACCTGGCATAACCAGAGCCGACTAAACGGGATTGAGGCCAAACTGGGACTGGGCAGCACCTGCACCCTGCCGCAGCGGCCGAATCAGAGGCTGAATGTTGAGCTGAACCTCCTGCACAACAAAGAGCTCAAGTCGGACCGGCTGGGGGGTAGCCGTGATGGCTGGCAAGTGAGTGTGGACTGGCAGGTAGCCCTGTCCCGCGGGGTCTTGCTGGCCCAACTGAGCCACACTCGAATCGAGGACCAGCGCGGCTACAGCCCTCTGCTGGCGAATAACGCCCAGCGCCAGATAGGGCGCAGTGCATTTTTCCTGCAATACCGGGAAAATCTGCCAGCCCTTGGCCGTCGCGCTCAATTAATCATCAATCTGTTCCACCAGAACCAGAACAGCACGCTGAATCTGTTCCATACCGATGACAGCACGGCTGAAATTGGCCTTAGCTGGCGTTTTTAATTTGCCAAGAGGCCACCAGGCCGCCAATTTTTGATACAATTCAGCCGTTTTCTGGCAAAAAAAGACGTAAAAAAGCGCCATTTCCAGGCCAAAAACAGCGCCAATTTTTTCATGAAAAATGGCGAAAAAAGAGCCAGTTACCCCATATCTTCTAATTTTTTTCTCTAACTGTTGTCTTAGGCTTAAAGAGCTTGTAACATCCCGCCGATACCTATGCGTGTCAGCGTGATACCCGTGCGCGCTCGCGGCGCTCTCGCTGAGGTATCTATAAAGGAAAGAAAGAATTTTCTCAGTTTCCCGGGCCCATGTGACTACAGTCACAAGACTGCCGGGGAACTTTGATTATGCTAGGTTCGCCGATAATGGGGCTACTGCCATTTGTGTGGCTGTCTACAGGATTGATAGAAGCCCATGGATTGAAGTCGCATCATCGGAACAACAATTGAAATCGATCTCAAGGAGTTAAAATGGCCGTTACAGCTGCAACCCGTAACAGTATTATCGAGCTAGCAGTGACTGCATACAACGCAGCCCCTGGTACAGCTTTACTCGCAGAGCTTGTTGAAGCTTCAGAAGGCGGAGCATCCCTTGCGGATCTAGCCTCTTGGATCACCGCAAGCGCAGAATTTAAAGCGATTTATCCCACTTTCCAAACAGCGACTGAGTTTGCAACCGAATTTCTCGGTAACCTTGTTCCAGAGGCGCCCGCAGCCGCTTTGGCAGAGGGCATCGCAGTTGTCGAAAGTATTCTAAACGGTGGCGGTACTCGCGCTGACGTTATTTTGGAAGCTGCTACTTACTTGGCTGCTCTGAGCGAATCAGACGCATCCTTTGGCACATCCGCTGCGCTGTTCAATAATAAAGTAGAAGTTGCCACCTACTACACAGTAACTCTTGAGCAAAGCGCTTCCAGCGCAAGCGCAATTGCTAGCGTAACTAGCGACGATGCCTCTGTAGTTTCTGCAAAAGCGTCTGCTGATAGTGTCGCAAACCCCACTCCCGCCGGTCAGTCTTTCACTCTGACTACTGGTGTGGATACTCTTACTGGCGACGCCGGAGACGATTCGTTCATCGCAGATAATACGGGTGCTACAGCAGTTACTTCTACCGCAGACAGTCTTAGCGGCGGTGAGGGCAGCGATACTCTGAGTATTTTCTCTGGTGGTGCTGCAACTGCTTTGCCCGCTCTTTCCAGCGTAGAAATTGCGCATGTCTATGATCAAGACGATAACCTAGATCTTTCCGGTACCCAGCAAGCTAGCTTGACTTCGGCGACCTTGGTACGTGGTGATGGTGAATTGAGTCTTACTGTGGGTTCAGCTGTTACCTCTGTAGGGCTTACAGACATTGCTCTTTCAGGCACAGGTGTATCCATTGCCTCCAGCGCTACCGCCACAGCTCAGACAGTAAATCTATCTGCTGTTTCAACAGCTGCGGGCGCGATAACAGAAGACATTACCCTGACGGGCGCTAAGCTGGCCTCAGTTACGCTAAATGTAAACAGTGCATCTTCCGCAGATAACATTGATGTTGCTGGCGCTGCCGCCATCGGCATTAATGCTACAGGCAATCTGACTGTTACTGGTGGAATCTCGACGACTAGCGCGGCCGCCACAGTAACAATCACAGGTGCAGGCAACGTCGACCTTTCTGCGCTGGACGCGGGTATTAAAACTGTTTCCGCTGCTGACGCCACGGGTAAAATTACCATTGAGGGTGGTGCTGTAGCTGACGCCGGAGGCGCTGTTGATGCTGCCGACTTCACAGCTAACACCGGTTCTGGTAATGACAGCATTGACACGTCTGGAGTTGGCGCAGGCGCCGAGCTTGCAGTAAACGCTGGTGCGGGTGACGACACAGTAACAATTGGAAGTGCCGTGACAAAATCGTCTGCTACTACAGCAGGTGACGTGCTGAATGGTGGAGATGGCACCGATATCTTGAAAATGACTTCTGCTCTAGCCAACGGCTTTGCAGCTGCGTCGAATACTATTTCTGGATTTGAGGAAATCACCATCAGTGACGCTTTGGGGGCTAACTTTAATGCTGGCTATATCCAGAGCGACATCACTACGGTAAATCTCGCTGCAGGTGGCACCGGAACTATCACTCTGCCCGCTGGCAGCAAAACAGTAAATCTTCAAGATGTTCTCTCAGGCGCACTCGGCTTGACAGACACCGGTACAGCGACAACAGACTCTGTATCTGTGGTCAATGAAGATGCAGCAGCTGACGCATTTGCAGGCCAAGCTATTACATCAACAGGTTTTGAAACAGTTAACATTGTTACTACTGGTTCTGGTACAGCTACTACCCAAACCTTTGGCGCAATAACTGTAACAGCTGATACCGGCGGTACTAGCTCTGTCACGTTCTCTGGAACGAATAGAGCGGACGTCAATGGCGCGATTACCGCTGCATCCGTAGACGCTAGCGGCCTGACTGCACAAACTGCGGGAATTACCCTAGACATGGCTGCAGCGCTGGTTGGTGGCACTACCAATACAATTACTGGCTCCGCGGGAGACGACGTAATTATTGGTGACGCTAACGATACTACTAATATCGACGGCGGCGCTGGTGATGACACGATCACCGGTGGTACCGACGCAGAAACCATAAGCGGTGGCGATGATGACGACACCATCGTCGGTGGTGGCGGAGCTGACACTCTGGCTGGTGGTGCAGGTGATGACACTATTACAGGTGGCGCCGGTAATGACACTATCACTGGTGGCGACGGCGATGACGACATCACTACTAGCTCCGGTGACGACAACGTTGATGGTGGAGCAGGTGACGATACAATCACCATAGCTGGTAACCTTGCATACGAAGATACTATTGCAGGTGGTGAGGGTACAGATACTCTGGTCATCTCAGCAGCGGTGACTTCCGTAGCACAAACCGCAAACGTGACTGGAATTGAAGTCATCAATACTTCTGCTTCCCAGAACCTCACGCTCTTTGCTGGAACTGGTTATACTACAGTTCAGCTTGGCGCAGTTACTGCAGCTATCACTAATGCAGCAGCTGATACTGGCCTGTTGCTGACAGGTGTTCTTTCAGGCGCCTCTAGCTTCGCTCTCAAAACAGCTACTGGCACTTCAGATGCACTGACTATCACCTCTAAGTCTGCCACTGGCCTGACTCAGGCAGCTGCTCTGACAGTTGCTGGCTTCGAAACGATCAATCTTGTCGGCAGCGACACGACTGTTGCTTCAACGGATGTGAATACAGTAATCCTCACAGCCGCTAATGCCACAACTGTTAATGTGAGTGGTAATCAAGGTATTTCACTTGCTGGTAGTACAGCTGCGAAGGTAACCACCTTTGATGCGTCGGCTGTCACGGCGGGTGCGGTAACTTACACCACGCTCAACACTACTGTTGGTACAGACATCACTATTAAAGGTGGTGCCGGCGCCGATACACTTGCAGGTCATAGCAACACCAACGACACTATCCACGGTGGCGCTGGTAACGATACGATCACTGCGGGTAACGGTACTAACGTTCTCGCTGGCGATGCTGGAGACGACTCCCTGACTGGTGGTACTGGTTCAGATACTATGGACGGTGGCGCTGGTGCGGATACCCTTGTGTACTCTGGTGGATCGGATACAGCAACCGGTGGAGCAGGCGCAGATACATTTGATGTTGACGCACTTGGTACCACGTCAGCGCACCTGAATATTACTGATATAGCTGATGGGGACATTATTGACCTATCTGATGTCGATACAGGCGTGATGACGCTAACCGCTGCGCAAGTAGCAGCTGCAGAAGTCTCCCTGGGTGGATCTGCTACTCTTGCTCAGTACATAGCGGCTGCATCTGCTGGTGATGGATCAGTCAACAGCCTTATGACATGGTTCGACTTCGGTGGAGATACCTATATCGTACTTGATAATTCAGCTGGGGCTGCTTTTGCAGCTACTGACGGCATTATCAAGCTGACTGGTGTGGTTGACCTAGGTGACTCTGCTGTGGCCGCTGGCGTATTGACGCTTGATCTGTAATAGTTAAGCCTAGCTAGAAAACAAAAAAGCCAGCTCTTCACGGGGCTGGCTTTTTTATGCTCGGGTGTTTTTAGTTTGCAGATGGTTTAGGTCATAACACATGGTATGCCTTAGAATTGGATCCTAATTATACTGTCTCGAGTGGTATAGCTAGGTTGACCCACATGCTCCGTTTTGCCACTGAAAACACAATATAATTAAAAAGTCTCAGGGAGAGAATAATCAAAAAATCATAAGAGGAATTGATTTTTAACTTAAAAGTAAATTGCTACATCGTACCTCTCGTCACAGCTCGCGCAAGATAACGGTCAAGGTGATCGGCAAAATGTTTACGATCCGATTGGGATAAAGCCGGTGGACCACTGGTGATTATTGCGCTTGACCGCATGGTGTCCATAAAATCCCGCATATTCAATCGGGCCTTGATAGTGCTAGCGGTAAACAACTCGCCGCGGGGCGAAAGCACCACCGCTCCCTTCTCGATCACCTCATTGGCAAGCGGCATATCCTGGGTGACAATCAAATCTCCTGCCTCAGTGCGTCTTGCAATCTCATCGTCGGCCACGTCAAAGCCCTGCGACACCTGCAGGCTCCTAAGGTTGGGTAAGGGTGGCAGGGACAGTGGCTTATTGGCAATAAAGGTTGTTTGTATACCGGTACGTTCCGCAGCCCGACAGACTATGTCTCGTATGACTTTGGGGCAGGCGTCGGCATCTATCCAGATCGCCATGAATTAATCCTTATGCTTCTTATTCAATGGGTAAGTACAAAGAATGAAGTGCTTAATGTTATCCATCGCTAGGCGCTGGTTCTTAAACCGACCCTTCATTAGCTACCCGGAGCTGGCCGCCTGAGGATTTTCTCCATCGGCTTGCCCTTGGCGAGTTCGTCGACCAGCTTATCCAACGAGCGGATCTTTTGCATGAGAGGGTCTTCTACCTCTTCCACGCGCACACCACAGACCACACCCTTGATGAGGGAAACATGGGGATTCAGTTTCGGCGCCTCGTCGAAAAAGGTACGCAGGTCCACTTCCTTGCTGATCTGCAAGTCCAGGGCCGCCTGGGTGTAGCCGGTTAGCCAGCGAATGATCTCGTCGACCTCTTCCTTCGATCGGTGATTGCGTTCAGCCTTGTTTACATAGGCGGGGTAGACCCTGGCGAAGGCCATGGAGAAGATTTTGTGCTCTGCCATGGAAATGACTCTTTTCAGCTGTTGGTAGTAGTTACTGACCCGTCGATTTTGTCACCGTTTTGCGGGCGCTTCTAGCGAAAGACGGCCTCATCACCGGCAACCCGGAAGGCTGCAGGAAGAAGCGATTTTCACCATTATTGTGGATTTTTCGCTCTCCTGGGGAATGTTGAAATCATCTATCTCATTGTTTTATAGCGCTTTATAATTCTGGCATGCTTCTCGCAGTGGTTCTTCTGGTACGAACAATAATTGGTGTGAATACCCAACAGGTGCAAATCGCTTGGGTGGAGTGAATGATGAAAACATTGGGCAATCTGGTCGTTATTTTCCTGCTTATCGTGGGCGTTCTGGCCCTAGTTCCGCTGGCCGCCATGGGGATGGGGCTGGTGTTCGGCATCTTCTGCCTGGCCATCTTGCTGACCCCGTTCTGGATCATCGCCACCTCGGACAAGACCACGGGATTTGAGAAGATCGCCTGGCTGCTGGCCATGATCTGCCTGAGCTGGTTTGCCTGGGTGTTCTATTTCTTTCTAGCTCCCCTCAAACCCCGGCCGCGTTACTCACGTTACAACCGTTATGACGATTACTATACCTATGACTACCGCTAGTTAATCAGCACTGGCAATCGCTGAAGGTTTGGTTATCATAGCGGGCGCTCTCGCCAGGAAGTCATGATGCCCATCATTGAAGTCAGCGATCTCGCGAAGCAGTACCCGCTTCCCGACAACAAGTCTGAAAAGTTTTTCGCCGTTAATGGTGTCTCGCTCGCTATCGAAGCTGGCGAGATTTTCGGCATTCTCGGCCCCAACGGCGCGGGCAAGACCACGACCCTGGAGATGCTGGAAGGCCTCAATGACATCGATGGCGGCACGGTTCTCATTGACGGTATCAGCGTCAACGACAATCCCTACAAGGTAAAGGAAGTCATCGGTGTGCAACTGCAGGCCAATGAATACTTCGATAACGTCAATCTCGCCGAACTGCTATCCCTGTTTGCTGCCCTGTACAACAACAACGCCGATCCCATCGCCCTGCTTAAAAAGGTACAACTGGAAGAGAAGGCGAAGGCCAAGCCGAACAATCTTTCCGGCGGCCAGAAGCAACGCTTCTCTATCGCTTGCGCCCTGGTGAATGAACCGAAGGTCCTGTTCCTCGACGAGCCCACCACTGGCCTCGATCCTCAGGCCAAGCGCAATCTCTGGGACCTGGTGCGCAATCTCAATAATGCCGGCATGACCATTGTGCTCACTACCCACAACATGGAAGAAGCAGAAGCGCTGTGCGACCGTATCGCCATCATGGACAAGGGCAAGATTATCGCTGAGGGAACCCCGCAGGAGCTCATTCTCAAGTACGCACCGGAGCCCCCGGAGGCGCCACTGCATGGTGACCTGGAGGATGTTTTCATTGCGCTAACCGGTCACGAGTTAAGGGAATAGGCCAGGCATGCTGACGGCTCTGCAGAGACATCTCACTTCCGTGTTCCTGAAAATATTCTGGCGCGATCGACGCTCGATTTTTTTTAGCCTGTTTTTTCCGGTGATTTTTATGACGGTGTTCAGCTTCGCCAACAGCGGAGAACAGGATCCGATCTCGGTGGGCATCGTCAACAATTCCAGCAGTGCGGTGGCAACAGACTTCAGCGAGATGTTAATCGCGAACCCCTTGTTTGATGTGACGCTTGGTGATGAGCCAGCGCTAAGGGAGGCACTGATCGCTGGCGACCAGACCATGGTATTGGAGCTGCCCCAAGACTTCGATACCAATCTTGGCAACACCACATCGGAAATCAATGTCGTGGTTGATGCCGCGCAGGTAGGCCAGCTGGGTCTCATCATGCCGCTGCTCGAGCAAACCCTGCTTGGCATTGAGCGGGAGTTCCGCGACATCGAGCCCATGTTTTCCATCGCCATCGAAGATGTTCAGGCGCGCTCCCAGCGCTATATCGATTTCCTGCTGCCGGGCCTGATGGCGTTTACCCTGATGCAACTGTCCATCGCTGGCAGCGGCTTCAACATCGTGGAATATCGGCGCAAGGGCATTCTGAAACGCCTGTTCGTGACGCCTATCGAGCCCCGTGACTTTATTACCGCAATCGTGCTGGCCCGCATGGCTATCGTGCTGGTGCAGCTGTCGGTGTTAATCCTTTTTGCCGTGCTGCTGCTGGATATCCGCATCGTCGGCAACTTCTTTGCCTACTATCTGGTCGTCATACTGGGCACGATCGTATTCCTGTGCCAGGGCTTCTGTCTCGGCAGCCTGGCCAAGACCCAGGAGGCCATTGGGGCACTGGGCAATATCGTCATCATGCCCCAGATTTTCCTGTCCGGGATTTTCTATCCCATTGAGTCCATGCCGGAATGGATTCAACCCGTCGCGCACCTGCTGCCCCTGTCCTTCGTGTCGACAGCCATGCGGGAGATTGCTAACGCCGGCGCCACCCTGCTGGATATCTACCCGAGCCTGATTGGCATCGCGGTATGGTTCGTCATCAGCTTCGTCGCGGCAACCCGACTATTCCTGTGGAAGGAAGTCGCCAACTAGCCTTTCCGGTCGAGTCGTCCCCCCAGGCAGCCAGCTTTACCTGCACCCTGTTTGAGCAGGCATTTCGTCGCCGGCCGGTGCCAATCCGCGTGCATTTAGTCTATATTCCGTGGTCAGTCTTCCATGACCTTGCCAGTTCCCTGTATCCCTTTTAGGAGTGTTTTACAAAATGAAAAAAGTATCCGTCCTGATTTCTGCACTGTGTGTCGCCCTATCCGGCGTGTTATACGTGGCGTCTGCACAGGGCGACATGACACCGGAGCAACGTGCCGCCGCCGCGGTGGATCAACGCAAATCCCTGTTCAAGACCATTCGTTATAACCTGGGACCCATTGCCGGCATGGCGCAGGGCGCTCCCTGGGATGCCGAAGTCGCGGAACGCAATGCCCGCCGCATCGCCGTCATGGCAACCATGATTCCGGAAATGCTGGCCGTGGACACCAGCGACTTCGATAACATCGAAACCACTGCACTGGACAGCATCTGGGACAACCAGGACGACATCGCAGCCAAGACCCAGGCGCTTATCGACAACGCTAATGCCTTCGCCGACGTGGTTGCCGAGACCGGCGACTTTGCCCAGTCGATGGCCCGCTTCCGCGCCCTCGGCGGATCCTGTGGCAACTGCCACGACACGTATCGTGTGGACAACGACTAGTTAAATATCGGAACGAGAAAAGGGCAGCCAGGCTGCCCTTTTTTTGTTGTGTTCGAGGTCAAACTCGGCCGACTGTCGTTCGACGCAGTAGATGCTATCCCCGCCAGGGTGATGGTCGCATCATCTAGTCCTGCCGGTGTCGAGTAAAGAAGGCGGCCAGCGCATCACGATCTTCATCGCTCAGCTGGCTGGTATTGTGTTCGATGACCTCGTTCATGTCGCCGCCAACGAATTCCCCTTCCGGTGTCATACCCAGCACCAGGAACAGGTCGAAGTTCTCGAATGTCCATTCCTCGAGCGCATGGGCATCGATGGCTTCAATCACTTCATCGCCAAGTTCCGCCCCCGCATACTCGCGCGCGTAGTCTGGAATCCCCAGTCCATTGCGCGGCGTGTGGCACTCACCACAGTGCGCCAGGTTGCGGGCAAGATGGGCACCGCGTGCCACCCGTTCATCGTCGAACTGCTCGGCTGCGGGTTGTGCGACATCAGCCAGCTTGTTCCAGCCAGCCACCATCCAGCGCTGTAGCCAGGCTGGCACGTCCGGCACGGGTGTCGCGCTGCTGACAGGATCCAGGGACATAAGATAGGCAGCCATGTCCAGGACCTCGGCATCACTCAGGCCCGCGTAGGCGCGGTAGGGAAATGCCGGGTAGTAGAAGCTGCCCGTTGGGGTACGGCCATGCTTGAGCGCGGCGATGAAGTCAGCGCCGCTCCAGTTGCCGATACCGGTTGCCACATCCGGCGTGATATTGGGTATGTAGAACCTGCCGAAATCCGTGTCGATGGCATAGCCGCCGCTCAGTGCATCGCTGTTTTCAGCACGGTGGCAGGATCCACAGCCCCCGGCACCTATCAGGTATTCGCCGCGGGCAATGGATTCGGCATCTGTAGGAATGACGGCATCGCCATCGATCGAGGGTGCGGCGAACAACCAGAAGTTGGCCACGAGACCAACCACTCCCAGCACACCCAGCACGCACCACAGAATCTTCTTTGCCATCTAGATCAATTCGGTTAATTGCTCTTTACTGAAGGTTTTGATTTTGTCCGTTTCACCGTTACGAATCAATTGCGGCCAGTTGGGATTGGCGATCAAGGCCCGGCCTACGGCGATCAGGTCGAATTCGTCGGCCTCCATGCGGGTAATCAATTCATCGATGCCTGCAACCTCTGCCTCACCGTCCCGGTAGGTGGCAATGAATTCTTCCGAGAGCCCCACGCTGCCGACACTGATGGTTGGTTTGCCGGTGAGTTGTTTCACCCAGCCTGCCAGATTCAGCGTGGAACCTTCAAACTCCGGCTCCCAGAAACGGCGCGTGCTGCAATGGAAGATGTCCACACCGGACTTCGACAGGGGTTCGAGGAACTGCGCCAGCTCTTGCGGATCCTGGGCCAGCCTTGCCTCGTAGTCCTGCTGCTTCCATTGGGAGAAGCGCAGGATCACCGGGAAGTCATCACCGATTTCGGCGCGGATGGATTCCACAATGGCGGCCGCGAATCGCGTGCGCTTCACCAGATCACCGCCGTATGCATCGTCACGGCTGTTGGTGCCTTCCCAGAAGAAGTCATCGATGAGGTAGCCATGGGCGCCGTGCAGCTCCATCGCATCAAAGCCCAGGTCGACCGCATTCTCCGCCGCTTGCGTATAGGCGGCAATCAATTCATCGATCTCCGCAGTGCTCAGTGGTTCCAACACATCCTTGCCCGGACGTAGGCGGCCGGAAGGCGAGACGCTTGGCACATCCGGATGCGCTCCTTCGCCAGGCTTGCGTATCACCCCCACGTGCCACAGCTGTGGCGCGATCTTGCCTCCGGCCGCGTGCACAGCCTCGACTACCCGGGCCCAGCCTTCCAGTGCATCATCGTGAAAGCGTGGAATACGCACCGATGAAGAGGCCGCCTTGTGGGGGATCGTGGTGCCTTCCGTCAGTATCAGGCCGACTTCACCCTCTGCCCGCCGCACGTAGTAATCCCGCACCTGCTCATCGGGTACGCCGTTGGGAGCAAACTGCCGGGTCATGGGGGCCATGACGATGCGGTTCGGCAGTGACAGCTTGGGGTGTTCGAAAGGCCTGAAGAGGGTATCCGTATTCATTACTGCTTCCTGTTGTTTCAGTGAATCTGCGGCAGGCATTCTAGCAGTTGTGGTGGTCGAGTCTAACTGGGTAAACTGAAACTGACAGAATCAGGATAAGCGCCCTTGCTTGAGTTCGAACATATTGTCCAGGTTAATGAGCCTGACAATGATGCCATCACCGATATCAGCCGTAGCCAGCTCTGGCAGGGCCTGGTGCTCAGGGCCCGCAATCCGGAGAAGTTCAATCGCAGCCTGGACTGCCAATCACGACCGGTGGCCAGTAACGAATTCCTGCGCACGATCAGTGTCGGCAGTACCCGCTTCTGCGAGCACGTCATCCTCTATCCGGAAGAAAGCATTCACACCAGCACCGTCCCGGAAATCGAACAGATCGAGGCGGAGAGCGAAGCCCGTATCGAGGAACCACAAGCGGGGTATCTGTTTGTGCGCTTTCGCTACAAGCGGGAATTGCAGGAGGATGATGAGCGGGTCAACGTGGAAGAGCACTTGAAATCTGCCTACGTGCAGATGGACAGGGATGCCATCGCCATGATCCGCCTGTTGGCCGAGAGCGAGCTATTCGAGCAGCCGCTGAGCTAGACCTGCAGCAGGCCTGTGCTCGAACGGTTCCCATGCCGGGATTCACTGGCCTCAGTTGCGGCTGATCACAACCCGAAAGCCGATGGCTGGATTACGCACGCCGGGGTCGATACCACCGCGAATGGCGGCGCGAATATTGTTCAGTGGGTCGGCGAAGGAGCCACCACGCATGACGTACAGGGCATCTTCGGATAAACCTTCGTCATCGTCTTCCTCGCTGTAGGGGTAGTCCTGCAAGGGGCTGCGGGTAAACTCCCACACATTGCCCGCCATGTCGGAAAGACCGAAGGCACATTCGCCGCAGTTTACGGCAGTGACTTCCCTGGGCGCCGAGCCATTGAAGTTGGCCAGCTCAGCGGGCGATGCATCACGCCAGGGGAACACCCGGCCATCTGTGCCGCGGGCCGCTTTCTCCCATTCTGCCTCGCTGGGCAACTGCAGCCTGCCACCGCTGTCGAGGTACTGGCGCAGTAGCGGGGGCATATCTTCTGCATTGCGCAGCTTGTCGTCGAGCCAGCGGGTATAGGCAATGGCCTCGGGCCAGGTGATGCTGGTCAGGGGCAGGGCACCGGAGCCGTCCAACGGCGTCTCCGGGGTGGCGATGCCGGTGTCCCGCACATAAGCCGCATACTGCGCGACGGTGGTTTCATAACGGGCGATGTAATAAGCGGGCAAGGTCACTTCACCCTGGCGCCGGGTGCGAGACCAGCGCTCGTTCTCATAGGCCATCCTGTCCAGGGCGGGGTTGCTTCCCATGATGAAGGGCCCGGCCGGGATTTCCACGAAACCCAGCATGTCATCATCCGGGAGGAACCACCTGTCGCTGCGGAAGCCCGGCAGGGACGCTGTCACCACAGCTTGTTCAATTGCCTCTGTGTCCTGCGGCGCCTTGCCCTGCAGGAAAAGGAAAGTTCCAACCACCAGCGAGAGCAGAGTCATCACACTAAAGCCTAGTGTGCGTCCTGGCACTTTCCTTGTATCAGCTGCAGCGTTCTCACTCATGCGATGACTCAGGATTTCGCACAGGCGAAAGCCCAGTCGTGATCACAGGCACGTGAGTAGAGTTCTTCCGCGGGGGCTTCCATGAGATTCAATCCACCTTCCCGCAGCAGCAGGCGCAGATCCAGCTCATGTGGGTAATCCCGGGCTATGGCATTGGCGTCCAGCAGATTGACACAGCCTGCCCTGAACTTGAGTTCACAGGATTTCGCGAAGTATTCGAGTGCGAGCGCTTCGTTACGCTCTACGATACGACCTTCCCTGAACTGCACACCCAGCTCATTGCAGGCCCAGGCCGCATTGTCACCGCAGTAGGTCGTCTCCAGCTGCAGGAGTCGTGCACAACTGTTGGACACACCCTCGGCACAGGCCTGCTGCCAGAACGGCAGACTATCGCCCGTATGCTGCCCATCTGTCTTGCCCAGCAGGCTCATGGAACCAAACAATACAATCCACAGACCCATATGGGCGAGGTTGGCGCGCCCGGAGAACCAGTCTGACTTCCATACATTCACCAGACTTTCCATCTTCACAGAGCGCACAAAATTGTCGATGGCAATGACACTCAGGTTAAGCAACGGCACACACAGCAACTTGTCATAAAAAGTGGGCGCGCCCAGCACACCCAGCAGGGTATACAGTGCGAAGACCCCGGCGCCGTACAGCAGTCCGAAGAACACTTTGCCCAACGCCGTTCTTGGTGACGTGGAGGGGTCGGTGATCAGCAGGTGCAAGCCGAGGAACACAGCGGCGGGTATTTCCGAGTCGATGAAATAGGGCACACCGGCGACGGCAGTATAGAGGGCACTAAAACCAAATAGCGTAATAGCCGCCATGCCGGTTACCAGGGTGATGGAGAAGAAGTACATTACTACCAGGCCCACCAGGAACAGGAAGGTGTAGATGTTGGGGGCCAGGGTCAGGGTCGAGGCGATTTCCTGACCCCAGGTAAGACTTGTGGTATTTGTGCTTATCAGCAACAGGGAAATGATGCCGAGGGCGAAGGCCGACGGATTAAAGATGTGTACATTCTTGCCCTCTCGGGTCCAGCGCACATATTCCTTGCCCATGAAGCCGAGGGCGATCATCAGGAACTGCAGGTAAAACCAGTCGTCCCGGAACCACATGAACAGGTTGATACTGAGAATGATGGGGACTGGCCCGAAGCCCAGGGTGTAGTCACGCTTTCGCGACCAGCTCAGCAACATGTCGAAGGTGTAGGCAAACAGAATCTGGGCCAGGATCAACCAGAAATGCTCATACACCGGCCGCCAATAGAAGCCCCAGTACAGGTAGACACTGGACTGCACCATGGCCTGGATATAGTGCTGGGACCGCAGGAGAATGAAGAATCCAAACTGCTCGCCAGTGCGCTGCGCCTGCCACAGCTGGGCTGCCAGCCACACCAGCAGGACCGCCACCGCGCCATAGAAGGAGGCCAGTAGCACCGCATTGCCCTGCACCCTGGGACTCAGGGAGAGCAGGGCCAGCCCCGCGATGAGCAGCAGGGGGAATTTGAAATTGCCGAGTGAGAGGCCAGTCTGGCCCCGGGATGCTGTTGATGTTGCCATGTGTCGTGTCTTTACGCTGTGAAAACCCGGGTGGAAGAATAAACCAGCCGTGGGGTCAATTCAATTTGCGCCGCGACCCGTCATGCCCCTTGAAATATGCCGGAAACAGGCGTAGTTTCAGGGAATTAGGCCCCTCGTTCAGGCAGCAAAATAACAAGATTTGGAGGTTCTGATGAACAACCGAGCGCTGAGCAAACTGTCTCTCACCCTGGCCGCCGTAGTGGCCGCTTTTGGTGCCAGCCACGCCCAGGAAACCGCTATCCCCCGCACGGAATACGGTCACCCCGATTTTCAGGGTTTCTACACGTTTCGAACCATTACACCCCTGGTACGCCCCCGGGAACTAGAGCGCTTTGAGACCCTGACCCCGGAGCAGGCGGCCGAATGGGAAGAGTTCGAGAATCGTCGCCAGAACCGGGACCTGATTATCGACAGCGTGGGCGGGGCCCAGTATCCGCCGGGCGTGATTTCCTACAATGAATTCTGGTACGAGCGCGGCAACCAGACCGTGGCCGACCGCCGTACCTCCCTGATCTACGATCCACCCAATGGCCGCCTGCCACGCCTCAATGACGCGGGTGAGGCACGACGCGCCGAGTACCAGCAGATGGTGTTCGAGAGTGCTGGCCCCGAGGGCCGGACCACGGTAGACCGCTGCATCACCGGCTTTGTCGGCGGCCCACCCATGATCCCGGGCTCCTATAACAACAATATGCAGATCGTGCAGACCGAGGATCATGTGATGATCCTCAACGAGATGGTGCACACGGCGCGTATCATTCCCTACGCCGATGACTTCGACATCAAGCAGGGCAAGTGGGAAGGCAATTCCATCGCACGCTGGGAAGGCGAAACCCTGGTGGTGGAAACCACCGGCTGGTACCACGACTACAATCTGCGTGGCATGTCCGACCAGGCCCACGTGCTCGAGCGCTTTACCCGGGTGGATGAAAATACCCTGGAATACGATTTTACTGTGACCGACCCGTTATCCTGGGATGAGTCCTGGTCGGCGCGGGTACCCCTGCGCTCCTCGCCTGACCCGGTATTTGAATACGCCTGTCACGAGGGTAACCACGGATTGCTGGGAATTCTTGCAGGCTGGCGTCGCTATGAAGTCATGGGCTTCAACGGCGATGGTTCGCCCAAGTCCGAGACCGGTGTTGTGGCCACGGAAGAGTAAGTAAAAGAAACAACAGTACAAGGGTGATAAACTAGGAGGGCCAGCTCGGTTGAGTTGGCCCTTTTTGTTTGTCAATTAAACGGCCAGTTTGATTAACGTCTAACGGCCTTTCTGTCGTTCTGTTCTGTCTTTCTATTTGCACCAAGGGATTTTTACAATACTCCTGTCATGAAGCATCGCCAACTCCTCATCAGCACGCTTTTTTTCGCGCTCAGCGGGCTGAGCTCAAACAGCTGGGCCGAAGTACGTTCGGTCTTTGTGCAGTCCACTCTGGATTACAACGCCATACTGATTACTGAAGTGGATGTGGTCTTCGTCTACAGCGAAGAAGCACTGGCGATGATTCCCGACACGAAGTCGGCATGGTACGGCAGCAAGCGACAGCTGCTGGAATCGTCGGGCGATAGCATCGATGTGGTGAACCTGTTTATCCCGCAGGGCTTCGATTCGTCCATGTTGAGCCTGCCGGCGCGACGCGGAGAGGCACTGAAGGTGTTTGTGTTTGGGCAACACGACGTCTCGACACGTGCACCCATCGACATCAGCGCCATGGAAAATGTGCAGGTGGAGATCAACCAGTTTGGTATCGTCGTAACAGCTCGCAACTAGTCGAAGGATAGCACCGCTCATGCTCGAACCCGCCTACTTCATTTCATTCCTGTTGATCTCCATTCCGTTTATTCTCAGTCCCGGTCCGAACGTGGTGGTGATTATCTCGACCAGTCTCTCCACCGGTACCCGACGTGGTCTGCAGACCGTGGCGGGCATCTGGCTGGCCATGATCATCCAGCTCTTCATTGCCGCGGTGGGAACCAGCTGGCTATTGAGCGTCCTGGCCGAGGGCCTGATGTGGATCAAGTGGGCGGGGGTAGCCTACCTGGCCTATCTGGGCGCGATGGGCGTCTATCGTTACCTTACCCATGACCGCCGCGTAAAGGCGACGGCCACCGGCTCCTTTCAACGCGGCTTCTGTATATCCCTGACCAATCCCAAGACGATTCTCTTCTTCAGTGCCTTCCTGCCGCAGTTCGTTACCGACAGCAGTCTGTACACACAGCAGATTGCGCTGCTGTCCGTGACCTTCCTGTTTCTGGCCCTGATCCTGGATTCCAGTTACGCGCTGCTAGCCGGGCGGCTGCGCTGGATGCTGGCGCAGAGGAACTTCGATCGCATCCAGAACGGTATCAGTGGGACGCTCTACCTGCTGGCCAGCGGCCTGCTGGCGAGAACGTCCATGAGCTAGGCAGACGTCACCAGCACACCGTGCCGGGTGCAACAGATTCTGCGCATTTTCGCGCAGGCTGGGAAAGCTGCGGATGCACGGACACTGGCTCTTCCCCGACAAAAATTTCCCAGGATTGCCTGCGGATTACCCGGCGTTAAACCAGGCTGATCTGGGTCCGGCTATCCAAATATGACAATCTGTAACATCGACCCATGCCTGCTGAGTGCAGATTGAACTACGCAAGGTGGGTGGTTTATCCTTGAACCCCCTTTTTAGAATCACTAAAACAACAACGAGAGAGCTCATGATGTCCAAGAAGCCTTTTATCAGCACGCTGTGTGCTGCAGCCCTGGCATTGCCAGCCGCTGCATTTGCCCAAGTCGGCGGAAGCCCGGAAATGGATCCGGTGAATGATTTGCCGAACCCCTATATCACCCAGGCTGGCTTCTTCAAATTGCCAGCAGACCGCCCCTGGGGCTCTTCCAGTACGGTGGAGATTCACCCCGACGGTGAGAGCATCTGGGTTGCAGAGCGCTGCGGCGCCAACGCCAATGCCTGTATCCAGAAGCCAGACGTAAACCCCATCATGCTGTTCGACAAGGATGGCAACCTGGTACGCAGCTTCGGCGCGGGCTACATCACCTGGCCACACGGTATCGAAGTGGATCATGAAGGCAACGTATGGGTCGCCGATGCCCGCGGTACCGATCAGTACAATGACTATGATGGCGACGAGGACTACGGTCACCAGGTACACAAGTTCAGCCCAACCGGCGTTCACCTGATGTCTCTGGGCCGCAAAGGCGGTGGTCGCGACGAAGAATACTTCTATACCCCTAACGACGTGCTGGTAGCACCCGATGGTTCTATCTTCGTCGGTGAAGGCCATTCCAGCGCCGAAGGCACACCAAACCGCATGCACAAGTTTGATGCAGACGGCAATCACCTGTTCTCTTGGGGTGAGTGGGGCATGGGCCCCGGCCAGTTCCGTCAACCCCATGGCCTGGCCATGGATTCCAAGGGTCGCCTGTTCGTGGCTGACCGCGGTAACAACCGTATCCAGATCTTCGACCAGGAAGGCAACCTGCTGGATATCTGGTACCAGTTCAGCCGTAACAGCGGCATCTTCATCGATGACAACGATGTGCTCTACGCGGCAGATTCAGAATCCGGTTCCGTTAATCCAGACAACGGCCACTGGACTCGTGGAATCCGCGTGGGCAGCGCCATCACCGGTAATGTCGAATTCCTGATTCCTGACCCACAGCCCGATTGTCGTGGTACCTGTACGGCTGAAGGCGTGGTTGCCGACAAGCACGGCAACATCTTTGGTGCCGAGGTTGGCCCCGTCGGAGGTATCAAGCGTTACGTGCGTCCGGTGAAGTAAACACCGACCTACTTTTCTCGGCAAATTGCTCTAGCGAAATTGCCGAAACGATCAAGAGCCCGGTATCTTCTGATACCGGGCTTTTTTGTTGCTCCGCTTCAGGCTTTAGATACATGTTTGTCGTACATGTCTGCAGGGCGTGGTCGTGCCGGCCAGCAGGGGCTTGTTGGCTGTATATCCTTTCGATCAGGAGTATTGCGGCAAGGAATTAGGTAGAAGACTTCGATTTATAAGCTGTCACTGATCAAGTGGTTGTGGGGAGGCAGGGTTTCCGGCCCGCCAGTCAA
>JAYPVK010000021.1:23661-54090 GCA_038134565.1 Pseudomonadales bacterium | reverse complement strand
TCTCAAGAATGATCTGCGCGGCTATATCATCGATGGCCGAGCTCTTCCGCTTCAGCCCGGCTTCATTCTCTTCCACGATCTGTTCAATGGCTGCTTTCGAGGACAGGCGCTCGTCCATGCCATAGCAGGGCTTGTTGAACCGGCCATTCAGTCGGTTGGCAAACTTGACTGCCCGCGGTAACAGCTCGCTGTCGCTGCCGTCCAGGTTGTAAGGCATGCCCACCACGAAGGCGCCCGGTTGCCACTCGTCTATGAGCGCCTGGATTGCGTTCCAGTCCGGGATGCCATCTCTGGCCTTCAGCACACACACCGCCTGCGCGGTGCCGGAGACAGACTGGCCATAGGCCACGCCGATGCGCTGGGTACCATAGTCGAAGGCGAGGACGGCAAGGGGCTTGCTGGGGTCGGCGGGGAGTGAGGCTATGCTCATGGTCTGTTGGGGATGCCCGCGGCGCCGTTGGCTCAGGAGTGACCGGCTTCGGGAGACAGCTGCTGCAGTCCGATGCCCAGCAGCGCTGCAGCAGATTTGGCCTTGCTGGCGTAGTCGTCGGAGAACAGCAGGTCGTGGGTGGCGGGAATGGTGAGCCAGGCGTTCTCGGAGATTTCCCGCTCCAGTTGGCCCGCATCCCAGCCCGCACAGCCCAGGGCCACGATGTAGTTATTGGGGCCCATGCCGGTGGCGATGTCCTTCAGTATGGTCTTCGAGGTGCAGACGCTGATGTCGGAAGTCACCTGGATGGAGGATTCCCAATTGCCGCCGGCGTCGTGGATGATGAACCCCTTGTCCCGTTCCACCGGCCCACCGGCCAGCACGTGCTGCTGGGTGAAACGTTCATCATTGAGCGAGCATTCGATGTTGAGTTCGCCAAAGATATCCGCCACACAGGCCTGCAGGGGCTTGTTGATGACAATACCCAACGCGCCTTCTTCGCTGTGGCGCCACAGGTAGGTGACCGTATTGGCGAAATAGGGGTCCAGCATCTGCGGCATGGCGACGAGGAACTGGTTTTGTAAGGTACTTGGGAAATCGCTGTGGGAGTTGTCGTCAGTCATCGGATGACTGCTACCTTAGTAGCTGCTCAGTGCATTGCCTTCGTGGAAGCGGAAAGTTCGAATGATTTCGAGTATATCAGCTTCGGCTCGCAATTCCTCCGGAAATGGCTGGAAGGGTGCGGCGAGATTGACGATTTCCACGGCAGCCTGATCCAGGATGGCCTCGCCGGAGGATTGCAGGATGCGAATTTCCTGAACTTCCCCCGTTGGACGCAGCGCCACCATCATGCGCACATTGCCATAGATCTGCTGGCGTCGTGCCTCGTTGGGGTAATTGATATTGCCTACCGCCTCGATACGTCGCCGCCAATTGTCCAAATACTGTGCGTCCTGGCTCCTTCTGGTTGAAGCGGAAGAGATCGTGTACTTGCGTGGGCGTCGCGCATATTCTTGGCGCTGCCTGTCCAGCTGCGCCTGCAGGCTGGCGATGGCCAGGCTTAGCTCTTCCTGGGACACCTCGTCCGCTACCGGTCGTTCTTCCTCGGGCTCGACTTCTTCCAGCTGCTGGTTCACCTCGTCATCGTTATCGAAGCTGGCGATGACAGCCACATCCTGTTGCTGCACATCGTTGACGATCTGCGGTGCCTGGGGCACGGGCACCACTTCCTGGATCTGGTCGGCATTAAAGTCGGATTCGAAAGGGGTGCTGGGGGTCGCGGCCTCCTCGAGGGTGCCGCTGCCTATCTGGTTTTCCTGGGCGATGAAGTCGGCATCGTCCGGCGCTAGCTCGCTGCGGTACTGGGCCATGGTGACTTCCAGCGCCGGTTCGCTGTTCAGTTCACCCAGATAGCTGAAGCCCACACCAAACACGATGATGGCGTGAAAACAGGCCGAGAGGAACACGGTGAAACCGAATCGCTCCCGGGATAGTTCTTCGTCTTCTATCGCCACCTGTTCACCATCGTGGGTTACTGATAGCCAATATGTCTGGCCTGCAGTTTCTCGTAGATGCAGGCCATGAGGTCACCGGCGATATCCAGGCCCTGGGCCCGGTCGATCTCCCTGACACAGGTCGGGCTGGTGACATTGATCTCGGTGAGATAGTCACCGATCACGTCCAGGCCCACAAAGACCAGTCCTTTTTGTTTCAGGGTTGGTCCAACCTGCTCACAGATCCAGCGATCCCGGTCCGTAATGGGTTGGGTGACACCGCTGCCACCGGCCGCCAGGTTGCCCCGCAGCTCGCCGGAGGCGGGAATGCGGGCCAAGCAATATTCCACCGGTTTGCCATCGATCATCAGGATGCGCTTGTCACCCTTGGCGATATCCGGCAGGTAGCTCTGCGCCATGATCTGGCGCTTGCCTTCCAGGGTAAGGGTCTCGATTACCACGCTGAGATTGGGATCGTCGCGCTTGACCCGGAAGATGGAGGCCCCGCCCATGCCATCCAATGGCTTATATATAGCGTCTTCGTGCAGTTCGTGAAATGCCTTTAGCTTTTCCTTGTTGGCGGAGACCAGGAACGGGGGGCAGCACTGGGGAAACTGGGTGGCGAACAGCTTCTCGTTGCAGTCCCGCAGGCTCTGGGGCTTGTTCAGCACCAGGGTGCCCTGCTGCTCCGCCTGCTCTAGCAGGTAGGTGGAATAGATATAGTCGATGTTGAAGGGCGGGTCCTTGCGCATCAGGATCACATCCAGCTCGCCCAGGGCCTGGTCGCTGCGTTCACCGTATTCGAACCAGTCATCCGGGTCGTCGCGCACATTGATCAGGGTCATCAGGGCACGGCTGACGCCCTGGTCCGAATACAGGTCACCCTGCAGGATATAAAACACCTGCCAGCCGCGTCGCTGTGCCGCCAGCATCATCGCCAGGGTTGTGTCTTTCTTCACGGTGATGGTCTCGATCGGGTCCATCACGACGCCCAGTTTTACTGTCATAGTCGGTCTCGTATCGGGTTCGGTGCTGAATCGGGCACTCTGCGAAAGGGCGGGAGCTGATCTCCCGGAAATGCTGCGAAATCATAGCCTAGTTGGCGTTTCAAGGCGACGCCAGCGCCCCGGCGCTCGGTGATTGCGGCCAATCCGGTTTATAATAGACCGTTTCTGCTGACGTGGTGTTGTAACGTGCGGTCTTTAGGTTATTTATGGGGCATCGGCGGCGTAATCCTGCTGCTCTCGTTTGCCATCTACCGGTTGGCGCCTATGGCGCTGGAATTACGCGGGCTTTCCCTCAGTAGCGTGCAGCTTGCGGCGCTGCTGTTTAGCGTCGTGTATATGGCTTATGCCGAGGGCTATAAGGGTTTCCACCAGGGCTTCGCGCCAAGAGTGGTGGCGCGTGCCCGCTACCTGCACGACAATCCGCGACCCGGTCACATCCTGCTGGCTCCGCTGTTCTGCATGGGCTATATCCATGCCACCCGCAGGCGCCAGTTGCTTTCCATTGGCCTGACCCTGATGGTCATCTGCTTCGTGATCGTGGCGCGCATGCTGCCCCAGCCCTGGCGCGGCATACTGGATGCGGGGGTGGTAGCTGGCCTGACCATCGGCATTGGTTCTATCGCTTATTTCATGTTGGCACTGAGCCAGGACAAGCCTGGCCCGAACGTGCCCATCGAAGTACCCGGGGAAGCATGATTCGCCATGGCCAAGCCGCGTCCCAGACACAATAGCTTCGCCATCGTCGTCACCTTCAAGCCGGAGCTCACTGCCCTGCTCAAGCTGCTGGGCCAGCTCAACAAGGAAACCGACTTCGTCGTTATCGACAATGGTTCGCCACAGATCGAGAAACTGGCGAAATCCATCACCGTGTATGAACGCTGCCAGCAGCTGCTGCGACTGGAAACCAATGAAGGCCTGGCCAAGGCACTCAATATCGGAATCAAGCTCGCCCGGGATGCGGGTTACGAGTACATCTTCCTGTTCGACCAGGACAGCAGCCTGTGTGACCTGTTCATCCAGCGCATGATTGCGTCCTATAAAGACGCGGTGCAATACAGCGAGAACGGCATCGCGGCGGTGGGGCCGCGGATCATCAATCCTCAGACCATGCGGCAGACACCCTTCAAGTTGTTCAATCGCTTCATGCTGCGGTCCAATCGCCCGTTTGCCCAGACTGGGAAACATTTCCTCGCCGACTTCCTCATCACTTCCGGTACCCTGATTCTGGCGCAGCACCTCGATGCCATCGGCGACATGAAGGAAAGCTACTTCATCGACAACGTGGATCTCGAGTGGTGCTTCCGGGCCAAGTCACTGGGCTTCGACCTGATCGGTACCGACGGTGCCGTGCTCTACCATGCCATCGGCGAGCGCAGCCTTAATCCGCTGGTGCGAGCCGGCATCATGGCCCAGCACAACCCGTCCCGTACCTATTACTCCAGTCGTAATCGTACCCACCTGTACGGCATGAAATATTCACCCCTGGGCTGGAAGATACGTGACAGGGTGCGCTTCTTCATCAAAGCCGGTTGGCTCATACTCTCATCCCATGAGCGCAAGCAGTACTGGCATAACATTCGTTCCGGGATTCGGGACGCCAAGTCCCTGACCTGATCGCCCATGACGGATAAGCCACGACTCGCCATCATGCTCTCTACCTGGAACGGCGGCAAGTTTCTTGCCGAGCAACTGGATTCCCTGTTCGCCCAGAGCTATACCAATTTTGTTGTGGTGGTGCGAGACGACGGCTCCAGTGATAACACGCTGGCTATTCTGCAGGACTACCAGACCCGGGAGCCTGAGCGAATTCACCTGCTTGATGCAGCAACCGGCAACCTCGGTGCCCGCGACAGCTTCGGCTACCTCCTGCAATACACCCTGCAGCACAAGTCCGCCCTGGGACTCGAATCTGCCTACATGCTGTTCTGTGACCAGGACGATGTGTGGTATCCGGACAAGGTGGAGACCGAGTGGCAGGCGATGCAGCAGGCCGAACAGGCGCACCCGGATGTACCGGTACTCGTGCACAGCGACCTGCAGGTGGTGTCGGAAACACTGCAACCGGTGGCCCCTTCACTGGCCCGCTACCAGGGTCTGGAAACCGCACGCAATGGCTTCAACCAGATGGTGATCAGCAATCTTGTTACCGGTTGCACCGCATTGATTAACGAGCCGCTAGCGCTCAAGAGCCTGCCGGTATCGCCCAATGCCATCATGCATGACTGGTGGCTGGCGCTGGTGGCCGCGGCCTTTGGCAAGGTGGTGTACCTGGATCAGGCGCTCATTCACTACCGCCAGCATGGCCGCAACACCATCGGCGCGAAGGAACACAAGCAGGCGGTCGCCTCTCAGCCCGGTTTCTGGACCCGGCTGTTGCACCTGCAACCGAACGAGCACCTGTGGGAAGTGGCGCGGCAGGCCCAGGATTTCATGGCCCAGTATGGCACTGCCTTAACAGAACAGCAGAGGCGCGGACTGCGACTGGCAGGCAAGATGGATGTGAACATGGGAACCCTGCAGCGCATCTATTACCGGAGGGCGAGGCGCTACTAAAATCGCCTTAACGTCACCCGCGACTCTTCCTGATCTGAGCAAGGCGTGTCGCGATCTGTTTGCCCACCGCGGCGGGTGAAAAGTGTGCTGCGATGTGTTTTCTGGCGTTCTCGCCAATTCTCGCCGCGAATTCAGGGTCGTCAACCAGGCGTTGCATAGCGCGGCTGGCCTGGTCGACATCAGCCTCAGCCCAGCGTTGACCGGCATTGTAAGGTCCGTAATCGATGTCCAGATTTACCAGCTCGTAATCAATTGCTATGCAATTTTCATCGGTCATGTAATCGGTATTACCGGACCAGTCGGTAAGAATGCAGGGTATGCCGACCGACATGGCTTCCGCCGGCCCCAGTCCGAATCCTTCGGAGCGGTGCAGGGATACATAACAGTCGATGCAATTAATCAGGCTGTCTATTTCTACTCGACTGTGATGGCCAGCCAGTATTGATATATTGGGCCAGCCAGCCAGATCACGCTGCAGGGATTCAAGATCCTCCTTGGCGGGATTATTCATTTTCAGCACAAGACACACCCTCAAGTCATTTGCTGAGAACGCTTGTTGGAACGCCAGAACTGCCGCACGTGGATTCTTTCTTTCGGCGACGCTGCGTGTGTCATACATTGCGAGAAACACGAAGGCAGATTGCGGAATATTGAACCTTTCCCGACCCAACGCGGGATCAGGTTTCAGGGCTACATTGTGGCTGATGACGGTCACGGGTTTGTCGGTTTCCTGGCACACGGCATCTTTCACGAATTGTGAAGGAACCCATATTTCATCCGCGAGGGCGAGAGCTGGCAGCCATGAGTGCGGCAAACGTTCCAACTCCCAGGCCCAGTAAGTGATGTTATAACGCTGTTCGAAGAAGTAACCTGGCAACTCCTCATAAACCAGAGGCAGAAAATCGCCGTTGATGTGGATCAGATTGATGTCAAAGGTCGGTTTGTCAGATTCCGCTTCGTACCAATCGAAATTCGTCATGCTAGAGGGGTTTTCGCGTTCGAAGTTTATTATGCCGAAATCGATGCCGGCAGCGGTAAGGGCTCTTGCGTCGGCACGAGCCGCCTCACCAAGGCCCATATTCGCGCGGATATAGCCTATTAAATTCACACCTTCGACAGGTTCGTAGTTCTGGTCCGTACGATCTTGCATGACCTCTGGGTCCAGCGCCGCAATGAGGTCATGCGCCGGTACATCATAGACCGGTGAGCAATCTTCTTCATGGAGCGAAAGCCTGGGGCTGTAATGCGGGTCTCCACTCTCGAACAGCCAGCCCCATTTGTCCCACATGTAACTCTCATCCTGCTCATTACCTTTAGGCTCACGGCTGATACTCTCATGATGAATGAGTTGGCAACGACTGGTCCACAGGTTACGTAAGCCCATCTGCTTGAGGCGGAGACAAAGATCAACATCATTACCAACGATACGTAGCTCTTCATCGAATCCGTTCGCGGCGTCAAATTTTTTGCGCGCGACCATTAGGCAAGCGCCGGTATTCGCGGAAACTTCCCGTGGTCTTTGATCAAGATTCATGTAGAGGGACTTACTTGGCTTCATTCGGTGAAACAGATGGAGCGCGCCGCCGCCATAGTTAATCAGGAATATGCCGGCATGCTGCAGTGCGCCAGTCGGATAAAGCAATTTACAGCCGACAGCTCCGGTATCTGCTAATTGTGAGAGGCTCAGCAATTCCTCGATCCAGTCTCGCTGGATGACTTCAATATCATCGTTCAGGAATAACAGATGCTCGCCTCTGGCATAGCTGGCGCCGATATTATTCAAGCGTGCCCAGTTGAAGGGCTCATCACACTCAATAATAGTAAAGTGCTTCGAAGCAAGATATTCAAATCCCTCGGAGTTCTCGCCCCGGCCATTATTCAGAATAATCACTTCGAAGTTTTTGTAGCTTGTCAGTTCCAGCAGAGACTCGATGCATGCTTCGAGCAGGCCAAGCTTGCCCAGTGTCGGGATGATGATAGAGACAAGGGCGTTGCCGGAAACCGTACGGGCCAGCGATCTTTGATCGGTACTCAGGTCGATACTTGCAGCCAGGGAATTTTTGTCGATGAAGGCCTGCAGTGCAGCCACTTCCTGCGCCAATACAGGCGTAGCATCATCATCAAAGGCTTGGGACCAGAGCACACTTGGCACTCTTCTGACCTGGGCAACCCGCAGTGTGAGATCGAGCAGGATTGTATAGCGCAGGCTATGAAAACTATCTGCGGTCCAATCCAGGGCGAGAAACTGTGACGCTCTGGCGACAAAAACCCCGCCTACATAATTCGTGCTGTACAGCAGTTCCGGCGACCATGACCAGGTAAAAGTCGGATCACCATGCCTTTGTCCTGCGTCTACGCGATCGTGATCGCTGTAGACCAGGTCGGCATTAGTTTCCAGCGCCTCTAGGTACAGTATTTCCAGGGCATGGGGGTTAAGACATTCACCCGCCGACAGGGCGAGTGCATAGCTTGGGCCTGTCGATGCCAGCGCGACCTGCTGCAAGGTCTTGAAACGTCCGGCCAGCGGCATATAGCTGCTGGCGAAGTCGTCGGATATGGTTGGCGACATGCCAGTCAGCGCTATGTCAAAGTCTTGCCAGGTCTGTTGTGCGAGTGAGTCGAGAGTGGCGCGGAATGGCGCGGGATCAGTGCCGGCATTGACGATTACCGCCAGGCGTTGCTTTGACAGCTTGCCTAGTTTGCGCAGGCGCGGCTTCTGGTGGGCGTGGATCTCTTTGTCATGGAATGTCAACCAGGCGTCAAACAGTTGGTTTGCACTGGCCTTGTAAAAGCTAACCGGTTCGCTGCGGCAGCTTTCGGTTTCTGTTCGGAAAGTGATTTCGAACGCGTGTTTACCAATTTCCAGGCTGGCCAGAGACACGCGCTCATCGAATCCAGCATGCATGGAATGCTCAAGATCCCGATACTTTCGGTAAACATCGGCCCGGTATTTATTGGGCCTGAATGTTCTGAAGTACAAGCCATCTATGTGGATATCGCAACTGACTGGCCCGAGATGTGACAGGGCCCAGCCATGTAGTGCGATCTCATCAACACATAGCACCTTGCCCTCAGCGACGCTGTCCAGTTCAAATTTTATGCTGGAGGCATCAGCGTCGGACAGGCTTGCTGCAGGCATGCTCGAGCCAGGATATGGACCGGGATTAGCTTTTTTTTTAGAAGCGCCGGAGAAGAGCGATCTGACAGCCCTATTAACAAATCGTAGCGGCGCGGTGATTCGCCAGGAAGTGGAATTCAAGACCTGCTTTACGCCATGATCCAGAGCTTCATGCATGGCAACAAGCTCCAGATGGGCCTCGTTTAGGGCAACGTTCTTCTGTTGTTCGCTTTTTAACGCGCCCTCAAGTGAGTGAAGCTTCTCTTTCAGAGTATTCTGAAGACGGACATGTTTTTTGATCTCGCCAGTAAGCGTGTTGGTCTTGCTCTCCAAGGCTCTAATTTTATGGTCGCGCTCCTGTGATTGCCGTGTCAACTGTCCCAGGTTATCACGAAGTGTCCGAACCAGGCCCTCGGTATACACTTCACCGAGCATTTGATTGTACTCTTCACCACTCCATATGCTGAGCCACTTGCTGAAAAGCTTTGCGCGGCCCACGGCACTGGGGTGGTCTGTGAGGTACTTCTCTGCCTCTGATCTGGCGGCGGTCGTGGATTCGCCACCCATACGATAGAAAGCGGTGGTGTTATCGACTCGCAGGAAATCAGTCTGGCGAGAGAGTTGAATCCAGAAGTCCCAATCCTCGAAATCATCAAAGGATTCATCGAAGCGACAATCCTTTCCCAGTAACTCGTGTCGGAAAAGCATTGAGTGAATAGGGATGTAGTTGTCATGCATCAGGATTCGTCTGTCGAAATCCTGCTTGAAAAACTCATCGAGCGACGTGCCGTCTTTGGCGACTTTTTGCGTATTGCTATAGGCGGCACCGATTTGTGTATTGGCGGCGAGCACTTTCTGCAAGCCTTCGATATGCTCGGGAGAAAACCAGTCATCCTCATCAAGAAAGATAATGAGTTCGCCCACTGCTGCATCCAGCCCGGCATTGGCTGCCGCCGCTCGCATCAAGGGCTCGTTGCCCTGCACAATCTTAGGCTGTAAGGAGCCGCACCAGGTTTGGATGTTGCCCAGATCAATTCCGGCGGCATTTACTACGAGCAACTCGATATTGGGATAACTCTGCGCAGCAACGGACAGCAACGCTTCCTTGAGTTCTTTACGTCCAATGGTTCGGCAAATTACTGAAACCAGAGGTGCGTTGCCGGAAGCGGTATCGGTAGGCATTGACAGGGCAGTAGACAGGGTTGGTAAGAGCGAAGTATATACACTTTCGCTCCTTGGCGCAGTTTAGGCGTGGATATCGATACCGGCGATATCTTCAGCGCTATCACTCAATAGCTGCCGTTCCAACACGGCACCTACCACGTGGCCAATAAAATCCAGAAAAAGGGTATCCAGATGAATATTGAAGTAATTCTCTTCCCTATTGCCCAGGGCCAGCAGCGCTAAAACTTCACTGTTATTTATGACCGGGCACAGGGCAGTGGACTTGATCTTGTGATTGCCGGGGAACAGGGCATGGATTTGTTCGCTGCCCAGACTGCCGCAATGGGTTCGCTTCAAACGAATGACGTCGGCGTATTCCTGTTTCATCATGCGCAGCGGTTCGACACGAATCGAGGGGGCCACGTTCAATTCGGGCTGTTCTAGCAGGATGATTTCGCAGGCATCGATGTTGGCGTGGTTGGATAACTGGTCCACGGCAACTTCCACGATCTCGGTAATATCGCGAGCACGTAGCAGCGCCAAGACCAGATTGCGGGTGGTATCAAACAACTGGTCGTTGCTGCGGGCGTTCTCCAGCAGGTTATTGAGCTTTTGGCGAGCCTCGATGCCTCGCTCCCGTAGAATCGTGACCTGCCTCTCCAGCAGTGATATTGCCTTGCCTGATTCGTGGGGCAGCAGCAGATCAGCCAGTAGGTCTTCCTGTTCCAGGAAGAAATTGGGGTTTTCCCGCAGATAAGTCGCCACGTCTTCAGCAGCCATTGTCGACGTGGCCTGTGCTGCCGTTGCCTGGGCGGTATTCGCTAGCTTGCTCATATCTCTACTGTCCCCTCAAAAACCGATGCGGTTGGGCCGGTCATCATGACTGGCTGGTCATCTCCATCCCAGTGTATGGAGAGAGAGCCACCCCTGAGTTGTACCTCGACCTCGTTGTCCAGTAGTCCGGCCCGGCAGGCCGATACCACGGCGGCGCAGGCTCCCGTGCCGCAGGCCAGGGTCTCCCCGGTGCCGCGTTCGAATACCCGTAGCTTGAGGTGTTGGCGGTCGACGATTTCCATGAAACCGACATTGACGCCTTCAGGGAAGTCCGGATGTTTTCCCAGAGCCTCTCCAATATCTTTTACGGCCGTATTCTCCAGGTCTTCAACCTTTATTACCGCATGGGGGTTGCCCATGGACAGTGCGCTGAACTCCACCTCGATGGATTCGCCGTCCACGTCCAGGCTGCGCTGGTAGGTCAGGGCCTGCTCGGTGGCCAGCAGGGGGATCTCGGCGGGAACAAATACCGGCACCGCCATGTCCACGGCTACATTGCCCTGTTCATCAATGTCCAGCACCAGAATGCGATTGCTGGTCTTTACCCGCACCGGGTTCTTGTCGGTCAGACCCTTGTCGCGTACGAAGCGGGCGAAGCAGCGCGCGCCATTGCCGCAGTGCTCTACCTCACCACCATCGACATTGAAGATACGGTAGTTGAAATCCACATCGTCCTGGGAGGGAGGTTCAACCAGCAATAGCTGATCGAAGCCGATGCCGAAGCGGCGATGGGCCAACTCCCGAATGCGCTCGGGTGGAATACTGATGTCGCGGGACACCGCGTCGATGACGATGAAGTCGTTACCGAGGCCATGCATCTTGGTAAATGGAATGTTCATTAGGGGATTGTCTCTGACTGTTCAGCCTTCGGGCAGGCTGGATTCCAGCGCCAGCAATTGATCGATAGTTTCCCGGTGGCGCACGACGTGGTGCTTGTCGCCATCTACCATGATCTCGGGCGCGCGTGGTCGCGTATTGTAGTTGGAACTCATCACGAAGCCGTAGGCGCCAGCCGAACGCACGGCCAGCAGGTCGCCGGCTTCGACAATCAATTCCCGATCCTTGCCAAGGAAGTCGCCGGACTCACACACCGGTCCAACCACATCATAGGTCTTCTTGCTGCCGATTTTCTTTACCACGGACACGATTTCCTGCCAGGCACCATAGAGCGCTGGGCGAATCAGGTCATTCATGGCGCCGTCGACAATGGCGAAGTTCTTGTGCTCGTTGCACTTCAGGTATTCGACCCGGGTGAGGAAGATCCCGGCATTGGCGGCGATGGAACGGCCGGGCTCCATCAATAGGGTCATGTCTCTCTCTTTGAACCGGTCTTTCACGGCGGTAATCAGATCGGAAGGGTGTGGGGGCTGTTCCTGGCCATAGGTGACTCCCAGCCCGCCTCCCATATCGAAGTGGCTGATCGTGATACCTTCGCCTGCCAGGGTATCCACCATTACCAGCAAGCGGTCGATGGCGTCGAGGAAAGGTTCGATACTGGTGAGCTGGGAACCAATGTGGCAATCGATGCCCAGCACCTCGATGCCTTCCATCCCGGCAGCGCGGCGATACACGTCCAGGGCCTCGTCGCTGGCGATGCCGAATTTGTTTTCTTTCAAGCCCGTGGAAATATAGGGGTGGGTCCCGGCGTCCACATCGGGATTTACCCGCAGGGAGATCGGCGCCTTCTCGCCTCTCGCCATGGCAATAGCATTGAGCCGGTCCAGTTCGGCGGGGGATTCGATGTTGAAGCAATGAATACCTGCCTCCAGCGCCCGCTCCATCTCCCCGGCAGTCTTGCCCAGCCCGGAGAAGATCACCTTGCTGGCATCGCCACCAGCCGCCAGCACGCGCTGCAGCTCGCCGCCGGAAACGATATCGAAGCCGGCGCCCTGGCGGGCCAGCAGGTTCAATACGGCCAGGTTGGAATTGGCCTTTACGGCATAACAGATCAGGTGTGGCAGCTCGCCCATGGCTTCCTCGTAGACCCGAAAATGGCGTTCGAGGGTGGCCCGGGAATACACGAAACAGGGAGTGCCATGGTGCGCGGCGATTTCGGGAAGCGGCACATCCTCGGCATACAACGTGTCGCCCTGGTAATTAAAATGATCCATTCAGAGGAATTCCTGCTACAGCCCGAATCAGGCCTGGTGTTGGAAACTGGCGGTCTGGGCCTGCTGTGGACGGGTGAGGCCGCCCTTCTGACCGCAGCTGGCCAGGGACAGGAGAAAACACAGCAGTAGTACAAATCTGATCACGGGGTAATCCAGCGACTGCGGCATCTGCCCCATCTCCCGATGCCGGGGACCAAGGGTATGCCGTTGAAGATTGCCATGGTTGTTCGCCGCCATGGTCGAGAGGCGATTATACCCGCCCAGACCCCATAAACACAGGTGTCGCCGCCCCGTGACCCGGTGCCGGACAGCTCGACTGCGCCAGTGGCGCCTAATATCCCGTGGAGCCTTGAAAAAGCGGGTCGCCATCTCTATATTCACCGTCTCTTCCCGTCCGCCGTTCCGCGCTTTTCTCGCGGGTTTGCGGGCGACACAACAATCAAAACGGACACAAGAAGACAGAGAGTTTAGAGAGTAGCAATGATTGAAATTGAGAATCTCGTAAAGAAATTCGATCAATTTGTCGCCGTCGATAATCTGAGCTTTCAGGTTGTCGAGGGAGAGGTACTAGGCTTCCTCGGCCCCAACGGCGCTGGCAAATCCACCACCATGAAAGTCATCTCCGGTTTCCTGGCTCCCACCAGTGGCCGGGTATCCATTGATGGCCACGACATCACCGAAGAGGCCATAGCCGCCAAGGCCCTGATCGGCTATCTGCCCGAGGGTGCGCCTTCCTACGGTGACATGACCACGGAAGAATTCCTGCGCTTCATCGCCCAGGTGCGTGGTTACCGCGGTGAGGAGATCGATCGCCGGGTAGCGCATGTAATAAAGGAAGTAGAACTGGAGTCGGTACGACGCCAGACAATCGAGACCCTGTCCAAGGGTTTCAAGCGCCGGGTCGGCCTGGCCCAGGCCATCATGCACGACCCCAAGGTGCTGATTCTCGACGAGCCCACCGACGGCCTGGATCCAAACCAGAAGCACCACGTGCGCGAGCTGATCAAGAACCTGGCCCGGGACAAGATCGTGATTATCTCCACCCATATTCTGGAAGAGGTCACCGCGGTGTGCAGCCGGGCCATCATTATTGCCGAGGGCAGGATCGTGGCCGATGGCACACCAGCCGAACTGGAATCCCGTTCCCGTTACCACCAGGCGGTGAGTGTTCGCCTCAATGACAGCTATGACCTGGGTGCCGACCTCGGTGGCATCGGGGGCATCGCCACCATCGAAGAGGATGCAGAACAGGCACTGACCTACACCATCCTCGCCAAAGACGGCCAATCCATCTTCTCCCAGGTGTCCGCGATTGCCCAGGAGAAGCATTGGCCGGTGACTGAGTTCCATGTGCAGCGTGGCCAGTTGGAAGACGTCTTCCGCACGGTGACGCAAAAGGCAGGGGAGGCGTAGTCATGGGAAATCTCGGAATCATTTTCTGGCGTGAGCTTATGAGTTACTTCGCCACGCCACTGGCCTATATCTTCATCGTGATCTTCCTGATCACCAACGGCATCTTCACCTTCGAGCTGGGTGGCTTCTACCTGCGTGGCCAGGCCGACCTGTTGCCGTTCTTCAGTTTCCATCCCTGGCTCTACCTGTTCATGGTGCCGGCAATAGCCATGACCCTCTGGGCCGATGAGCGCAAGACGGGCACTATTGAGTTACTCCTGACCCTTCCGGTGAAGCTCCGCGATGCGGTGCTGGGCAAGTTCCTCGCCGCCTGGGCATTGACCGGCCTGGCTTTGGTGTTGACCTTTCCAATCTGGATTACGGTGAATTACCTGGGCGATCCGGATAACGGCGTGATCTTCGCTGCCTACCTGGGCAGCTGGTTCATGGCAGGCAGCTATCTCGCCATCGGCTCCTGCATGTCGGCCAGTACCAAGAACTCGGTGATTGCCTTCATTCTTACCGTGTCGATCTGCTTCCTGTTCGTGATCATGGGGTCACCCATCCTGCTGAACGCCTTCCCGGACTTCGTGCCGCAGTTCTTTGTGGATGCTATCTCGGCCATGGGATTCCTTACTCACTTCGATTCCATCGCCAAGGGCGTGCTGGATATCCGCGACATCCTGTTCTTTGCCGTGTTCATCGGTGCCTGGCTGCTGGCCAGTGCCATAGTCATCGAAATGAAGAAAGCCAACTAGGAGGAGCCCGGAATGAATACGAAAGCCTTATTTTCCTCTGTGGGCCTGGCGGCAATCGCCGTCGCCCTGGTTATTGCGGTGGCGGTGATCAGCCTGCTGCCCAGCCTGCGCTTCGACCTCACCGAGGACAGCCTGTACACACTGTCGGATGGCTCACGCAATATTGTCAGCAACCTGACTACACCCCAGGAACTGACCTTCTTCTATTCCGAGAGTGCGACGGAAGACCAGCCCCAGATTCGGGCCTACGGTAACCGGGTGCAGGAACTGCTGCGGGAAATCGTGATCGCCAGTGATGGCAACCTGACCCTGAGTGTGGTGGATCCAGAACCCTTCTCCGAAGATGAGGACCTGGCAACCCAATACGGTATCCAGGCGGTGCCTGTTTCCCAGGGTGGCATTGAGATCTACTTCGGCCTCGTGGTCGCCCAGGATATGCCACCGGAAGACATCAATCCGCTGGCGCCGCCTGCGGTAGAGACCATGCCGCTCATCCGTCCGGACCAGGAGCAGTTCCTGGAGTATGAGTTCATGAAACTCATCACCAATGTGGAGAATCCGGATCGCCCGGTGATCGGCCTGATCACCCAGCTGGACATCGACGGCGGCTTCAATCCGGCAACCGGGCAGGCCACGGCGTCCTGGTTCGTTATGGACATGCTGCGCCAGCTCTACGAGGTGCGCCGACTGGATGCGGATGCGGACAGTATCGATGAAGACATCGACATCCTGATGCTGGTGCATCCGAATGGTCTGTCCGAGCAGATGCTGTATGCCATTGACCAGCATGTGCTGGCCGGGGGCGAGGCCATGATCTTCCTCGATCCTAACGCCGACTCCATGGTGACCCTGTCACAGCAGGGCGCGCTGATTCCGGCTGGCATGAATTCCAACCTGCCGGGACTGCTGGAGGCCTGGGGTATCGAGTACCAGGATGACAAGGTGCTCACCGACAGTGACCTGGCCCTGCGCGTGCGCACAAGCCAGACCGAACGCCCCATGCCGCACCTGGGCATGCTGGGTGCCAAGCGCGACAACCTGGCCCGTGGCGATATCATCACCAGCCGCCTGGAATCGGTGAACTTCTCCACGCCGGGTGTATTGCGTCCCATCGAGGGCGCGGGCACCACATTCGAACCCCTGATTACCTCGTCCAGCAACTCCATGTTGATGGACAGGATCCTGCTGGAGAGTGTGACCGATCCCTCTATCCTGTTTGATGAATTCGAATCGTCCAACGAGAGCCATGTCATTGCCGCCCGCATCAGCGGTCTGGCAGAGAGCGCTTTCCCCGAGGGTCGCCCGCAACTGCCGGTTGCAGAAGCGGAGGAAGACAGCGACGATCAGGCTAGCGCAGACTATGCCACGGCAGACACCGCAGAAGACACTGACAACCCGGCCGAACCCGAAGTGCTTAACGACGCCACTACAGAGGCAGCCGAGGAAACTGTTCCACATCTGCAACGCTCTGAGGCGCCGGTAAACCTGATCGTATTCGCCGACTCCGATGTGTTGACCGACAGGCTGTGGGTCCAGTTGGCACAGTTTCTTGGCCAGCGCATTCCGCAGCCCTTCGCCAACAACGGTGACCTGATCATCAATGCCTTCGATAACCTCAGCGGTGGCGCCGACCTTGTTAGCATCCGTAGTCGCGGTACTTACTCGCGTCCCTTTACCCGGGTAATGGACCTGCAGCGTCAGGCGGATGATCGCCTGCGCCTGGAGGAAGCCGAGCTGCTGGATCGTATGACGGAAACCGAGGAAGCCCTGGCGCAGTTGAACCAGGACGAGAACGGCAACCCCATTGGCCAGATCACCCCGGAGATCCAGGCCGAGGTGGACAGGTTTAACCAGGAATTGCTGGAAACACGCCGCCGCTTGCGGGACGTGCAGTTCCAGTTGACGGAAGACATCGATCGCCTGGGCAGCAACCTGACCCTGGCCAACACGATCCTGGTGCCAGCCCTGCTCACCCTCATCGCCCTGATGATGCACTTCGCGCGGCTTAGACGCCGTCGGGCGACGGCCTAGGACAAGCGCTGGATTGCCCTAACCGCCATGGTGTGGTGGATGCGGTGGCAACGTGACCGTGATATGGGTGCCTTCACCTAGTTCACTCTCGATGGTCAGGTCGCCACCGTGGGCCTGCACGATCAGGCGGCATAGGTAGAGCCCGAGGCCGAAGCCCCCGGTATTTCGTTGCCGGGCGCTGTCGGCCCGGTAGAAAGGTTCGCTCAACTTGGGCAGATGCTCTGCGGCAATGCCTTCGCCTTTGTCGATCACTTCCATGATCGCCATATCATCCACGAACTCCAGCTTGACCGTGATGGGATTGGATTCGCCGTGACGGCAGGCGTTGTTGAGCAAGTTTGTTATCAACAGGCGTATGCGCAGTTTGTCGATGGCAAACTCGCGTTCACTCTCTTCAATCTCCAGGGTGAGACCGCCCTCATACTCGGAGAACTGCGAGGCGACGCCTTCCACAAAATCCGACAGCACGACGGTTTCTTCCACCAGCACCGCGTGCTCATCGTTGAGGCGCTCCGCTTCAATCAGGTCGGAGATCAACAACTCGATCTCCTCGATATCTTCCCTCAGCTGCTCCCGCTCCTTGCTCGGCGGCATGAACTCCATGCGCAGCTTGGCCTTGGTGATGGGAGTGCGCAACTCATGGCTGATGGCCAGCAGTAGCTGGCGCTTTGCTTCCAGCATGGACTGCAGGGAGTCGGCCATGTGATTGATACTTTCCGTCAGCTCACCCAACTCATCCTGGCTATTGCTCTCCACCCGGTAGCCCAGGTCTCCCTTCTGGATACGATCCGCACCCTGGCGCAGCATGCGTACCGGCTGCAACAGGCGGTTCACCATCAGGTAATTGAGAAACAGCACCAGTACCGCGAGTGCAACACCGACATACACGACGAAGAGATTGATGCGTTCTTCACCACCCTGGGCGCGGGGATACAGGAAGAACTCGTAACCACGGCGATTCACGTGAATGATGCCCTCGTTGTTTACCGTGCGTACCTCGGCATCGGAGGAGAGGGAACGATCGAACTCGGACTCGTCCACATTGAGCCGGTTATCCGGGTCCGAGCTCCAGCGCATGATCGGGTTGCGAATGTTAATGGTCCAACCCAGTTCATCGGCAAGGCGCATGGCGTTGCTCAGGTTGGGTGGTGTACCGATGTCTTCGATAATGGATTCAACATTGCGGGTGAAGAAATCGGGAATGCTTTCTATGGTATTGGTTTCCTGATTGATGTTACGCAGCAACACCGACACGATGATGAAGAAGCTCACCACGGTGAAGCCAAAAATCAGGAACAGTCGCAGGAAGAGAGATTTTTTAACCTGGCTGACTAGAGTGGTCATGCAGGAGGATTCTGGCTGTTAAAGTTGTTCGCCGACGAAAGTATAACCACGACCCCACACCGTCTTGATAAAGCGTGGTGTCTTGGACGTGTCTTTCAGCTTGTGTCGCAGGCGGCTGACCAGGGTGTCAACGGCCCGGGAGAAGAGCTCCGCGTCGATGCCGCGCAGTCGATTCATTAGCTCATCGCGGGTAAAGGTCTTGTTGGGGAACTGCATAAACAGAATCAGCAGCTCGTATTCCATGGTAGTCAGTTCCAGCACTTCACCATCGAGCTTCACCTCGCGCCGGGAAACATCCACTTCCAGGCCATTGATGGGTTTGATGTCACGCACAGTGTTGTCATCGCTGCTGCGTCGCAGGATGTTGTGTATGCGCGCAACCAGTTCCCGTGGTTCGAAGGGCTTGGGCAGGTAATCATCCGCACCCAGTTCCAGGCCGACGATACGGTCGGTTACTTCGGCATGGGCCGTGAGCATGAGAATGGGAAGCTGGCCATAGATGGAAGACTTGGCGCGAATTTCCCGGCAGATCTCGAAGCCGTCTTTTTCCGGCAACATCACATCCAGGATCAGCAGGTCTGGCTTCACCTTCTTGATGAGTTCAAATCCCTTGCTCGGGGTCAGTGCCACATGCACTGTCATGTCGTAACGCTCAAGATACTGGGTAAGCAGTTCGCCCAGCTTCTCGTCGTCGTCGATAATCAGGATTTGTTTCATGGGATTGTGGCCAACTTTGCTACAGCCCGGCAATAGTACGAATTAGCCCTGCTGAAATCAATCGACACGGCCACTGGGCAATCGGCTCAATCTGGCTGAAATTGGCCCCATCTCTCGCTTGAAACGCGGCAGAATGCACCTATTTAAGAGAATGTTATCAGTTGAACTTATTGCTGGTCTGGCGCGGCCCAGCCAGAAATCAGGCCAGATACCTACGAGGTCAGCTCACGATGAATGTTTCCAAGCCCCTTCTAATCGGGCTCGCCCTGCTGTTGGCACCTGTCCTGTCTTTCGGGCAGCCGCAGGACTATGCCACTTTCAGTACCAACGATGAGTCCAACAATATCCAGATATTCAAGAGCACCAGCCCCTCGGTGGTGAACATCACCAATGCGCGCCTGGTGCGCTCCTTCTATTCCCTGAATCCACAGGAAGTCCCCCAGGGCACGGGTACTGGCTTCATCTGGGACAAGGAAGGGCATATCGTCACCAACTACCATGTGGTGCAGCAGGCGGATCGGGTATTGGTCACCCTGCAGGATGGCAGCACCTACGACGCCCAGCCGGTTGGACTGGATCCCAGTCGAGACCTGTCGGTCCTGAAGATTGATGCGCCCGAAGTGGACCTGACCCCCATCGTGCCCGGTGACTCTGATCTGCTGGAGGTGGGGCGCAAGGTCATCGCCATCGGCAATCCGTTTGGACTCGATACAACCATGACCGTGGGCGTCGTCAGTGCCCTGGGCCGGGAAATTGACTCCGTTAACCGGCGCAAGATTCGAGACGTGATACAGACCGATGCCGCCATCAACCCGGGTAATTCCGGCGGGCCCTTGCTGAACAGCCTCGGTCAACTGGTGGGCGTCAACACGGCCATCTACAGCCCCAGTGGGGCCAGCTCCGGCATCGGCTTCGCCATCCCGGTCAACACCGTGAAAGACGTTGTGCCCGAACTCATCCAGTTCGGCCGCGTGCAGACACCGATACTGGGAATCACCCGGGTGCCACAGCCTGACTACTACCGCCAACTGTGGGGAATCGAGGGTGTGATCGTACTGGATACCGTGGAAGGCAGTGACCCCGACCGACTCGGCATGCGCGGTCTCAGCCGTGCCACCCGTGGCCGCATACTGCTGGGGGATGTCATCGTGGCAATAGACGGTGAGACCGTGCGTAACGAGGACGATCTGGCATCCATCATCGAGCAACGCCAGCCCGGCGACACGGTGCTGGTGCGCACGGTGCGCGACAACCGCCTGCACGAATACGAAGTGGAGCTACTGGCGCCGCCGAATCAGTAGCGGAGAATCAGCGACGACCGGCCAAGTCTTTCCTGGCCGCCGCAACAGCCGCCTTCACCTGTGCCGGCGCCGTGCCACCCAGATGATTGCGTGCCGCCAAAGAACCTTCGAGAGTCAGTACCTCGTACACATCTTCGCCGATCAGTTCACTGAACCCGGCAAGCTGCTCGAGACTCAATTCCGCCAGATCCTTCTGCTCTTTCACCGCCAGGGCCACGGCGTTGCCAACTACCTCATGGGCATCACGGAACGGCAGCCCCTTCTTCACCAGGTAGTCGGCGAGGTCAGTCGCCGTGGCAAAACCCTTCGTGGTCGCTGCACGCATTGTGTCGGCCTTGCACTGGATGGCAGGCATCATGCCGACATAGGCAATGAGGCAATTGGACACCGTGTCGATTAAATCGAATAGCGGTTCCTTGTCTTCCTGGTTGTCCTTGTTATACGCCAGCGGCTGCGACTTCATCAGGGTGAGAAGTGACACCAGGTGACCATTCACCCGACCGGTCTTGCCCCGCACCAGCTCCGGCACATCCGGATTCTTCTTCTGCGGCATGATGGACGAACCGGTGCAGAAGCGATCCGGTAAATCGATAAAATCAAACTGCGACGAAGTCCACAACACCAGCTCTTCCGAGAAGCGCGACAGATGGGTCATGATGAGACTCGCCGCCGCAGCCAACTCAATAGCAAAGTCCCTGTCACTCACCGAGTCCAGAGAATTACGGGTCGGCCCGGCAAAGTTCAACAGGCTGGCACTGTATTCCCGATCAATCGGATAAGTCGTACCCGCGAGCGCCGCCGCACCAAGAGGTGACAGGTTGACCCTTTTACGACAATCCTGCAGACGCGCATAATCACGATCCAGCATCTCATACCAGGCCATCATGTGATGACCAAAGGTAACCGGCTGTGCCGTCTGCAAATGCGTGAAGCCAGGCATCACGGTGTCCGACTCCCTGTCCGCCAGATCCACAAGCGCACTCTGCAGGTCCGTCAGCAACTTGCACAGACCATCGATCTCACTGCGCACATACAGACGAATATCCGTCGCCACCTGGTCATTCCGCGAACGACCCGTGTGCAACTTCTTGCCCACATCACCAATACGCTGGGTCAGCGCAGCCTCGATGTTCATATGCACATCTTCCAGCCCCACCGACCAGCTAAAATTCCCCGCCTCAATATCCTGCAGAATCCCCTGCAAGCCATCCTTGATCTGCTGCAACTCATCGTCCGTCAGCACACCCACCTTGTTCAACATGGAGGCGTGAGCAATCGAACCCTCGATGTCATAGCGAAAGAGTCGTTGATCAAATTCTACGGAGGCGGTGAATTCCTCAACAAAGCTGTCCGTGGCCTCACTAAACCTGCCACCCCACAACTTGGCGCCTTTATCGTCTTTGCTCATGCCTGATGTTTCCGTGCTGATCGCCAGACACCCGAGTCCCGGAGCCTGGCCTGAAATAGGGCGGCGATTATAGCAGGAAGCTCCCCGGTCCATAAGTTTGATACCAGACAACGAAAAAGCCCGCTTTGAAAAAGACACTGAAGCTCAAGGGTCTAAGACAGAGGGAGAAGGTTTTGAGACCGTGAGCGGCATGGAGCCGCTCCCGAGCCCCCATGGATGGGTTCACGGCGTGTCTCAAAACCTTCTCCCTCTGTCTCAGGCCCATTTGCACGATACTTTCTCAAACCAACTGCACGATATCTTGATGGATCGACTACAAAGTTATTCAGATATAGAGCGCTTATTGCGCTCAGACAAAACCCCCCAATTACCGTAAAATGCCCCCTCAACAGAACACCAGGCAAGGACCCCGCCAAACAATGGAAAAAATCAGGATAGCCACCCGGGAAAGCCCACTGGCATTGTGGCAGGCAGAATACGTGAGCAGTGCCTTGCGTACACATCATCCGGAGTTACAGGTCGAGCTGGTCCCCATGACCACAAAGGGCGACCAGATCCTGGATTCCCCCCTGGCCAAGGTAGGCGGCAAGGGCCTGTTCGTTAAAGAACTGGAGCGCGCCATGTTGGCAGACAAGGCCGATATAGCCGTGCACTCCATGAAAGATGTACCGATGGAATTCCCCGAGGGACTTGGCCTGGCCGTCATCTGTGAACGGGGAGACCCCTCCGATGCCTTCGTGTCCAACCACCATGCCAGCCTCGAAGCGCTGCCCGAAGGATCCATAGTCGGGACTTCCAGTTTCCGCCGCCAGTGTCAGCTCAAGCAAGCCAGACCCGATCTCGACATACGCGACCTGCGGGGCAACGTGGGCACACGCCTGGCCAAGCTTGATGCCGGCGACTACGATGCCATCATCCTCGCCTCGGCTGGCCTCATTCGCCTCGCCTTGAAGGAACGCATTCGAGAGCGCCTGCCCTTCAACGTTTCCCTGCCCGCAGGCGGGCAGGGCGCTGTCGGCATTGAATCCCGCAGCGAAGACCTGGAAACACTCAGGCTCCTGCAGTGCCTTCACCACAGTGAAACCGCCGCGCGGGTGACCGCCGAGCGTGCGGTCGTCAATCGACTGCAGGGAGGCTGCCAGGTGCCCATTGCCGCATTCGCCGAACTCAGCGGTGAGACCCTGAACCTGTCGGCGCTGGTCGGTTCACTGGATGGGCAGACAGTTTACAGAAGCGAACGATCTGCCCCCGTGCAGGAAGCAGAACAGCTGGGCGTACGTGTGGCAGACGAGCTGCTGCAACAGGGCGCCGCGGCCATACTCGAGGCGCTACGCGATTAAGCCATTGTTCGCACAGGCGGTAATCACTCCGGTTCCTGGCGTTCACAGGAGTCGAACCCGGTGATTTCAGACAGGCAGAAAGCAGGCGGCGCGGATAGGCTGGCCGGACTCTCCGTCCTAGTAACCCGGCCGATTCACCAGCAAAGCTCACTGCTGGAGAGTCTGCAGATGGAGGGTGCCCACACGGTGAGTCTGCCTGTGATGCGCATTGATCCGGTGAGCAGCGCGAAGGCGGTGCAGAAAGCCAGGCGCCAGGTACAAAACCTGGATCAGTTTCAGTGGCTGATTTTCATCAGTACCAATGCCGCGAGCCTGGGTGCCGACCTGATCGAAGACTTCTGGCCGCAATTTCCCACCGGCGTAAACGTGGCGGCCATTGGCCGCAGTACCGCCGCGGTACTCACCGACCGGCTGTATCTTCCCGTTCTCACACCACCCCAGGGCTGGGACAGTGAGAAACTGCTGACCCTGCCTGAATTTCAGGATATCAGCGGCAAGCGGATTGCGATCTTCCGGGGTGTAGGCGGCAGGGAGTTGCTGGCCTCGACACTTGAAGAGAGGGGAGCGCAGGTTCAGTATGTGGAGTTGTACGAACGGACTGCGGTCCGCTATTCGGTGGCCGAGATTGACGAGAAATTGCCGGACGGTGCGGTCAATGCGGTGGTGGTGCATAGCGGCGAATCACTGGCACGCCTGATGGAGCTGTTGCAGCGATCGAACAAGCTGGAACACTACCTGACCCTGCCCCTGGTAGTCCCCTCCAGCCGGGTTGCCAGCCAGGCACGCGGCCTGGGATTCGACAAGGTTTACGACGCACAGGGCGCGGATGATGCCTCCATAAAATCCGCGCTGTGGGAAATTACGCAGAACGCCGACATAACAGATTAACTGGATAGCAAAAGCTGTGTGCAGTGAAGCGAGACTTCCGCTGCATGTCAGTTCAGGCAAATTGGAATAGATGATGGCCGAGCAGCCGGAAACCCCGAAAATTCTCGACGAAATTTCCAAGAAGACCAACGCGAAATCTTCTGCCGGGTCACGCAAGCAACAGACAGCCCGCCGCCGCATGATGCTGGTACTCATATTACTGGTGCCTATTCTCGCTGGCCTGCTCTACGTGGCTTACCTGCAAATTGAAATGCAGCAGGAGCTGGCCAGTCTGCGTGCGGAGAACAGCCAGCTGACCGCAGCCCTGAGCAGCCAGGACAATCAGCTGGAAGACCTGCGGGAAAAGATCAGCGCTGTCCCGGAACAGGTCGAAGTGGATGACAGTGCGGCGCGGGAGATGACTGAGCAGCTGTCCGAGGAATTACAGGCGCAACTGCAGCAGGAAGTCAGTCGCCTCACCGCACAACTAAACAGCCTCGCCAGTCGTCAGGCGGAGAACAGTGGCAACAACGAGCAGCAGTGGAAGATTCTGGAAGCGGAATACCTGGCCGGTCTGGCCCTGCGCAAGGTGCAGATAGAGAAGGATATCGACTCGGCGATCGCCTTGTTGCAGCAGGCCGACCGTGCCCTGCTGGATTCACGCAGTCCCGCCGTGCTGTCTGCCCGCGAGGCACTGGCGGCCGACACCACCGCCTTGCAGGCCGTCGAGGTGCTGGACCGGGAGGGTGTCTACCTGCGTCTGCAGACCCTGGCGACGCAGATTGCCCAGGTAGACATGGTGGGTTCCATGCGGGAAAACTTCGAGGCCCGTCGCAACCGTGAATCTACCGAGCTGGATAGGCCGGGCGAGGCCGGCAGTCTGTTGGACAGCAGTCTGCAGTTCCTGGGCTCGATCTTCGTCTGGCGACACTGGGAAGATGACCCGGGCGCCATGCTCGCACCAGGTAATGAAACAGCCATTCTGCAGCGTCTGCAGCTCATCATAGAGCAGGCGAAACTGGCCTTGCTGACCGCCAATAACGAACTCTACCAGAGCAGCCTGGCGGATTGCCTGGCCTGGCTGGAACGCTATGCCGTGGTGGAATCAGAGCTGGGGCAGACTGTACTGGGTGAAGTGGCTGTTCTGCAGCAGATCGATGTCGATCCCGATCTGCCAGCACCCACACGCAGCGTGACCTCCATGCAGCAGTTAACGGCTGAGCTACGCTGATGATTCGACTCTTTGTGTTCAGCCTGCTGGCCATCGTCATCGCACTGTGGGTGACCCTCTACCTGGGATTTCCGAGCGACCCCGGCTATCTGTTAATCGCCTTTGGCAACTACACCTTCGAGACCAGCCTGTTCGCGATGCTCGTTGCCCTGGCGGTGATCTACCTGGTCCTGCGGCTCTTGCTGCTGCTGTTGCAATGGTTGAATCCGATGACGCTGTTGGCCGCCGGCAGGGTGATGAGCAGGAACCGCAAGGCGAAGAGGCGTAGTCATACCATAGAAGGGCTGTTGTCCTTTACCCGGGGCAGCTGGAGCACGAGCCTGAGCCAGCTCAAGAGAGGTATGCGGGACAATGATGCCAGTGTAGTTAATTATCTGGCGGCCGCCTACGCGGCATTCCAGATCGGCGACAAGGAAGGCTGGGTCAGTCTGCTGGAGCAGGCCAGAAAGAAGTATCCCACAGCCCATTCCACCATAGATTCATTGAAGGCGCAGCTCTACCACCGCAGCGGCCAGCTCGAACAGTCACTGGCCGTGCTGCAGGAGATGAAGAAGAATTCAGTAAACGATGTAGCCATGCTGACGCTGTTGAAGGAAGTCTATGTGCAGCTGGCAGACTGGCAAAACCTCAGCGAGTTATTGCCGGTACTCGAGAGAAACAAGGTGCTGGACGATGAGGAATTGCTGAGGATTCGCAAGCGACTCTTCATGGAGGAACTGTACGCAATATTCGAGAAGGTGAAGGCAGGTTCCGCAGACATGGCGGTCCTGCGTAAACAATGGAAGAAGGGCACAGCCTTCGCCGACGATGAGAAGGTAGTTCGACACTATGCCGACCTGCTGTTGCAGATGGATGACGGTGACGAGGCCGCGAAGATTGTCGAAAGCGCGTTGCGCAAGCGCTGGAACTCGGCACTGGTTCGATTCTATGGCGAGATGGTTCTGGGTAACAGCAACAAGCAGTTGCTGGTAGCGGAAAACTGGTTGCAGTCTCGACCGGCCGACGGAGAACTGTTGCTCAGTCTCGGCAGGCTTTCCATGCGCAATCAATTATGGGGCAAGGCGCGGGAATACTACGAAGCCAGCATAAAGATCACACCATCGGCCGAGGCCTATGGGGAACTGGGACGCCTGCTGAAGCAGTTGGGAGACGAAGAGGCAGGTGAGGCATATCTCGAGAGTCACAGCAAGCTGTTAGGTGCAACCCTGCAGGGGCTGCCGATGCCGACTCTGGAAAAAAGAACGTACTGAATCGAACCCGACTCTAGTCGATTCCCAGGTCATTCCATAGCGCATCGATGCGCTGCTTGACCTCATCACTCATGGTGATGGTCTCGCCCCATTCCCTGCTGGTTTCCTCCGGCCACTTGTTCGTCGCATCCAGGCCCATCTTCGAGCCCAGCCCGGCCACCGGTGAGGCGAAATCCAGGTAGTCGATTGGGGTGTTGTCTATCAGCACGGTGTCCCGTGTCGGATCCATGCGAGTGGTGATGGCCCAGATCACGTCTTCCCATTGGCGAACGTCCACGTCATCGTCGACCACGACGACAAACTTCGTGTACATGAACTGGCGCAGGAAAGACCAGACACCCATCATCACGCGCTTGGCATGGCCGGCGTATTGCTTCTTCATACTCACCAGCGCCATGCGGTATGAACAGCCCTCTGGCGGCAGGTAAAAATCCACAATTTCCGGGAACTGTTTCTGCAGCAGGGGCACGAAGACTTCATTCAACGCCACTCCCAGCATCGCGGGTTCATCGGGTGGACGCCCGGTGTAGGTGCTGTGATAGATCGGGTTATGGCGGTGAGTGAGATGGGTCACCGTAAAGACTGGAAATTTTTCTACATTGTTGTAGTAGCCGGTGTGGTCGCCGAAGGGACCTTCGTCAGCCATCTCTTCCGGGTCGATATAGCCTTCGAGCACAAACTCGGCGCTGGCCGGTACCTGGAGGTCATTACTTAATGACTTCACTACCTCGGTCTTGCTGTTGCGCAGCAGCCCGGCGAACGCATACTCGGAGAGCGTGTCGGGCACGGGGGTCACCGTGGCCAGGATGGTGGCTGGATCGGCACCGATCGCTATCGACAGGGGAAAGCGTTCACCCGGATGAGCAAGTTTCCATTCGCGAAAATCCAGCGCACCGCCTCGGTGGGATAACCACCGCATAATGAGCTTGTTTCTGCCCAGCAGTTGCATGCGGTAGATACCCAGGTTCTGCCTGTCCTTTTCCGGACCGCGGGTGATCACCAGTGGCCAGGTTACCAGCGGGCCTACATCGCCAGGCCAGCAGGTCTGTATGGGCAAGCGGGTGAGATCCACGTCATCGCCTTCGTGCACAATCTCCTGGCAGGGCGCGGATTTCCTGACCGTGGGAGAGATATTCAACACGCTCCTGTAACTGGGCAGGCTCTGCCACAGTTCCTTGAAGCCTTTGGGCGGTGTGGGTTCTTTCAGGAATGCCAGCAGTTTGCCGACATCACGCAGTCCCTCGATATCATCCTGACCCATGGCCAGGGCAACGCGTCGTGTGTTGCCGAACAGGTTGGCCAGCAATGGAATCGATGACCCTTTGGGATTCTCAAACAGCAGGGCCGGACCTCCGGCACGCAGGGTGCGATCGGAGATCTCGGTAATTTCCAGGTAGGGATCGACCTCGGCGCTGATGCGCTTGAGTTCACCCTCCTTTTCCAACAGGCTGATGAAGTCTCTGAGGTCTTTGAATGACATACCGGGTGTCGTGGCGTACGCGTCGAGGCCTATGCCCGCTGCTTCGCCATCAGGAATCTACTTGCGCTTCATGGAATTGAAGAATTCATCATTGGTCTTGGTGTCTTTCAACTTATCCAGAATGAATTCGGTTGCCTGCACATCTTCCATGGAACTGAGCAGCTTGCGCAGAATCCACATGCGCTGCAATTCTTCTTCCGTGGTAAGCAGATCTTCACGACGGGTACCGGAGCGCCGTACATTGATCGCAGGATAGACACGCTTCTCGGCAATCTTGCGATCCAGGTGCAGTTCCATGTTACCGGTGCCCTTGAATTCCTCGTAGATCACTTCGTCCATCTTCGAGCCAGTCTCGATCAACGCCGTGGCGATAATGGTCAGGCTGCCACCTTCTTCCAGGTTACGGGCAGCACCGAAGAATCGCTTGGGTCGTTCCAGGGCATGGGCGTCCACACCACCGGTGAGTACCTTGCCTGAGGAAGGCACGATGGTGTTGTAGGCACGGGCCAGACGCGTGATGGAGTCCAGCAGGATCACCACGTCTTCCTTGTGTTCAACCAGTCGTTTTGCCTTCTCGATAACCATCTCGGCAACCTGTACGTGGCGCGAGGGGGGTTCGTCGAAGGTACTGGCAACGACTTCGCCGCGCACCGAGCGCTGCATCTCGGTCACCTCTTCCGGGCGTTCGTCGATGAGCAATACGATCAATCGACATTCCGGGTTGTTACGGGTAATGGATTGCGCGATGTTTTGCAGGATAAGCGTCTTACCCGCTTTAGGTGGCGATACGATCAGGCCACGCTGCCCTTTCCCGATGGGTGCAGTCAGGTCGATAACCCGGGCACTGAGGTCTTCGGTGCTGCCGTTGCCAACCTGGAGTTGCAGTCTTTCCTGCGGGAAGAGGGGGGTAAGGTTTTCGAAGAGGATCTTGTTCTTGGAGTTTTCTGGCTTGCTGAAATTGATCTCGCTGATCTTCAGCAGGGCGAAGTATCTTTCGCCGTCTTTCGGGGGCCTGATCTTGCCGGCGACCGTATCACCGGTACGCAGATTGAAGCGGCGTATCTGGCTGGGTGAGACGTAGATGTCATCCGGTCCCGCCAGGTAGGAAGAGTCTGCCGAACGCAGGAAGCCAAATCCATCCTGCAATATTTCCAGTACGCCATCGCCGTAGATGTCTTCGCCATTCTTGGCGTGTTTCTTCAGGATAACGAAAATGATGTCTTGTTTGCGGGTGCGGGAAACATTGTCTAGACCCATTTCATGCGCTGTTTCGATTAGCTCGGCTATGGGCTTCTGCTTGAGTTCGGTAAGATTCATAGTTGTGATACTTCAGGAATGTTGATGGTACGACTCGATCGAACGGATATCGCTTTCACCGCGACTGCGTTCACACTTGTGCCATTCGGTTTAGGTTGTAAGAAGGTAATTAAAAAGGGAGTTCTTAAGAAACTGTTTTTGGATTAAGGGGAGTGAATCAAAAATTCGTATCTGCTGTTAGTTTCCGCTATCGGCGAAATGGCTGACTTTCTTTATATCCCGGTTCGTGCTTTTTAGTGATTTATGTTCTGGCTAAACATCCAGGTGCGTGCTGATTGTGTATACTCTGAATTATCAGGCTTCGATTTCACCCGGCTCTCTCCCGGGCCTGGGGTAATCGTGTCTTGGAATATGTGTTGAAAGCTGCGTGTTTTCTGAAGACGGGTTTATCAGTAGCTTGCTGTATTCCGGGCGCTGTTTCCAGGCTGGATCGCGTTGTTGTTGTCTCGCTCTCATGCGAGTGTTTTTTCCAGCATGCTATCTGCGTCTTACAGAACTCTAGTTCCACTCCTGCCCAGAATCCACTCTGTCTGGTTTCGTTCACCTGGTTTACGCCTACGCGAAACGGAATCGTCTCGAGTTTTTTCGTAAGGCCTGGGTAATCTTGTTTCGGGTTGAGGTGGAAGTTCGGAGAAAAAGTGTTGAAGTTTCAGGTACTTCCACGTCCATCGGTGCCTCGCAGAAGACGAGACACCGCAATTAAACGCGTTTTAGATAATGCTGTCAATAAAAGCCGAGAGCTGGGACTTGGAGAGGGCACCGACTTTTTCACCGACTTTTTCACCATTGTTGAAGACGATCAGGGTCGGAATGCCGCGAATGCCGTACTTTGGTGCGGTTTCCGTGTTGGCATCCACATCCATTTTCACGACCTTCAGCTTGCCGTTGTATTCGTCGGCAACTTCTTCCAGTACCGGCGCAATCATCTTGCAGGGACCACACCATTCAGCCCAGAAATCCACCAATACAGGCCCGTCTGCCTGCAATACGTCTTGTTCGAAACTACTGTCTGAAGTGTGAACGATGTTGTCGCTCATGGGCATATTCCTTGTTTACATGTTAATTCAAAAGGGCTTTAGGGAGAGTCTGTGCTATACGCGTATTGAGTGGGCGGGGATCACCGGCTCAAAAAGACCAAGCGAAAGACTACGGTATATGGGCGTAATGATAAGGCCAAAAACCGAGGATTCAAGGTTTATGAATTGATCGGCCGGGAATTGCTTCCCGCCAGCGCGTGGTGACCATCCGGACCCTGTTTGCCTACCGCTCCACTATCGATTCAC
>JAYPVK010000021.1:0-23561 GCA_038134565.1 Pseudomonadales bacterium | reverse complement strand
TCGATTCACGACTGCAACAATCGTGCAGCTTTCTTGGCGAAGTAGGTAAGAATAGCGTCCGCGCCCGCTCTTTTTATAGCGATCAGGGACTCCATGGCCACGGCGTCTTCATCGAGCCAGCCATTGGCGGCTGCCGCCATGTGCATGGCATATTCACCACTCACCTGGTAGACAAAGGTAGGCACACCGAATTCGGTTTTCACCCGGTGCACGATGTCCAGGTAGGGCATGCCTGGTTTCACCATGACCATATCGGCGCCCTCTGCCAGGTCCATGGCCACTTCCTGCAGGGCCTCGTCGCTGTTGGCCACATCCATCTGGTAGTTGTACTTGTTGCCGCTGCCGAGATTGGCGCTGGAGCCCACAGCATCCCTGAATGGACCGTAGTAGCTGGAGGCGTATTTCGCCGAGTAGGCGAGAATACGGGTATGAATCTGCTGGTTTTCTTCCAGCACTAGGCGAATGGCGCCAACCCGGCCGTCCATCATGTCTGAGGGTGCCACGATATCGGCCCCGGCCTGGGCATGGGACAGGGCCTGCTTGACCAGCACTTCCACGGTGGCATCGTTCATCACATAGCCATCGCTATCGATAATGCCGTCCTGGCCATGGGTGGTATAGGGGTCCAGGGCCACATCGGTGATGATACCCAGTTCCGGGAACCGGTCCTTGAGTGCGCGAATGGCGCGCTGCACCAGGCCATCGGGGTTGTAGGCTTCCTGTCCGCCCTCGCTCTTGGTGTTGGCATCCGGTGATGGAAACAGCGCGATTGCCGGTATGCGCAAGGCTACCAGCTCCGCCGCTTCTTCCAGCAGGGTGTCGATGCTGAAGCGACACTGTCCCGGCATGGATTCGATGGGCTGCCTTTGTTGAGTGCCTTCAACAATAAAAACCGGCAATATCAGGTCATCTGTGCTCAAGACAGTCTCGCGCATGAGCCGGCGACTGAAATCATCTTTGCGCATGCGTCGCATGCGACTGACAGGGAATTCGCGACTGAAATCAAAATTGGACAAGGTCTACACTCCTGCTGCCGGAAGGTTACGAGGCCGGTAAATACAGGCTTCGGACAGCAAACGGTTTATAGCATAATAGAACGACGATGTGACACCCGGCCAGGCAGGACGATGTGCCGAATGTGCCGAACGGCGCGCGGGGCAAACAGCCCACGGCAGGTGCATCCGTAGTTCAGCACTGAAACGAATCATTGAATATGAATAATCGGATAGCAATAATCGAGAGAGCAACTAATTGAACAAAGCCAGACTACTGATCGTCACCGTACTTGCCTCCGCCATCCTCAGCTACTTCCTGTTCGATCTCGGTCAGTATTTCACCCTGGAATACGCGCAGTCGCAGATCACGACCCTGCAGGACTTCCGCGACGAGAATTTTACCCTGGCGGCCCTTGTCTACTTTGCAGTCTATGTACTGATCTCTGCCGCTTCATTACCCGGTGCGTTGATCTTTACCCTGCTCGGTGGCGCGATCTTCGGACTGCTATGGGGAACGCTGCTGGTTTCCTTCGCCAGTTCCATCGGCGCCACTTTTTCCTTCCTGATTTCCAGAACGCTGTTGCGTGAATACGTACAGTCCCGCTTTGGGGACTACCTGGCACCTATAAACCGGGGCATCGAAAAGGACGGCAGCTTCTACCTGTTCAGCATCCGCATGGTGCCCCTGTTTCCGTTCTTCATGGTGAACCTGGTCATGGGGCTGACCCCGATCAACGTGGTGTCGTTTTACTTTGCCAGCCAGATCGGCATGCTGCTGGGCACCCTGGTTTACGTGAATGCGGGGTCGGAGCTCGCCCAGATTACTTCACTGTCAGGACTGGTGAGTGCACCCGTCCTGTTCTCCCTGGTAATGCTCGGGGTCTTCCCCCTGGTGGGCAAGTTGATCGTGAACAGTATCCAGAAGAACAAGGTCATGAAGGCGTATAAGCGACCCAGGAAATTCGATGCCAATGTGGTAGTGATCGGGGGTGGCTCGGCGGGTCTGGTCTCCGCGATCATCGCCGTGGGTGCGAAAGCCAAAACCGTATTGATCGAAAAAGACCGAATGGGGGGCGACTGCCTCAACACGGGCTGTGTGCCCAGCAAGTCCCTGCTGCGCAGCGGTCGCATCATGTCCTATATTCGCCGGGCAGGCGAATACGGTATCGAGGGTGCAACGGCTACAGTCAACTTCGCCAGGGTGATGGAACGGGTACAGGAGGTCATCAAGACCATTGAGCCCCACGACTCCATGGCGCGCTTTACTTCCCTGGGTGTTGAATGCATCGCCGGCGACGCAAAGATCACCTCTCCCTACAGCGTGGAAGTGAACGGACGCACCATCAACACGCGCGCGATCATTATCGCCACCGGTGGTCGTCCCATAGTGCCTCCGGTGCCCGGTCTCAATGAGGTGGGCTACCTGACCTCCGACACCATTTGGACCCTGCGTGAATTGCCGAAGCGATTGCTGGTGGTGGGCGGCGGCCCGATCGGCTGCGAACTGGCCCAGGCCTTCAATAACCTGGGCGCGGAAGTAACCCAGGTGGATATGGCGAAACGCATCATGCCCCGGGAAGACGCGGAAGTGTCCGAGGTGGTCATGGCACAATTCAGGAAGCAGGGCATCCAGCTACTGACGTCCCACAAACTCACCCGCTTCGGTAAAGACGGCGGGACAAAATTCATGGAAGCCGAGCACGAAGGTGAAGCCGTGCGAGTGGAATTCGACCAGGTGTTGTTGGCTATTGGTCGCAAGGCCAATGTGGAAGGCTTCGGCCTCGAAGAGATGAACATGCCACTCACCGCACAAGGCACTATCGAGGTCAACAACGCCATGCAAACGGCATTTCCCACGATCTTCGCCTGCGGAGATGTGGCCGGACCCTACCAGTTTACTCACATGGCTTCGTACCAGGCATTCTTCGCGGCCATCAATTCCCTGCTCGGTGGCTGGTGGCGACTGCGAGCGAAGTACAACGTAGTGCCATGGGCCACATTTACCGATCCCGAAGTCGCGAGAGTCGGCCTGAGCGAGGCCGAGGCAAAGTCCAGGGGTATTCGCTACGAGGTCACCCGCTACGACATGGATCATCATGACCGTTCGCTGGCCGATGGCGAGGCCCACGGGTTCATCAAGGTGCTTACCGTCCCCAACAAGGACAGGATACTGGGTGTGACTATCGTGGGTTATCACGCGGGTGAACTGATCGGCGAGTTCGTGTTCGCCATGACTCATGGCATGGGTTTGAAGAAGATCGCCGCTGTCACCCACATCTATCCCACCCTGCTGGAAGGCAACAAGTTTGCTGCCAATGCCTGGCGCAACAAACGCCTGCCGGAAAAGTATTTTCCCTGGATGGAGAAGTTCTTCCGCTGGCAGCGCGGAGGTTAGGGCTGCTCAGGAAAGTTCCTGGCACAGGGGCGCGTCAGCTCTTGTTCCATTCCCTGAGAAATTCATCGAAAGACTGGGTGTCCGCCGACTCAATCTCTTTCTGCTTCGCCAGTGACACGACGCTGGCGGCCTCGAACTCGCTGCGGGTTTCGGCGCTCAGCCCATCGTTCTTCAGGTAATCCCTGATGGCCATGGACCGTTCCATGGCGAACCTGAAGAAAGACTGATTATTCTCTTTCATGTCGATCAACATACGACCCGATGGCGTGCGCTCACTGTTCTCAACCTTCGCCTGCTGCGCGCGTAGGGCCTCACCATAGCTGTTGCCGCCGGCCTTGCTGTCCAGCAGGGTGCTGGCGTACTCAACCTTGTCGAGAATCTCACTGGCCCACTCCCGCAGCTTGATGGGCCGGGATTCCACGGTCAGTTGCAGCTCCGGGTTGCGGCCATTTTCCACCGTCGCAGCAAGATTGCTGGCAACTTCGAAGTACTCGCGCTGGTCACACTCCGGGCTGTCAGCCAGCAGGCAGTGCAGCAGGAAGCTGTCCAGGAAGCGTACTTCGTCCTCGTCGATGCCAAGCGGCAGGTAGGGGTTCAGGTCCAGGGCACGCACCTCTACATACTCGATGCCCCTGTTGATCAATGCGGTCAGGGGGCGCTCGCCGCTGGCCACCGTGCGCTTGGGACGGATGGTGCTATAGAACTCGTTCTCCAGTTGCAGCAGGTTCGGGTTGATCTGGCGATAAGCGCCATCGGGATCTGTGCCGATCTTCTCGTACTCCGGATAGGCGGTGCGCATGGCTTCGTAGAGGCAGTCCACGTAAGACTCGAGTTCGTTGTAACAGACGAATAGGGATTTTTGCGCCTCACTCTTGTAACCGAGATTGCCCATGCGCAGGCAGGTGGCATCGGGCAGGTACAGGCTGCCCTTGTCCAGCTCCTGCAGGTGGTGCTCCCGGCCCTGCACGAAACACTTGCAGGCGGCGGGTGATGCGCCAAACAGGTAGAGCAGCAGCCAGGAATAGCGATGGAAGTTGCGGATCAGGTGCAGGTACTTGTCCGTGCGGAAGTCCTGCAAGGACTGCTGGTCGCCGCAGATCTTCTGGTACGGTTCCCAGAAGGAATCCGGCATGGAGAAGTTGTAGTGCAAGCCGGAGATGGTCTGCATGAGGCTGCCGTAGCGATGGTGCAAGCCGCGCCGGTACAGGTTCTTCATCGTTCCTATATTGGAGCTACCATACTCGGCGATGCGAATCACGGCCTCGCTGCTTAGCGGGCAGGGCATGCTGGACACCCACAGCAGCTCGTCGTTCTCCAGGTTCTGCAGGGAGAAGCGATGAATATTCTCCAACATGCCCAGGCATTCATCGATGTCGGCATAGGCCGGGGTGATGAACTCCAGCAGGGCTTCGGCGAAATCAGTGGTGATATAGGGGTTGGTCAGGGCGGAGCCGAGGGCAGCTGGATGCGGGTTTTGGGAGATGCCGCCTTCCGGGGTTACGCGCAGACATTCTTTTTCGATGCCTCGCCGAATATGGCCCCAATCGCTGGCGAATTCGGGCAGCTTGTAGTGCTGCAGGCTCTCGTTATATTGCTTCGTCAAAACCACTCCTGGTATCAGAGCATGCTTGTTGTTCAGGCCCGGGTCGACTCGCACGGGCGGGCATTATGGCAAATATCCCGAATTGGCGCTATTGAGGTTTGGACCTGTCAGCGCTGGGTTTCATTACATTAGTGATGTGGCTTCTCTTCGATAAGCTTGGCTAAGGCTTAGTTCCTGATTCGGCGGGAGAGGGTGAGCTTGTGCCAATTGCGACACGCCGTGAATCCGGCCCAGCCTCCGATCATAGATCGGTGTTGTTCGATGCTCGCTGCAAGCTAACGCTTGCAAAGCGCTCGGTCTCACCCCTGTAGGCTCGGGTGGGGCATCCCTGCCGCACACGGTCGCAATTGGCACAAGCTCACCCTCTCCCTGACATCCGAACACGATAAAATAACCTTCGCGCTCGCAACAGATTGAGAGGCTAAGTTCATTGGCGTTCAGTGCTCAGATTAGTCCGAGGGTTTGATCTTTACTCGATATCGCTGGCTTGTTTGAAGCGGTGGATCTGGCGGCGCTGTTTCTTGGTGGGGCGGCCGGGGGTTGGCCAGTGGCTGGGTTGGGATTTGCGTTGCAGAGCCAGGTCTTCCCGCTTCTTTATACTCTCTTCGGTTTCTTCGTAGAGGAGTTGGGCTTCCGGTGCGCCGCGGCGCTGGTCGCTGATGGCTTTGACGATGACGATCTTTTCATCGAAGCCCTGACGCAGGGTGATCACGGTGCCGATTTCGATCTCCTTGCTGGGCTTGGTGCGGCTGCCTTGGCAGTGGACCTTGCCGCCTTCGATGGCTTGCTTGGCGACGGCCCGGGTTTTGTAGAAGCGGGCGGCCCAGAGCCATTTGTCGAGGCGAACCCGGGACTGGTCGGTGGGGGAGGACATGCTCAGGCCTTGTCCTCGTGGACCGGGATGACGTGGTCGAAGTCCACGATCTGGGGAAACTCACCGGCTTCGACGGCCGGCAGTTGGCTGTCCGGCTGGTGAATGGCGTAGAGGTGTTTGATGCCTTCTCTCTGCGCCTGCCTTAGCACGTTGAGGTTGTCATCGAACAGGACGGTGCGCGCTGGTTCGTAGGGGGCGAGTTGTTGCAGGTTTTCCCAGAAGCCGTGATTCTCTTTGGCCAGCTGCAGGGAGTGGGAGCTGATGCGTTGGTGGAACAGGTCGCCGATGCCGGTGTGGGACATCTTCAGGTCCAGGCTGATCGGGTGGGCGTTGGTGATTAGCAGCACCCGCTTGTCCATGGCGTGCAGTGCGTTCAGCAGGCGTTCGGCGTTGGGACGGATCGCAATCTTGTGGGTGATGCTCTGCTTCATCTGGGGGATGTCCAGTTTCAGTTCGTCCACCCAGTAGTCGATGCAGTACCAGTCCAGAGTGCCGTGAACCTCGGAGTATTTCAGTTTGATTTGCTGCAGTGCTTCTTCGTGACTGACACCGTGTTTCTCGCCGTAGTGCCTGGGCACCAGCTGTAACCAGAAGTAGTTGTCGAAATGCAGGTCGAGCACGGTGCCGTCCATGTCGAACATCACGGTGTCTATGTTTGACCAGGGCGGCATTTGCTTACGCTGTCTCTTTAGGATTTAATTTTTGCTAGCAGGCCAGTCTGCTATGGGGCCATTGCCGCATTATAAATGATCTGATGGAAACCACTATGACCGACCAGGAATTGCTGCAGGGAATTGCGCGCATTGCCCAGAACGCCGGCGAGGAGATTCTCGCTGTCTATCATGATGACGCGCCGCTGGATGTTTCCCTGAAGGAAGATGACTCGCCACTCACGCTTGCCGACAGCAAGGCCAATGCCGTCATCGTCGCCGGTCTGAAGCAACTGGATGCAGTCATGCCTGTTGTATCCGAGGAATCGGAGATGCCACCCTTCGAGCAGCGCAGCCACTGGCATCGATACTGGCTGGTGGATCCCCTCGATGGCACCAAGGAGTTTATCAGTCGCAACGGGGAGTTCACGGTGAACATCGCCCTGGTTGAGCGGGGGGTGCCGGTGTTAGGGGTCGTGCATGTGCCGGTTACGGACGTGACCTACTACGGCGGTTCCGCGGTGGCGGGTGCCTGGCGGGTGGAGGCCGGTAAGGATGCCGAGGCCTTGCAGCCCAGACCTATAGAAGAAGCAACAACACTGGCTCGCTTCGTGGCCAGTCGCAGTCACCGGGGGGTGCAGGTCCACCAGTTAATCCAGCAGGCGGCGACCCGCTTCGATGCCATCGAGGTGGTGAGCATGGGCAGTTCCCTGAAGATGTGCCTGCTGGCCGAGGGCAAGGCGGATTGCTATCCGCGCCTGGCGCCCACATCGGAGTGGGATACCGCGGCGGCCCACGCGGTGTTGCGTGCCGTGGGCGGCGAGATCGTCAAGACAGATTTCCAGCCCCTGCGCTATAACCAGAAGCCGGACATTCTCAATCCCCACTTCATTGCCCTCGCCGATCCTGCCTTCGCCTGGGAAGAACTCCTGAAACCCGCGCTGTAGAGCGACAGGCCTGATTTCATCCTGTCGCTTTGGCGATTCTTGCCTATACATAAGTTGTATCCCAGCAAATAGAGTGAGGAGAGGGGATCGCGGATCACAGACGGTCTCTGGACAGTGGCAGGCAAACACGCTAGCGTCAGCTTCTTGTTCAGCCACTCAGCGCCCTGCGGGCCTGGAGTAACTGGCTGTGATCCCAAACATCGGACTGCCCCTGCCTGGCAGTTCACCCGGAGAATGCTATGCGTCTGCTAACTGGCTTCCTGCTGCTGGTTCTTGTTGCCTGCGGCGACAACTCGACACCCACGACATCCACACCGGCGCCTGCAGCGCTCCCACAAGCCGTGCCGGAATTGTCCGAGACGGAACGCCTGAATGCCTGGCTCGATGAACAATACGAAGAGCAGCTGGACTTCAGCCCCCAGACCCGTTCCGTGCTGGGTGATCGCACCGACTACGACCGGCTCAACGACCAGACCATGGCCGCTGGGGAGCGCAACCTGCAGTGGCTGCGGGACAGCGTTGCCAACATGGAGGCGGACTTCGATTACGAGGCGCTGACCGATGATGGCAAGCTCTCCTATGACATGTGGGCCTACTCCCTGCAGCAGGCCGAGCGCGCGGCACCTTACCAGAACTACGGGTACATCTTCGGCCGCGGTGGTCCGCACTCCTCATTGCCCAGTTTCATGATCAGCTTCCACCGGGTTGAAACCGTGGCAGACCTGGAGGCCTATGTGGCACGCCTGCGGGACTTCGATCGTGTGTTGGGCGAACTGATGGAGCGTACGCGCCTGCAGGTAGAAGCCGGTATTCGCCAGCCACGCTTCGGCTACGAGTTCGCCCTGGCCGAGATTGACAGGGTTACGTCAGGTGTCCCATTTTACACCGATGACGACAGTCCCAATTCGCCGGTGTGGGTAGATTTCCAGGGCAAGGTCGAAGCTCTGGTTGACAACAAGCTGCTCGACGACGACAGGGCACAGGCTTTCCTGGCCGAGGCGCGCGAGGTGCTGGCAGGCGAAGTATTGACTGCTTATGAGGAAGTGCGCTTCTGGCTGGAACAGGACATGGACAATGCCGCACCGGATTCGCAGGGAGTATGGGCCTTGCCTGACGGTGAGAACTACTACAATCAGCGGCTGGCGCTGATGACAACCCTGGACCTCACGGCCGACGAGATTCACAACATCGGCCTGTCAGAGGTGGCGCGGCTGCAGGCTGAGATGGAAGCCGTGAAGAACGAGGCAGGCTTCGATGGCACGCTGCAGGAGTTCTTCGTGTTCGTGCGGGAAGACGAGCAGTTCTATTATCCCAATACCGACGAGGGCAGGCAGGACTATCTGGATATCAACAACGCATACCTGGATGCGATCAATGCCAGGCTGCCGGAGTTCTTCGGTCGCCTGCCAAAGGCACCGCTGGTTGTGAGACGGGTCGAGTCATTCCGTGAACAACCCGGTGCGGCACAGCATTATCGACAGGGTGCGCCCGATGGCTCTCGACCCGGCGTGTTCTATTCCCACATGTCCGACATGTCGACCCTGGCAAAGTGGCAGATCGAAGATATTGCCTATCACGAAGGCAACCCCGGACATCACATGCAGATATCCATCCAGCAGGAACTCACCGACGTTCCCCGCTTTCGCACCCAGTACCGCACCACCGCCTACACCGAGGGTTGGGGGCTCTATGCGGAATGGCTGGCGAAGGAAATGGGGGGCTTCCAGGACCCTTATTCCGAGTTCGGTCGCTTGTCCGGCGAGATCTGGCGGGCGATTCGCCTGGTAGTGGACACCGGCATTCATTCCAGGCGCTGGACTGAGGAGCAGGCGGTGCAGTATTTTCTGGACAACTCCGCCATCCCCGAAGGCGCGGTGCGTTCGGAGGTGCAGCGTTACTTCGCCAATCCCGGACAGGCCACGGCCTACAAGATCGGCATGATGAATTTCCAGCAGGCGCGGGCCAATGCCGAAGTGGCGCTGGGTGAGGCCTTCGATGTGCGCGCCTTTCACGATGTGGTGCTCGGCGCGGGCGCGGTGCCCATGCCCATGATGCATGCGCGGGTAGAGCGCTGGATCAGCGATACGCTCGCTGCCAACCAGTAGACCATCAACCCCGAACTGTGATCCGCATTCGACTCGAGCATAATGAGAAAAACTATGAACAAGCGACCCCTCGTCATTTCCTTCACTCTGTCACTGGCCTGCATGATGACTAATCTCGCGACAGGCCAGGGACTTGGCTTCGCTTCACCGGAATCGGTGGGGCTGTCTGCCAGTAAACTGGATGATGCGACGGCCAGCCTGCAGCAGCATATCGATGCAGGGGACATCGCCGGTGTCGTTGCCGCGGTGGCGCGCGATGGCAAGATCGTCTATTTCGAATCCCTCGGCATGATGAATATCGAGCAGGCCAAACCCATGCAGGAGGACGCCCTGTTCCGCATCTATTCCATGACCCGGGAGATCACCTCGTTGGCGGTCCTGCAATTGTACGAGCAGGGCAAGTTCCAGATGGATGATCCCATCAAGATGTACCTGCCGGATTTCGAGGCACAAAGAGTGCTACTTGACCCTGATAGCACGGATATCACCCAGACCAGGCCGCGCAATGGTGACATCACCGTGGCACACCTGCTTACCCACACCTCGGGTTTGGGCAGTCGCTCGTCCAGGCTCTACCGTGAACAGAAGGTGCGGGACAAGAACATCACCCTGGACCAGATGACGGAGAACGCCGCACGGGTACCGCTATTCCATGATCCGGGTACAGCCTTCCTGTATGGAATTCATGCCACCATTCTCGGCAAGCTGGTGGAGGTATGGTCCGGACAACCCTTCGAGGACTACATGGAAGAGCAGGTGTTCCAGCCCCTGGAAATGGACAGCACCATGTTCTGGGCAGCCGGTGCCGATGGCGAGCGCCTGGCGGAACTGTACCGTCCCACGGACGGTCGCCTGCTGCCCTACCAGATCGAGACCGTACCCTGGACCATGCGTCCGCGGCTGATGGAAGGTGGGGTCGGCCTGCTGTCCTCCGTAAAAGACTTCCTGAATTTTTCCCAGATGGTGCTCAATCGTGGCGAGTTCAACGGTCGCCGCATCCTGCAGGAAGAGACCGCGGCCCTTATGTATGAGAATGCCGTACCCGAGGCGGCCATGCCCATTGGCGACAGTGGCTACTGGCTGGGCTCCGGTTGGACCCTGGGCGGCTTCAACCTGGTAATGGATCCCGAGGCCTATTCCTGGCCCGTCTCCAGAGGCACGATCTGGTGGGATGGCTCCGCTGGAACCCGCTATTTCATTGATCCGGTGCAGAACATGATCATCGTCATCATGGCCCAGATATCGCCCTCGCGAGGCGGTGGTTTCCGCGAGGATTTCACCACCCTGGTGGATGCCGCCATTACCGACCGGCGCTAATAGCCCTGTAACAAGGCCATGTAAAAAAATCTCAAAATAGTCGTAACCAAGTGCAGAGAACTGCGTCTAATAGACCAATACTGTCACTAATAAGATTTTGAGACTTTGAGAGATCAGAAGCCTCCGGCCTCTGAGCATTTCCCATGGCAATGGATAAACCGCTAGAGAAGAAGTCGATGCCCCTGTGGAAGATCGGGGCCATCGGCGTTGTAGTGCTGGCCGCGGCTGGCCTGCTGTACCAGTTACTGGCAGACGCCTCAATTCGCACCTACCGTGTGCCTGCAAACCAGCTAATTGTATCGACCGTTCAACAAGGCGCCTTCGAAGACCTGATTCCAATTCGTGGCACCATTCAGCCGCTGCAGAGTGTGTTTCTCGATGCGGTGATTGGTGGTTCAGTAGAGGAAGTGTTCGTGGAGCAGGGTGATTTCGTGGTGGCGGGTCAGCCACTGGTGCAGCTGTCCAATACCCAGACCCGCCTCAGTGCCGCCCAGGCCGATGCGGGCACCACGGAGCAGCTCAATTTCCTCAACAACATCACCACTAACTTCGAATACCAGAAGCTGGCGACGGAACGCCAGATCATCGACACCGAATTCCGCATCACCACCCTCAACCGGCAGAAGCGCCGCTTCGAACGACTCGTGGATGACAGCCTGATCTCCGAGGAAGAATACGAGGCCATCATCGATGAACTGGAATACCAGCAACAGGTGCTCAGCAATCTCAAGGCGCGGCAGCAGGTGGAAAACGAAGAGCGGACACGTCGGCAGGAACAGATCAAAGACCAGATCGATATGCTTACCAACAACCTGAAGATTTCCCAGGCCAGCTTTGAGAGCCTGCTGGTGAAGGCACCCATCTCTGGGCAACTCACGTCCCTCGATGTCGAAATCGGCCAGAGCAAACAGACCGGCCAGCGCCTGGGCCAGATCGATGTGGTGGACCAGTACAAGATCGTGGCCCAGATCGATGAATTCTATGTCTCCCGCGTGGCGCCGGATCAGACCGCCACGTTTACCCTGGCGGGACAGGCGTACCAGGCCCGGGTCGACATCGTGTATCCCGAAATCACCGCCGGTACCTTTGAGGTGGACATGATCTTCGAAGGTCTGCCACCGGATAACATACGTCGGGGCCAGACCCTGCAGATGGAACTCACCCTCGGTAACCCCGTGGAATCCCTGCTGCTGCCAGTCGGAGGCTTCATCCAGGATACCGGCGGCAACTGGGTTTTCGTGCTGGATGAGAGTGGCAATTCAGCCCTGCGCCGCGACATTCGCGTGGGTCGCCGCAATAACCGCTTCATCGAAGTGCGGGAAGGCCTGCGTGCCGGTGAGCGGGTGATCACCTCAGGCTACAGCCAGATGCAGGACATGGAACGGGTAGAACTGTTGCCCTGACCGGCGCGTGCTTCTATGAATTAGCCGGAGCGGCGTTTACACTTCCTCCTTCGTTTCGCCGTTTCCGTGTGTTTCCGTGTCCCTGCGCTTTGACTTCCTGTTTCATCATCCCCAGCTCGTGCCTCAGGTCATCCGCTGGTGGCATAGTGTATGGGCCGATCGTATGGGCGACGATTTTCCGGCGCTGGAACGGCAGCTCAGGGAATCGCTGACCACCACGGGTTTTCCTGTCCACGTCATTGCCTTCGACAAGGAGGTGCCGATCGCGGTCGCCGCGCTCAAGTTGCGGGAGCTGGCAGATCTGTTTCCGGACCGGCAATACTGGTTTGGCAGTGTGTTCGTGGTGGAGTCACAGCGCGGCAGGCACGTGGCCTCGCAGCTCACGCAACACATCATCGATCTCGCCACGGCCAGGGGCTTGCCACATCTTTATTTGCAGACGCAGAATACCAGCGGTGGGCTCTACGCGCGCCTGGGCTGGAACGCCCTGCAGAAACTCACTGTGCGTGGCGAGCAGACTCTGCTGATGATCAGGCACCTGGAAGAAAACGGTTAGCAGTCTTGTCGAAACCCGGTCTGAAAATTATCCGCGCCAGTGTTGGCCATGAGACGATCATGGCCAACTACTTCGCGGTAAACGAGGTCCACCTGCAGCCCTGGAGTCCGCTGGTGCCTCGGGAACATCACTCCGTCACCATGTGGAAGCGCCGACTCGAGGAAAGGGAGATCGAATTCAAGGCCGGCCTGTCCGTGCATTTCATCGGAACCGACTCGGCGGAGTCCCATGTCATCGGCAGCTGCTCCCTGAGCAATATCGTGCGCGGCGTGTTCCAGGCCTGTCACATGGGTTACTCGGTGGCGGAACGTTACCAGGGGCAGAGCTATATGAAAGCCATCGTCTCCCACGCCATCGCCTACGCCTTCGATGAATTGAAGCTGCATCGGGTAATGGCGAACCACATGCCGGACAACCGGCGCTCAGAGGCCCTGCTCGCCAGCCTGGGATTTGAGTGTGAAGGCTATGCAAGGGAATACATTCTGATCAATGGTCAATGGGAGGATCATGTATTGAACTCCCTCATCAATCCTCGCTACGGTAAATAGTCGAGGCTCCGACCAAGCAGAGCCCGACCAGAACGGGTGATACTAGCCCGATGGTGTTTCGGCCGGTTCCGCAGCGAGTGCTTTTTCCCCGTCCAGTTTCGCTTCGCTAATGACAGTGTACCTGGCACCTTCCGCCAGGGTGTCGGAACGATAGAGGCAAATCTGGTCCACCCTGATCGTTCCCCATTTGTGCTCGGCGAACTTCTCCAGCAGCGCGGAGAGTTTGGGTTTCACGTCCTTGCCGAAACGCGCCACGGTAACATGGGGCAGGTAGGCCTTGTCCTCGTTGAGGGCGCCGACCGCCATGCAGGCCGTATCCAGGTCCTGCGCGAGCTTTGTCAGGCCCGCATCTTCATCGATGCCCACCCAGCAGGAGTTCTTGAACACACCGGCGCCACTGGCATGCAGTGCCATGGGTCCGTGTCGCAGTGCCACTTCCTTCAGTATGGATTCCAGTATGGGCAGGTTGGACTCTTCCACGGAACCCAGGAATTTAAGCGTGATGTGCAGGTTCTGGTCGGATGCAAGGCGTATCGCCTCCGCAGAATCGCCGCGCAATGCGCTGAGCTCCTCACGCATGGCCGCAATCTCATCTGCCAGGGTAAACCGTATACCGAAGAAGCAGCGCAGGCGCGGTGACTTCTGTGGCCGGTAGCGCAGCGGCTTGCGTTTCTTCGACCTGGTGTCTGCACCGGGGGCATTGCCCTGCCGGGCCTGGGGTCGCTGATTGCTCGCGGCGGGACTACTCCTGCGCGCGCCGGGTTTCCTGTTTGGGGGTTTACTCATTGGCTGCCTCGTTTCGAGGCGGCATTCTAGCAGGATTCCTGCCCCGGTATCGCATCGCAATTGCGGGCCCATTCCCGTAGAATCGGCGCATTTCGTCCTGCTTAGTCGACAAGCCGTGCCTGAATTCCAGCAAGTCAGCAGCCCCACACCCAGCGCGCTCCTCGAGCAGGCTGAATATGTTCTGGCAGAAGTGCAGGCGGTGGTAGACAAGAGCATTGATAATGTCCGCCGCAATGTGGTCGTCGAGGGCCGAATTGACGAATCGAAGTTTGATCGATTCCAGCAGCAGTGCTTTGAGATCGCAGTGGCCAGTGCCGAACTGGAAGCGGCCCGCGCCATGTTGGCCTACCAGGCCGCCCATGCCAGTGGTGTCGACAAGCCTCATCCCCTGGTAAGAGACAACACGATCCGTTTCTGCGCCGATACCTGCAAGGACATTCTAGGCAGGTTTGCCGCGGGCGGTTCTGCCCTCGGTGTCTTGCGGCGCGATGTCGCCGGCCTGTTGAGTAGCGACGACATCACGACCTGGCTGGACTGCAGCACACAAGGCAGCGGCGGCTATGGTCTCGCCGAGTACTGTTGCGAATTCAAGTTCATGCGCCTGCCATCAAGCCTGTCCGACGAGAAGGAGATGGTGCGTGAGACCTTCATGCGCTTCAGTGATGAAGTGGTGGCACCCCTGGCCGAGAACATACATCGGCAGGACACCGACATTCCGGAGCAGATCATCAGCAAGGCGGCGGAGCTGGGCTGTTTCGGTACCTGCATTCCCGAGCGCTTCGGCGGCCTGCAACCCGATGATGAACCGGACAGCCTGGGCATGATCGTGGTGACCGAAGAGCTGTCGCGGGGTTCACTCGGTGCGGCCGGTAGCCTGATCACCCGTCCCGAGATCGCCGCCCGTGCCTTGCTGGCGGGCGGCACCGAACAACAGCAGCAACACTGGTTGCCGCTGCTGGCCAGTGGCGAGAAGCTCTGTGCCATCTCCATCACCGAACCCGATACCGGCTCGGATGTGGCGGCGGTGTCCCTGCGCGCCACGCCAACGGAAGGTGGCTGGTTGCTCAACGGTGCCAAGACCTGGTGTACCTTTGCTGGCCGCTCCGAGATCCTGGTAGTGCTGGCCCGCACCAATCCTGACGCGGCGGCGGGCTACCGGGGACTGAGCCTGTTCCTGGTGGAGAAGCCGGCATTCACCGGTCACGGGTTCCAGCACCAGCAGGAGTCGGGCGGCTCCCTGTCGGGCAAGGCGATCGCCACCCTGGGCTATCGCGGCATGCATTCCTTTCAATTATTCTTCGATGACTACTTCGTGCCTGCCGCCAATCTTGTCGGTGACGAAGTCGGCCAGGGCAAGGGCTTTTACTACACCATGGCGGGCTTCGCGGGCGGGCGCCTGCAGACGGCCGCCCGCGCCACCGGTGTGATGCAGGCCGCCTTCGAACAGGCCGTGCGCTATGCCTGGGACCGCAAGGTCTTCGGCCAGCCCATCGCGAACTTCCAGCTGACCGAGCGCAAGCTCGCCCGCATGCTGGCTACTATCACCGCCGCCCGCCAGTTCAGCTACGCCGTGGCTGAAAAAATGGACGCTGCCGTGGCGGGTAACAGCAGCAAGGACAGCGGCCAGATGGAGGCCAGCCTTGTTAAACTGTTCGCCTGCCGCGCCGCGGAGTGGGTGTGTCGGGAGGCCATGCAGATTCACGGCGGCATGGGCTATGCCGAGGAATCCGCGGTCAGTCGCTACTTCGTGGATGCCCGCGTGCTTTCCATTTTCGAAGGCGCAGAAGAAGTACTGGCAATACGGGTGATTGCCCGGGAGCTCCTGTTGCGCGATGCATCCAGGTAGAACCGGTACATCTGACCTGAAACACAAAACCTGACTCAAACCGATAATAAGCTAGCACAATGGCCATAGATCCCGACTACCTCACCAGTCGCCAGTTTCCCACGATCACCGAGACCTACAACGAAAGGGATTGCATACTCTACGCCCTCGGCGTGGGGATGGGACAGGATCCACTGGACCGCAATTGCCTGCCCTTCGTCTACGAGAAGTCGCTCAAGGTCATGCCCAGCCAGCCTGTGGTGATGGCGCACCCGGGCTTCTGGGCCGCAGAGCGGGACATCGACCTGGATTGGGTGAAACTGCTGCAAACCGAACAGGAGCTGATCATTCACCAGCCCTTCCCGGGTTCCGGCACGGTGGCGGCCACCACACGCCTCACGGAAGTCGTCGACAAGGGCGAGCGCATAGGCGCCCTCATCAAGTCCGAACGCACCATTCGCAATGTGGATACAGGCGCCGACCTGTGCACCGTGCGTACCACGGTACTGGCACGGGGTGATGGTGGCTTCGGTGGGGCGCGTAAAGCCACACCAAAGACAGACCCCATTCCATCACGGGAAGCGGATAAAGTGTGCGACCTGCCCACTTTGCCACAGCAGGCACTCATCTATCGCTTGACCGGGGATCTCAATCCCCTGCATTCAGACCCGGAAGTCGCCGCCCGTGCCGGCTTCAAGGCGCCGATCCTGCATGGCTTGTGTACCATGGGAGTGATGACCCATGCCCTGCTCAAGCTCTGTGCGAACTATGAGCCGGAGCGCTTCAGACATATACGGCTGCGCTTCTCTGCGCCCGTCTATCCCGGTGAGACCATCCGCACCGAGGTATGGCAGGATGGCGACGCCTACGCGTTTCGCTGCAAGTCGGTAGAGCAGGACAAGATCGTCATCAACAACGGCTATTTGCTGATCGACTAGAGTGCCAGTCACTGAGATTAACCACTAGGAAAAGAGCCAGACATCTTGCAGAACATATTACAGGGACTCCGAATCGTAGAAGGCAGTGCATTCATCGCGGCACCATCCGGCGGCATGACTCTGGCCCAGCTGGGTGCCGACGTCATTCGCTTCGACCAGATCGGCGGCGGCATCGATTACCGTCGCTGGCCCGTCACGGAGAACGGGGTGAGCCTGTACTGGCACAGCCTGAACAAGGGCAAGCGTTCCATCGCCGTGGACTTTCGCAAATCCGCCGGGCGCGAGTTGTTGACTCGCCTGGTGACAGCACAGGGTGAGAATGCCGGTATCTTTGCCACCAATTTTCCGGCAAAGGGTTGGCTGGCAGAGAAAGAACTGCGCGCACGCCGGGAAGACCTGATCTATCTGAACCTGGTGGGCGATCGCCATGGTGGCAGTGCGCTCGACTACACCGTGAACAGTCGAGTGGGGCTGCCTTTCCTGACCGGGGATGGCGAGGAACCGGTCAACAATCCCTTTCCCGCCTGGGATGTGATTGCCGGGCAACAGATCGCCCTGGGAATCCTGGCGGCGGAGCGTCATCGCCGACTCACCGGCAAGGGTCAGTTCATTCGCCTGGCGCTGGCCGATGTGGCCATGGCTACCATGGGACATCTTGGCTACATCGCCGAGGCGACAATCAACAACGAGGCCAGGGCGCCCATGGGCAATCACATCTTTGGCACCTTCGGCCACGACTTCGCCTGTCGCGATGGGGTGCGGGTAATGGTGGTGGGTGTGAGTCCCAACCAGTGGCAGGCGCTGATCGAGGTGACCGAATCCGAGCGGGGCATCATCTCCCTGGAGCAGGAATTGAAACTGGACTTCCGGCGCGAGGGGGATCGCTTCCAGGCGCGCGAACGCATCCGCGCACTGTTCGCGCCCTGGTTCGCCGCGCGCGATTCCCGGGAGGTGGCCAGGGAACTGGATGCGGTGGGTGCCTGCTGGGGGCCCTATCAGACCATCGAGGAGATGGTGAGCAATGACCCGGACTGCTCCGATGACAACCCGCTGTTTGAACGCATGGAGCAGCCCGGCATCGGCGAAGTGCTCACCCCGGGCCAGCCCCTGACTTTCTCAGCCGCCGCGCGCGAGTCACTGCGCCCGGCCCCGCAGCTTGGAGAACATACCGACGAGATACTGGCGGAAATTCTCGGGCTGAGCTGTGAAGCCATCGGCAAACTGCACGACAAGAAAGTGGTGTCGGGCCCACGCAGCGACGGGTGAGGCTGTTGTCTGCTCGTCGCCAGCCCGGAGAATCTGCAGGTTCTGGCCGCTCATGCCAGCCGCCGAAATTTTTTCCGAATCTTTCCGCCCGCGCCTGATCCCTGTCTATACTTAAGTCACTGCGGCCGGATTGCCGTGGCAAGGGAATGACAGGAAATGCAGCTGGAACGCGATCAATTTCTCGAACAGGTAAGCCAGCCTGAAGTCTTCAGTCGGGCCAGCCTGCTCATGACCTTCGATCTGTTGCGCAGGAAGAAGCCGCAGCTGGCACTGGACGTGCGCAATATTGCCGGCGGCAAACCCGTCTACCACGGCGACGATGGCGACAGAAACTCGAAATGCTACAGGGTTGAACTCAGCTCACAGCAACTGCGGGAGATCGTGCAGGGCCTGATGGAGTTCACCACGCCCGATGCGGTGGACCTGAAGAACCCCGAGATCAACATCATGGCCCGCGCCCTGATGCAGGACTGGCTCCTGCTGGCCCATCGCAGTGTGGCCAATGATCCCATCGAAGACATCATCGACTAAGACGACGAACAGCACTAGGTTCGCTTCGCTATCCTCAACGCCATATCAGGTAACCCAGCCACCCGCCAACGGAATGACCTGGCCCACCATGTGCTGGCACTGGTCACTGGCCAGGTAGGCGGCCAGCTCCGCCGTTTCCTCTGCAGCACCTACCTTGTTGGTCGGTACATTGCGCTTCACGTGATCAAGAAATTTCGCGTCGTCCAGCAAGTCATCGGGATAATAGGTATTGTTGTTGATATAGTTCTGGGCAATGGCATTGACCTGGATGTTGGCGCGCGCCAGCTCCAGGCCCACCGCCTTGATGAACCCATTCTGTGCGCCCCGGGCTGCACAGTAGGCCGCGTTGTTGGGAATACCCTTTAACGGCGCCGCGCTGGTCACGGCGATGATCTTGCCAGACTGTCTCGCCAGCATCTGCGGGGTCACCGCGCGTACCAGGTACATGAGCGGATGGACCAGGGCATCGAAGAGCCTGTGCCAGTCACCGTTGTCGATGTTCTGCACCGGCCCGGTCATGGGCGGCTCGGCCAGGTTGGCCACCAGGATGTCGATGTCACCGGCGGCGGCAATCAGTGCCTCGCAATCCTGCTGCTTGGTCATGGGGGAAGGACCGCCGATTACCTGGAAACCCAGTGCGTCAAATTTGGTTTTGATGGCCGGACCCATGTAGCGATCGACACAGGTGACCAGGGCTGTTCTCTGAGTCATGGTGCAGGGTGCTCTCTTTGCTGCAGTAAGTGTTTCACGAATCTTTCCAGTACATCGTAAGGCTGGCAACCCACCACCACCAGGTCATCCCTGTAAAAGGTGGGTACGCCGGTGATGCCTATCTCCCGGGCCCGCTGCCAGTCCGCATCCACCGCCGCCTTGAATAAGCGCTGTTCCAGCACGGCACGGGCGGCAGGACCATCGAGCCCAACGTTTTCCGCGATGCCCACCAGCAGATCGACATCGTAGAGATTGCTGTTGTCCACGAAGTAGGCGCGGTAGAGCGCGTCGTGAATGGCCTCGCCCCCTTGCTGGGTGTCAGCCCACTTGCCCAGTTCCTGAGCCAGTCGGCTGTTGTAGGTGTGGCTGCGCTCGCCATAGTCCAGTCCGGCCTCAGCCATCAACGCCTTCATGCGCTGGCGCATGGGCTCGATGTCGCGCCCGGCGAATAGCTCGGCCAGGGATTTTCCTTCCGCCGGCGTGTCGGGATGCAGAGGGAAGGGTAGCCAGCGAATGCTTACCGGGTAGTTGGCCTTCAGTTTTTCAATACTCACGGTACTGAGATAACACCAGGGTCAGATATAGTCGGTGAAGACGTCGATCACGAGAGGATCTGTGTCGGTCATCTATAGGCTCCTTTTGTAGCAGCGGGGACGGTCCTGCGGCCGTTCCGAACTTACGGTCACCCGGGTGGCTCTGCACGGAAGCGCGGGTTTGCTCACACGGTATGCGAATCGAGATTAGGCGTCCAGGCCACGCGACGCAACGCCATGCGAACAGGAAGTGGTCACCGCGGGTGTCTACTCTAGCCCGGGGCTAAAGGTTATACTGCCCGCCTGTCATCGAAAGCGAATGCAGGTTCAGTGCGGACAGTCTGTTCTCAGGAGCCAGTGTCATTCCATTGCAGTGACACACATTAAATGACACATAATAAAAGTCTGTTCTGAAGTCAGAAAAGGAGAGATACATGCGCAAGTTGCTAGTTGCGAGTGCAGCGACGCTGTTTCTGGGGGTTTCACTCTCTACACAAGCCCAGGATGAGCCGCTGGCCATCATGATTCCAGGTGGCGGAACCTACAGTTACCACACCTCCATCGAGTCTGACGAAGCCCACGCCTTCTTCGACCAGGGCCTGCGAATGGCCTGGAGTTTCTACTTCCCGGAGGCCATCGCCTCCTACCAGGAAGCATCCCGGCTGGCGCCGGATCACCCCATGCCCTACTGGGGTATGGCCCACGCCATCGGACCCAATCCCAACAGCCGCTACCAGGGCCTGCCGGATGACCCCCAGGGCACTGGCCTGCAAGCCATCCGCACCGCACTGGAGTTGGCCAACAACGGCACCCAGAAAGAACGGGACATGATTAATGCCATGTTCGTGCTCTATAACAAGGACGCGATTCCTGACAGCCGCGAGCGCGACTTCGCCTACCTGGATGCCATGCGTGACTTGACGGTGAAGTACCCCGAGGATGCCGACATCCATTCCGTGTTCGCCGAAGCCTATATGAACACCACCCGCTGGGATTACTGGAACCTGGACGGTTCCGCCAAGCCCGGCACCGCCGAAGCCAAGGCTGCACTGGAAACGGCGATGACTCTCGAACACGACCATCCCGGTGCCAACCACCTGTACATCCACCTGATGGAGATGTCAGCCGAGCCCGAACTGGCCATGCCCGCCGCCCAGAAACTGGAAGCGACGGTGCCTATCAGTGGTCATATGGTGCACATGCCCGGCCATATTTACCTGCGGGTCGGCGAGTATGAGAAGGCCATCGACATCAACGAGCGCTCACAGGTCGTGGACGATCAGTTCGCCGAAATCTGGGGTGACACCAACTTTCCCCTGATCGGCACCTACCCGCTGTCGCACAAGATTCACAAGCCGCATGCACTGGATTTCGTGCGCTACGCGAACATGTTGCAGGGCAGCTACGAAGCTTCCTATGAAGCCGCAGCCCGCAATGTCGCCAACGGCAGTCGAGGCGCCAAGACCATCGCCCACGAATGGATCACGGACAAGGTCTTCGGCAAGTGGGACAAGATTCATGCCGACAACGCCGCCAACCGGGCCAAGGCCACCAACCCTTACCTGTCCGGTATGTGGAGTTATGTGATGGGTAGTGCCCACGTGGCCAAGGGCCACATGGACCCGGCCCGTGCGGAACTGCAGAACATCCGTGACCAGATCGCCGCCACCGATGTCAACGAGTCGGGGGTCGGCCCAACACCGGCTGCCCACGTACTCAACCTGGCCATGCACGCCCTGATGGGTGAGATCGAGGAAGCAGACGGCAACCTCGACGCCGCCATTATGCACTACGGCCACGCCGTGGAATTCCAGGACAACCTCAACTACACCGAGCCACCCGACTGGAGTCAGTCCATGCGTCTCTACCAGGGCGCCGCCCTGCTGGACGCGGGCCGTCCCGAGGAAGCGGAAGAGGTGTACCTGAAGGACCTGCAATGGAACCAGCAGAACGGCTGGTCAACTTTCGGCCTGTACCAGGCCCAGGAAGCCCAGGGCAAGGAACAGGAAGCCATCATCACCAAGCGCCAGTTCGATTCACTGTGGCGCAATGCGGATGTGCAATTGACCCGTTCGCGAATCTAGGCAAGCCACTCCACCCACTCCTGAACGGGGGTGGGTGGGGTTAGTTTGTTGTCCACGAAATCCTGATTTTATCTCGCTCAGCGGGTGAGCATTGTCGAAAAAGTCAGGTAAAATAATTGCTTAGTCGGAGTGTAGCTCAGCCTGGTAGAGCACTGCCTTCGGGAGGCAGGGGCCGGAGGTTCAAATCCTCTCACTCCGACCAAAAGCTTGTAGCTAAAAGTCTTTATGGTAGTTAAAAACCACTAAAAACAAGTAGATAAAAAGAATTCTAAATTCACCATAGTCTCCTGTCGTGCCCTTATATACCGTGATTTTCTCGGTATATTTTACGGCACATGCCATACTACCACCCTCTTATACCGTAAATAGGGGGTGAGCCTTGCAAAAACTTACGGCCATTCAAGTAGATAAAGCAAAATCTGGCGAAAAGCCGAGAAAGCTAACCGATGGGCGTGGCTTATACGTCCTCCTTCACCCCAATGGGGGCAAATACTGGCGCTATGACTATGCCGTGGCGGGTAGGCGTAAAACACTCTCCTTAGGCACATATCCGGATGTCAGCTTGGCGGATGCCAGACAGCAACATCTGGCCGCCAGAGAGGCTGTGGCAAGGGGTGATGACCCTGCAGAGCTTAAGCGACTGAAACGGCTAACCCAGAGTATTGCCGCTGGTGAGACCTTTGAAGCGGTAGCCAATGAATGGTTTGAAAGCCATATGGCTGATAAGTCAGAAAGTTATCGGACCAGAAGCCTCAGAATAATGAAAAAGGACTTGTTTCCACCCCTGGGGCGGCGTCCTGTATCTGCGCTCGCTGAGCCTGAGATCCTCTCAGTGTTAAGGGTCATAGAGCGAAGGACGGTTGATATAGCTCATAGAGCCTGCCAGCTGGTCAGCCAAGTACTCGATTATGCGCGAATAACGGGCCGACTTGAGCGAAATCCTGCCGTTGGTTTATCCAAGGCCCTAAAAAAGGTTAGGGTAAAGCACTACGCTGCCCTCACAGACCCGGAAGACCTAAAGAGGCTTTTGTTGGCGGCGCAGGACTACAGGGGACTTGGCGTAGTATCTATCGCTTTGAAGCTCTCTATCCTGCTGTTTCAGCGCCCCGGTGAGATAAGAACCATGCGGTGGTCTGAAATTGATTTTAAGCAGTCCAGGTGGGTGAGGGCGTCTGAGAATCAAAAGTCTAACCGAGACCACATCACTCCACTTCCAAGGCAGGCCATGGAGCTTCTGGAGCAAGCAAGGCTATTTTCCGAAGGCAGTGAATACGTGTTTCCAAATGCTCGAGGGAAAACAAGGCCTATGAGTGATAATGGCGTTAGGACAGCCCTGAGAACCCTAGGCTTTGATAAAGACGCTATTTGTCCTCACGGGTTCAGGGCGATGGGCAGAACTTTTCTTGAGGAGCAGCTGGGTTTTCGTTCGGTGCTTATTGAGCTTCAAATCGCTCATAAGGTAAAAGACCCTATGGGGGATACCTATAATAGGAC
>JAYPVK010000020.1:0-55755 GCA_038134565.1 Pseudomonadales bacterium | reverse complement strand
CCTACGGTCTTTTTCGTGCGTTCAGCGCGGGCCTTGACTGGCGGGTCGCAAACCCTGCCGCCCCACAGCCGCTCGTCCAATGACAGCCGAGACATCGAAGTCTTCTTGGCGCTCGTGTATTCACACGTGTTAGACCGAAAGAGAATCCATCCGGACAACAACGTAACGCTTTTCTGCGCTCAGAGTGTCGGGCAGGCCGGGCTTGATGCCGTTCAAGCCCAGCAGGAACTTTCGGGATTACCCTACTGGGTGTTGACCTTGTTGGTCCAGAAGATATCGATGTTGCCGAGGCTGTTGTCCTGGCGGGATGAGAACCAGGAGAAGCTATCGCCACCGGGTGGCAGGGCCGGGCACATATCGGCGGATGCCGTGTTCACCTGGGGGCCGAGATTACGCGCGGGTCCCCAGCTGTTGGGGCCTTGTTGCATGGCACCCCAGATGTCCATGCCGCCGTAGCCACCTTCACGGGCCGAGGTGAAATACACCACGCCATCCGTGTCCTGGGTGAAGTGGAATTCCTCGGCAGCCGTATTGATGTTGGGGCCCTGGTTTACCGGCTCGGTCCAGCCGCCATTGCCATCGGGGCTGGAACAATAGATATCGGAGCCGCCGTAGCCGCCGGCACGGCGCGAGGCGAAGCACAGGGTCTCACCGTCTTGCAGGATGGCGGGGCAGTGCTCGTCGCCTTCGTTGGTGCTGATGGGGAAACCCACCAATTCTGGCTCGGTCCACTGGCCATTCACCTTGCGGGTGACAAACAGGTCGTTGTTGTTGCGTGGCGATGTGGTAGCCAGGCGATCAGACTTGAAATAGATGGTGTTGCCATCGGCGGTAATCCAGGGTTCGCGGTCGTCACCCTTGCGCAGTGGGTCGACGTCGGTGCGTGGCGGCTGGTTGATGGGTATGCCCATGTTGATGGGGTCACCCCAGGTGCCGGTCTCTTCGTTGAAGTAGGCGATATAGAGATCCTTGGGATCACCCTCGGCAACGGCCATGTCCTCACGCGCACTGCAGTAGACCATGGTGCCATCGGCGGCGAAGGAGAGCTCGCCCTCCGCCCACAAGGTATTGATGGGGGCACCAAAATTATGGACGGCCTTGTCTACCCAGCTGTCACCTTGGGCCAGGCTCATGGAAGAGACCGTGCCGAGCAGCCCGGTGATCGCAAAAGTCAGTATCTTGGTATTCTTCATGGCGATGTCCTTGCGTGTGTTCCTGTAAAAGGTACGGTTAGAAAGGGTTGATTGCGAGTGTCGATGGAGCGTTCCCATGGCGAAAATGTCTGTGTCTTTCACCTAACCGCGCCAGGTGACGTGGTAGGTCCACCAGTGATCCGGTCGCACCGCATCAAGGTCAGGTATGGGATTGAATGGCCCGCCACCGTGGATCTGCAACTTTATCACACGCGCAGCCCACGCGTGGTCCATTCTGGCCGGGTCCTGTACCCGGTTCAAGACCACGGGATAGGTAATGCCATCCAGCTTCATGACGGCGGATTCATTGGCCTCTACCTTCGAGGCCCAGTACTTGCTGTCGCAAACTGAACAGCTGAGATACATCTCGCCTTCCGGCGTGGCGAAGCAGTTGAGGTTCACGGAATGCGGGCGAATGCCAGCATAGATTTGCAGCTGGCACAGGGGCACATCGTTGGCAAAACGCCAGTCGCTGACGGGGCCTTCGGCCGCTTCGCCCAGCAGGAAGCCTCCCGGGGTACGGTCACAGGGACAGACCGAGGAATAGATGAAGAACCCCACTACGGCCACCGCCAGCAGTCCGCCGAGGCTACCTCCAATAATCCATTTCAATCTGGCGCTTCTGCTAATTGCCTGGCTATCGTTCATGGGCCACCTCCTTCCTTTATTGTTTCTTTATTGTTCTTGTTTTTTCTTGTTGTGGAACAGCAGGGTAGTGCCAAGAGACTACCGTATTTGGCAAAAAAGCAAAATTCCTCGCAGCTGTCAGGCGTCGAAAAAGGCGACGAAACGAGCTAGTTGGCGGCGCCTGGAAGACGTTCCAGTTCGCCAGTCTCCAGTTCGAAGAGTTGGCGCAGGATTCGTCGCCACTGCAGGTACTGCTCTTCCATGGTGCCAGACAGGCCATGCACGTTGCGATTGAGTTCGAGGATGGTGGGTGCCAGCTCCCTGTTGAATCCAGTGGCCAACTCGAGGAACTCCTGTTCGTAGATCTTCGCCCAGCGGTAGCGGTTGTAGCGCTGCATCAGGGTAAGGGTGGTATTGGTCGAACTGAACAGGTCCTGGTCGGCGCTTTCCCGGGTAGTGAATTCCAGTTCATTCTCCTGGTCGTAGGCATAACGCCGCCATACCAGGTAGGAAGCCTGCATCTCTGCGAACAGGGCCTGGTAGTAATCATCCACGGTATCGATGAAGAGATGATGACGACGGCGCATCTCCAGCACCCGGTTCATCATGGGGTCCTGTTCGGCCGGCAGGGTGTTGACCGTCAGATAGCCCTGGGCATCGGTGTCGAGGGATTGGGCAAAGGAGTCGGGTGCCAGATCCCTGGCGTAAACCAGCTCCGAAACGCGCTGCACGATCTGCAGTTGCTCAGGGGTGCTGGCCGTCAGTGCCGCCAGCAGATCATTGGCAATCTGGTTGTAGATATCCTGGAACGGTTCCTTCAGGTCCTCCCGTTCCAGTTGGCTGGCGGCTCGCAGGCGGGAAGAGTCCGGGTAATCTTCAGCCCGGGTATCGTCGGCGTAGGTCTTCTGCAGCCAGCGCCGGCCGGTGCTGTCGGTGGCTTCTATGGCAAGCACCAGGCGCGACCCATCGGAGTAGAGAATCGTGCCTGTCAGCATCAGGTCTACCGAAGGATCTGCCTGGGGCAGCACCCGCACGGCACCCCAGTGACCGGAATTGAGCAGGGTGTCACGCAACAGGTAAGGCAGGTAATGGCGTTCGTTGTCCCGGATCTCTGTAAATATCCAGTCGCCGTAGGTTTCGGTCTCATTCTCGTGATAGGTATTGGTGAAGACGCCGATGCCAACATCCAGGTAGATGTCGCTGTCTTCCGCGCTGGTTTGCAGTGTGATCGATCCCACTGCCGGAAATTCCGGATAGTGCGTGACGGGCTCAGCAGGCCCAGCGCTGAAGCAGGCCTGCAGCAGGACTGCGATCAGGAAGATCGTGCTGCTGCCAGCCATGTTCCGCAACTTTTTCATGTCACTGCCGCTTATCATTGCAAAGGCGTGACCTGGCTGCACACACGACCACGGCTCACCGTCACGATGCAGTTCAATTCATCGGCTGCCACATCGTAGCGATTGAAGGCCTGGATCAGGTTGAAGGGCGTACCACCGTTACTGTTCACGCTGGTTACCATGCGCAGCTGTTCGCGATTGGCGTCCACGCTGAAGCGGTGCTGGATGACGATGTTGCCCGGCAGGGAAATGAGAAAGACCAGTTGCTGGTTCTCCCAGCCACAGATCTCCGTGCCATGGGCGCTCTCGAAGGTGGTCTGGGCCCCGTCTCCGAGCCCACAGATCAACGGTGCTTCCCCGCTGCGTTCGATTCGCACCTGGTTACGGTCCTGGGTGATCTGCAGGGTGCTCTGGCGATTGATGTACTCAGCCAACTGCGCAAGCTGGATGAGGTTGGCGCCCCGGGACGAGTTGCGACCGATATTGAGATTGCCGAGGGATACCGCTGGCCCGGTACCGGTGCGGATGCCGGCCTGCTGCAGGGCCGCCGTTTCCTGGCGCAGCCTGAGCTGACGGTCCAGTTCATCTTCCCAGCGATCGCTGCGCGCGAAATCCTTCTCCCAGTTGCCGGAGAAATTGAGGCGCAGGGGGGTATCGAAATCCAGCACCGGCAGTGAATTCTCATCCCGGTCACGCTGGGCGCTGGCCAGGGAGAGATGACTGCCGAGCAGGGTCAGTAACAGTCCCTGGATTATGATCTGGCGCAGTCTCGGTCGGGGCATGGGTGTTAGCAGAATCTGTCTGGGTGTTTATACGCATGAGCCCGGCTGATCCTGCGCTGCATGGCAGTCTGTGCCTGGCTCTGGATTGCGGTTAGAGTAAACCAAATTGTCGCGAATTGCCCTGTCTGCCGTTGCCTTCTGCCGGAATCGCTTCTATGCTGGATTTCCGGACTCCCACACAACACAAGAACAGCTGTTAAGCAGCGTTTCAGCCCTTTCAGGAGGTCACTATGTACAGGTCCCGTCGCGGTTTTTCCTTTCTTGCTTCCCTGTTGCTCGCCGCTGGCCAGACAGCGATCGCCCAACAGGATTTCAGTAACGTGGAAATCATTCCCCATCATGTCGCAGGCACCGTGTATTACCTGGAGGGCCGGGGCGGCAATATTGGTCTGTCACTTGGCGAAGATGGCGTGGTAATGATCGATGACCAGTTCGCGCCTCTTACAGAGCGAATCCTGACAGCCATCAGGGGGCTGAATGATGGCGAGATTCGTTTCGTCATCAATACCCATGTGCACGGCGATCACACCGGCGGCAATGAGAACCTGGGCAAGCTGGGCATCCTGATCCTGGCCCGCGACGAGGTCAGGGTGAGACTGGAAGCGCAATCGCCCAGGGACGCCCTGCCCGTGCTTACCTACAGTGATGCCATCACCATCCACCTGAACGGTGAAGAGGTGTTTGCTTTCCCGGTACCTCCGGCCCACACCGATGGCGATACCTTCATTCATTTCGTTGATTCCGATGTGATTCACTCGGGCGATGTGTTTCGTACCACAGCGTATCCGGTAATCGATACCAATAATGGTGGCACCCTCGATGGCACTCTGCAGGCCCTGGGGCTGCTCATCGGTACGGCAGGACCGGATACCATCATCCTGCCTGGCCACGGTGTGCCTTCCACCCGCATGGATGTCATGGCCTTTCGGGATATGATCCTGGATGTAAAGGGACGGGTTGAATCCATGCTTGCGGCCGGGCGCAGCTATGATGACGTCGCAGCCGCAAACCCCACCGCAGCCTACAATGACCAGTACGGTGATCCGGATCGCTTCCTGCGAGCCGTGTATACCGAATTGGGCGGTGAACTCTGATAGCCGGTTAAGAACAAATACGAAGAAAGAATCTGTAGAGCAGGCACTAAAATGAGATATCTGACACCCTTACTCCCCGCGGCAATTTTGACAGGCTCGGTCCTGGCGGCCGCGCTCGGCCTGAGCAGTCTGGCCTGGTCACAGGACGCCACCGTGCCACAGCCGCTGGTGAACGCGCTGTGGCAGGCAAGCAGTGACGAAGAATCCGCGAGGGTGAAACAGGAGATTCTCGACACCGGCGCCAATGCCTACCGCATGTACCTGAGTCTGCGCCGGGGACCAGAATACGAGGCCCCGGGGGAAGAGGGTGGTGCTGTGTTCTCCCGCGAGGCTGAGGGAGAGGAATTTCCCTACTATGTTTCCATCCCCGCCGATTACGATCCCGGGCAGAGATACCCGGTGGAGTTTGCTCTGCATGGAGGGGTAGGCAGGCCCAAGCCGGCCGCGGGCGAGAATTTTTGGGAGCGCACCATCAGCAGGTTGAATGCGGAAGATCGCTTCATGGTGATTCCGCTATCCTGGCAGGAAGCCTACTGGTGGGCAGATAGCCAGGCGGACAATCTCACGGCTATCCTCAAGGAGCTGAAGGGGCGATTCAATATCGATGAGAATCGGGTCTTTCTCAGCGGGGTTTCAGACGGTGGCACCGGCGCCTATTTTTTCGCGTTCAAACAACCTAGCGAGTGGGCCGCGTTCCTGCCCTACATAGGCCACCCCGGCGTGTTGCGGAATCCCAATAGTGGAGGTGGCTATCGCCTGTATTTCGAGAACCTGGCCAACAAGCCACTGTACATAGTGAACGGTGAGAACGACAGGCTCTACCCGGCGGCGTCCCTGGCTTCCTTCATGGAAATTCTGAAGCAAGCCGAAGTGGATTATACCTGGCGAGTGATCGAGGATGGCGGTCATAACACTGAGTGGATGCCCGACGAGCGAGAGGCCATCGAGGCATTCAAGGCTGCCAATCCCAGGGATCCCTTTCCGGATGAAATACAGTGGGTGGCAGACCGTACCGACCGCTACAATCGCAATCAATGGATCGTGGTGGAAGCACTTGCAGAGGAAGATCTGCCCAGCCTGCTGCGTGTGCAACGGGATGGCAACAGTTTTTCCGTGGATGCCAGGGGTGTCAGTCGCTTCACCCTGCTGTTGAATCCGGAAGAGATAAACTTTGCCGATCCAGTGCTGGTCTCAATTAACGGTCGCATTGTCCATAGCGATACTGTGAGGGAAAGTGTGGAGACGCTATTGGATTGGGCGGCCCGTGATCGGGATCGCACAATGCTGTTTACCGCTGAGTTATCCTTCGACGTAGAGGAATAGTCCGGTGCTGCAGGGTTTAATCCTGTACAAGTCACAGGATCGCAGTTCGCGATGGCATCTATTGCGAGAGTCCAGCATGAACATTGGTTTTCCTGACAAATCGGATAGATCGGAACCCTTATTATGAAACGCAATCTTCGTCGCAGCATCGACATCGTACTCACCGGCCTTGGCATAGGCATTATTTTTTCTGCCGTGATACTGCGTGGCTCACTGGATATCACCGCCCAACTGCCTCTGGCCCTGCTGGGTGTCCTGTTTATGGAAGCCGGTGTGTGTGGGTTGTCCACCAAGCTGTTTCCTAATGAGCGCCGCTACAGCAAGCTGCGGCAGGAAGGCGATGCCATGATCAACCACATACGTGAGCTGAATGACGCTGCGATTGCCCATGCGGCGGGTAACGAGGACGCCAAGCGCTTTCAGGCGACGCTGCAGCAGATGCATGATTCCGTAATCCGCATGTCCGAGTTGGCTGGCAAGGAAGACGGGCCGATAAACCCGCTGGCCTCTCCGCGGGATAGCTGAGCACGCACGGGCCAGCAAGCCACACCAGACCCGTCTTCGCCCCACTACTACATCTCCCTTCTCCAATAAGCGGCATCGCAGTACACTGCGGCTATGGATAACCGGGTCAAGATTGCAGAGCTCGAGATTGCGAGCGAATTGCACGACTTCGTCGAGGGCGAGTTGCTGCCGAAGCTGGGCATGCCGCCCGCGCAATTCTGGTCCTCGCTGTCCGCAATTTTTACCGCTTTCACCCCCCGAAATGTTCAACTGCTCCAGCATCGGGATGCGCTTCAGGCTCGAATCGATAGCTGGCATACTGCACGGCGGCAGGCAGCACTTCCCCATGACCACGCGGAGTACAAGGAATTTCTCCACAGTATCGGCTATCTCGGTGAGCCTGGTCCGGATTTCCGCATCGACACGACGAATGTCGATGAAGAGATAAGCCTGCAAGCCGGGCCGCAACTGGTGGTGCCGGTCAAGAATGCACGCTTCGCACTCAATGCCGCCAATGCCCGTTGGGGCAGTCTCTATGATGCGCTTTATGGTACCGATGCCATCGATGAAGAGCATGGCGCGCAGCGCGCCGGTTCCTATAATCCGCTGCGGGGCGCGAGAGTCATCAACGTTGTGCGCGATTTCCTGGACCAGAGCTGCCCGCTGGTAGACGCGAGCCATCATGATGCCACGGCCTATCGCATCGAGTCTGGCGAACTACAGGTGCTGTGCGGACATCGGTCTGCGGCTCTGCAGCAAGCACAACAGCTTATCGGGTTCAGGGGAAAGCAGGATGCCCCCGAAGCCATCCTGCTGATCAACAATAGACTGCATATTGAAATCCAGATCGATCCGGAATCCGAGATCGGTGGCAGTGACAAGGCCGGGGTCAGTGATGTGGTGTTGGAGGCAGCGGTAACCACAATCCAGGATTGCGAAGATTCAGTCGCCGCCGTGGACGGTGAGGATAAGGCAGAGGTATACCGCAACTGGCTCGGCCTGATGACGGGCGAATTACAGGAAACCTTCATCAAGGCCGGCGAACCCTTGACCCGTGTATTGAACGAAGACAGAGTTTATCGGTCGCTTGAGGGAGACGAATTTACCCTGCCGGGACGCAGTCTCATGCTGGTGCGCAACGTGGGGCACCTGATGCGTAACCCGGCTATCCGCTACCATGGAGAAGAGGTGTTCGAGGGTATACTCGATGCGGTCATCACCGGTGCTATCGGGGCCATCGATGTGGCCGGCAAGAACCGGCTCAGTAATTCGCGACAGGGTTCGGTGTATATCGTAAAACCCAAGATGCACGGGCCAGAGGAGGTGCGTTTCACCTGTGAGTTGTTTACGGCCGTGGAATCCATGCTCGGACTGCCTGCCAACACCCTCAAGCTTGGCATCATGGATGAGGAACGGCGCACCAGCCTCTCCCTGAAGCAATGCATCGCCGAGGCGCGTTCGCGAGTGGTATTTATCAATACCGGCTTTCTCGATCGTACCGGGGACGAGATTCACACCAGCATGGAAGCCGGACCCATGGTGCCGAAGGCCGACATGAAGGCGACGCGCTGGATACAGGCCTATGAGGCTAACAACGTGGACGTGGGCCTGGCCTGTGGTTTTAGTGGCAGGGCCCAGATAGGCAAGGGCATGTGGGCCATGCCGGATCGCATGGCCGATATGCTGGCGCAGAAATCGGTGCATCCTGAGGCCGGTGCCAATACTGCCTGGGTACCGTCACCCACGGCGGCCGTTCTGCATGCCATGCACTATCACCTGATCGATGTGGCGGCGGTTCAGGAGGAGTTGGCCAGGCGAGCTGCGGCCAGCATCGATGACATCCTGCAACTGCCGCTCCGGGAAGATCCCGGTAGCCTGAGTGCGGATGTCATCCAGGCTGAACTGGACAATAACGCCCAGGGGATTCTGGGATACGTGGTACGCTGGGTAGATCAGGGCATCGGTTGTTCCAAGGTACCGGACATCCACGATGTGGGCCTGATGGAAGACAGGGCGACCCTGCGAATTTCTTCACAGCATATTGCCAATTGGCTACACCACGACATCTGCAGTCCGGAGCAGGTGGTGGAAACGCTATTGCGCATGGCGGCGGTCGTGGATGAGCAGAATCAGCATGATCCCCTGTACCAGGCCATGGCGGTTGATCCCGACAATTCCATAGCATTTCAGGCCGCCTGTGAGCTGGTGTTCTCCGGACGCCTGCAGCCCAATGGCTATACAGAGCCGGTTTTGCACCAGGCGCGACTGGCCAGGAAGGCGGAGATTCGCGCCGCCCAAGGCTAAACCCGCGACAACGTGGCAAACGCGCTACGAACAGCAAAATTAGGCCCTCAGGCGGTATACCGCCCGCCCGTAATTTGTCATGATTGGCAGCTTGAGAAGAATAACAAGCCTACCCAGGCAGAGGTGTACCATGGGAACAGCAGCCCGTCTCCTGACATTACTAATATCTCTCGGTTCGTTGACCATCGGGTCCACGGCCCTGGCCCAGCAGGGCAATGCGCGCGGCCGCATCGGAGAGAGCCCCTACACGATTATTTCTGGCTGGCATAAGCCCTTCCAGGAAGAGGGCTACGGCTTCGGTGGTAATTCCGGTCTGTGGGCAGAATCGGAAGATCGCATCATCGTTGCCCAGCGTGGCGAAACCGTATTGCCCTACCCACTGCCGGAAGACTTCCCCGGTTATGCGGGCTATCTGGGTATCAATGTGCTCACCGAGACTAACCGTCGGGTGTGGCAGAACTGCCTCTACACCCTGAATGCCGATGGTGAAGTCACGGAGATCTGGGATCACCTGGATTACCTGTGTGAAGACTCCGAGGGCCCCGGCCCACATCGCATCCGCATCAGCCCCTATGACCCGGAGAGCCGCATCTGGCTGGTGAATGAAACCTTCCACCAGATCTATGTCATCGCCAACGATGGCAGCGAGGTACTGGCTACCTACGGCGAGAAGCTTGTGCCAGGCGATGATGAAAGCCATTTTAACATGCCGCAGGACGTGGCGTTCCTGCCCGACGGTCGCATCCTGATAGCCGATGGCCTGGGAAATAACCGGATCATGATCTTCGATAATGATATGAATTACCTGGGCCAATTCGGTGAGGCTGGTGACGGCCCCGGGCAGTTCAACACCATTCACTCCCTAGGCATTGGTCCCGAGGGTCGCATCTTCGTGACGGATCGTTCCGGCTTCGAGGTAAATCTGTTCCGAACCACCGACGATCCGGCCGTCATGTCGTTTGAGCGCTCTATCGGTCATCCCACCGGCATGCCACTGGACATCGTCGTCAATGAGAACGATTTCTGGATTACCGCCCTGCAACCACTGCGCTTCCTGAATTTCGATTTCGAAGGCAATCTGAAATACACCTGGCTCGTCCCCAGGGAACTGCCCGATGGCTATCTAGAAGTTCACACGTTCACGGTTGACCCGGCCGGTAACCTGATCGGCGGTGACAATCAGTACGGTCGCTCCCAGAAGTTCGTACCCAAGCCCGACGCGGATCCCGAGTTGCTGATTGAGCCGCCCTGGAGAGCCCGTTAGGTAAAAACAGAAACGAACCAGGCTCAGGCGCATGATTGCATTGATGACAAGAAACGTTCTCCGCTTGAGTCTGGCCTTATGCCTGTTACTTCCCGCCCTGCCATCCCAGGGTCAGGAAGACCCCGTCCGACTCAACACCCTGATCGACCTCCTTGAGAACGAACAGCCGGCATTCGGTGTGTTGTCCTTCGACTATTCACTGGACAATGCCCGCGCCATGGCCACCTCCGGCCTCGATTTCCTGTTCATCGATATGGAGCATTCCCCCTTCGACATCGAACGCCTGCGCAGTTTCCTGCTGGGCATGACTGACAAGCGCAGCATCCTGGCCAAGGGAAACCTGCAACCCGATGTGGTGCCCCTGGTGCGTATACCGGCCGCCGCCGGCTCCGAAGAGTTGGTGGCCCAGGTGAAACAGGTATTGGATGTAGGGGCCTATGGTGTGTTCTTTCCGGCCATCGAGAACCGGGAGCAGGCCGAACTGGCGGTAAGGGCGACCCGTTACCCGCAATACAACGGCGCCGCTGATTTCGAGCCGGCGGGCCTCAGGGGGCGCAACCCCTCCAACGCCGCCTGGTATTGGGGTATCCGCGACTATCACGAGCGTGCGGATGTATGGCCCCTCGATCCCAATGGCGAATTGCTGGCCATCATGTTCATCGAGTCACCCGCTGGCGTGGAGAATATCGAGGAGATAATCACGGTGCCGGGAGTAGGTGGAATCTTTATCGGCCCCTCTGACCTGAGCACCTCCATGGGCTATACCAGCTCCGCAGCACCGGAAGTAGAGGCCGCGATCCAGACGGTGCTCGCGTCCTGCCTGCGGCACGACGTGCCCTGCGCCATCACCACCAATGCCCGCACCGTGGAGCAGCGCTTGCAGGAAGGTTTCCGTTTCGTCACGGTTGGAGTCGACGGTGGTCTCCCGGCCGGTGCCCGCAACGCCCTGAATCTTGGTCGCGAGGCCGCAGGCCGCCAGTAATTCAGCAATAGCTCGGTTCCCGCACTTGTTATGTCACTGTGGCTTGTTAGTATGACTCGCCATGATACAACTGCAGCACGTTCGCAAATCCTATGACGGCGGCGCAAGCTGGGCCGTGGCCGACACGTCATTTACCGTGGAAGAGGGTGAGTTGCTGGGCCTCATCGGTGAGAGTGGCTGTGGCAAGACAACTACCCTGAAGATGATCAATCGCCTGGAGGAACCCAGCTCCGGCCTGATCTCCATTGCCGGCAGAGATGTCATGGCGCGCAACCCCCAGGAACTGCGCCGCAATATCGGCTACGTGTTTCAGGGCATCGGCCTGTTTCCCCACTATTCGGTAGCCGAGAATGTGGCAGCGGTACCGAGGCTCCTGCAATGGGATGAATCGCGCATCCAGCAGCGTTGCCTGGAAACCCTGGACATGGTGGGGCTGCCACTGGAAGAGTATGGTGAGCGCCTGCCTTCCCAGATGTCCGGTGGGCAGCAGCAACGGGTCGGGGTCGCCCGCGCCCTGGCGGCGCAGCCCGACGTCGTTTTGATGGATGAGCCCTTCGGTGCACTGGACCCCGTCACCCGTGCCGAGTTGCAGGAAGAATTCAAACGCATCCAGGCGAAACTGAACCTCACGGTCATCATGGTGACCCATGACATGACCGAGGCCCTGCTCATGGCGGATCGCATCGCCGTCATGAAGGGGGGCGAAGTGCTGCAGATCGGAACACCCTATGAGCTGCTGAATAATCCGGCCCACGATTACGTGCAGGAGATCGTGGAGATGCCGAGGCAGCGTGCAGATCGGCTGGAAAAGCTGCTGCGCCGGTCTGCGAGTTGAACCAGTGAGCGACAATTTCCGCGAACAGCTCCTGCTCCTGCCTGACTATTTTCAGGGACACCTGACCCTTACCCTAATTGCCATGTCCCTGGGCGTGGCCATATCGATTCCCCTTGGGGTGTGGGCCGCCCAGTCCGCGCGGGTGAAGGGTCCGCTGCTCACGCTCGTCAGCATCATTCAAACGATTCCCAGCGTCGCTATTCTCGCGCTGGTGGTTGCCTTGCTCGGCGGTCGCATTGGCCTGGTGCCGGCCATTACCGCACTGGTTCTGTACAGCATGCTGCCCATCGTGCGCAACACCGTGACCGGTCTGGAGTCGATTACCGACGACGTGGTGGAAGCGGCGCGGGGCATCGGCATGTCATCACGACAAATCCTGTTGCAGGTTCGTATACCCCTCGCCTTGCCCGTCATCATAGCCGGCATACGCACCGCCGCGGTGTGGACGGTGGGCCTCGCCACCCTGTCCACCCTGGTCGGTGCCACCAGCTTCGGTAATTTCATCTTCAGCGGCCTGCAGACTCGCAATCTGGTGGCGGTCACAGTGGGCAGTGTCGCGGCAGCGACCATGGCGGTGATTCTCGATGCCATTATCGGCGGTATTCAGTGGCTCGCAGAGAATCGGGTCGAGCAGGTCGATGAGAAGCGCTTTCGTCTGGTGCGCAATGCAGTGATCACTTCACTGATATTCTGTACGGGCTTTATTATCTACAGCCTGCTCCCCGAGGAAGAGGTTGACTTCGTGGTCGGCGGCAAGGGCTTCACCGAGCAATACATTATCGCCGGGCTGGTTGCTGCAGAGCTGGAGGCGGCAGGGTTTACCACCGAACAGCGCCTGGGTATGGGTACAGAGGTGGTGTACGAGGCCACAGCCAGCAACAGTGTCGATGTGTACCTAGAATATTCGGGTACGGTGTGGACGAACCAGATGCTGCAGGAAGACAACCCCGGTCGGGAAGCCATCATGGCGGAAGTAAGCGACTACATCGCGCGTACCGACAATCTAACCAACGGCAGCCGCCTGGGCTTTCAGAATCTCTATGCACTGGCCATGCGTCGGGATCGGGCCGCCGAGTTGGGGCTGAACAGCATCAGCGACCTGCGTCCCTATGCGGCAGACTTGGTGGCGGCGGGAGACCTCGAATTCTTCAGTCGACCGGAGTGGTTTCAGTTGAGAGATACCTACAACATCGATTTCGGCGAGAAGCTCACCTTCGATACGACTCTCATGTATACCGCGGTTAATGAGGGACAGGTAGACATCATCTCGGCCTATACCACCGATGGCAGGGTGGCAGCCTTTGACCTGCTGATACTGGACGACCCGGAAGGCGCATTGCCGCCCTACGATGGATTCCTGGTGGTATCGGCAGAAGCGGCAGCGCATCCCGGGTTTATGGCCGTGGTGAGCAATCTTGAAAGAAAGATTTCCGATGCCGCCATGCGTGAGGCCAACCGTTTAGTGGATGTAGACGGTCGACCCGTATCAGAAGCGGTGGCCTACCTGCAGACCTTCCTCGACTGAGCCTGTGCGGCTCAGGGCTGAATGGTGAACGGGACGCCGTTGCTGCTGTACACGAACACGTCGCTACCGCTGATGGAATAGGCGAAGAACACGCTGACGTTAGCCGCATTGACACCGACGCTGGCCGGAATGAAATCGTCGAAGGCCGCGACCGTCTCGCTGGCATTGAGTGCGCGCGGTGAGATCCTGCCCTGCAAGGTGTCCAGGGAACCGTCCCAGTTCTGGTAGGCGCCGTTGGCATCCCGGTAGAAGAAGCCTGCCCCGGCGACGGAAATCACCGCATAGGTCTGCCCCGGCTGTCCCTGGTGTTCACTGGGAATCAACAGGGTGGCAGAAACATCGATGGCATCCTGGGGCGAGAACACACTGACGTTGCTGCTGTTGTCACTGCTGCGACTGGCGCCCCCGTACATGATGAGATTGGAGGTGCCGCTGAGGCTGGTGATGGGCAGCACCCTTGAGGTTCTGCGCTTCGCCACCTGGTGGCGGGTATGGTTCAGGGTAAACACGGCATCGGCGCCCAACTCCGTGTCATTGCGAGAGACGCCGCAGGGAAATCCGTTGCAGTCGGTGCTGTCGGGATTCGAGAACAGGGCAATCTTGCTGGCGCCAGGATAATCGGAGGGGCTCGCCATGATGGTGACGAATGAGCCATTCACCCCGTGGCCCAGTGCATAGTCGAAGGTGCCGCGGGCACCGCTCTCTCGCCGTGAATGGTTAAGGCCCAGGTTATGACCCAACTCGTGCGCCAGCACGATGTCGCTGCAGCCACTGCCGGGAGTAAACATGGTGACGAGCAGGTCCGGGGTAATGATGGTCGGATGATAGAACTCGCCTTCGAAACCGACGCCCGGGGTCGTGCCCAGTCCACAGACTGAGGAGTTCTGCACCACGCCGTCTACCAGCACGACGATATCCGCACCCACGGCATCCCTGATGGCAGCCACCGAGGCGAATGGCGAGGCACCATTGCGCAGAGTCGAGAAGGCCGTGTTCAGGTTGTCATTGACCGCATAGCTGGTTTGTTCGTAGTAGACCGGGCGAAAACGAATCCTGGCCGCACTGTTGGCATAGTAGCCATTGGTAATCTCCACCAGTTCGTTGATGCGCGATTCCGGCGACACGCCGCCACTGGCGCTGACGAAGCGATCGGTGTACAGGAACATCAGATCAATCTCGGCAAAGAAATCGTTGTCTATTACCGACGCCGCATTGTTCGGATCGGTATTGGTGAAGGCCTCGTTGAAGTCTGACTGGCCATCGTTGTCGCTGTCCCGCAAGGTATCCTGATAGACAAACACGAAGGCGTCATTACGCACATTATTGCCAAACACATCGCCGACGAAGACGCCGCTGGCCACCTGTGGATAGGAGGCGCTTGTGAGTCGCACCGTGTACTCGACTGTCGCCGTGGCACCAGGCTCGATGACTGGCAGGTTACAGACCAGCGAGGATTGCGCACCGGTTGAACCGGCACTGCAGAAACTGGAGCTGGAGACAAGCTCGGTATCATCGAGAATGAACAGGACGTTCAGGGTTTCTCCCGTGATGGCGCTGGCAAGATTATTGGTGACGGCAATGGACACGGTGATTTGCTCGCCAATACCGGCATAGTCTGCAGACAGGGTCTGCACGATACTGACATCGTTGCCACTTAACGCCGAGACGTCGAACAATAACGTCTGTCCCGGGTCTTCATCGACGGCGACGCCACTCTCATCTATGCGCCGACGCTGCCCCTGACCGATCTCGGTGAACAGGAAGCCCGTGTAGTCCTCACCCGCCTCTCGTTCGGTAATGAGTCGAAAGCTGTCATCGCCGAGATTGATGGTTCCCGACAGTTTGTTCGGATTGACGATGAGGGTCAGGGTCTGCAGCCGACCACCGGACCGGGCTATCCCACGCCAGGCGATGTCGCCATTGATGTACTGTTGGCGCGAATTGATTTCGAAGCGGCTTGTCTGGCCTGGCAGGCTGGGGACCAGAACCTCCCTACCAACGGCGAGTGTCGCCAGGACAGCGGAATTGACGCGGACGGCACGCTGGTAATCCACCTGCTCTGGCAACAGATGCTGCCCGTCACCCACGTCACTGCGATCAGCGAAGAGTGCCTGAGTCTGAGCTGAGGCGGCGTTGGCAATCAGCAGGCAAACAAGCAGTGAGCGCAGTGAGAGAAGAATGGGGAACCTGATTCGATGGATGTTCATGATGGGCGTGTACGTCCTGCCAGTCTGTTCTATCAGCCTATAGTAGTGATTGCATCCCGAAATAAGAGTGGAAATTCAGGAATCCAGGGAAATTTACGGAAGAAACCGGCCGAATTCGGTTAATTCGTTCCCGTTTCGCAAAAAAAAGCCCGGATGAACCACTCTCATCCGGGCCTGTTGACTGACGTGCTTGCGGTTCAACCGCTACTTGTACAGCGCTGCCCTGGCTGCCGCATGAACCTGCAGCGAATACAGGATGTCATCATTCTGGATCATGCCCACGAACGCGATGTTCTCCACCGGGTCGATCCAGAACCAGGAGCCGGCAATACCCCACCACCAGTGAGTGCCCGCCGGGGCACCCTGGTAGGCATCCGGGTTTTCCACGATGGCGAAGTCCAGGCCGAACACATTGCCCGGGTAGAGTTGCCCGATATTGGCAACGGCATCCGGAAGCTGGTTGCTGCGCATCAGTTCGATGGCCTCATCAGAAAGGATGCGCACACCATTGAGTTCACCCTTGTTCAGGTGCATCTGCACGAACTTCATGTAGTCACTCGCAGTGGAGGTCAGGCCGCCGCCACCGGACTCGAACTTCGGTGGGCTGAGGAAATCGAAGGCCGCCAGGTTGGCCTGATCGGTGCGGCGCAGGGTGCCGTCGTTGTTCGGGGCATACTGGCGTGACAGGCGATGGGCCTTGGACGCTTCCACGTAGAAGCCGGTGTCCACCATGCCCAGCGGTTCGAACAGGCGTTGTTCGAGGAACTCGCCAAAACTCATGCCAGAGAGACGCTCCACCAGATAGCCCTGCACATCGACGGAGATGCTGTATACCCACTGGGTGCCGGGTTGGTAGCCAAGGGGAATGTCCTTCAGTGCGGGCATGGACTCGGCGAGCGTGGCGCCAGTCAAATTCATGATGCCTGCGCCGGCATAGGCCGTGGCAACCGGCCCCTGTGACAGCGGTGGTGTGTAGAGCAGGCCACCGGTATGGCTCATCAGTTCGCGGATCGTCATGGGATGATTGGCCGCTTCGGTTTCCCAACTGCCGTCGTCATTCTGTGACACGAATACCCGCATTCCTGCCAGCTCGGGCAGGTGCTGCTCCACCGTGTCATCCAGTTGGAACTTGCCTTCATCCCACAGCATCATCAGTGCGGTGCCGGTGACAGGCTTGGTCATGGAGAAGATGCGGAAGATGGTGTCGGTTTGCATGGGCAGCTCATCTTCGACGTTCTGATAGCCGAGTGCCTCGTTCATCAACACCTTGCCGTCCTGGGCAACCATCACCACGGCACCGGAGAGTTTGCCGGCGTCGACGCGCGCTTGCAGGTCGGCGGTGACCGCGGATAGCCGTGACTGATCGATGTCCGCCCAGCTGCTCGCAGTAAAGACCAGTGCCAGGCCCATGGCCAGGCTGGTCAACATTCTGTTCCAGTATGGAATACCCATTGTTCCCCCTGATTCTGTGACAGGAATTCAAAGAGTCGCTATTAGAGCATCAATCGCCGGTGAATTGAATTGCAAGGCGGTGCCCCTTCTTCCTCGCTTCTCTTCTTATTGTTGGTATCATTGCCAAACCAGCAATTCATGCTGGTTCAAGCCCCCGGGCTTGTCGAGAAATGCGGCCCCCACGCCGCTGTAGTAGTCGAGACAAGAGTCATAATGAATACCTATCTCCTGATTAAAATAGTGCACATGAGCTGCGCCATGCTTTCCGCCGCGGGTTTCGCCCTGAGGGGTTACTGGATGGTGGCCGAATCGAGCCTGTTGCAGAGCAAGCCTGCCCGTATCCTGCCTCATATAGTGGATACCCTGCTGCTACTCAGCGCGATCGTACTGGTGGTAATGTCGGGTCAGTATCCCTTCGTGGTGGCCTGGGTGACGATCAAGATTGTGCTGCTGGTGATGTATATCGTGCTGGGAACGCTGGCCCTGAAAAGAGGCAAGACCAAACAGCAACGCATCGCCTTCCTGATCGCGTCCTTGCTTACCATTGCTGCGATCTTCGTGGTGGCAGCGCTTAAGCCCGGTTGGTGAGTTCGCTTTTTGCCGTGTCGGCGGCATTCAGGAAGGGACCGTCGACACACAGCCTTCTGCCATCCGGTGCATCACAGGCACCGCAGATACCGACGCCACACTTGGTCCAGTAGTCGATGGCGTTGAAGATGCTTTCCGCAGGACAATAGCGCCGTTGCAGGGCTTCTGCCGCGCGCACCATGGGGGCCGGTCCGCAGTTGTAGAACACCACGTCAGCCAATTCTTCCGCAGTCATTTGTTCCAGCCGCTGTGCCAACAGCTCGGTGACCAGGCCATGGTAGCCAGCGCTGCCATCGTCTGTTGCCACGTGCAGCTCACTGACCTTCGCACTCTCTTCCTCGAAATAGAGGCGATCTTTCGAACGCGCACCGAAGAAGATTTCCGTATTCCCGAAATCGCGGGCCAGCTGATAAACCGCTGCCAGCCCGGTGCCACCGGCAACCGCCATGATCCTGGCCCCGGCGGGAGGCTGCACGGCATTGCCGTGGGGGCCGCGCACATAGGCTTCGATACCTGGCTGGATGTCCATAAGCTCATTGGTGAACTGGCCGAGGTTGATCACCGCCAGGCGGAACGGGTCATCGCTTAGTGCCGAGAACGGTTTCTCACCCAGGCCCGGTATCCACAGGAAGATGAACTGTCCCGCCTGGATATCCAGCTTCTCCTTGAAGGTGAGAATGCAGATATCGTCTGTTACCCGTTCGTTGGAGACCAGCGTCACCGGGCGGAAATCCATGTCGATGTCATAGCGCACCAGGGATTCGGCCTTGTCCGTGCCAGCCTCGAGATCGGTGCTCAGGGTGCTGAAGTAGTCGGCTATCTCATTGGTGTTCATGCCGACCAGTGCAGAGCCCACGCCAATAATGGTAGCGCCCGCCTGCTGGAAGGCCTTCACCTCGGAGGCACTGCTGATGCCTCCGCAGGCAATAATGGGGCAATCCACCGCGGCATCGATTTCCTGCACTACCTGCAGGGCCCGATCGAGGATCGCCTTGCCGGAAACGCCGCCTACCTCGTTGGTGAGGATGGGGTGCCCATGGGCGTCATAGCGTTCCGGGCCCATGGTGTTGATGGCGCAGAGGCCATCGGCGCCGCCCGCCACTGCCGCCTGGGCAATCTCGGCAACGCTTTCTACATTCGGTGTGAGTTTGGCAATCACGGGAATATCCACGGCCGCCTTTACTGCGGCCACGATCTCCTGCACAAGCCTGGGGTCCTGGCCCATGGCCATGCCATAGCCCTTGGCATGGGGGCAGGACAGGTTAAGCTCCAGGCCGTCGCCGTAGGGTGCCAGTTTCTTTGCCACGTCCACGTATTCCTGCACGCTGCCGCCAAAGATAGAGATCAGCAGGAAACGGTCCTCGGGGATGGTGAGTTTTGACAGCAGCTCCGCCGAGCGATCCGCGCCGGGATTGGTGAGGCCAACGGCGTTACCGAAGCTGCCTGGCTTGAACTGGGTCAGGACCGGTTCGCGATAGCCGAGTCTGGGTTCAGGCCCGATGCTCTTGGTGGTGAGCACGCCCACTTCCGGCATGGTGTCGAAGACACGCTGGATGATGTTGGCTGAGCAGGTAACGATACCGGAGGGAACTGTGAAGGGGCCTGAAAGTGTCTTGCCGAGGAATTCGATTTTCAAAATGGCTCACGTCAATCGCGGGGGGTGAATGCAGGCTGCATTATACCCCCAAGCGTGCCCTGCTTCTAACGAAGCGGGGACGGAAACGCCGCGATTCTGTCCCGGCGAGGGCTACAGCAATTCCTTTAGCGCCGGCTTGGTGACCTTGCCCATGGCGTTACGGGGCAGGGCATCGACGATCTTGATGGCCTTGGGAATCTTGTAGGATGACATCCTGTCGTTGCACCAGGCCTTGAGTTCCTCGTAGGTCAGCGACGCGCCAGCATTCAGGCCGATGACGGCGACGACGGCCTCTCCCCAGGTATCGTCCTCGACGCCGATCACGGCGACCTCGGCGATCGCCTCGTGGGTCAGCAATACGCCTTCGATCTCCAGAGCGGACAATTTGTAGCCACCGGACTTGATGATATCCACGGAGGAGCGGCCCATGATGCGGTAGTAACCATCTTCAACCACGGCCACATCGCCGGTGCAGAACCAGCCATCCTTGAATGACTCCTCGGTGGCCCTGGGATTGTCCCAGTACTCGAGAAACACATTGTCACCCTTGATGCGAATCTCGCCGGGCTGTGCTTCCTCCTTGATGGGCTGGTCATACTCGTCGAACAATTGGCACTCGACGCCTGGCAAGGGCTGGCCGACACAGCCGGCGCGGCGTTCGCCGTTGTAGGGGTTGGAGATTCCCATGCCGATCTCGGTCATGCCGTAGCGCTCCAGCAATACCTGGCCGGTGAGTTGCTGCCATTGCTTGAACAGCTTGACCGGGCAGGCGGCGGAACCGGAGATGTTCAGGCGCATGTTGCGAAAGCCATCGCAGATCTTTTCCACCTGGGCATCGTCTATGGTCTCGAAATACTGGATTAGCTTCACATAGATGGTTGGCACGGCCATGAATACATTGTAGGTGCCAGCTATCACATTTTCTGTGATGCGGGGAATATCGAACTTTGCGAACAGGTGCACGGTAGCGCCCGCCCATAGCCCGCAACTCAGAATGTTGATGATGCCGTGAATATGATGCAGAGGCAGGAACAAGGGTATGACATCATCTTCCGTCCACTCCCAGGCATCGATGAGTGTGGTGATCTGGGCCCTGATGGTCTTGTGAGTGCTCACCACGCCCTTGGGCTTGTTGGTGGTGCCACTAGTAAACAGCATCATGGCGCGGCGATTCTCGTCGATCGTGGGCAAGGGGCCTGCCGAGTCGGCCAGCACGTCGTCGACCGAAACCAGCTCTATATTCAGGCTCGCACAGAGTTCGCGCAGGGATTCCTGGTATTTGCCGTTGGCAATCATGCGGGTAACGCTGGCACAGGTCAGGTAGTGTTCGAGCTCGGCTACGGCAGAGGCCACGTTCAGTGGAACCGCGATGCCGCCGGCACGCCAAACGCCATGCATTACCGTGACATAGTCTAGTGACGCGGGAATAAAGAATGCGATGCGTTCTTCCTCGAGGTCCGCCTTGCCATTGAGCAAACCAGTGGCGAAGCGATCGATGCGCGCGTTTACCTCGGCATAGCTGTATTGCTGATCGCCCTCGATCAGCGCGGTCCTGGGATTGTCGTTGCGAAGATGGGGGAAAGATTCGGCACTCATAAGTATTTCCAGAAATTCATTTGATTGTCAGTGCTCAAAACATTGCGCTGACGATAAAAAACAGGATAGATGGACCTAACAGGCAACCTACGCCGGTATAGAACGTAGCGGTCATGGCGCCGTAGGGAACCAACTTCGGATCGGTGGCGGCCAGTCCGGCGGCGACGCCGCTGGTAGTGCCCATGAGTCCGCCAAACACCATAGCAGATTGGGGGTTATCCAGTCCGATGAGTTTCGCGACTAGCGGTGTGCCAATCATCACCAGAATGGACTTCACCAGGCCTGCGGCCACGCTGAGGGTAATGACCTCGTTGCTGGCCCCGATGGCTTCACCGGTTATCGGGCCAACGATATAGGTAACCGCACCGGCGCCGATGGTGGTGATCTCCGCCGCATCCGTGTAACCGAACATCACCGCGATCGCAGCACCCACAACAAAAGACACGATGACCCCGGCAAAGATGGAGATGACTCCGGCCATACCGGCTTTCTTCAGCTCGCTCAGGTGCACACCAAAGGCCGTGGCGACGATGGCGAAATCCCGCATCATGCCGCCGCCCATCAGGCCGATGCCACCCAGCAGCGCAACATCGGCGACCCCGGTATTGCCGCCGGTAGCGACGCCACCGTAGTAAGCCGCTACCAGGCCAAGGGCGATGGCAATGGCGGAGCCATGAATGCGCCCATTGGTCAGCCTGTCGGCGAGGAAATAGGAGAACCACATGACCACGCCCACCGCGGCGAAGGCGACGATGAGGCTATTTCGAACGAAGACGTTTTCGATGATCTCCATCATTATGCCTCCTCGCCTTTGTTCGCGGGCGCCTTGCCCACCTTGCTGAGGACAGGGACCAGGGCGAAGCTCACCGCAACTGCCGCCACCCCGGCCAGCAAGGCCAGCACACCGCCGTCTACTGCCGCCGCCACGTTCTGGCGCGCCGCCATGGCAACCACGATAGGGATGTACATGGCCGACCAGAAATGGATGCCGGAACCGGCTGCGTCATGGGTCAGGGATTTGAAGCGATCGGAGTTACTGGCGAGCACCAGCAACAGCATGGCAATGCCGACGCCACCCACGTTGGCATCGACCCCCAACAATACGCCGAGGGTCTCACCGACAACCATGCCCAGAATCAGGCACACCGAGAGCAGGGCAACTCCGTAAACAATCATGGTGGGTTTCCTTCTTTTATTATTGTGATTCGCGTGAGATTAGCGCATTGACCGCTTAACCGCCCGCAGCAGGAAGAGAGGATGATATGACGCCATGGCGGGCCAAGGCAATTTGCCCCGGTTCAGGCAAAAATCACCAGCACCATGCCGAAAATCAATACCCCGGTGGCCAATACCGCCGCATAGATAACGCTGGTGAAAAAGAACAGGATCACGCTGAGGGACCAGCCCTGTTTGAAATACACTTTCAGGCTAATGAGCAGGTAGATGATCATCCACAGGGTAGCGAGATCGCTGACCCACTCAACCGCGGGAGTAGCTGCCGAAAGTCCCAACCGATCCGGGGTTGCGATGATGAAGTTTAGCAACATCATCAGAAACAGGAAGCTCTGGTTATGCACGGTGAGCACGAGATGCTCAACATAATAGCGGCCAGTAAACACCCAGAGCAGCTTCTGGATCAGCGCCAGGATTGGCATCATCAGCAACATGAAAAAGGTGATGTATTCAAGGGAATTCATGAAGAATTCCTGAGGGTCGGCGAGAATCTCGGTGAGGTTGGCTTCCACCTGGGCAGATAAGTAGGTCTGCAAGTTCTGGTTGGCTGTGGCGGTCAGGAATGGAAGCTCAATTTTTGCCGTCAAACCAATGAGACCGTCGAAGTCTTCGATGCTCGCCGGCACCCTGTTGCCTCCTTCATCCTGGCTGGCAGCAACGGTTGACTCTTCCGTTATCTCGTTGATTGAGCCGATGGCCTCGGTAAGGGAGCCCAGGGTATTGGCCACGGAAATAAGCAGGAACAGGGCAATACTGATTACCAGGAACAGGCGTAACGGTGGTGTGTAGCGCTGGCGACGCCCATTGAAATATTCAGTAGTCAGGAAGCCCGGTCGGGTTAGCAAATAGAACACGGTCCGATAGGCACGCCCATCGAGCTCGAATACGACCCGCAAGAGCTCTTTCAGGAAGTACAGCACCGAGTGCTTCACTTCCCGCGCCAGCTGCCCGCAGCTGGCGCAGTAGGGGCCCTGCATGGACTCCCCGCAATTGAGGCAGCTGCTGCGGCTGAGAGCCGGACTGGGGTCGGTCACAGAGCTGATTTTATCCACCATGGGGGCTCAACACGGACAAATTTCCGGGGATTTACGAAAGTCTTCAGGGTTATCGTGGCCGGAGCGGAGAAGATGAGGGCCCCGACCCGCTGCCCGGACACGCGAACCGGACAGGGGCGGGGATCTCAAGGAGGGTCTGGGCTCCATTCAAGAGGTGTGGAGGGGTGGCGCCCAGACTTAACGCAATACGACATTAGATCACTATGCTGTGTTGCAAGAGCAACATTACCACTATATATAGTGAAGCACAAGCAGTGACACACTACCCGCCCAGCGGCCCATTTAGAGGACACCCATTTTATTTTTGCAGGACACCCATTTATTTGAATCCGCTTATATTTTTCCATCACAGCCAAATAATTGGCTGCTGGACAGCCATTTACCAGGTCCGCTGCAGCCCGGGCTAACTGGAGAACCAAGGCGCCGTGCTAATCTGCACAATATAGTAAATTAAATACTTTATTAACTATGCGCCCAGCCACAGGCGAGTCCTCACAGGGTTGGTTGGGCAAGATGTTTCGCGCTTGATGTAGATCAAAAAGCGTCAACCGCTGATGTGGTCTTATAGGCCCATGACGCAGATGGCCACTATCCTTAATAGCCGGCTAGATGAGTCGGGTAGTTCTCAAGCAGGGATGGGGTTGCCGCTTACGTACGGGCAGCCCCATTTTTTTGCCTACGGCGTTCCCACAATCAAACCGCGGTCGGTTACGGCACAGTCGCCCATTATTAGATGGGTGCGTCTGCTGCAGCTGGTACAGCAAGCAGACTGAACATAACTGGGCCGCAACTAAGCAGGGGCCTTGTAATACACTGAGAATTGGCTTCGCCTATTTCTGGTCTATCACCCCGGGTACACAATCCGGCACCATGCCCCTGTTCAGGGCAGCGGCTCTTGCCTCCCGCGCCTCGGGCAGCCGCGCGCGTAAATCGGCCATGCGTGATTCGGGAGACGGGTGAGTCGACAGGAATTCTGGTGGACGCGATCCACCCTGCGCCGCCATATTTTCCCACAGCGCTATACTTGCCTCCGGGTCGAAGCCGGCTTCGGCCATCAACATGACACCGATACTGTCGGCCTCACTCTCCTGGGTGCGATTGAAGGGGAGGAATAAACCCAGCCGTGTGCCGTAGTCGATGGCTTCGATGGTGACATCAGAGGCGCCCAATACCCGGGCCGCTGTCAGGCCCACATTGCGCAGGGTTGATTGGCTCGCTCTCTCATTGCTGTGATTGGCCAGCACATGGCCAACCTCATGCGCCATGACGGCGGCTAACTGGTGCTGGTTAAACGCCACATCGAGCAATCCGTTGTAAACACCAATCTTGCCACCGGGCAGGGCGAAGGCGTTCGCCTGTTCATCGTCAAACACCGTGACTTCCCAGGCCATGCTGCTACGCATGGGCTCGGCCAATGCCTCGATGATGTAGTCAGCGACACATTGCACGTAAACCGACTCACTGCTGTTAGGCGTGACTGGCATTTCGGATTGCATCTGCCGGTATGCATGCTCACCCTGACGTGCCATCTCCGCATCGGAGTAGAGCACGACCTGGCGGCGGTCGAGGGGAGAGGTTGAACACTGAGCGAGGACCAGTAGAAACGGAAACAGGAATCTCAATCTACACATAGGCTTACAGCACTCTTCGATGACTATTACGGTCTGGAAAGGCAAGAGACGCCACTATGATAACTTATTTTTTCAAGTCGTCGGGAGTCACGCCAGGCAGCGCGTACTGGTGTGGCAGACGCCAAGAGCCGGCAGTGCTGGTTCGCAGCATGAGGGAGATTCAAGTAATCTCCCGTTAAAACATGTAACTGCGCGGCGATTTGTTTGAGAGTCTGGCCTGACTATGCGCCCTCTTGGTGATTGCGCTGTTTTTTCGAAGAACGTCTACCTCTGTTGGATTGAATTGCTGATAGAAATCGTGTTTTCAAACAGTCGAGGGTCTGTTTAGAAATCACAATGACCAGGATCGACCTCCTTCCTCAATTCATCTCCTGTGCTGGTGCGCGAAATTTCATAACAATTTCCCTGCAGATCCCTTAGTAAGCGTCGATTGCCGCTCGGGGCGCGTGTGACGTTTCGGCGATTGATGACGGCTTGGCGAGTACGCGGAGTGCTGCGATACGCCACCTGCCCGGTGTCGCTCGATTGATAGCTATTGCTCAATAGCGAGCCAAGGACCAAACCGCCTAGAAAATCTACTGCAGCATGACGTTGATAGCCGCGACCACGGTAACCACCAAAGTACCAGGGGCTGCTGCCATAAGAGATGCTGACAAAGCTGCCGCGGCGATAGGGGCCGAAGTCATTGTAGTACCGGCCGTTGTGGTAGCGATCGTTGTAGAAGCGGAACCGATTATAATCAGCTCCACTATGGCGATAGGATGCTGTCCCCCAGCGCTCGTAGCTCCGTGAATGGTGTCGGCCATCGGCAAAGGCAGATTGACTCAAAAGGACAGCAGCGCCGAGCGACAGGGCAATGAGTAGTCTTTTCATTCGATTCACCTGTTAGTTTTGAATAGATTGTTCAGCACATATCATGGAGTGTTTGGCGCTGAAGCTCAAAAGTCCCACATAGAGGAGATAGCGCCCCTGTGACTATAAACTGACCGACTGAATAGAAGCTGAATGGGCATGTCGAACGCCTCAGGTACGAATTCCCCTGGGAAGTCCGATAATCCAACAGAGCCTTATATTGCGGGTAGAGTGCTTCCCTGTGGCCTGCTTTTTCACATCGCCGCCCTGATGCGTGATATCCTGCATGTGATTATTCCGCCGCAGTTACCCCGATTCGGGCGACCATATAAAAGTGTCCAGTAGCTTTCATATGAAGCTTTAACTGGCCGGAGGAGCCACCTTGGCTAAACAAATCCGTACTCTCGAAGAAGTCCTGCAAGCCCAGTCTGCCAGTGATGGCGACGGGGTAAAACTCAAGCGTGTCTTCGGTGGTAACGACCTCGATCGATTCGACCCGTTCCTGATGCTCGATGAATTTGGCTCTGATGAGGCTGCCGACTACATCGGCGGTTTCCCGTCACATCCCCATCGGGGTTTCGAGACGGTTACCTATATGCTGGAAGGCTACATGGAGCACCGTGATCACATGGAGAACATCGGAAAATTGGGTCCGGGTGATGTGCAATGGATGAAGGCAGGCTCAGGTGTTATTCATTCTGAGATGCCGCAGCAGGAGGAGGGTCGTATGCGCGGCTTCCAACTGTGGGTGAATCTCCCCGCCGAGGAGAAGATGACTCCCGCTACCTACAACGACATCTCTGCGGCCGATATTCCGGGTTATGAAATTGGTGACGTGACAGTGAAGGCAATAGCGGGTGACCTGGCCGTGAACGGAACTCGAGTCCCTGGCAAGGTTCGCGGCCTGAGCACCGAGCCAGCTTACCTGGATATTTCAGTGCAAATCGAGCAGACACTTGGCGTGGCGATACCCGATGACCACAACACCCTCGTCTATGTGTATGAAGGCGAGCTGCGGGTCGCGGGCACTGATTATCCGTTGCGAGCCGGCATGCTGGGTCGCCTGTCCCATTCCGGCGAGCTGGAACTCAATGTGAGTTCCGATACCCGCCTGCTGGTAATCAGCGGCAAGCCAATTGGCGAGCCAATCGTGCACTACGGCCCCTTCGTGATGAATTCTGTGGAGGAGATTCGGCAAGCCATCCAGGATTACCAGTCCGGACGCCTGGTGAGCCAGGTCGGCAGGTAGCCAACTGGATGGTATCTTACGAGGAAGTTGGCTTGCTGGACCTAGAGCGGTAGCCGTATTCCTTCCCGCGCAATATTGAAGCCTTCCCGAATCACGAACTGACTGGCTTCGCTGGTAGCATCGAGCAGGGGGTTAGTGTGGTTGAAGTGGATGAACCAGACCTTCTGCCGTTGTTCAGCACTGAAGCCCTGGAAGCGCGCCATGGATTCGCTGACGAAGGGGTGGGGGATCTGTGACATGTCCCGATTACCCAGTTCGCCATCGGCGTAGAAGGTGGCATCGAGCAATGCGTAGTCGACTTGCAGCACCAACTCGGCAATGTCCAGCTCCCAGTCTGACCACTTGTTGATATCGGGAATAAAAAGCGCCGATCGATTCGGTCCCTGGATATGGTAGCCAACGGTTTCCGAGTACTCGTCGCGATGGGGAACCAGGAAGGGAGTCACCTTGATCTCACCCGCGTTCACCGGCCGTTGTTCGGAGATCGGGAACAAGCGGATGTTGTCGAGAGTGATCAACTGTTCCCAGGGGCCATTGCTACTGAGAAACGCGGTCATGCGCGGCATGGCATAGACGGGAATGCCACTGGCACTCATGACCTCGCGACCAAAAAACATGAGCCCGGCATAGTGCCCGATATGGGCATGGGTGAGGAAGACACCCGCCAGTGGGTAGTCTGCCTGCTCGCGCAGGTCGAAGAGCTGCGCGGGCAGGTTTGGCGTCGCCTCGAAGAGGAAATTCCGTCGAGAGGCAGGGTCGACCAGCGCCACCGAGGTTGCGCCACGCCGTAGTGCGGGATCTTCCCAGCCAGGCAGGCAATGGGGCGCATAACAGCCTGCCTGTGGGTAGCCTGCATCCTGGACCACGCCGAGGATGAACAGGTAGGGATCGGTGTCCTGTGCCTGCACGCCTGCCGAGGCCAGAAGCAACATGACGAAACCGAGATTCCACAGCGCATCCAGACACCGCATTTTTCTGACTAATGGCCGCATCAGTTCACCGGTGGTTCCGTGACCTCGCTATCGAGGGCGGGGTCCAGCACCTGCTGGAACTCTTCGATATGCACCTCGGCCGATGCCGGTTTCCTCATCTTTGCCACATGGAACAGGGCTTCACCTTCATTCACCAGCGGTAGATTGGTCTTGCCGATCACGATGCCTTCATAGGGTGCAACCACCTGCTGCTCCTGTTCGCCAAAGGGGTCGGCGATTAACCCAAGGGTTTCATTTTCTGTGACACGTGACCCTAATGGCTTGATCAGGCGCACGATGCCGCTCTGTGGGGCGCGTACCCAGATGCTGTCCGAGGCCACGGAAGAGGCGAGGGGCTTCAATTCACTTATCTTCTTGCTGGCCGAAGCAGGTAGCATGCCCAGTTCGCGCATCACGGCGATGACGCCTTTCACGCCGGCGCGAATCGCCACTTCATTGAAACGCAGCGCTTCGCCGGCTTCATACACGAGGATATTGATGCCCAGTGCCTCGACGGACTTGCGCAAAGAGCCCTCGATGATCTCGCTATTCAGTATGACCGGGGACCCGAATGCCCTCGCCATGCGTTTTGTCTCATCATCATCGAGCACCGCTCGCACATGGGGAAAGTTTTCCCGGTGCACCGCGGCAGTGTGCAGGTCAATTCCGTGGGTGCACTTGGACACAATCTCGGTAAGGAACACATTTGCGAGACGGGAAGCCAGCGAGCCTTTCTCGGACCCGGGAAACGAACGGTTGAGGTCACGCCGGTCGGGCAGGTAGCGAGACTGGTTGATGAAACCAAAGATGTTGACCACGGGAATCGCGATAAGGGTGCCCCGCAGGCGTCTAAGCAGCCGTTGATTGAGCACGCGGCGAATGATTTCCACACCATTGATCTCGTCGCCGTGAATAGCCGCAGACACAAACATGATCGGTCCTGACTTCTTGCCCCGAATAACCTGTACCGGCATCTCAAGCTGGGTGTGGGTGTAGAGGCTTGGGACTGGTATCTCCAGGATTTTCCTGTCCCCGGGCCTGATCTCATTACCAAGGATTGAAAGAATGTCTGCCATATAGCTCGCTTGCGTCCAGGAATAAGCAATGTCCAAGTGTATAGCGTAGCGATAGATGTATCTAATAAAAACGAGTAATCTTGGGCTAACAGCCCGTCGCCCTGTTTGATGCCATTCAAATAATTTCCGGTGCTGTGGCGTTGGCCGGAGCAGCCCTATGATTGATATTCAACGCTGGCAGGAAGCTATCGCGCTTTCGTTTCAGCAATTCGCTGACCAACTCGCTATTTACCTGCCACAGCTGATCTCTGGTGTGGTAGTCCTTATCCTGGGTTGGTTCGTCGCCCGTCTTCTCAGCCGCCTGTCCCGACGCTTGCTACAGGGGCTGGATTTCATCTTCATCCGCCTCACCCGGGCCGACTCCGCCACCGGCGAACTGTTGAAGAATTCCTATATCCTGATCGCCGAAAAGGTGGTGTTCTGGGTCACCATATTGTTCTTCGTGGCGGTGAGTGCCAATGTGCTCGGTTGGTCCCTGTTCTCGCGCTGGATGGACAGCATCGTCAACTACTTGCCGGGACTGCTGACCGGCATACTCATCATCATGGCAGGTTTCGTGGTGGGCAACCTCACCAAGACCACCATCATGACGGCCTCGCTGCGTGCCGGCGTGGAACAGAGCGCGTTGATGGCCCGCGCCTCACAGATCATCGTGATTTTCAGCTCCATCATTATCGGTGTGGAGCAGATTGGGCTGAATGTCGATTTCCTCAGCAGCCTGATCGTGGTCACGGTAGGTGTGCTGTTCGCCGGTGCGTCCCTGGCGTTCAGTTTCGGCTCGAAGACTCTGGTCGCCAATCTGCTGGGAGCGCAGCACGCACGCAAACATTGCCGTATCGGTGAGACTATCAGCATCGGTGGCACCACGGGTGAGGTGCTGGAAATCACCCAGCAGGCGCTGGTGCTGGATACGGGAAAGGGCAGGGCCATCATTCCCGCCCGCCTGTTTAACGAAGAGATCAGCCAGCACCGGCCCGCCGGTCAGGGCACAGGCGAACAGCAAGCATCAGCAAGAGTAGAGCAGCCTTGAGCGCAGATAAGATAGCCTTGAGCGCAGACAAGAAAGCCCTGAGTGCAGCGGACCTGAGTCTGATAGCAAGCTTCGCCAGCCTGTACCCGGACGAAGCCGCGCGTACTCTGGAGAGGCATGACCCATGGGCCAGTGCCGAGTTCTTCAGCAAACATTTTGCGGCTGTGCCCCCGGATCTGATTTCGCGACTGGTGCCCACCTATGTGAGCAAGATGGCCAGCCACATGAAGGCGGCACGTGTCGGTGAGATTCTTGGGTCCACCGATGCCAGCTTCATAGCTGCTGTTCTACGTACCCTGCCGGTGTCCCAGCGCAACAGCATACTCGGATACCTGCCGGCGCCCCGACGTGCAGCCTGCCAGCTATTGCTGAATTTCGCGGAAGATTCCGTGGGCGGCTGGATGAATCCCAATGCCGTTAGCCTTCCGATCGATAGCGACATCGAGTCCGCGCGCTCCCTCATCAAGGTCGCCGACCAGGAGCCGGATGGAGACCGCCTGTTTGTCGTGTCCAGGGACAGACTGTTGGCTGGCTATATAAGCCAAGCGGAACTCACCCGCAGCAAGAGGAAGGACAGTCTGCGCAGCCTGCTGCATCGGGATGATCGGGCCTTGCTTTCGCGCATGACGATCGCGGCAGCCGGTCAGCATCCATCCTGGGCTGAGGCGGACATCATGCCCGTGGTGAATCGCAACCAGCACTTCGTGGGTGTTATTCGGCATGTTGACCTGCGGGTTGCCAGCGACCGCCTCAGTCAATCTATGCAGAAGAAATCCGACGACAGCGCCGTTACCAATCTCGTTGAAGCCTACGGTAGCACTTACCTCGCCCTGTTCAATTCAGTGGAAGAAATCATCAAAGATCAAAACCGGCAAAAGGGGAATTAATCATGTCCACAGCCGCAGCCGGCCTATCGGATCCGGTATTCAGTCTCAATCGCGAATTCCTGCGCAGCCACCCGGTCGAGGCGGCGCGTTCACTGGAGGGCCTGAAGCTGGAGGAGGCGGCAAAACTTCTCGCCCCACAGAGGCCAGGCGTGATCGCCAATGTTATTGAGAAACTGAATCCAGGCACAGCCGAGGGGCTGTTCAGGCTGTTGCCGACAGAGACTCTGCCTGCCGTACTGGAGCTTCTGGGAGTCAGGACCAGTATCAACATCCTGAGTCGCTACGCCGAGGAGGAAGTGGAGGAATTGCTTGCTGCCGTGCCCGAGGGGCTGCGCAAGGAATTGCTGGCACTACTGGAATACCCGGAAGAGAGCGCTGGCCGGCTCATGAATCCACGTGTCGCCGTGGTCAACGAGAAGGCGGATGTAAAAATAGTTCTTCAGCAGATGAAACGGGGACACCTGCCTCGGTCGCGCATCGTCTATCTGGTCAACGACAATCTGCAACTACAATCCCAACTGCGTTCATTCGACCTGCTGTTTGCCGACAACGACCGGCCACTGCGTGAACTCGCCAAGCCTGTTACCCAGTTCCTGCTGGATATGGACCCGCGTGATGAGGTGCTGGCTAAACTGGAGACCAGCAGAAGTGAATTCCTGCCAGTGCTCAATGCTGACTATCAGGTCGTGGGCATGTTCGAGGGACTGGGACTGATCGACGCCTTGAAACAGGATATTGCCCTGGACATGCAGACCATGGTGGGTGTGAGCAAAGAGGAGCGAGCGCTGTCGCCTTTCTCCTTCGCTGTACGCAAGCGCTTGCCCTGGCTGCAAATCAATCTGCTCACCGCATTCTTTGCCGCTTCGGTGGTCAGCATGTTCGAGGCGACCATTGCCCAGGTGACAGCCTTGGCGGTGTTGATGCCTATCGCCGCGGGACAGTCCGGTAATACCGGCGCCCAGGCGCTGGCGGTGACCATGCGTGGTCTCACCTTGCGGGAGATATCCTTGCGCCACTGGTTTCAGGTCGTGCGCAAGGAATTCGGTGCCGGGCTCATCAACGGCATTGGTGTGGCTGTTGTCTGTAGTGCCGGAGTTTACGTCTGGAGCCGGAGCGTGGGGCTGGCCCTGGTGATGGGAATGGCCATGGTTATTTCCATGGTAATCGCAGGCGTGTCGGGTGCCGTGGTACCGATGCTGCTGAAACGCTTCGGCCTGGACCCGGCCCAGTCTTCCTCGATCGTGCTGACGACGATTACCGACATTGCAGGATTCATGTCTTTCCTGGGCATTGCCACAATCCTGTCAACGATGCTCTAGATGATGGGCCGTAAAACCGGCTAGGTCGCTTGATTCAGCTTGCGTGTTTTCTTACCCATCAGGTATGACTCGGAGGAATCCACCAGGGCCCTGGCCTTGATGGCGTTTCTTCCCAGCAGCATCCTGAATAACATCTCATCGCGAGAGGTGAGTGTCATCTCGATGGGCCAGCTATGGGGCCCGATGTTGAGCATGGTTGAAATCACCAGGCGATCTTCGCGATGCCCACCGGAGTCTGTCACCGTGCGCTGATCGATCACGGGGGCCGTGCAGACCAGGATGGTATCGGAATCTCGTTGATTGGGATGAAGGTGGAACTTGACTTGCTGTTTGCCGTCTTCTTCAAACGGTTCGATCTTGAATGCATGCAGTGCGGAGGTGCGGGCGCCGGTGTCGACCTTGGCCTTTATTCTTTGCACTCCCAGATCAGGAAGGCTCACCCATTCACGCCAACCAAATGTGAGCAATTCTGACAAACCCCGATACTCCCTTGCTTTTTGTCAACTAGCGCTGATAGTCGATTCTCGTTTTTGGAAATTCTGAATTTTTTTCAGGATGAGAGTAGACTATAACAGTACTCATAGTACAAGTAGTCATTAACCTGAGATTCGCTATACATGAAGCTGGCAATACTTTCCTGTGCACCCAACGCATATAGCACGCGTCGCTTAAAGGAAGCCGCTTTACAACGTGGGCACAAGGTTAAGATTCTGAATACCTTGAAATTCGCCATCGACCTGCGCAAAGGCGAACCGGACCTCTATTATCGACAAAAACCACTGAGTGCCTACGATGCCGTGCTGCCGAGGATAGGCACATCGATCACGTATTACGGCACGGCGGTGGTCAGGCAGTTTCAGCAGATGGATGTGTTCTGTGCGAACCCGGCTCACGGCATCGTGAACTCGCGGGACAAACTGCGAAGCCTGCAGATACTTAGCCGACACCACATCGGCATTCCCATGACCACCTTCGTGAAAGACAAGAAGGATGTGATTCCCGCGATTGAACGGGTCGGCGGCGCACCAGTTGTCATAAAGCTCATCGAGGGCACCCAGGGCATCGGCGTGCTGCTGGCAGAATCGAGAAAGGCGGCGGAATCCATCATCGAGTTGCTGCAGAGCCAGAAACAGAACGTGCTGGTGCAAAAGTTTGTGGCTGAGAGCAAGGGCAAGGATATACGTGCCTTCGTCGTTGGAGACCGCGTGGTGGCAGCGATGCGCCGGGTAGCGCAGGGCCAGGAGTTCCGCAGCAATGTGCACCGCGGCGGGGTTGCCGAGCGGGTGGAGCTGGACGACCAATACGTGGAAACCGCGGTGCGGGCGGCGCAGATTCTCGGTCTGCGGGTTGCGGGTGTCGACATGCTGGAAGGCAAGGACGGCCCTCAGATCATGGAGGTAAACTCCTCGCCGGGGCTCGAAGGCATCGAGACCTGCACGGAGCTGGACATTGCCGGCGCCGTCATCGACTACATCGCGGCACAGGTGGATTTCCCCGAGATCGATCTTCGCCAGCGACTGACGGTGAGCAAGGGCTACGGGGTAACCGAAATCTATGTGCCCGAGGGTTCCGATTTTGTTGGCATGGCAATCAAGGATACCCAACTGGAAGACCTGGATATCAACGTGCTGACACTCTACCGCGGCAAGAAAGTGGTGCCGAACCCCCGCGGCAGCAGGGTGCTGGAGCCCGATGACAAGCTACTGTGTTTTGGCAAGATGGAAGCCATGCGCGGAATGGTGCCGAAGAAGGCGCGTCGCAGACGTACGCCGGAAGTCAAAGAGCTGGTAACCGATGAGCTCGATAACTACCCGCCCAAGGAAGACAGAGACGACACGGACGACTAGGAGAAGTCATTCTCGTTGCGGGAATGAGCCGCACGATCAAAAGTAATCAGCTGCCAAATGACAGGAACGAATCGCTCATACCTCGAGCGGATCGCTGGTGCGAGATTCAGTGACGAGGGATTCGTCTACAGCGCGGATCGTATCACCGGGCCTGACAGTTCCCGACTCCACGATGATTGCCCGCAGACCAGCTGACAGCGCCAACTCGGTCAACACGGCCCTGTGAATGATGCGCGCCAGCTGGCTGCAGGGTTCACAGAGCTCGACGCCATAACACAGGGCGTCTCCCACCCGGAAGTAGTGCCCCACCAGCGCATTGAGATCGATGTCCCGGGTAATGACGCTGCGTCTGAAGTCGCCATAGTCTACCTGTAACCCATGCCGCGCAATAAACGCGTCGAGTTTCTCCCGCTCCACGAGACTGATGTGATTGGCAGGCACTGGCATGTCTTTCTCCAGATACTGCAGGGCCAGTCCATGATAGCGGTCACCGACAATGCCGGTGCCCGCTTCCAGTTCGGCAGACTCGATTCGCTGCACGGATCGCCGCTTGCCGGGCGCGATATAGATGCGCTCAATGCTTCCCATTAATTATTGGCCTCACACCTTCCTGTTACCTAGCCGGAGAGCAGCGCCATCACGGCACCGGCTGGATCCTGTATGACACAGAAGTTGGAACCACCCATGCGGCGCGGGCCGTCGAGCACCTTGCCGCCGCGCTTCTCGCATTCGGCGGCACTCTCCTTCACGTCGGCGACCCGCACATAGACGAGCCACTGGGCCGGGATGTTGGCATTCATGCCCCGGGCATGACAGATGCCGGCGACGGTGTCGCCGGTTTCGGGCAGGTTGATATTGAAATCCGCATACGACCCCATGTCCACATCGGCACTCTTCCAGCCAATGACATTGCAGTAGAAATTCTTGATGCGGGTGGCATCGCCTACCGTCAGGTCCAGCCACTCGATGCGGCCGATGTTGGATGGCGCCTGCTGCTGTGGCTCCTCGCCAGCGCCGGCTTCATCCGCAGTCTTCTTGTCGGGCTCACTCATGCTGATTAATCCGGCAGCGAGAACACGTAGATTGCATTGCCCCAGCGTGGGTAGTTGATCTCCGTTGCGATGACACCTGGCACGGTACGGGGACTGGTACCGCCGAGGGCTGCCGTCACCGCGATGTATTGTTTGCCGTCGATGGCGAAGCTCACCGGGTGTCCCTGCACCGAGGTGCCCAGGCGGGTTTCCCAGAGAACTTCACCGGTGTCCACGTCGAAGGCCTTGAAGCGGCGATCCAGGTCGCCCACGAACACCAGCCCACCGCCCGTGGAGATTGTGCCGGTATGCAGGGAGGCCCGTTGCTGGTAGCTCCACACTTCTTCCATGGTATCCACGTTATAGGCACCCACCTTGCCGAGATTGCCATCAGTGCCCGGCATCTCGAAGAACTTGCGGCTGGCCGCGAGGCCACCACCGCCTTGCACCAGCGCCACTTCACGGGCCGCATTTTCCAGGCAGGTCTGGCTCAGGGGCGCGATCATCAGGCCGGAGGGCGGGTGATAGGTCATCGAATGCCAGTCCTTGCCGCCGGCACTGGATGGGCAGGCCGAAGTCCATTCATTGAGCTGGGCATTCTGGATATCTTCCCGGTAGGTTACCTCGCCGGTGACGGGATCGATATTGGTGAAGGCATTCTGGAATACGGTCTCAACGTGGCCCTTGAACTGGCCGCTTACCCGGTCGTTCTTCCACAGGATGCCGTATTTGCCCAGCGAGAAGACCAGTTTCTCGTCACCGCGATTAACCAGCACCCGCTCGAATACCTCATCCAGGTCCAGTGCCTCTGCCGGTACATGTTGGAAATACCAGTCCAGCTCGCCGGTATCCACGTTCACCGCCACCGTCGAATTGGTATATAGGCCCACATCGTTGATGGTCATGTGACGCGACACGGGCACCCAGGGTTTCTGTTGAGCGGTGCCCCAGTAAGTCAGGCGCAGGTCAGGGTCGTAGGAGCCGGTAATCCAGGTCTCGCCCCCGGCGCGGAACAGGTCGTCCAGTCCACCCCAGGTATCGCCACCCGGTTGTCCCATCTCGGCGATGGTCTCGAACTGCCACAGCAGTTCGCCGTTGTCTGCATCATAGGCACTGATGTAACAGTCTTCCGGTATGTAACGGGCACATCCAGCCAGACCCAGAATCACCATGCCATCGGCGACGATGGGACCGGATGAGTTGGAGAAGCCCTTGCTGCTATCGGCAACCACCGTTTCCCAGACCTGCTGGCCGGTGCGGGCGTCCAGTGCCACGAGGCGGGCATCGGTAGTGGCCTGGATGATCTTGTCTTCATACATGGCGATGTTGCGCATGTCCTGGCGATTGGCCGGGCCAGTCCAGTGTTCCCAGATCAGCTCGCCGGTCTTGCCATCCAGCGCCTGCACCACATTGCCCGGATTGATCAGATAGACGATGCCGTTGTACACCAGCGGTGCTGGTTCGGAATCGCCCTCGTGCATATTCCACACCCACTCCAGCGCCAGGTTGCCCACATTCTCCTTGTTGATCTGATCCAGGGGGCTGTAGCTATGGGCATAGAAGTTGCGACGATGCATGGGCCAGTCGTTGGGCGAGGGATCGCGCAGCATCTCGGCGGTCAGTGGCACGAAGGGCACGAAGTCTTCGGTGTTACCTGCCACGGTGAGGCCCTGTGGGGGGGGCGGCTCGGCCCGTTGCTGGCGTTCGACGATGGCAGAAATATTCTCGGCAATCGTGAAATCGGTGCTGGCGGTCAGTGCGTCGTTGACGCCGTCCACACCGTTCACGGTCAGGATGTGGGCAACGATGTTGAGGTAATCCTCATCGCTCAGGTTCTCGTTGCCACCGGGAGGCATATTGGCCTGGATATTTCCCAGCAGCAGGGCGGGTGTCTGCTGTCCCCAGCTCTGCACGAAACTGCTGCCGGAAAGCAGTGGACCCAGTGTCGTTCCTTCCAGGTTGGCACCATGGCAGGCGGCACAGTTGGTCGCGAACAGCTCGGCACCGGCCGTCGCCTGCGCGTCAAAACTCACCACAGCGGCGCTGGCATTGGGTGCGGTCGCTACGGGAATTTCAGTGGAACTGGAACCGCCGCTGCCGCTGTCGCCACAGGCGGCCAGGCCGGCCAGCATCATCAGCCCCAGGCTGATCGTCTTGGATTGAGTGGTCAGAAATTTCATGGGCTTGCCTCGTTGGCGATGTTCTGGTGATCGCCGCAAAAAAGGGTGTTCTTATAAATTGTCGAAGTGGCTGCGCAGGAATATCCATCCCCGCAGTTCGCCGGGCGCATTGTTCTGGCTATGCACCTGCACATACAGCGAGTTGTTGCGCAGCGCAGCGACCTGTTCGTCGGTCAGTTCCAGGGTGGCGCGAATGCTGCCGCCCGTGGCCTGCTCTATCTCCAGGGTGTGTACCACCGGGCCCGGCTGTGCCGGTGGCCCATTGTGCAGGTGTGCTCCCGTGGCCATGGAACTCATGCCGGAAAATTCTCCTTCGACCGTGAGCGTATTGCCGTTCAGGGTGAGGATGACTTCGCCTTCACCGAGAATTTCATTCACGGTCTGCGGCGTGGTGGGCATGGGCGACAGTCTGGCCCGGTACACTTCCTGGGCCTGGGCCAGGGATGTGAGCATCAGGCTCGCTATCAGGAGTGCGGTGGGGGCTTTTATTTGGCATAGGCGGCCGAGTTTCATAAACACCTCTGGGCTCTGGTTTTATTCGGTCTCCGACTGCTTCGGAGCCTGTTGAAACTATCAGTAAAACCGGGGCTTTTGCAATGTGGGGCTGGCTTCGAAGGTTTTGCCGTGCTGGCGTCTTGCCGCGTGCTTATGCGCCCCGACCGCGAGGGGTGCCAATTCAGAGCGCGTCGAACAGACCGTGGTACTTCTCTGTCAGGCCAGTGTTCGAAGTCGCGGGATTGGCGTTCGCCCCACTAGTGCCAGGCTTGGGGATCGTGAGCGAATCGGTGCCGAAGGCTGGCGTATCAGCCAGCCCGATGCACAATTTGTTTCGGTACCCGGCTCAGCGGGAACTATTCACAGCGAAAATTTTCAGCACGCCAGTTGGCAGGGTTATCCGCGCCACCGGCGGGGCCGATGTAGCGCGCCTGCTGCGGGTAAGTGCACAGGGGGCGCTCGTTATCCACCTGGCCATTAGTGCTGTGGGTGGCAGTGATGCGATCCGGTACGACGCCATTCTCGACCCAGTCCACCAGCGGCATCAACTTGTCCCAGGTGTTCGGACCATTGCCACCGCTGCAGTGACCCATGCCGGGGGCGAGGTGCAGGCGGGCTGACTGCTGCGCGTCACTCATATTGCCGTTGAACGTGGTGTTAACCATGTCGTTGTAGTAGTTGATGGTGTCGGTGGCGACGATCAGGGTATCCACGAGGCCGTGGTAGATGAGCATCTTGCCACCCTCGTCGATGAGGAAGCGGGACAGGTCCGGGTCGTTGGCGTCGGTGATGGACTTCATCAGGTCGCCCTTGCCGGAGAAGAAGTCGTTGATGTCCCAGTCGATCCAGTGGAACTCGGGTATGACCGCGGTGGTGTTGGCCTGGTAGTGGATGTCACGGACATCGGGCACCGCCATGCCGGGGTCATCCTCATAGAACAGGTAGTTCATGTGATCCCCTGCCACGCCGGTGAGCTTGGAGGGACCCATGTTATTGCCTTCCCAGGGAATGTAGTAACCCGGCCAGCGCAGCTCGGAGCCAAACATCTTGCCGGGATAGACCTGCCGGCCCTGGCCATCGCTGGGTCCGCTGTACAGATCCTGGATGGTCTCTAGCTGGGCGCCGGTGAAGCAGCTGTCGCTGCTGCTGCCGGCGGGACACATGACATCGGCCAGTTGCAGGGAGGGGTCGAAGTTGCAGCTGAGCGGATCGCTCACCACGCCATCACGGACACCGTCGTTGGCATCGCAGGCCTGCAGGACTTTCTCATGCAGCAGGTAGACTAGATTGAGGCTGTCCACCTTGCCATCGTTGTTGGTATCCACAGCAAGGTTGCCGGCGAGGTTGTCGCGGAATACCTGTTGCAGGTTCCAGGTGCCCGCGGCATTGAGGCCCTGGTAGTTGAACGCCGGTGCGCCCGCCACGATGCCGTCGAAGTCTCCGGGAAAGCGCTGGGCCGACATGAAGCCCTGGCGCCCGCCCTGGGAGCAGCCTTCGAAATAGGCATAGTCCTGGGCGCGACCGTAATACTCCCGCACCAGTCGCTTGCCGGCGGCCACGGTGAGGTGTACCGCGCGGTAACCGAAATCGATCTCCGCCTGGCGATTGTTGAAGGCGAAGGACGCACCGGGCTCGACGCCGTTGTCATGGCCCATATTGCTATTGGTCACGGCATAGCCTTCCGCCACCCGGTGATCGGCGAAGTCGAGATCGCCATCCTTGCCACCGTCGCCCCACTGCAGGAAGCGGCCGTTCCAGTTTTCCGGCAAGGGCAGCTGCGCGTGGAAATGAATTGCCGGACTGATGATGCCCCGCACGTAGCAATAGGAAGAGCCATCCTGCTGGTTCTCGCGGATTCCGGCGCGGGTGATGGTGAGGTTGCGCAGGTCCAGCAGATTCTCGCAGGCGGCCACGTCGCTGGCGGACTGGGCGGCAGCCGAATTCGAGAGCAAAACCAGCAGGAAGGATGAGCAGAGGGCGATGAGCTTTTTCATGGGCTTCTCTTTTTGTTCTTGTCGACATATAAAGAAGGAGGATTTGGACTTTACTACCCCCCAAGTGACAAAAGCAATGTGCGGACGCTTCAACCTGATAGACAGCCCCGAGATTCAGTGGCTCTGCGAGACACTGGGTATCAGCCTGCATGGCTCGCCGGCAGGCTCTATCGATCACTTTGCCCGGGGTGATATCGCACCCGGCAGTCACATCGCCATCATCCTCAAGACCGCGGGTGAACGCCGGGTATCGGAAGCGATCTGGTGGTTGTTCCTGGACCCCGAGTCCCTCAAGCCCAACTACAAGTACGCCAGTTTCAATTCCCGCTCCGACAGGCTGAATAACAAGCGCGGCATCTCCTACCGGCCCTACCGGGAATCGCGCTGCATCATTCCCGCCAGTGCCTTCGTCGAGGGCCTGGGAGACAAGAAGACCTATCACATGATTGAGCTGGCAGACTCGGCCATCGCTTTCGGTGGCCTGTACAAGGCACACCTGAACCAGGCGACTGGTGAGATGGTGTACTCAGCCTCCATCATCACATTGCCGCCCCTCTCTCCGCAGAGGGATGCGATTCATCCCAAGTCCATGCCCCTGATGCTGGATTTCGAAAACAAGGAACTGGTAGACAAGTGGCTGGATCCTGAGTTTCATGACGTGGAAGAATTTGCCGAGCTGCTGCAGCCGAAGGTGCAGAAGACCATGAAGGTGACCCGGATCGGCAAGCCCAGCAAGTGGGACCCGATTGAATATTCGTTCCTCATAGTCGCCTAAGATTGATATACCTTAAGATGAATGTCGCTTAAGCTGAGCGGCCCGAGAGTACCCGCGCGTGTCAGTAAAAAGGAAGTTGAGAAAAATAAAGAGGAAATAAAATGAATAACGAAGAAATCGCCGCAGTCCTTTTCAATGCCTTCGAATCCGGTGAGTTGGATACCGTGCGCAGTCTCTGCGCTTCCGATTTTCGCGCCCGGCAAAACCTCAATCCCGAATTCGATGTCGATACCCTGGTGAAGTTCTCCCAGGCGGTGTCTGCCGTGCTGCCGGATTTTCGCTACGAGGAAATCCGGCGTGTCGCCACCGCCACCGGCTTCGTGGAGGAACACATGGTGCGGGGCACGCTGGCAGATGGTACGAAGATCAACATCGCCGCCTGCGTGGTTGCCGATATCGAAGACGGCAAGATTCGCTATCTCAGGGAATACCTCGACAGCGCCGCCGCGGTGGAACTGCTCAAGGCCCTGGCCTGATTGCCTGCCCCGGGACTGAATCGAATCTGAACAACAATCGGCGATCAGTTCACTCCCGATTCAGTTATGCCGCGCAATAATCCTCCCTACAGTGAACAACTGTAATGAACAAACGGAGGAAACCACCATGAAAACAGCACTATTGGGAATGTTAACAGCCTCATTGTTGATGTTCGCTACTGTGCCCGCACAAGCGGATGATCGTGGCTTTCGCGGCCACGATGGGAACGCTGGCTGGCGCCTCGGCGAACGCACCCGGGACGGTTATGCCATCTACCGTCGTGATCGCGGTAACTGGTACCGTGTACCCGGTGCAGCCATCGCGGTGGCAGACGGCTGGGTGCTGGTTGCGCAGCGCGAGAGCGGTGGTCATGCCATCTACCGATGGAACGGTTATGGCTGGGACCAGGCGCCGGGTGGTGCCGTAGAGATCGGCGGCAGCTACGCCCGGCCCTGGGTTGTGAACAACCGCGGCGAACGGTTTAACTGGAACGGCTATGACTGGAATCGGGCCGGCTATGTGGGCCGCCCCGCCAACAGCTTCAAGGGCAATGCCTTCGGTCGAGACAGGAATCGGGACCGCTGTGACCGGGGTCATGACAGGGATCGCTTCTTCGGTCGCAACCAGCGGGATCGCTTCCCCGACTTCGGACGCCGCGATCGGGAATGGGATCCCTATCGCTATGACAGCGAGCGTCGCCACAACGAACGCTACAGGAGATGGTAAGGCCTGAGCCTGTCTTCTCTGGATCCCCACCTGCAGTCTGATGCTGGTAGCACGGCCCTCCCCAGGCACGGTTACCAGCATTTTTTTCGGCACGCTTCATTCGTCTTTCTGACGGAAGCTGTCTACAATAGGCGCTCTTTGCCGTACAGAAACACCTGAGACGAAACGCCGTCGGCCAGGACAACGTAGAACAATTGTACGCTAAACTGGAAGGAACGCCCGTGCCCCTGGAACAACTCTCCAGCAACAAGTCGTTTGGCGGAACCCAGGTTCGGGTCAAGCACTTCTCCACCAGTACCATCTGCGAAATGCGCTTCTCGGTATTCCTGCCGGAGCAGCTGGCGACCGGTGCCGATGTCAAACTGCCCGTGGTCTATTTCCTGTCCGGCCTCACCTGTACCGATGAGAATTTCGTGCAGAAGGCCGGTGCACAGCGCATTGCCTCGGAACTGGGTTTGATCCTGGTGGCGCCGGATACCAGCCCGCGGGGCGACGACGTGCCGGATGATCCGGAGGGCGCCTACGACTTCGGGCTTGGGGCCGGTTTCTACGTGGATGCCACCCAGGAGCCCTGGGCCAAACACTACAATATGTACAGCTACGTGGTGGACGAATTGCCGGAGCTGGTGGCACGCAACTTTCCCATCGACATTAACAAGCAGAGCATCATGGGGCATTCCATGGGGGGTCACGGCGCGCTGACCATCGCCCTGAAGAATACGGACAAATATCACTCCGTGTCGGCCTTCGCGCCCATCTGCTCGCCCATGAATTGTCCGTGGGGAAGCAAAGCCTTGAAGCACTATTTAGGTGACGATCAAAGCGCCTGGGCGGCCTACGACGCGGTGCAACTGGTGAGGAGCGCCACCCGCCCTATCCCCATGCTGGTAGACCAGGGCGCGGACGACGAATTCCTGAAGGAGCAGCTAAAGCCACAACTGCTGGTCGAGGCCTGCAGCAGTGCCGGTATGCCGCTGGGCTATAACCAGCGGGAAGGCTACGACCACAGCTACTTCTTCATCGCCAGCTACATCGAGAACCACCTGCGCTTTCATCACGGCATTCTCAGCATGCTGCCCTAGTTCTCAGCTGCAGACCGCTGCGGCAGCACACTGCTGATCAGGGGTCTGTCAGATGGCCAGCCACAACACGACAAACATCAACCCCGTGAGCACCTGGCTCGGCAGGTCGCTGACCGCGAACAGCAGCGGGTCATGGTGCAGCTTTCCCGTCATGGCGCGCTGCCACAGTCGCAGCAACAGGATCAGCAGCAACACACACACTCCCCACAGGATCGCCGGTGCGCTGTACAGCGCGGTGGTTTCCGGCGCATAGATGTAGAAGGCGAACACCAGTATCGCGGCGAAATTTGCCGACACGCCGGTGATGGTCAGCATGGAGCGATGGGACGGCCTGTAGGCCCGTCCCGGTACGCTGTCTTCTCCCGCGGCGTCCTGTACTTCGGTCACCCGCTTCACCAGGGCCAGGCCGAGAAACAGGCACAGGGAAAATGCCAGCAGCCAGGGCGAGGCGACGACGTTGACCGCGGCCGCGCCGGCGATCAGGCGCTGGGTATACAGCAGCGCCAGGGTGACCACGTCCAGCAAGAACACCGATTTCAGGTAGAGGCTGTAGAGCAGGGTGAGCAGCCAGTACGCGAACAGGGCCTGCAGGAAGGCGATGGGGAGCAGGGCGGTCAGGGCGAAGGCCAGCAGCAGCAACAGCGGCGCCGCCAGCAGGGCAGCGGCCAGGGGCAGGCTGCCGGCAGCGAGTGGGCGTTTACACTTCGACTCATGACGCCGGTCACTGTCCAGATCCAGCAGATCATTCAGCAGGTACACGCTGGAGGCGCACAGGCTGAAACTGAAGAATGCCAGCAAGGCATCGAAGGCCAACGGCAGCTCATTGATGCGATGGGCCAGCACGAGGGGCACGAAGATCAGCCCATTCTTTAACCACTGGTGGGGGCGCATGGCGCGCCACAGTTGCGGCAGCCAGGGCGCGGGTGCATCGAATTGCAGTTCGCTCTGGGTCGACTCGTCCGCCCGGTACAGCCCGGCGCTACAGTTCACCTTGATCACTTCCGTCGCCGCCTGCCACAGCGGAATGTCCGCTGCCGAATTGCCCGCATAGGCGAAGGGCTCCTTGCCCAGGCGCGCCTCGATATGGGCCAGTTTATGCCTGCCCTTCATGTTATAGCTGTCGGAACTACCGATGCTCTCGGTGAACAGATCGGATTCGCTGGCTACGGCATCCACGTACTTCTGATTGGAAGCCGAGATCAATGTGAGTGACCTGCCCCGTTCCTTCTGTTGCCTGAGATAAGCCGCGAAGTCCTGGTTCAGTGCCATCCGGCTGGTGTCCAGATCGATGCGCTCGGCGATCCTGGATTTAAGATGGGCAAGGCCCTTCATTAACCACAACGGCAGTACGAACAGATAAAGAGGATTGCGCTTCAACAGCAACAACAGGGATTCCACGCTGAGGTCTGACTTTATCAGGGTGCCGTCGAGGTCGACGAACAGGGGAGGCTGGTTATGCGCGGAGGACAAGGCTGAGAGTAATCCAGGAACGGGGCCTAAAACCTGAGGCGTTTGAAAATTACATCCGGGATCGAACGCACGATGGCCATGATGATGCGCCAGTAACCCGGGGTGTACACCGTATGGCGCTTCTGGTCGATGGCCCTGACGATCTTGGCGGCGACCAGTTCGGGTGTCGACCACAGCACGCCCTTCTCGAAGCGGGCGGTCATGGGCGAATCCACGAGGCCGGGACGAATGTCGACTACATGCACGCCGTGGGGGAGCAGCTTCCCGCGCAGGCCCTGCAGGTAGGTGGACACCATGGACTTGGCCGCGCCGTATACGAAGTTGGGCTGGCGACCACGATCACCGGCCACCGAGGTGACCACCGCCAGGGTGCCATCGCCCTGTTCCTTCATGACGGCGGAGAGTTCGGTAAGCAGGGAGATGACCGACAAGCCGTTGACATCCAGCTCGCGCCGGGCGGCGGCGAAGTCTGTCTCCGTAATCGCCTGGTCAGGGAGGGAGCCGTGGCAGATCAGCGCGATGTCGATGGATTCGAGAAAGCGGCGCGCCGCATCCACTGCCGCCCCGTGCTGGTCATGATCCAGCACGTCCAGAGTGTGCTGGCCGACCCGGGCCGCGCCCCTGACTGCGAGATCCTGGGCCAGCTCCGCCAGTCGCGCCTCGTTTCTGGCCACTAGGAACAGGCTGCAACCCCGCGCGGCATAGTGCCGGGCAGTGGCTACTGCGATTGCCGATCCGGCACCGATGATGAGCACGTTCAAGGGTCAGACTCCCTGTTTTGGTTGACCGCAGTTGCGGGTGTTAAACCCAGTCGCTGGGACTGCAGGGAGGCGAATCGATTGCCCGGGTCCACGTCCGCCTTCACCTGCATGAATTCCTGCCAGCGAGGATACCCAGTTTTAAAACTGCTTTCACTGAGTCGCGCGTCCTTGGCCAGGTAGTGGCGACCGCCGCAGTCCAGAACCAGTGCATCCAGTTCGTCCAGCAGGGGAAACAGGGATGGCCGCCAGCGAAAATCCAGGGTCAGGGTGTAGCCGGCACTGGGGAAGGACAGCAGATTGTTATTGGCCTTGCCAAATCGCTTCAGCACCGAGAGGAAAGAGCCCTGGCCGGAATCGGCTACCCGGCTGATGATTCGGGTCAGGGTCTCCCTGGCATCTTCCGGTACGACGATCTGGTACTGCAGGAAGCCCCGGCGCCCGTACAGGCGATTCCAGTGACCGATGCTGTCCAGAGGAAAGAAGAACTGCTCGTAAGTCTGCACCGTGGTTTCGCCCTGGCCCTTGTTCCAGTGGGCATAGAGCGCGTTGAACTGACGCATGGTGAAACGATTGAGCAGGAAGCCCGGTGTATGAAACGGCACCGACACGCCACGACGCTTCACCTCTTGCAGATTGCCATCGTCGCCGTGATCCCCCACGTAGACGATCCCGCGCCCCAGACTCTCGCCCTGTTGCAGGCAATCGAGCCAGGCCACCACGTACCTCGCCTCGTTGTGGGCATCCAGCAGCTCGAGACAGTGCTGCAGGTTTCGCGCCGAGAAGCTGCGGTTATTAATAGAGACACTTGCTACCTTGTTGACGCGCAGGGTGGCATCGAGAATGATCCCGGTGAGCCCCATGCCGCCGCAGCTGGCGTGGAACAGTGTGGCATTCTCCGTTGGAGAACAGCGCCGGATGCTGCCGTCGGCTAACAACAGGGTGAGCGATTCGAGGTGATCGCAAAAGCTGCCTTCCAGGTGGTGGTTCTTGCCGTGAATGTCGGCGGCGATGGCGCCGCCGATGCTGACGTGTTTGGTGCCCGGCAGAACCGGTGGAAACAGTCCACGGGGAATCACCAGCTCCAGCAATTGCCCGAGACTCACCCCGCTGCCGCAGCGCACGGTGGCGGCGGCTTCATCGATGTCTAGGAAGTGATCCAGATAGCGACTGCTCAGCACCCGGGCGTTGAGGGCGCTGTCGCCGTAGCTGCGGCCGCCACCGCGGCAGATCAGCGGTGAGGAGGCGTCGGATTGGGCGAGCAGGGATTGCAGTTCGGCCGTACTGGCCGGTGCCCGGACATCGGCCTGTACAGCGGGGTAGTTACCCCAGCCACTGAGTTGCATCAGGGGTTCTCTTGGATGAAGACGTAGCGTTTATCGAGCTGATACTTTACAACATATCCAATGGCGAGTCCGATGGCGGCGCAGGTGTAGCGCGCGGTCTTGGTGCCATACAGGTATTCGGCAAACAACTCGAAGCCCCAGAACAACACGGTGGTGAAAAACCCGGTGGCCGTGTACTGAATAAACTTGTGTCGGTCATGGGCCGATGACGTGGTGGAATAGGCGAAGATGAAATTCTTGTCCAACTGGTACTTGCAGACCAGGCCAGACAGGGTGCCGAGGAGAATGGAAAAGAACAGGGAGTTCCTGCCCTGGTACACACTCACCACCACTTCCTGCGCACCCAGATTGACCAGGGTGGCGATGGTGGCAAACAGCGAATACTTCAGGACCAGGGTCGTAGCACTTTTCACCTTGAGTTTATCGGCACCAGCAGGCAGTCTCTGAGCCAGGCACTACAGGATCCCATTTACAGGACACCCATTTTTTTCATTTCGCCCCAGCCCAGCAATCACGCAGCCTGCAGCGATCCGCAGGGGAACCGATGCCGCGGCCGGGACGATGAATTCAGGGACAGGCTGCCGCACATGTTGAAGAAATTCAGGCATATTCAGAGATTCAGAGCCCAGCCATTTATCAGCCCTTCTTATCCGCCCTTCCCCAGGAACCAGGATCGAAGCCCCTGAAATCCAAACAGACAAGGACAGCCAGATATGCACAGCAAGACCGACCTACTGCAATTCGCCATGGAAATCGCCCTGCAGGCGGGGAACCTCATCGTCCACGAGCGCGAGGTCGCCGGCCTCCAGCACGACTACAAGGGTGGCAATGAACTGGTCACCCAGGCCGACCTCAAGGCCGACGAACTGATTTGCACGGCGATCAAGGCCAGCTACCCCGATCACGCGATCCTCTCGGAAGAATCCTCGCCGGAGGCGGGCAGGATCTGGGAACGGGAGCAACACGTGTGGATCGTGGACCCGATCGACGGCACCGTGAACTATGCCCACGGCCACAACCAGTCTGCCATCTCCATGGCCTGCACCGTGGGCGGCGACGTCGCGGTTGCCGTGGTCTTCAACCCCTTCACCAATGAGATGTTCCATGCCATAAAGGGCGAAGGGGCCTTCCGCAATGGCCAGCCCATCGCCGTGGCACGGGAGACCGAGCTGTCCCGCGCCCTCATCGCCACGGGCTTTCCCTATATCAAGGAGGGCCTGGGCCCCATGGCCAGACGGCTTGAGTCAGTAATCACTCACTGTGCCGACATCCGCCGCCTGGGTTCGGCGGCGCTGGACATCTGCTTCGTCGCCATGGGGCGACTGGATGGCTACTACGAGAGCCTCAGTGTCTGGGACTTCGCCGCCGCCCGCCTCATCGCGCTGGAAGCCGGTGCCGAATGTGGCCATTTCAGTGCGCTGCCCGAGGGCGCCGACCCCCAGTTCCACAACAAGGATCTGCTGATCGCCAATCCCGACCTCTACCCCCAATTACGGGCGCTGCTGGTGGCCGCCAACCCGCCCTGAAGACTCCGACAAGTCACGGTAATTACAGGGCGAGACGAAACCACGATTATTGACCCCAACCCCCATAGCTCTTAGTCTGTAGCGTTGGAAAAGGGGAACTGGAGGTCATCCGGGCGCAGCGCCCGAGCCTGCCTTTCCTGTCCGAACAGACCCTGCTTTGTGAAGATTGAGGAGACAACTGTGAGCACATTCAGCCGCGTAATGATTTCATCCCTGGCCCTGTTAACGGTGTCGGGCAGCCTGGCGGCTCAGGAGAGAGTGGGGGACTTCTCTCTGCTGGACCATAAAGGCTACCACCATGGCATGAGCTGGTATGACGACCATGCCGCCGTCGCCCTGCTGGTGCAAGCCAACGACAGCGCCGCCACGACCGCCGCCGTCGCCGGCTTCGATGCCCTGAAGTCGAAATACGATGAGCAAGGCATCGTGTTCTTCATGATCAATCCCATGGGCCGCTATAACCGCGATGCGGTAGGCGAGAAGATGGCCGAATACGGTGTCGACATCCCCGTGCTGATGGATGACGCGCGCATGATCTCTGAGTCCTTGGGCATCACCCACGCGGGCCAGGTGCTGCTGTTCGATCCTGACCAATTCGTAGTGACCTACCGTGGCAACGTGGACGGTGCCGACAAGGCCATCGCCGAGATTCTCGATGGCAATGCAGTGAGCACACCCGAAGTCGCGGTGAACGGCGACCCAATCACCTTCCCTGCGCGCACCGTGCCGTCCTATGTGGCAGACATCGCGCCGGTACTGGCCGCCCAATGCGCCGAATGCCACCGTGAAGGTGGGGTTGCCCCCTTCGCCATGGACAGCCATGCCATGGTACAGGGCTGGTCCCCCATGATTCGCGAAGTGCTGATGACCCGTCGCATGCCACCGGGCGCCATCGATGGCCACATCGGAGAGTTCATGAATGACCGCCTGGTCTCCGACGAGGACATCCGCAACATCATCGCCTGGACCGAAGCCGGAGCGCCCCGTGATGGCACCGAAGACCCCTTGATGAACCTGCAATGGCCGGAGTCCAAGTGGGCCTACGGCGAGCCAGACATGATCCTGGATATTCCACCCACCACCGTGCCGGCCACAGGCAACGGCGTCTTCGTGAACGTGGAAGTTCATTTCGATATGCCAACCGATCGCTGGATGAAAGCCAGCCAGATCATCGCCGGCGACCGCGCGGTGTTGCACCACACGGTGAACCGCCTGGATTTCCCCGGTGAAGACGGACGCGGATTCCTGGGCGGTCCAAGCCACCCGGACAAGGCCAACATTGCGGCCTATATCCCCGGCTTCGTACAGGAAATGAATCCGGAAGACACCGGTGGCCTGATCAAGGCAGGTTCCATCTTGCACCTGAACATGCACTACACACCTTACGGCAAGGAAACCACCGACCGCAGCCAGGTCGGCGTATGGTTCTACCCGGAAGACCAGCCACCCGCGGAGAGAATGTCCGGCAAATGCGCCTGCATCTTCCCCAACACCTGGACCACGATTCCGCCCCACGATCCACAGTTTGAGCAGACCTCACAGATCACCATCGCCAGGGACGCGCACCTGTACAGCTTCACGCCGCACATGCACTTCCGCGGCAAGTACATGCGCTTCTATGCGGATTACCCCGATGGTTCACGCGAGGAGCTGATCAACATCGCCAAGTACAACTATAACTGGCAGCTGGCTTATCAGTATGAAGAGCCGAAGTTTGTGCCGGCTGGTACGGTGATTACGGCGGTTGGTGCATTCGATAACTCTGCGCAGAATCCTGCTAATCCTGATCCTGACCGGGCGGTGAATTGGGGGAATGAGAGCTGGGACGAGATGTTCTTCGGCGCGGTGAACTACAAGTTTACGAATCAGGGAGGAGATAACTAAGAAAGCGAAGCTTTCAAGTCCTCTTGACAGATTTAAAGCCGGGCTTATGACCCGGCTTTTTTATGTCCAGTATGCAGTGCCTGTCTGAGGCCACTGCGTTGTTGCAAATTGTTTGCGTACATTGCTTACTTAACACGAGCCTCCCCGTAGATGCTTCAAACTCCCTGGTCTGAAGTCATGCATCGGCTGATCCGGACCGATGGATGAGATCCCGAGTAGCGCCCTGCTATAGAGAGTGATGGAACGAACTCCATCTCCGTGCAGAGTCGTTATGGACTGTTGGTTTGGCGACTATTATGACCTTGACGCGCTCGCTTCTAGTTTGCTGTGTCGACAGCAATCTTGCGATCGAAGCGCTTGAGAATGGTCGGCAGATAGACCAGGTCCAGCACCAGTGCCACCACCACGATGGGCACCAGCAGCTTCGCCGATTGCTGGAAGTACAGGGTGTTGGCGAAGATCAGGATGGTAGTTCCCAGGGCCAGTACCATGGTGGTAATGGACAGCGCCGGGCCGGCAATCCTGATGGCATGGGAGATGGCCTTATCCTGTGAGGCGCCGCTGCGCCGACTCTCCAGGTAATGGCTCAGGATGTGCACGGTATCGTCCACTACCAGACCGATGCTGATACTGAACAGCATCATCACGAAGGGGTCCAGTTGTCCCACAAACAGTGCCCAGAAACCGAATACCATGGTGGCCGGCAACAGATTTGGAATCACGCTGAGCACCCCGAAGTAGAATGACCCCAGCCCGAATACCAGGGTGATGGTGATCAGCAACAGGCTCACCGAGTAACCCTGCAACAACTCCGTGGTGACCAGCTCATCCATGCGGGAGAACACCAGCAGGCCGCTGCCGTGGATGAGTTCGGCGGATTCGAAGTAATTGCCAAACTCCTCGGTGATGCGCAGGTCCAGGTCGATTAACTCCTGATTGGAGATGCGGGTGGCGTTGATGAGCAGGGTGATGGCGGAGAAGTCTTCGTTAATAAAGTCGCCGATGGGAAACTCCAGGCTGTTCACCATGGCGAAGGCTTCCAGATAATTCTCCACGTTGGTGTCGGTCTCTGGCAGCAGGAAGTAGGTCGGGTCGCCATCGTTGAGAAACTGGTGGATGGTTTTCAGCACCTCCACCACGCTGGCGTGGGACTCGATTTGCTGCTGGCTGTCCAGCCATTCCCCGAAGCGCTCCACCCGCCGCAGGAATTCCAGGCGCATGGTGCCGTTCTCGACGCCGCTGTCGATAGCATAGGTGAGGGCGGGGCCGCGGTTCATGCGCTCGCCCACCACGTCATAGTACTGGCGAATATCGTCCTCGTTGGCAATGAAATCCAGGCGATTGAAATCGGTTTCATTGAGGGGCAGCAGGCTCACCGTGAAGACCGCCAGCAAGGTGCAGGCCCAGAATATGGGCTTGTCCCGGCGCTGGGTAAAGCTGACCAGGGTTTGCAGTTGGGACTGCAGGAACAGTTTCTGCGTCGGGTTCCTGTCCCAGGAAAAGGTGAGCCACACCATGATGGCAGGCAGCATGGTGAAGGTGAGCACGTAGGCGAACAGGATGCCGTTGGCCACGATCTGGCCAAATTCCTGGATGGCCGGGGACGAGGTCATGTTCAGGGACGAGAAACCGATGGCCGTAGTAACGGCCGCGAGGCTTACCGGTTGCAGGTTGTGGCTGAGGCTGTGGCACATGGCATCCAGCTTGTCGTCGCCCCGCTGCAGGGCCTGCTTGTAGATGGAGATGATATGCACGCTGTTGGCCACCGCGATGATGATTACTACCAGCGGTGCGATAACGGAAATATTGTTAAAGGAATAGCCCAGGTAGTTCACGGTGCCGATGTTGCACACGGCCGTGACCACCTGGTGAATCAGGATACAGGCACCGAGGGAGATAGAGCGGAAGCAGTAGCAGATCACCAGCACGCAGATGATGATCACGATGGGCAGCAGGCTGGTGAGGTCGGCGATCATGGAGTCCTGGCTGGACTGCTCCAGGATCAGGTCGGATCCGGCATACAGCCTGGCTTCGGGATGACGCTCCCGGATCTCGTCACGGACCTGCTGGATGGCGGCAGCGATTTCCATACGCTCGGCCGTGCTGGCATTGCGCGCGTTCAGGCTCAGATTTGCGAAGGTGATACTGCCGTCTCCGGCCAGCAGGTTGGCCGTGAGCAGTTGGTCGCCCGCCGCCTCGACCGCCACGGCGGCCAGTTCACTGTCGCTGTATTCGGCGATGGGCTTCACGAACAGCCGACGCTGGGTCTCCGGTGAGAGCCAGTCGATGATGGTAGACAGGTAACTGGCGCGGGGAATCTCCAGGTATGCCTGGCGCAGGTCATCCAGGGCATCGAGTGTGGTCCTGTTGAAGACCGAGCCGCCCTCGGGCGCGACAAAGATGAAGGCAGCCTCGGTAGGAATGGGGAACTCTTCATCCATGCGCGCAAGGTCATCGAGATAGGGATCGCTCTCGGTGAGCAAGGCATTGAAGGTTCCGTCGAACTGGATGATCAGCAGTCCGCTGGCCAGGGCCAGTGTGGTGAATACGCTGGCAATAAAGAGTGGCAAGCGACGCGTTACGCACCAGCTTGCTATCCTGGAAGACAGGGCAGGGATATCCAACTTCATATATTCAGGCAACCACACCACTCATACTGCTTTCATTCACCACACTGCATGCTGCGTATCCGCGGCAGGCCGTTCAGCTGTGACGGCAATGCTCCATCCAGCTGCTTACCCCCGCGCCACGGTATTTCTGGCTATGGAGAATAAAGTAAAACTTGCGCCGCCAGTTTCGGTGGGGCGCCGCCAATGGTACCAGCGATCCACGCCTGAAGGCTTCCTGTAAGGTAAGCGAAGACAGGCAACCCACACCGAGGCCGGCCTCCACCGCGCGCTTGATGCCCTCGGTGTGTTGCAATTCCAGCCGCAGCTTGAGGTTGGGCAGTATGCCGGTCATGGCCCGGTCGAAGGCCTGCCGGGTACCGGAACCCTGCTCCCTGACGATCCACTCTGCCTGCAGCAGGTCTGCTTCATCCAGTTGGACTTTTCCAGCGAGCGGATGGTCCGGCGCGCAAAATGGGGTCAGCTCGTCGTCGCGCCAGTAGATCACTTCGAGATCAGGATCCTGCAGCTCACCCTCGATAAGTCCTACGTCCAATTCGAAGTTCCGGACCTTGTTGGCGATGGCGGCGGTGTTCTCCACGGTCAGCTGGACCCGGGCGCCGGGATGCTCATTCATGAAGCCTGCCATGATGCCAATGGCGAGATAGTTACCGATGGTGAGGGTGGCACCCACCTTCAGCTCCCCGATGCCGGCGTGCTTGCGCAGTTCGTCCTCCAGCTCCTGGGCCTGGGACAGCAGCGCCACCACCCGGGGGCGCACCAGCTGGCCCTGCTCGTTCAGTTGCAGACGCTTGCCCACGCGGTCGAACAGGCGGGTATCGAAACGTTGTTCCAGCTCCTTGAGTGCGGTACTGGCGGCGGACTGGGACATGGCCAGTTCCCCTGCCGCCTGGCTCACGTTCTCGTGGTTGGCCACGGCGAGGAAGACCTGCAGCTGTTTGAGGGTGTAGTGGAGGGTGTAATGCATGCCGGAAGTATAGGGGTTTTGGGCTCTTATATCTATTTTATAAATAATTGATATTAATATAATCAATTTCACAGATATAAAGCCGGCCGCTAGACTTGACGGCACTTTAAGCTTGCATGCACCTCGCCCGGTGCCCCCAGGAGTTCAGCTTGGCCAGTATTTCCACCCAGAACGTCACCGATGTCCGACACTGGAATGAGTCCCTGTTCAGTTTTCGCACGACCCGGGACAAGTCACTGCGTTTCGAGAATGGCCACTTCGTGATGCTGGGCATGCAGGTGGAAGGCAAGCCCCTGATGCGTGCCTACAGCATCGCCAGCCCCAACTATGAGGAAGAACTGGAGTTCTTCAGTATCAAGGTGCCGGATGGCCCGCTGACTTCCCGTTTACAGAATATCCAGATTGGTGACCAGCTATTGGTGAGCAGCAAGCCCACCGGCACACTCGTCATCGATCACTTATTACCCGGTCGCAATCTCTATCTGATCAGCACCGGCACAGGCCTCGCTCCTTTCATCAGCATCGTGCAGGACCCGGAAGTGTATGAACGGTTCGATCGTGTTATCGTCACACACGGTGTGCGCTATGTGAGCGAGTTGGCCTATCAAAGTTTGCTCAGGGACGAGCTACCTAACAACGAGTTCTTCGGCGAAGAGGTTCGCGAGAAGTTGTTGTACTACCCCACGGTGACTCGTGAAGAGTTTCGTAACCAGGGGCGCCTTACCCACCTCATGACTTCTGGCAAGCTATTCGATGATTTGAATTTGCCAAAGCCAGATCCCGCCCAGGATCGATTCATGATCTGTGGTAGTCCCAGCATGTTGAAAGACTGCTGTGAAATTCTTGATGGCTGGAAATTTGAGGAGTCCCGCCAGGGCATCAAGGCGCACTATGTGATCGAAAGAGCCTTCGTGGAGTAATACTGGCGTTGCACACCTGACTCCCGGTGTTCACGCAAACGCAAGCCGAAGAAAGCCGCAGGCGCTAAAACGCATGCGGCTTTTTTTTTGGAATTTTCTGGAGGATTACTGACGCTTGTCGATTTCCTGCGCCATCAACTCGGAGAAGCTGTTTTCAGCGAGCTTCTTCAGCACGTTACTGCGGTGGAACTCCATGGTGTTAGGTGTGATGCATAGCAACTTGGCGATATGTTTGATGGAGTAACCCTTAAGACTAAGCTTGTATATCTCAGATTGGCGAGGAGTCTGGCCCTCTAGGCGAAATTTTGCATCTTCTTCAGAAAGTCGTGTAGCAGTTTGTCTTTGATGGTTAGCTAAAGTGTCTGCAAGACTAGATTGTAACTTTCGCATTGGAAAGGGTTTTTCTAGGAAAGAATATGCACCTTTCTTCACCGCCTCAACAACATCCTGATAATCACTTGTGCCACTCATAAATATGACTGGCAAATTCATCTGTTGATCAATCATTCTTTCTTGGATATCTAGCCCAGACATCCCCGGTAGCTTGTTGTCTATCAACACGCAAGCATCACCTGCAACATTGTTAAAGAGGAAGAATTCCTCACCACTTTTAAATCGCATAGGTGAGTAGCCACTTAGCTTTAGAAAGTCAGTAAGCAATTCTGCCAGACCATCATCATCTTCGATTAAGTAAATTGGTATTGGTTTTTCCACGAAATTTAGGCCCGTCAACCTACAGCGAATCAAAAGGTGCCGAAACTATCACGGTTAAATTCCTTTGAACACTAGGGAAAACACTAGGCTAATTGGATAAAAACTGAACGTATAGCCCCAACAATTGAGCATGAGATTGGCTATGAATTTTGGCATATTAAGGATGGCGTCTCGCCTCTGTTTTAGTGCGGCACTAGATCCTTATAAGCTTTTTGCTGATGAGTGAATAGTTAAGGCAAAGAACCAATGACTCATTTCTTGTTGCTTGATAAAAATTGCATACGCAGTGATTGCTGATTGTCTTCTCACGGCTATTTCTTATTGCAAATTCAGGTATCGAAGATTGCAACCAGGCAACCCTTGGAGTCCGGGATGTCATCCATG
>JAYPVK010000019.1:0-62143 GCA_038134565.1 Pseudomonadales bacterium | reverse complement strand
CTGATCATCCCGTTAAGCGGCACAGCATTATGTCCAAGCATTTAGTACGCAATACCGTCCTGGCCACCGTCACCATCGCCTTTATCAGTGCCTGTTCAGAATCCCCGGATTCGAATCCGGCGCAGAGCGCGACGCACCAAGTGCAGCAGCAGGCGACGCCTGTCGCCGCCGTTGCAGCAGCGGGCCCCGGCGACAGGTCGGGCACGGTCTGGCCACACGGCTTCATGGCTGCCGTAGCCAATCCCTACGCTACCGATGCGGCGGCCGAGATTCTCGCTAGGGGTGGTCACGCCGTGGATGCTGCCATCGCTGCCCATACCATACTCGGCCTGGTTGAACCGGAAAGCTCCGGCCTCGGCGGCGGGGGCTTCATGGTGGTCTATTCCAATGCCGAGAAACGGGTTCGATTCTATGATGGCCGGGAAACCGCACCGGCAGGCGCGCGAATTGACATGTTCATGAAAGGCGGCGAAATGCTCGGCTTCTTCGACGCCAAGGAGAGCGGTCACGCGGTCGGGGTGCCTGGCGCTGTGGCCCTGTACAAGCTGGCCCATGACAAACACGGTCGACTGCCCTGGGCGGAAGTATTCCAACCCGCCATCCGCCTGGCCAACGAGGGCTTCGTGGTGAGCGAGAAGATGGCAAATTTCCTGCCAGGCATTCGGCAGATGTCGGCACTGGATGAGTATCCGGGCAGCGCCGAGTATTTCTACCCCGGTGGCGAACCGCTCAAGGCGGGTGATTTCCTGCGCAATCCGGAATATGCGGCAACCCTGCAGCGCATCGCGGAAGAAGGCCCGGAAGCCTTCTATAGCGGTGAGATTGCCGAGGCCATCGTGGCGTCTGCCCAAGCTGAACCCAATGGCGGCAGCCTGACCCTGGACGATGTTGCCGCCTATGAGGCGGTGGAGAGAGATGCCATCTGTGGAGACTGGCGTATCTACCAGATCTGTTCGGCAGCACCGCCCTCCTCCGGCGCCATGCAGATCATGGTTGCCAACATGTACGACAGCTTGGTGGATACCGATGCTGACCTCATGGACAAGGTCACCGCCTTCGTCGACGCCCAGCGACTCGCATACGCCGACCGTGACTATTACTTTGGCGATCCGGATCGGGTGGACGTGCCGTTGACGGAACTGCTCGACCCTCGCTACCTGCAGTATCGGGCCGAGAATCCCACGGCGCCCGCTGCAGAACCCCAGCACGGTGACCCTGCCGCTGTCCTCGGTGGCAGCGTTGCCCACTGGTCGGTGGATACCACCCTGGAACCGGCTGGGACCACCCACTACTCTATTGTGGATAGCGAAGGCAATGCCGTCTCCGTCACCATGACCGTGGAATCGGTCTTTGGCTCGGCGCGCTGGGCCGCCGGGTTCGTACTGAATAACCAGCTTACGGATTTTTCCCGCTACTATGATCCGGACGCTCCCGAATCAGCCAATGCTGTGAGACCTGGCGCCCGACCGCGCTCCTCCATGTCACCCACCATCATGCTGGATCGAAACAATGAACTGTTCATGGTGACCGGCTCACCCGGTGGCAACTCCATCCCTGCCTATACTGCCAAGGCAATTCTGGGCATAGTCGACTGGGGGCTTAGCGTGCAGGAAGCCGTGGATTTTCCCAATATCATCGCCCGCGGCGAAGCAGTCCGGGTAGAAACCGGTGTGGCACCCGGTGCCGACGTGGCAGCACATCTGGAAGCGGCTGGCTATAATGTCGAAGAACGTGAGGGCGAGAATTCCGGGCTGCATGTCATTCTGGTCCAGGACGACGGTATGATTGGTGCCGCCGACCCGCGCCGTGAAGGCACCGTTTTGACCACGACCCCACAGGACAGGTAAGCCGATTACCTGCAACACTCCCAGGCTACTCCATGATTAAAGGTTTACATCACAACGCATATCGCTGCCGGGACTCGGAAGAGACCCGCGCCTTCTATGAAGACTTCCTGGGGTTGCCGCTGAAGCACTCATTCATTATCGAGATCACGAAGAGTGGACGCCCGTGCAATGTCCTGCACAGTTTCTTCCAGATGCATGACGGCTCCTTCCTGGCCTTCTTCGAGGAACCGGATGCCCCTTTCAAATTCAAGCCACAGCGCGATTTCGATCTGCATATCGCACTGGAAGTTGAACGCGACTACATGCTGGAAATGAAAGCGAGGGGCGAAGCGGCGGGCATCGAAACCCGCGGGGTGGCCGATCACGGCTTCATCGAATCTATCTACTTTCGCGACCCGAATGGCTATGTCATTGAACTGACGGCGCCAGTGCGAGGCCCCGCGGGAGAAGTGTTTGATGAGGACGCCGCCCACGCCACCCTGGCGCAATGGCAGAGCAGCAAATAACCCTGATCAGGATTGTTTCTGCAGGGCCTCGTCGATGAATGCCTCGAGAGCCTGCTCATCCTTGCTGCGCATATGCGAAAACTGGCAGCGCAGGAAAGAAATATTCATTTCATCCTCAGCCATCAAATTGATGAGTTGAATCCCCGTTTGTAACACCAGGTCACCAGGCAGGGTGATCTTGCAGGCATCCACTACCTGGGGATTGCGTAATTCTTTCTTGAGATTCTCATCAACCCGGAACTTGGCACCGGAGGTGGAAATGTCGAAGCAGGTACCCTCGTACATGGCCCCGTTCGTGAGAAACAGAGTAACGGGCACCTCGCCCATGTCATCGAGCTGGACACGCGCAGTCTTCCGCAGTTGTGCACAGGTAATCTTGTAGGGCAGTACGAAGTGGTGGAGGATGCTGCTCCTGGCTGTACTCGTGTTGGTCTCCGCGACCGGAGACTTGAACATCACGGACAGTCCCCCGCTCTGGCCACGGAACATGAGTGAGGATGCACCGCCCGCCAACACCTCGCCAAGCGCCTCGCTCTCGACACAGAAGGTAGCATCCTGTACGGATACCGACACCAGCCGCACGTCGTGGGTGGTCAGCAGTTTGCGATTCTGCTTAATGAAAGCGAACTTCCATTCCTGGGCGATTGCCATGTTGAGCAACTGCACGATCTCTGCGCGATGGGTGAGATCACCGTCGGTGAGATTTAATGCATTCATTAATCCCTGAACCTTCTGCTCTTGATTTGGGGTCTGCCTAGAGTCGCCCGCTACTCTCGAATACACGCGACAGATTGGAATGCGCAAGCATACAGCCAATGCCGGATTGGCAGTGAGGACCAAGTCACATTCGCGCTCTCCAGTCTATCCATTCTTGCTCTCCATAGGGCAATCGCCGTGTACGGCAGCAACTTACTGCCTAAGTATAGACAGGAAACAGGTACTCACCCGGTTCATTTCAGATTACCGGAGCAGCCAGACGGCACCTGAAATTGCGGCCTGGGCGCTGCCTCTGCCATGCACCCTGTATGCCGCCGATGATAGTCATAAATACCTGTTCTGAAAGGATAAAGCGGTAGAGCTTGCTTCTGAATTATGTTTCAATTCCTTGGCTGAAAACACAAAAACAGGCGTGAAATCTGCCCCCACAGGCATGGCCAGAATGACCCCGTCAGGACTACACATCTCACCCAGGCAAACCTTGCGCGTGCTTGCCCTGCTGTCGCTTGCCGGCTTCAGCGGCTGCGGTTTCCTGCAGGGTGCGCAGGAGACTTCCACCGGGGTTGTCAGCGGCGTCGTGGAAGGCATTCGTAATCTGCCCTCTGCTGTTATGCCAGCACAATTTGAGAGAAGTGCCCCCATCGACAGCGACTACCGGGTACCCAATGCCTCGCTGGAACCGGATGCGCCTTACACCGTGGTACGCAGCTTCTTCGCCACCAATCGCTCCTATTCTGAAGGCAGCGCAGCACACCAGATGTTTGGACAGGGCCGGGCCCAGGCACCTACCTTTGGCAAGAGCTATGTGATTCTCAGACGCGCCGGTGACACCTTCGCCATCGAGCCGCCGGACCTGATCAAGGTGAGAATGGGCAACGAACCCAGCGAACCCGCAACGCTTGCCCACAATGAAGTATTCGATCGCGAAGACTTTCCCGAGGAACTGGCCGAGGCGGTAACGGAATCAGGCAATGAGAATCTGTTGCTCTATATCCATGGCTACAACGCCAGCTTCGAAGATGCCGCTATCAACAGCGCCCAGTTGAGCTATGATCTGGGCTTTTCAGGAACCAGCGTATTCTTCAGCTGGCCCGCTCGCGGTGACTTCCCCACCTATGTGGCAGATGTCGAGAGTGCCAGGGCCTCAGAGCGCCATCTGCAGGGGATGCTCAACACGATCATCTCCCGGACCGGGGCCAATCGTGTGTATATCATCGCCCACGGGCTCGGCGCACGCCTGACCAGCCGGGTGATGAAGGACGTATTGCTGGTGGACCCGGCCTTTCGTTCGCGCCTGGAGGAAATCGTGCTGGTGGCACCGGACATCGATGGCCGGGAGTTTCGCAACGACCTGCTGCCCTACATCGGCAACGTGGATTCACCCGTCACCATCTATGCCAGCCCGGAAGACTCTGAACTGGGTGCATCGTCCTGTCAGAGAGGCAGCAATCAGCAGGGCAGTAATGCCGCCAGCGAATTTGTCGCGCCGGGCGTTGAGAGCATCAATTCCATGGCGGCGGATACCAGCCTCTCTGGCCACGCCGGCTACCAGGACCGGCGATCCATCATCGCCGACATTCAGGATCTGTTCCGCAATGATACCCGGGCCAATTCGCGACACCTGCTCACGGCCTGTTTCACAAGCAACGGCCGCTACTGGGAATACCGGCAATAAGACCGCCCCCTAGTCCCGGGTCAGCAATACTGTAAAGAAATCTTCCCCGTCTGCCATCTGTATATCGGTGTTTACGTTCAGATCGCGACAGATATCCCAGACCTGTTCCGGATCAGTGGGAACCAGTATGCCGTCGGCAAAATCGACCCTGTGCAGCAGGCTCAATGCCAACCCCTCGGCACAGAGTCCAAAGAAGCGGCTGATAGTCTGCCGCAGGTAGGCCGGGTCGCTCTGGCGATAATTCAGCGCACCACAGCAGACAACGTAGTCACAGACCGGCAATTGCGGCGAGGAGAAATCACTCAGGAGAAATCGGGTATGGGGATCCTTACCGTAGCGGGCTGCCGCCACATCGAGGAAATCGCGCATGGTATCGACGCCGATGTAGGTAAAGACCCCGCAGTGTTGCCTGAGAAAGGGATAGAGATCGCCGTGCCCGCAACCGAGATCCAGCACGCTGCGCGAGCTTACATCGCCCAATTGCAGCAGGGCCTCGAAGCGCTTGCGCTGACTGTCATCATTCTTCCAGCCCAGCGCTTCACAGGCATCCTGGCCGAAGCGGGCAACTCGCTCGCTGTGATAAGCCTTGACCGTGGCCAGGTCCTTAATGTGCACCGCCGCCCCACAAGCCTTGCCTGAAGGCCTTGCGCACGCCACCGCGTAATTTGCGAATGGCCCGCGACTTCTGCCGCTTGACGGCTCGATTCACATAGCGATTCCCCGTGGGATTGACCCGCACGTCGGGCACCGAGCTCTGCAGGGGCACCACCGTCACTACAAACAGGAGTGGCAACAGGAAGAAAGCAATTCGCATCATGTTGATGTAGGGGTCGATAACAATGGCGGAAACCATAAACAGGGTAAAGGTCAGGAAGGCCATTACCTTGGCCAACATGAGAATCCATGGCTTGATGGGTTCACGGATAGACCAGATCAGGATCAGGATAGACAGCAAATAGATCCCGGTCATGGTAAAGATCAGGGACAGTCGCGCCTGGAAATAAATACTCCTGACAGCGCGCTGCACACGATCCCTGAGTCCGTGTGAGTCTTCCACCATGGCCTCGGTAAAGGCGCGCTCGATCTGCAAGCCTTTTTCCGAGTCGGCAAGCGGGATGGGCCATATAGCGGCGCCCCCTGCGTTTCCGAAGGTCCAGCGCATATCGCGCAGGTCCCGGCTCAGGGCCGGGAACTCATCGTTCTCATCCATGGCCGGAATGATGATCGGATTCATCTTGCGCAGCACAGCACCGCTGTCATATTCCTTGAACACAGATCGAATCGACTGGATCAGATGCTGACTGCTGTCCCAGGTGTCCTGCTCCAGAAAGATGAGTACCTGGGAAACATATTGGTTCATGTTCGCTTCGGTACCCACGATCAGTGAACGCAGCTGGGTCAGCACTTCCTCGGTGTTTTCCTGGCGGAAATCCAGCATCAGGTTGATTGGAGGCGGCTCCTCCGGAAACTCCCTGTTCAGGGTGTTGGACATGTAGGTCACGATCTCGACGATGGTCTCCAGATCCCTGACAGCACCGCTCTCATCCTCGAGTTCATCGAAATACAGTGTGAGGCCATCTCCCATGGTGACCTTGCCGATAGTTTCGGAGGAAGTCGGGTAGATTGGCCGCAGGTAGTTCGAGGCGAACCTGGACATGAAATCAAATTCCAGCGGGATAGACAGCTTGTCCACAACGTTCGCCGTGGCGAATGCAATCTGCGTGCTCCCCCACTCATGCCAGGAGGGTGAGTACACGGCCAAGTCAATGAAGGTATTGCGGACGTGGGCATCCTGAATAAAGGTATTCATGACCCCGCCTTCGCGCCAGTAATCGTCATTGCTGATGCCACCCTGCCCATTCAGGGTGAATCCGAAGTAGGCTACCCGGCTATAGAAGCGCAGATCGATCTGTTGGACAGGGTCTCCGGGCTTCGGTACATCCCAGGCGGGATAGAAGCCGTAGATCACATTCGGTGGATCGATTTCACAACCACAACCAAGGAAATCCCAGCTGATGGCACCCTGGGTGCTGACCACTTCGGTTGCTGGCGCTTCCACATCTTCCGCGGTCGTGGCCAGCGAGGGAGGCAGGACCGGACCATCGAGGTCATACATCACCGCCGAGTCCATGATGGCCTGCAGCAGCATGTCGTACTGCGCCGGGGGCAGGGCATCTATGGTGTCCGAACCGTCCCGGTATGGCGTCATCATCTGTAGCACCGCGACTTGCAGCAAGCGCATGTTGGGATAGGGAATTCCCTCAACGAAGCGCAGGCGCAACCTGACACCACCCAGGAAAGTGTCATCAGTGAGTTTGTTGAGAGCATTCACCGTGGCCTGATTGCGGGAATTACGGTCGTTCAGCGACTCCTGTATCACGGCCCGAAAGTCCGGGATCGTGGTGAGCAGCGACAGGTCTGCCAGGCTTGTCTCGCTGGTGAAGTAGTACGGCGAGTTGATGAGCTTGTCCTTGAAGTCAGCAATAAAGTAGTTCATCGCCACCGAGGCAATGTGCTGCCGAATCAGACGCAGACTGCCTTCCATGGTGAGATCGAAGAACGGGATCTGTGGGAGTGGTGGATTCTCCACCGCGTCACCTTGCGCCGCCGCATCTGCTGCGGTGGTGGTGTCGGACGCCGCGGCGGCAGCCGGATCCTGGCTGGCAGGCTGCTCCACGGAATCCAGTATTTCCGGTCGCTCGATAATGCCGCCGATAGTCTCGGTCACATAGGCGCGGTAACTGGCGATGAATTCCGCCTCATCCATGGCGGTAATATGGTCGGCCAGCATGCTGAAGTATTTCTCATCGGCGATAGCCGCGCCGGCACTGGCCACGGGATCGTCGAAGTCGTCACCCAGCAGGGCAATGAGTTCCTCATCCGTTGCAGTCGAGAGGTAGTAGCGCCACAGGGTCTCGATGTAGTCACGGTACAGATTGCTGTAGGCACTATCGGAGAGTTGCAGCACTTCCTGCAGCACGTATTCGCTGAAGTTGCGTGCCCGGGTCGTTCCCGCCGGCGCAGCCACCAGGTAACGGGAGGTCAGCTCACCGAGATACTGGCGGAAGGCCACGGCATACTCATCCTCATACAACCAGTCCACGTAGGCATTGTAGAAATGCGAAAGATCACCGGTTGCCAGCTCGCGCAGCCTGTCATCGGTGATACTCCTGGCGTAGGTGCTTATCAACTGGCTGTACTGATCCAGATTCAGGCCGGCAATATAGTCCTCAATCGCCACGTTCAGGGGCAGTTGAGCGATCCGGGCCTCGGTCTGAGTTGCCAGTCGCTGGCGCAGGAATTCCAGGGACTCCACGGTCATCATGTAGTGATTGTTGATAGTCTGCCTGGCGGCAGTCTGGGTCTGGGCCTGCGCCAGCACGGCAAAACCCGATGCGCACAGGGCCAGGCCGAATACCATCAGCATCCGGGCAGTCCATCTCTTCAAGCAAAACCTGTTAGTTGTCATACACTCAGCCCCTTAGGCCGTTTTGCCTTCTTTGCGTAGCTCACGGGTTACGCCTTCAATCAGATCTTCTTCCAGCAGTTCATTGCGATTCATCTGCAGTGAATTAATCGCGCCATAGCGCACCACGTTAGTTATGGCACCACCGGACAGCTCATACCTTTCCGCCATGTTCTCCAGCGAGATATCCAGCGACAGATTCTTGATATTGCCCAGAATGCGTTGCCACAGCAGCAGACGATGCTCGCTGTCCGGCATGGGGAAATACACCGCCGACTGAAAACGCCGTGAAAACGCCTCATCGATGTTGGCCTTGATGTTGGAGGCCAGAATGACCACGCCCGGGAAGTCTTCCACCCGCTGCAACAGGTAGGAGATCTCCTGGTTCGCGTAGCGGTCGTTGGAGCTATTGGCCTGGGTACGCTTGCCGAACAGGGAATCGGCCTCGTCGAAGAACAGTATCCAGTTCTTGGACTGAGCCTGGTCGAAAACGTTAGCCAGGTTCTTTTCCGTCTCACCGATATACTTCGACACCACCATGGACAGGTCGATGCGATACACATCCGCACCTACCGCCGAGCCGATGAGGCTGGCGGTTAACGTCTTACCGGTGCCGGGTGGGCCATAGAACAGGCTGCGATAGCCGGGTTTCACCACCTTCTCGAGTCCCCAGTCTTCCATGATGGTGCGGGAATGCCTGATCCAGGTGATGATATTGTCGATCTCCATCATCACCTCCACCGGCAAAACCAGGTCCTCCCAGTCGAGCTTGGTATTGATCAGCTTGGCCGGGAAGGTGATGCTGTAGTCCGGCTTGTGCAGCACGCCCGAGGTCAATCGGTTCAGGTACTCTGTGCTCATGCGCAGGGCGCCACTCATGAATGGCTCACCGGGCGACTTGTGCTCTACCGAGATCACATTGTGAGACACCAGGTAGCTTTCACCCTCGAGGAATTCGGTCAGGGTGAAACGCTTCTGCAGGTCGCTCCCGGCGATGATAAATGCCGCCGTTTCACAGGTAGGCAGGAAGCCGCCGTGGCTCTGCCCTTTCCAGCCGCCGAACTGGGTGAAGCCGCGATCGAAGTTCTTGTTGCGGGTAAACAACAGGTCCAGCATGTCGGGTCGAATGTGAGGAATGAGTGTCAGGATGAGCAGTATGCGCTCATCGATACGCAGTTCCGCTTCCTTTACCAGCTGCGCGTAAGGCGAGTCATCACTGTCGATATCCGGCGCGGCGATCTCATCTATGCTGCCGTAGCTAACCTCACCTTCGTTCAAGGATTGATCGTGCTCGAAATAGAGCGCTATACGGGTATCCAGGATGGTATTGAACCATGCCAGTTCCCGTTCCAGTGTTGCCGCGTTTGCCGCGCTCAGTTCAATATTCATCGCCAGTCCACATAAACAGGTTGCCGCATCCAGCCGAGCTTGATGGTGGAATAGCCCCAGGGCAGTGAATCCAGCAACATATCGAAGGCCTTGGACTGTACCAGCAAGTGCCAGGCATCGACCTTCAACTGCAGGTGTGCCTGGCGCTGCAGGAAGGTTTCCCGCAGGCCTTCCACCGATGTGTTCTTGAGCATGGGCCAGTTGCCGATGACCCCTTTCAGCAAGCCTTCGGATGCTTCCTTTTCCTGATCGGTGATCTCGATGCTGCGGCAGATGGGCACGCCCGCCTTCACGCCACATAATAACTTGTTCAATACCAGCTGGTACTCCGGACTGTCGGTGCTCTCGTTGACCAGGTACTGCAGCAGGTGTACGCCGCGCTCGGCCGCCGCCGGATCGCGGAACTGCCTGCCATCCAGCAGGCCCACCATGTCGAAATAACGCGGCAGATAGGGCGCCAACAGCACCAGGCCGGCATTGTCTATGTAGACATCTTCCAGCACATCGGAATCGTCTTCGCTGTCCCAGTAGTCCAGGCGAGAGGATGACTCTCCCGCTTCATCCCGAGCCTGTGACTGCCGTGAAGAGGCTTCCCACGCTGCTTCTTGCCCCGCTTCGGCGCTGTTATCCTGCGCCGATCTTCTCGCGGATTCCCTGGCGGCCTCTCTCGCCCTCTCCTCGCGGTCACGCTCGGCGATGCCACGCATGAAGGCCTCGGCCGGATCAATGTCACTGTCGCGCTCATCATTAGCTTCTGCCCGGCGCCCGGCAGCAGACTCTATTGATTTGGCTGCCTCCCCAGTCCTTTCTCCGCCAGCGGCGTGTTCGGCCACTTGTGCGCTGGAAGCACCACTCTGCAGAATCATGGCGATGCGCACACTCGGTACATGGGTGGTGGTTGATGCCGTCGCAGCAAGGTTGCTGGTGAGCTTCTGGGTAAACTCTGCCTCTGTCCTGGCGCTGCTGCGCTGCTGCAGGAACGCGGCAAAGCGACGCACGAAACTGATCTCACTGAAACGCTTACCCTCGATCACCATGTAGTTGAAGATGAACTGCCACTTGGCGAGGTGCAGGTTACGGGACAGTGCACTGCCCGAGGCCTCGGCCTCTACCGCGGCCATGGTGACCAGATCTGCATAGAGGATAGCCTTGTACTGGTCATCGGGGCGCAGCAAGAGCATGAGTTTCACCAACAGGCTTTCCGGTACGATCTCGACCAGGCGATCGGATGCCGATTTGTCGATCAGCGATTCACGCAGCAGACGTGCCAGCGTTGCCGGGTGACTGCTCAGCAACAAATCGATCGTGCTGACAATGGAGAGCTTGTCCTGTTCAATGACATTCAGGTTGCCCAGAAGATAGGCGCGGATCAGATCTGATGTACCCTGGTTCAGCGATAACGGTGTCGATTCCCGCAAGCGGGATTCCGCTGCCAGTTGCTCCTGGTAAGCGGAGATTGATTCCTGGTTGTCGTCTTGGTTTCCGTCCCCGGCCTTTGCTGCGCTTGCTTCACCGCCTTCCGCTGCGAAGATGCCGTCCAGATGTTGCACCCTGTTCCCGATAAGCCTGCCAAGAATCTGGCTGTAGAAAACATTGCTGATCTTCTCACCTGCCTCGACCGCGCTGAGGCGAGACTCGAAGTCCTGTTTACTGAAGCGGTAGCGAGCAGCAAAACTATCGAAGAACGAGAGCACCAGCTTGCGCTGCAGGGAGCGCGGCAACTGCGCGATAACCGGCGCCAGCGTCAACTGTCCTGCATTAACCTCCTGGTTAAAGCGGTGCAGCATCCACGGATAATTCTGAATCAATTCATGCAGCAGTCGAATCACGTGATAGGAAATACTGCTGCCACTACCACTGTAGGTCACGATTGCCGACAGCAGTTTTTCATACAGCAGGTAGCTGCGTATATGCTCCAGCTGCTCCAGTTCCCGGTCACTCTCGGTCGATCTGCCACGAGCCCGTCCTTCTGCCTCCCGCTCTGGAGCAGATTGCAGGTGTTTCTCGCTGGCCAGCTCGATTGCAGGCTTGCTGCGGGATCCCTGGGTCTTGCCCTGTACGCGCAAGTCATCCGCCACCTCTACCAGTAGCTGCGCCAGCTCACGCTGAAAGCTGTTGCTCTTGGCGATGGACTGAACCGAATCGCTGATGCTCTGGAAGATCGCTTGCACACTTACGTTGTCGTGTGCTGCCATGCGCTTCAACAGTGCGCCCAGGTAGGAGCGCTTGTTGAACCGGCTACCCCGATCTACCACCAGGTAACTCAGGGTGAATTCCCGCACACTGCGGCGAGTCTTCTCCGGCGCGGGGGGCCGACGACCCTCGACACGTGGCTTGCGTGTCGCACTCTGCACCACTTCGGCAACAAATTCCCCGTGTATCGGCTCCAGCAACAGGATCACATCGCGGAACATGGGATTGGTGAACGTCCTGGCGATATTCTTCCTGACTTTTTCCTGCCGCGCTTCGCTGCGGAATACCGCCGCCAGCCAGCGCGCATAACGACCGATTAGTTGTTGCCACACCGCCTTGAGCGCCGCCAGGTCGCTGCGCTGGAGGGCCGCTACCAGGGCGTCGATGGCGGCCGCGGGCGGGCGCTCGACCTCGCTGTCTACGTGCAGCGCTTCCTCAGGAAGCAATTCCTGCGCAGCACGAGGGGCTTCGGCATCATCGCCAGAAGCGGGGGCTGTGCCTGAAGAGTCACCACTTCCATTGCGCGCAGACGCGGCAGCCTCGGCCTGTCTGCGCCTGCCGGATTCGGTTTCCGGCAGTTGCGCCTTCAGTTCCCGCAACAGTGACAACATCTCGGCACGCATGGGATCGTTCTTCGCCACGGGCAACAACAGCACCATGATGGATTCATAGAGTTCCATCAGATTGACATTCACATGGGCGGCCAGTTTCGCCATCACACTGGCCACATAGGATTTCTTGTTGAAGCGACTGCCCCGCTCCACCAGCAGATAGGTCAGGGTGAATTCCCAGAGGGATTTCTTCGCCTCTGACTCTCCCATCTGCAACTCTTCATTGGAATCGACATAGAGTCGCGGCTCACTCACCAGTTGTTCGATGAAACGGTGATTGGTGGGTTCCAGCAAGGCGACGATGTCGCGAATCATTGTCTCCTGAAAGTGCCGTGCGATATTCCTGCGTATGTGCACATTCTGGCCGAGGGAAACGATTACATCCTTCACCATCTCCGCATACTGAGCCAGCAGGCTGCTCCAGAGCATCTGCAGTCTGGCCGTGGAGCCGGTATTCAACGCCTCGACCAGGCGAGCACGACTGGCGAGTCGGCGGGAACGTTCCTCCAGTTCCGACTTCCTGTCAGCCTCCCGCTCCACCTGCAAGGAGACCAGCTCTTCAGAGATGGCGCGATCGAGCAGATCGTTGCCACCACAATCACGCGCCGCCGCCAGCACCTGCTCGTGCAGCCTGCCTCGACCTGCACGCCTGTCTATAGCCTGCAACAAATTATCAACGAATACGGAAAAGCGCTGCGGCACAAGCATGGCCAGCTTGCGAATGAGCTGTTGCAGGAGAGTGCTACTCTCCAGGCGACCAGACTTGTTCAGCAGAGCATATTGCAGTAGCTCGGCCCACACCCGGCGCTGAACGTCGGACCTGGACAGCCCATAGGCCTCGATGCAACTGGCAAGTACCGTCTCTATAGTTTCACAGGCCTCGCTCGCGCTGAGTTCGGAGAGATGCTGCATGAACAGCCCCAACACGCGGGGTGAGAACTGGGTAGTCAGTCTCGAGATCATCGCGTTGCGGTCGCTTGCCGCCCGGATGCTGGCGATCAGTTCATCGGCACTGTTTTGAAGTACGCTGATGAGCAGTTCCTCAACCTCCCGGTCATTGTTTAACTGGGCATTCCAGGGCAACCTGCCGGTAGCCAGATAGCGGCAGGCAATCTCCAGCTCCGAGGTGGCGGCTGACTTTTCCTCAACTCGGGCATCCGGCTGAAACTGGTTTTGATTGAGCTCCGTCTGCAAGGCCTCTCGGATTTTCTCCCGCAGCTTGGCACTGAAATCCTGGAAGAAATAAGACAGGGAAATTTCACCAAGATCTACCTCCAGCTTCTCGAACCAGAGCACCGAATCGGGTCCGGAGATCTCTGTAAACGCCTCATCGACAATCGGCAGCAACTCGTTCTTGGCAAAGGCTTCCAGTTCATTATGCTGGGACAGCGCCAACTCCTCACTGGAGTAGGAGATCTTGAAGATGGCGGATTCTATGCAGTGTTGCTTATCCATCATTCTTCACCCAGCACCGACACCCATTGCCGGATATCGCCTGTTACAGAATTGGCGGCGGTCAGCTTCTGCAGGGCTTGCCTGAGTTGCCGCGCGCTGCGCACCAGGTCTTCCGCATGCGGCGCATTCTTGTGGGCCTCCATCCAGCGCGCACGCAGGCGGCGAATCTTCTTCATGTCGGCGGGCACCAGCCAGTGGAAGTTCACCTGCAGATTGGGGTCCAGTGCGGCGCGGATGCCATCCTCAACAATATTCTTCACACCATGGAAGTGGGCGGTGTGACCGCTGTTGATACGAAAGCAGTAAAGCTTGGGAAGAATCACGCTAACCGTGGACAGGTAGAAATTCCAGTCGTCATCATCCAGTTCACAATCCGCTGTCAGTAGCTGCATGTGTTCCACTGTCCTGATCTTGAAGCTGCCAAGCTCCGATTGCAGAAGCTCAATCCCGTAGAGGTATTTCTGTTCTTCGTCAGAAATGCGACGTTCCGACAAGCCGATTTCCTTTCGACGCTCAATCAGTTTGGAGACAAACAGTGAGAGCTGCTGGTCGATGTCCTCCCTGACCTCGGCAATGCTGTTGACCCGGGTGAACAACTGGCCATCCCGGCTCTTAAGCAGGGCGAGGAAACGCAGCAGCGCCCGGCTGGCCCGATCCAGCGCTCCGGCCTCCCCGCGCTCGGCAGCACTGTGGTAGTGCGCCTGCCAGTCCTGCAGCAGCACTTCAAACTCACACATGGCGGCAAAATCCAGCCAGAATACATCCGGCTTGATATGTGCCGGACAATTATCCCGCACCAGTTCCTCGGCAAACTCCCTGAACTGGGGATCGTTGCAGCGCGCCGTCCAGGCCGGGAAGATTACACTTACCCGGTTGGCATACTTGTCCTTGAGCTCATGCTCTCGGCTGTTGAAATCTGCCGGGCGCAGCAGGATGTGCTCCAGCACGTGCATACCTTCGCATTCGTTATTGAGGTGAATCAGCAGGCGACGCAGGAAGCGTTGCTGCCTGGCCGAGGCGGCCTTGCCCTCACCAGCCAGCAGGCGGATCTCGTCGTGCGATCCTTCTTGTGTGGGCGCTGAGGCCAACAGCAGTTTGAGATCGTCGGTGCGCTCGTCGTAGCAGTAGTTTTCCTCGAACACGCCGTCGCGCAGGATCACCTCACTGATAAAGCCCCGGCGCAGCGGTCCGAAGCTGACCAGGTTCTCCCGCACGATGCGGTAATAGCGCTGGTCCTCGGCAGATTGCTCATCCTCTGGCAGCTTCTTGAACAAGTCCCGGGCCTGGCCCACGAAGTCGTTCTCAACCGGGTAGGTCGGCTCTCCCTGCTGGTTTTGCTCGTAGTCATCATGGGATACCAGGTTCAATTCATGCCTGAACACTTCCCTCACCAGGGAGCGTGGTGTCAGGTGACGGAAGCCGAGAAACAGTCCGACCCGGTATTGCAATCCCGATACATTCTCCAGACGCGAGTTGGCGCTGCGGTCAGGGTGTAGCGGATCGGCATCGCTCACCGGGCGGTTGAGCAGATTAACAGCAGCCGCACGGTCACCACTGAGGTACTTGATGCGATTCAGCAGGCGCACCTTGTTGAAGATGATCGACCTTTCCAGTTCCTGGCCAGACTGGTAGAAGTTGAAGTTGCGGGCATGGTCCTGGTTAAACGCTTCACCGTAGAGGGCCAGCAAATAATCCAGCAGGCGCGACTTGCGATTCACGAAGTCATCGATCTTGCCCAGCATGTCATCCAGCAGGGTCGCGGCGTTCTCCGGATATACTCGCTCCAGGCTGGAAATCTCCTGGTTGCTGAGCACCCCTGAATAGTAGGTAGATTTCTCGTTGCCCTTGACCGAGAACAGCTGCCTGATGGAACTCAGGTTCGCCAGGTAGTTGGACATGATCTGTTCAAACAGCAACAGGTATGATTTCAACTGCAGCGCCTGGGCCTTGCGCGCATCGGGGTAGCCTTCCGGTACACCAAACTGGTTGATGCCATAGATGTCGGGGAACTGGTTCTGTACGGACTGGTAGTGAGACAGGTCCCTGTATGTACCGGTGGGAGGACTGGCTATCAGCTCGTCTTCCTCCAGCTTGTAGGCACGGCTGCTTCTGGCGAACTTCAGGGTATCGAATTGCGCCTGGAATTCATCGAGGGAAAAACTGCTGGCCCTGCCCCCCACTTTCACCAGCACACCACGAAAATCTGACAGGGATCTGGGCTCAATCAGCCTGTATTTCTGCAGGCTCGTCAGCGGCTCGACCCCTTCGTCGGGATTCGCGGGCCGCAGGCTCAGGGCCGCCACATACTCGATACCTTCCACGTCACGCGAGGCGGAAAGAATGGCCGACTCCAGCAGCCGCCGGTTCTTCAGCTTGTCGTTCTGCAGGAGTTCCCGATCACCGATGATGCCCCCTTGTGTATAGGGCCCATCGAATACTTCATCGAGGGGCTTACCGGCGCGGTAGTCTTCGGAGAAGGACTTGTAGCTCACACTCCTTATCAGGACCTGGGATGCCCGGAAGAACAGTTCGGCCAACACGCTGGCGACCCGGTAACCGGACTTGATGCTTATTTCCCCGTCGAGGTAACAGTCGATTTCGTCGACCACTTCGATGTCGCCGTCCAGGTCTTCGCAGAGATTCCTCACCGAATGGAAGTTCCTGCGGCTTGCTGCCACGAGCTCTTCCCGCTTCATGCGCGCGCCACGCTCGCTGGCGTCCCGACGAATGCGAATCCTGTACAGGCCGTAACCACCAGAGCTGGCGCCTTCCACGCCGCTGAACACCTGCACGTCACTCACGCCATCGGTCAGGTCGTAGATCATCTTCTGGTAATCGAGCGGCGTGCTGGGTCGTCCAAAGAACACATCCTGGGCTGCATGCAGGCCCAGCGAGTGGGTGTCGATATCGCCCCGCTCATCACACAGATAATCGGCGACATCAAACTTGGTGCGATAGATCAGGTCGGTGAGGGCGAAGCATACCTGCTCGAGGATGGTGACGCCCGGATCATGGAAGTTATAGTCAGTCCAGCCCAGCCCCGACAGCTCCTGGGAGATCTCAATGCCCTCCGCACGCAGGCGCGCGAAACCATAGGGATTGGATTCCGTCTGGTTCCTGCTTATTGTCTGGCTGGCTTTCATCAGGGATTACTCATCCAATTCCTGTTAACCGTTCTCTTTTTCCTGCTCTGCCGCTAACGCCGCTTCGTCGTCGTCATCTTCCAGGGGCGGAGGTGGCGGGAAGTTGACCGACTCATCGGCAAACCACTCCTGACCCCACAGCCTGGTCACGTGATATTCGATCCTGGCATCGCCGGGATAGCGGAAGGCGGATTTGATCGCCAGCCGATACTGGGTAATGCCCGGATTGTCCTCGTCCTTAACCGCCTCCCAGCGCAACTTCATACGATCACGCGGCCCACTGTGATAGGACTGGTGAATACGAATCCGCCGCGAGCGATTCCAGAAATTCAGGATGCGCCAGGGCGGGTGATAGGCATTGAGTGCGATGGCATGCATGATGGCAAAGCGCTTCTCTTCCCTCAGCTCCACCTTGGCCACTACTTCCAGCGCCTGGAATCCATCGAGCTTTTCCGTGATCGGCTGGTACTCGCCATTGGCCGGCACCGAGTTTTCATTGTTGAGCCCGACCCCCAGGCGACCGGGAGCACGCACGGCGCCGCCGACATCGACCCGTACCGGGGTGAGCCCTATCTCGTCCTCGTAATGCTCGGCTTCATTGAACTCACTACCGCAGACCGTGACCTTGCCATCCTTGTCCAGGGACAGAACGGTCTTGCGTTCATTGGTGGCGGCATTGGTGTGAATGAACTGCAGCGCTTCATTCTTGGCATGGAAACTGATGGACCACGATGGCAGTTTGTCCGTGAGCTTGCGGAAGAAACTGATGAGGTTCTCAGTATCCTCGGTACCTTTCTGCGGGGTAATCTCGAAACCGAATTCCTCGGTTTTGTCGAAACCCTCATCGATGATATTCAGGGAGGAATCGACAAGATCGGCAAAGTGCTCTTCGGTGGGCAGCTTGCCCGCCCCAAAGAAGCGCTTCAAGGTTTCTCTGTTCTGCTTCGCCATGACCTAGATTCCGCCCACGATAAACGTACTGCCGATTTCCAGTTTCCGGATTCCCGTGATCTCCGGCGCGATGGGTTCTATCTCCTTGGCCACCTCGATGTAGTGACGTTGCAGCGGCACAATCAGACTCCATGGGTATAGTGGGTGCACATCGGCCGACTTGCCCTCAACCAACTCGTTGAACACCGTATCACCCAGATCGTAGTGGCCGCAGTTATCGCGGGTGATATGCAACATGGAGAAGTCGGTGACGAACTTGATGTAATCCAGGTTATAGATGTATGAGTACAGTTCTTCGCGCTTGATGGTCTGACAGAAATTCAAGCCATACCCAGCATCTTCCCATGGGTTCAGGTAGCGGGAAATATCGTCGTTGAGTCGATCGATATAGAGCCCGGAACTGGCATAGTCCTCAAATGTCGCGGTGCAACGCACCTGCACGTGTTCGTAGCTGGGATTGGTCACCTCGATGGTATTGAACGCCGTGCTGTGTGCCTTCACGTAGTCGTGAATATCCTGCAGATGCACAGCACTCAATTTCGGTGTCTTGCCAATGACGCGATGTGCGTCCATGACCAGGGGCGTCACGATGATAAGTAGATTGCCTGGCCGCGTTCCGGCGACCAGCTTCGACCGGTTCGGCAGGCACAGCACCTTGCCGACGAAGGGGAAGCGCTCCAGGATCAGGCGCTCGTAATCCCAGGCGGTAACAGCCCGCCCACGATGGCGAATGCGCTCACTGACCCGGGTAATCAGTTCGCTGCGCTTCTCTGCCATGCCGATATTTGCGAATCCGTCCAGTTGCCTGATGGATTGCAAACCGGGAATGGTGGATTGCGACTTCCATTCCAGCTCTTCCCATACCGCGGCCTTGGGATCGAACTCGGCCCGGTCATCGGCACTGCGGGTAAGCTGCACGGCATGGGTCTTCACATTGCGCAAGCTGCAGAAATTACGGGACTCTTCGTTACTGGAGATCTTCAGCCAGGCACAATTTCCCGGCATATCACTATTCTCGTAGGCAAGGTCTTCCGGCAGATCCAGCACCACGATGCCGGAACAGAGAAAGCCTTTCGTGCCATCGTTGACGATGGCGTCGGGGCTCAATCGCGCCCAACCGGTGCTGGTGAGGTAGGACCAGTGATGACGAATCTCGCCCTCGGTATTGCTCCGCTCGGAATCGTCAGCCATTGAAAAATAGACGCTGAGCAGACCCTTGTGATTTCTCGCAGACAGGCCCAGTAACAGGTTGCCATCGTAATCGAAGGGCTTGAAGAAAGACTGGGCAGCACCGCTTACATTGGGATAGACCTGCTCGGCACCGAACGGATGCAGTCGGAACACCTTCTCCGCGTGTTTCTCCGCCTGGCGTGTATTGCTGGCATTCATGGCCAGGGTACTGGACGCCGAATAGTCGACGGACAGCTTGTTGAGCATGGGCGTATAGGGTGGCTTGGGTAGCGTTTTCCTCTTCTTTGGTCGCGCCTTGGCGTTGCTTTCCAGGGTTTCGGTCAGGCGCAATGGGTATTCGTTATGACCAAACGCCGCATCGGGACTCGCCAGCGCCAGCTTCAGGAAGCCATTACGTGTCTTCAGCCCCAGATCCAGTTCGCCGTCGCCCAACTCCAGGCTGACCGGCTTGAACAACTCAACCGACTCCACCTCTATGACCTGGTGTTCCTTCAGCTTCTTGTCTACCGCACTGAACAAGCGAGCATTCTGGATCTGGGAATGCGACTGCGGCTGCCAGCTACCATTGCTGAGTATGCTGACGTTTGCTGTAAAACTCTGGTTCCTGATCTTCGAGGGATAGCCTGCGTAATGCCCATCGAAACCATCTTCAGTATTGGGCAGGTCACCCCAGTAGAGGTGAACTCTAAACCTGTCGATCATCTTGCGTGCCGCCTCCGGTGCCGAGATGGCCAGGTAGGAGCTGGTGGTTGGCAAGGGACCAAAGGGGAAGAAGGGCTTGGAAGGATCGAGCTGGCTGATGCTGTTGAAGGCAACGACATTGCGCACGCCAGTGACATCCACCGAGACGTTGATCGTATCCAGGCAGAAGCGCTCGAGTATGGAATAGATATTGATCGACGCTTCACTGTTGAGCCGCAGTTTCATCAAGGGCAGTTCCGTGCCCCAGCCATCGCCATGCAGCTCTTTCTGACAGCCCACAACGGAGGGCGCATCGGCGGGTAGACTAGCGATGATCTGAAAGCCTGTGCCGGTAGTGGTGCCTTCGATTACATCGTAGCGATCGATAGTCAACCACCCGGTTTCGACGCTGAGGTCCAATACGAAGGCGCGATCGAAATACTTTCTGAAAAGCCGTTCCTTGCCGCGCTGCAATTCCTTCTTGATCGTCTCCAATGAGTTCTTACAGCCGAGTTCCCGCGCCTTGTTGTCGGCCAAACCCTCGAGCAGTTGTCGGGCCGAGCCGTTCTCCAGCAGGATATTGATGACCAGGGCACCGAGACGGAATTGAAACTCGTCCGCCGACTCCGAACCCAGCAGGTGCTTGTAGTAGGCAACCGCCATGTCGTTGGCGCCCTGCATTTCCTTAACGGCAGAGCGGAACAATGATTCGCAGGACTCCACCTGGATGACCGCCCCAGACGTGGCACTCACAACAGAAGGTGGGTCCTTCAGATCCAGGGCCAACGCGGTAAATTCGATCTTTGCTATCAGGTCGGGTGCCACCGAGCTGTTCCAGTCGCGCCTGTAATGCAGCGCGATCCAGGTCAGCATCAGCTTGAACAGCACCTGCCGAAACTCGGCACGGGACCGGGATTGCTCCAGGTCTTCCAGGAAGGATGAGATGGGCCGCGTGACACGCTTGAGCCCCACTTCCAGACTGATCTTTCGGTAGCCTTCTTCCAGGAACAGGGTCCTGGATGCCACGGCGATACCCAGATCGAAGGTCGAGTCAGCAGTCCTGGCGGCGCTGCGACCGGCACGCAGGTCCCCGAACAGCGGCCAGCTTTCGCCATCGCCTGACTGCTCGGCCGCGCGCAAGGGAATTTGCTGCTGGTGGACCCGGGTCACGAAATTCATGTCGCACTCGGGCGTAATCATGGGCTCGCGATCGTATTTCAGGGTATAGACCTGGGTTATCTCGGCATCGCTCACTTCCAGGTCTTCATTGGCAGTGAAGACAACTTCACGCAATGCCTCGTCCCGGGCACACACGAAACGGGAACCGGCGCGCACGGAGACGGAACGGGACCCCGGCTGCACACTGAAGTTCAGGGTGGCCGATTCCAGGCTCTTCTCCTTGTAGTGCACCTTCAGCAGCTCGTGGTAGTAGAACTCCAGGTGACGCTGGGTAAAGGTGTTGACGTTTTCCTGCGCATACCTGTACAGGCGCAGGAAGGTGATGAACAGGCTCACAGCCGGATCATGGGATTGGGTCTTCAGGGACTGGGGCAGCAGGTATTTGCAGACAGACTTCAGATGTTCCAGCGCATTGAAAAACTCAAAGGCCGAACGCCGCAGCAGGTCGGCGGCAATGGCCTCATTCTCGGCGGTTTCTGTCTGCGCATGGGGAAACCAGGCCCGCTTGCTCGCCTCATCTTCGATGCCCACTTCCCAAATATCACTGAGGGTATGGAATTCGAAATCCGGCAAGGCGGGATTCAACTCGCGCAGGTCGTCGAGGGTGGCGCCGATGTTGTGCAGTTCTTCCAACAGTGAACTGCGAATGATGCTGTTCAGCTTCACCACCAGTTCCTTCGCGGGTGCGGAACTGGAGCGTTGCAGGTCACCTAGCCAGCGGTCCAGCTCCCTGATCGCCTCGACGACGATGCGGGACAGGGCCAATGCTCCCCGGTTCTCGGGCATCTGTACCTGGCACCGCATCTCATCGATGTTCTTGTTGATGATGCAGGCCATGATGACGATTTCGTTGGAGGCCAGGAACGATTTCCAGTCACCAGCAGGCTTGAGGCTGGCGTTGTAATAAGTCAGTGACGAGGCAAACTCAACACTGAGTGTCAGCAGATCCTCGAAGGACATCTCATCGACATTGAAATAACTTTCTTCGAGCGCAGGCAGCAGCCGTTGATCTTGCTCAACGCCATTGAGTGTCCTGTCTTTGTCGAAGTGACTTGTCATCGTATTGCTTCAGTGTGGTCTTGCTTGTGTCTGTTGTCGTTCGCGTATTGCCTGTACTGCCGCCAATCTACAGATCCAGTTCAGTGCCTTCCTGAAAGTAGAATGGGTACACGATATTGCTACGGGTATTGGTAGAGACAATCGTGTAATGAATGTCGATCTCCATCAGCCCGTCATAAATGTTGTCCGTGTCTATATAGATCTCATCCAGATCGATCCGGGTTTCGAAGAACAGAATCGCGCGCTCTATCAGGTCCTTCATCTCGGTGATCGCGGTCTCATCCACGTTCTCGAAGATCATGGTCTTCAGCCCACACCCAAAGGTAGGCTGCATGACCCGCTCTCCGGGCGCAGTTGCCAGCAGTATCGACAGGCTTTCCTTGATGTCCGCCTCCAGTGATACCGTCTGTAGTTCCAGTACGCCGTCGTTGCGCTGAAACTCCGGCGGAAAACTCCAGCCGGTTCCCAGGAATGATTTGTCTTGATCGCCTGCCATCTCGTTTACCAATTCCTCGCTAGCCGCCGATCATCACCGTGGGACAGCCCAGGGTGATCTGTCCGCCATGGGCGGTGGTGTCGCCCATGCGAGCGGCGGGCTTGCCACCGATAGTCACGGTAGCGGATCCCTTGACGATGCTGTCCGGTGGCCCGACACACACGCAGCTGTCACCCACCACGGCGGCCGGCATCTTGCCGATCATTACCGTGGGCACGCAGGGTCCGACGATGGGCCCACCTACATGGGGAATAGGCGGCACACCCGGTGTCTGCATGGGACAAGTGTGCATGTCGGTCAATCTTGCAGCTGGTGGCACTGTGTCTTCCTACTCTCTTTAGCCAATCGAATCAGTTAATCATCACCATGGCGCCCTTGACGGTGGTGTTGCCACCGGCAGAGAGTTCCGCCGAGGCACCGCCCTTGGCCGTGATTCCCACATTGGCGCTGTGCTCGATATTGAGCCCCGACGCCTTGATGTCAGCCTGGGAAGTCATGGAAATCTCCCCCGTGGCCTGCATCCAAATTTTTCCGGTAGCGCTGATCTTGATGTCTTTTGGACTGTCCATCACGATGCCACTGCTACTGAGTTCTACCTTGTTACCTGTCTGGTCCTGCACCAGGATCGATTGGTCCTCGTCACTGAGTACGATCTTGTTGTTGCCCGGCGTCAGTATCGAGATGATTTTCTTGTCATCATCGAATTCCACTTTCAGCTTGCTCTTGGTGACGATAGCCTTGGTGAAATTGTCCGCGGTCAGCTCATAGGGTGGCGCATGCTTGGCGCTGTACAGGCTTCCCAGGATCACCGGGTGTGCCGGATCGTTATTGAAGTATCCGAGCACCACCTCGTCGCCTATCTCAGGAATAAAAAATTCCCCGTATCCATTGGAGGCGTAGTAGTTCGACAGGCGCGCCCAAACTCCCTCCGTGTCTGCCTGCAATACAGGCACTTTTACCTTGATCTTGTTCTGCGCCTCCGGGTCTTCATCCAGCTTGGTGACGATGCCGATATGCAGCCCTTCCACACCCGGTGTCAGACCCGATGCCGGTGGCGCCACGATGTCTTCACGCTCGGCAAACCAGTTCGGCGACATGCCGAATTCCACTTCCGTGATCCAGTCACCGTCCTCGATTTCGTGCCGGACCCCACTCACAAACACGGTGCCGCTGAACCTGTCACCGACACCTTTCAACTCAATAAGCGCACCCGGCTTCGCCTTCGCCGAGCCCTGAAACTTCATACGCCCAACGATGCGTGACAGGGCAGACTTGATTTGCTGCCCCTTGGCCCAACTCGAAAGCGCGGTCGACTCCATACTCACGGGAGTCTGCAGTTTGTAGCTGCTCAGACCGATGACATCGCTCAGGTCAGAACTGCTGAGATTGCCCTGCTTATTGAGAGTCTCACTGGAAGCAACCTGCTCCACCGGCTCATGGGTGCTGGGGTCCCAACACACGCCCTTCACTTCCGCAAACTGGCTGCGCGCGTTCACTTCGCCATGAAACTCCATGAGGTCGCTGCCATAGCCAACCGAAAGCACGGCGGAGCCCGATACATCCGGCGGACCGACACTGACCTCACCGTCGTTTACGATGACAATGGCGCCATTGACCTCTGCCCGCGACAGCATGAAATCCCAGTCCGTTGCGTAGTACTGCACCAACTCCTTGTGTTCGGTAGGAGTAGCCGTAACATCGGCGCTCAGCCCACTGTAGTTGCCGATCAGCTTGCTGAAGACATCGCTGTCTTTGCTGTCCACGTAGTTGGCATTCTTGCGCCCGATGGTCATGGCCACCGCCTTGTCACGGCACTCCACCACCAGCCTCGAGTAGTTGTCACCGCTGATCCTGACGCTGTGCTTCAGGACCACTCCCTTGAAAATCGTTGTCTCGTCGTCCTTGTAGCCAGCCTTGATTTCTATTTCCTTGCCCGGCTTCAGCTCATCCGCATTGCTAATCGGAAAATCCTGGTTCGGCATATCCCCGTCAAGAATGGTAATGCGGGCCATGGGCACGGCATTCACCGTCTTCTCCACTTCAACACTGACGATCTGGGCCAGGTCACTCAGGGTTGAGCCATCACTCGACACCGTAAGCTTGATGACCCCTTCGCTATTCTTTTCGGGTGAGTCGGCCATGGCTTAGGACAGTGGTGGAAAATACAGTTTCTGCCCTGGCTTGATATCGCGAAAATGGCTGATGCCATTGGCCCTCGCTACTTCTAGGTAGTAAGAACAATCGCTGTATATCCGGTTGCAGAGCAGAGGCAAGGTGTCTCCGGCTTTCACCTCCACAACATGAGTCAGGTCAGGTGACGAACGTTTTGCCTTCTTCGCTTCCTCGCCTTTACTGACGAAGCCAGTAAAGTCCAGGGTCACCAACGCCCGCAGTGGCTCACCATTCGGCTTGAAGAGCTTGTAATCAACCTTCATGCTGGCAAGGCGACCATAGAAGATCATGCTGCCCCACAGCAGGCGCACGACTCTGGGCTCGTGATCCACACCCTTGTACTGGTAGATCACGCCGTTCAGATTCTTGAGCTGGGTCTTTACATCATCCTGAGATCGCTTGGTCTTGGCCGCACTCTTCTGCGAGTAATCCCGCACCACACCGGTGCCATCGATCCAGACCTGGAAATTTATCTTGTCGGGATTTACCGCGGCGAACTTGGTATCGTTACCGGCCGCACCCTGGGGCTTCTTCTTACTGTAGGTAATGGAATAAGTGTGGGAATAGCCATTCGGGTTCATCATCACGGTGAACCAGTTGGACTTCCCGCTCTCAAGGGAAATATTGCCCGTGCTCTTGTCTATACTGCAGGCAGTAATCTGGAGCTTCTTCAGAGCACCCTGTCGTGGAGCCGCCATTACCTTTCTCTAGTTTTGTTCAGTGATTCAGCGACGATCTGCTTACATTCCGCCAACAACTCCTTTTTGAAGGCTTCCAGATCGATACTGGATTCGTTAGTGGTCTGTGATTCGCCACCGTTGTCAGTTACCGAGGACTTAATCACCAATTGTTTGACTTCGATTGTCATGCCTGTTGCAAACCTTCTGCCTGTCTATCTGCTAAACGTTTAGTGATGCGAATCACTTGGTTCGGACCAGGAGGTTATAGCTCAGCTCGATCTTCTCGATGGCCACGTCATTCTTGGTCGAGTTAAATGCCTCAACATCCCACTTTGTGGGAAAGGCACTGACAATGTCCCAGGCGCGAGCCGGGTCACCCTTCTGGTCCAGCAACCGAATCGACAGGTCTGCCGGTTCAATGTTTTCGATGTATCCGCCCTCGAATGTCTTGCGACACCATCTGACCAAGGGTGAATTCATATCGAGAATGCCCCGCTTCAACACCAGCTTTGGGTATTTCACCTGTTTGGGTAGCTGGTAGGTGAAGCGGTTCTCCCCGCCTTCGACCACCGACTCCGTTTCGATTTCGGGGCTAAGCCCCGAAACCTCCAGGAACGAGCTGTCTTTGGGCGAGCTGCTCTTGCTGCCGAGGAACTCCACGGTGAAGTAAAACGCCGGAGTGAGGTACGGGTTGTTCCTCGAACCTCCGGTCGTCTTCCGGGTACTACTCCTGGCAGGATTGGCCATCGCTTAAAACTCCAGTCTGAGTATCTCTAATCAGAACTCTTAGGCGTTTTCGATGGTCAGGCCTTCGTGCGCAATCTCGATGGTCTCGATTGCCACTTCGTTGCCATCAGACTTCAGGTCAGTACCGGTGATCTTGGTCGGCCAGGCGTTTGCCAGGGTCCACACCATGGTGCCGTCACCGTTCTCATCGAGAAGGCTGATAGTTACGGGAACGCGCTTGATTGTGTTCATCTGAATCTCATTGAACCAATCCCAGAACTTGTTATCTCCCTTATAGATACCCTTCTTCATGGTGACGTTGCCGGACTTCTTCAGGCCAGGCATCTTGATCGTCGAGAACTCAGGGCTATCACCGAGGCGATACTCGATCGGTTGCGCTTCGATATCCAGGCCAGATACTTCCTGGAATGACATGACCTCGCTGTCCCACTTTACTTCGAAGTGAAATTTGGGAAGAGGCCATACGCTGGTTGATTGTGCTGCACCATCATCTGCCATGTTATTTCTCCAGTTGTAATGTGTTGTCTATTAGTTGATTGAATCAGGATCAGGACTTCTGCATCTGCTGCTGGAAGGTGATCTCGATGAATTCCGCAGGACGGATCAGCGCTACCAGTACGGTCACGCGCAGGATGCCTTCCAGGATGTCTTCGGGAGTCATGGTTTCGCCGAGTCCCACCATTACTGCGAAGGCGTCATCGGGGCTGGAACCTGCCAGACCGCCGCGCTTCCAGATACCGGTGAGGAAGTTGCGAATCATGCTCTTGATAGTGATCCAGGTGTTGGCCGTGTTGTTCTCGAACACGTAGGCTTTGGCCGCCAGCTTGATGGATTCCTCAAGCATGATCATGGTGCGGCGCACCTGGATGTAGCGCCAATCCAGGCTGTTACCGTCGAGAGTACGTGCACCCCAGACCAGGGTTCCCTCGCCGATGAAGCTGCGGATTGCGTTAACGGATTTGCCCTGAGGGGTTACGTTCAGGTCCTGCTGGTCGTCGTGAGAGATGTTCACGGTAGGTGAAACCACGGCGTTCAGGCTGACGTTGGCTGGCGCTTTCCACACACCGCTGGCGTTGTCCACGCGGGTGAAGATACCGGCCATAGCGGCACCAGGAGGCAGCAGGTTCAGCTTGTTCTTGGCCTCGTCCATGATGATCTTGAACGCGGCGGAATTCTGCACCAGGGAAGACTGCAGCAGACGCATCTTCACAGGCGCTTCAGCCTTCTCGGCCGCTTCGTCATCACCGCTCACCCAGTCAGCGATCTTGACCTTGGTCAGTGAATCGATCTGAGCCTGCATCTGTGCCTCTTTGGGAGACTGGCTGCCTGCATCGGGCAGTTTCAGGTCAGTAGCAATGATGCTCTTCAGGGTTTCAATGCTGTCGCCATCGAAATTACGGTAGTCGATCTCATTGTCCTGGACGATGGAGGTGTTCACCCAGGGGTAGTAAGCCATACCGAAATCCAGGTTGCTGGTGCCCAGTTCATTGCGGAAATTATCAACGGGGTCGCCATCAGGGTGTTTGCGATCGCGGTAGCCATCGTAAATATCCAGAATGGATACACGATTCTTCATCTTGTCACCGCAGTGCATCAGGCTGGCTTGCTGCACGGCGATGGCGTCGGCACGTTCGGTCAAACGCATGGCATCGGGAACAACCACCATGGTGGGCTCCTGTTCCTTGATCAGGGTTTCGATACCCGCAGTCAGCTTGGCCGCGTCGACAGTTTGATCTTCCTTGCCGTAGGCACCAACGGAGACGATGTAGCACGGGCCACCACCGTTGGAGAAGAACAGCTTCATGCTGTTGTACAGCAGGTATTTACCGGCTGTCTGCTCGATCATGTACTCTTCCATCGTGGGTTCGTCGTCGTCACCCACGCGCTGGGTGAAATCGGCTTCTTCGCCATCTTCCGCCTTACGCAGGGAGAACACGGGCTTGGAGCCGTATCCGAAATAGTTGTGGAACTCAGCCATGGAAGAAATTTTCCAGGGCTTGTTTACCAGCGTCTTCCCTTTGTTATCAGCTCGCTCGGTGTATCCGATGAAAGCTGGAACAGCGGTCGCAACCTCTACCACTGAATTGGGGAAAGCACTCTTTTCGACGATATATACGCCGGGGGTCTTCATAGGTGCGGCCATGATTTCTCACTCCTCCGATTAAAAATTTACGTAGATTTCTGAAACAAATAATTCGCGGTCATCAAGTTTTACTTTGTTGATTCTGTTCGCCGAAGCGACTGCCAGTCTTTTCACCAGAACCTTGAGACGGTTGTGTCTCGGGACCAGCAGTTGGAACTTTGGTTTAGCCCGGTCTCGCAGAGGTATTGCCTGCCTGGAGAGAAACACCTTGGCCTTGCGACCATTGGCAACCTCTTCTTCTCCGAGATAGTCAAATTCGATTTCATCTTTTGCGTCTTTAACGAACACGCCTTCCCGATTGGCGTCACCCAGGATGAAGTACTTCCAGTGGGTTTCTCTTGCCTTGAATCTGATGTGGTAGTCGTTGTAGGTATTCAGGTCACCCTGGGTGATCTGCTCCAGCTCTTCACTGCTTACCCGAATGGAAATCAGACCCAGCGAAGGTGGACGACGGGATGCCGGGGCTGCTGCGCTGAGCATGCCGCGGGTCAGGTTTCGGCTCTGTTGCAGATCCGCCGGATCGAGCGGGATCTTGCCGCGAGGATTCCTGGCCGTCTGTTCGGCATCGAACAGCAGGGCGCGATTGGCAGAAAACGGCAGCACGCTGCTGTGGGTTTCCCTGAGCGTGAAGGAGCCTGCGAATAACTCGGCGAGGTCTGCCGGGCTGACAAATTCCTCGCTGTGCAAATACTTGGTACCGATAGTCTGGGGATCGGTGTTGGCGGAATCGAAGTACAGGGTTCTGGTTTCGCTGAATCCCGCATCGGCGGTGTAATTGCGGAAAGTCTGGCTGTCCACTTCGCACTCGAAATTCAATTGCAGGGGATCGTCTTCATCCGAGGCATAGAGTCTCAGGGTGTCCAGTTGTTCATGGTCGAAGAATACGGTGATGCCGTCGTCCCGCTTCCTGGTCACCATATTGGTATTGGCCATGAGGCGAGCCGATTCACCGGTAGGCACCAGCTGCACCCCGGGCAGTCTGCCATTGCTGAAGTAGGTATGCTCCAGGCTGATGTTGAACATTGGTCGATATTGGCCCATTGCGCGTTCCCTGCCCTATCCGCCGAACGCCGCTTCGGGAGTGCTGCTGATGGTAACGGCCTGATCGCGAATGTCGCCCGGATCGATTGCCACCATGCGTGCCCGGTAGAGCACGGAGGGGTAGTACTTGCCGCCTAACACACCCCACAGGTTGCTGAGGTCCTGGATGGAGAGGTTTTCGATATCCATCACCAGCTTGTCGATCTGGTCATCCAGGTCCGGGGTGTTGGAATGATCGAAGACCGGGCGGCGCTGGAAGAAAGCGATTGAACTGGAGAGGAACTTCATGGATTCCAGGTAGTTATTTCCACCGAAGCAGATGGAAACCATGATGTAGAGATTGAGATACACCGGCTCTAGCCCGATGGCCGAGCGCGTAAAACTACCGCCACCACCACCGCCCAGTGACTTTGAGAAAGTCTCCCGTTCGATGTTGATCAGGCTGAGCGCAACCTTGTTGTTGGCAGCCAGGGGCAGGCTGCCATCCTGCTCCACCGTGTTGGATACAACCACGATGCTTTCATCGAGCCGAAACGCCTTTTGCAGGGCGTCATCCAGCTCGGTTGCCAGGATATTCATTGCGGCGTTGATCATTCGCTTCAGCTGCTTGTGGCAAGTAATTGAATTTCTTCTTCGAATTCGGGAAGCCCTGTGGCCATCCAGTCCTTTCCGATGACACACCCTATCACTCCAGCGTTGGGCCAACGTTCGCCACGCGCTAGTCCGCCATGTATTACCTGTGGGCCAGGCGCTTTCTCAACGTTTGTAGAACGTTTTCCTACCGTTTGTTGGCCGTTTGCCAGACTTTTGGGGATAGCGGATTGACCCTGAAAAAGCATGTCGGGTATGATCGATCTCCCTATCTAAAAACAAGAAAATTCAGATAAATCATGTTGAAATTGACGCTGGCCCTGTTGGGCACGCCAAGGCTGTCTCTGGGTGAAGAATCCCTGGATGATGTGTTCTATGAGAAAGTAGAAGCCTTGCTCGCCTACCTGGCAGTGGAGAACAACCGACCCCATCGACGTGAGGTGCTGGCGGAACTGTTCTGGCCAGACCTGTCTGACGATCATGCCCGCAGCAATCTGCGTTATGCGCTGTATAAACTGCGCGAGGCGCTGCAGGACAAGCACAATGACGTGCCGTTCCTGATGGTGAATCGCACCAGTATTCGCTTCAATCCTGCCAGCGATCACTACCTGGACGTGGCCCACCTCACCGAGGCCTTCGAGCAGTCACTGCGTCCCGATGTGGAGCTGGGCATCCAGGAGCTGGAGCAGCTATGCAATCTGTACCGTGGCGACTTCCTGGAGCAGAGCACCCTGACCCAGAATGAATTGCTCTACGAATGGCTGTGCAACAAGCGGGAGATATTCCACCGCTACGAGCTGATTCTGCTGGGCCGACTCATCGAGATGTACACCGAGCAGGCCAACTACGACCTGGCCCTGCACCACGCCCACCGCTTTATTACCCTGGACCCTCTCGATGAATCCGGCTACCACCGGCTCATCGAACTGCTGGCCCATAGCGGCAAGAGCACCAAGGCCATCGAGGCCTATAACAACCTGAGTCACCTGCTCAACATGGAGCTGGGCATCCGCCCCAATGAAGAATCCACAGAGCTGATTCGCAACCTGCTCCACAGCAAGACCAGCAATTACCAGCTTAGCTAGTTCAGCGCTTTCTGTTTCTCACTGACCATGACCCACGCCGCGTGCCTTCGCGGAGGCCGCAACACGAATGCGCTTCGGGAATGCCCTGTTTTGGGGCAATGGACTAATCCTGGTTGAAAGGCTTGGTCTTGGACTGGATGTTCAGCGCCGGGCGCTTGGGTTGGATGATATTGGCCGATGCCAGTCCATTGGCCAGATTACGGAACTTGCGCTGCATGACCGAGGCAGAACGACGATCGTCGATCTGGTAGGAGGGTGCCGCCTTACCGGCGCTGGTAGTTTCATTAGCAGCTGAATGAGAACTGCTGGTCTTGTCGCTGGAGGAACGATGTTTCATCGGGGGTGAAATTCCTGGTCTTGAGACTGCTTACTTCGAAGACTTGGTACTTTGGCTGGCAGCCTTGAACTGCATGGCCTTGGCACCCATCACATCTGCCTCACTCTCGAGGCTGTTATCATCGTTGACCTGGGTGCCCCCGGCCATCTGGGTGGTGGGCTGCACCCTACCCTGGGCCTGCTGCACCACATGCCAGGCCTCATGGGGCAAATGCTTTTCCTGCCCGGACGCGACATGGATATCGGTACCCTGGGCATAGGCGTGGGCATTGAGTTGCGCCGGCTTGTCGGAGTTATAGTGCACCTGCACATTGTCCATGGACATGCCGGACAGGTTCTCAATACCCGCCTTCAGGTTATCTGGCAAACCGGTGTTATTGGCGGCCGGTTTTTCTTCCAGTTGCGCCGTCTTTGCCTTGCCCTGCAGCGGCTCTTCTTCCTGCATCAATTGCGCGGTGTCAAATTTGCCCTGCAGGGGTTCCTCTTCCTGCATCAGCTGTGCAGTGTCGAACTTGCCCTGCAGCGGTTCCTCTTCCTGCACTAACTGCGCGGTGTCGAACTTACCCTGCAGCGGTTCTTCCTGCTGCATCAGCTGGGCGGTCTTGAATTTCCCCTGCATCAATTCCTCTTCCTGACCGGCACGCTGTGCCACGGATGAATCGCCGAGGAATTTGGCCTGCAGTGAATCGGCTTTCGCTTTCTGCGCCACTGCCTGGGAACCCTGCTGCATGGAATTTTTTAGCTTGCGCTGGGCCAGTGCGGTGGGATTAGCATTGAGTGTCAGTGACACTGCCTTGAGTTGAGCACTATTAACCGCATCCTTTGACCGGGCAGCGCCACCAGAGTTGTTTCTGGCTGCCGAGCGTGCTGCCGGAGAATGTGTTGCCTTGCGTTGAACTTGCGCTTTTCTCATTGAATTTCAGTTGATTGCAAGTTTCGTAAAGTGTTTTAACAAGTGCTTTGACCAGATTTTTACTACTCAAACTTTATACCCCTGCCCCATTACAGGCAAGGAAATTGGCCCGGGAATTCCTTACAAATTGTGGCCAGTGGCACATCTTGTGTCCAGGCGGCGCAAGGTGCCCATGGAAATTCCAAAGGGGTCAAGTCAGCCTTTCATCCGGCAGCGCAATGCCTGTTACAACCTTGATAAAGGATGCAGCCAGCGTTGAAAAATTATGTGATCAGGCAAATGATCAGGCTCCCCAAGCGAGGTCAAGCAAAGTGACACTGATCGAATCACTACCCCTGCCATTGTTGTTCATCGCACTCATCCTGCCCTGCCTGTTGCTGGGCATCGGTGGTGCATAGCTGGTGAAGAACCTGGGCTGGCAGGCCAACGCCGCTGACAAGGATGCCATCGTGCTCACCCATGCCTTCGCCGGCATGTTGTACGCGGTCGCCCTCGGCCTCATGGTCATCAATGTCCAGTCGAGCTATTCCGAAGTAAAGATGGTGGTGATGCAGGAGGCCAACCTCACGAAAAACCTGTTCATCGATGCCAGCGGCCTCGAGGGGTCAAGCGGTACCGACATCCAGGCATTGGCCCGCAACTACGCCGAAGATGTTATCGGGGAATGGGAGAGCATCGGCCGCCGCAATGATTCCAGCCTGCCATCACATGAGTCCGTCGAGAATCTCACTCTGCGGATCCTGAATTACCAACCCTTATCCGCTCGTGATCAGATCATCTAAGCCGAGGTATTGTCCGGGCTGAATGACATGCTGGACCAGCGCCGGGAGCGCCTGCATCTGGGACGGGACAGCATGGGAGCCGTGGCATGGCTAATCGTGATTCTTGGCGCTTTCATTACTATCGGCATGACCTGGTTCTACCCCACAGAAAGCGATAGAACCCGCTATCCACTGGTGGGCACCATGGGCCTGATGTTTGGCTTGATGATCTTCCTGATCGTGGTGATGGACCATCCCCTGTTGGGAGGATTCCGGGTGGAGAGCGCCTCTTTCGAGGAAGCACTACTCGATATGCAGGACTGGCAACAGCGCTTGAACGACTTCTAGCGCTGATTGCGGCGGCATCCGCTCACACAGCTTCGCCTCAAGCCATCGCCTCGTCGAGGCTGGCGCCCGCCACTAACTTCCGCAGCACGGGCAAGTGAGCCATCAAGTTATTGTAGAAGATGCGCATCACGAAACTGATGCGAGAGATGTCCAGTTCTGCCTGCGGATCATCGACTAGCACCGATTTGATAAACAGACGCCCCCCATCCACATGAAAAGCGCTCAATTCTGTGCTGTTGTTGGCCAGGGACAGGTATTCATACAGGTCTGCGGTCGGCTCGCCTTCCAGCTCTCCCAGCAGCGTGTGTAACTGCAGGAATAGATAGGGCGCATCGTCTGTGATTTCGATGGGGAAATAGTTCACACTCAGAATCAGGTCCTCCGCCAGCTTGATCTGCGCCATGTAGGTATCGAAGGCGGGCGGCGCGAAGTAGTCATAGGGGAACTCCGACTCATTGAGCAGAAACTCCGCGAATTTCGCCATACGGGGTTTGTGAAAATGTTCTATGCAGTACTGAAGGTCATCCATGTGTTTACCTGGATTTCATTTTTTCCATGATGTATTTAACGATATCGTTGCCCGATTTCGCATCTGAATGGGCCATGGCTTTGATGACGGTGATGCTGGCACCGGTTCCCGTCACCATCGTCGCCACCCGGTTATAGGAACTCTGTACAGTAGCTCTCTCTTCCTCTGTCGGCGACAGCCTGGACGCGGCAAATTCATCGTGATCGGCGATCTTGTTAAGAATCATGCGTGATGAATTAAAGTAACGCTCCCGCTTGGCGGAATCACTCTTGAGTATATCGGTGCGATCCAGCATCGAACGCCCAAATCCTTTACCGGTTGCCCCGGAAGCGAAGTCTTCTGCTCCCTTGCCACGGGCGGCAAACTTGATTGCGTTGCCACCCGAGCGTGCCGCACCCACCGCAGCGGTGCCTGCCTTCATGGCAGTACCCACCGCTGCCCCTGTACCTGTCAGGGTCGCGATATCCGCACCCAGATTTACCAGGTCAAGGAATATGCCGATGCCCGCGGATTTGGTTCGCTTGTCTTTCAGCTCGTCCAGGTGTGACAGCAGTGTCTGGTCCTGGATTATCGAATCGATGGTGGAGGCCGTCACACCGAAGGCCATGATCTTGTCGGTCCAGAAATTATCGTGGTAATCCTCCCTGTCCAGCTCGTAGGCCTGCTCGATGCGGAAGTAGCTTTCCGGATAGCGTTTTTGCAAGCGCCTCTTCAGATCCTCGTTACCAAGCGCCGCTTCGTATTCCCTTACGATCTTGGGATTATCCCGTAACTGTTGCTTGGCCTGTGCGCGCGCCTTGATGTAATTGAGAAAATCACTGCTGGACAGCACTTCTTTCACCTCAGCAACATGCTCCTCTGCCACTTCACCCCTGGCAAGAATGGTGTCGCTGTGTGTTGCTTCGGTTGCCGCCTCCAGGTCCAGGCCTCCCTGCTGGATCAGACTCATGACTTTCTCAAACAGGGAGATCACGCCAAGCACGATACCCAGTGCGGGTATGGCGGTAACCACCCCGGGGGATATCACGGAACCAAATGATTTCTGATAGGCATTGATCGAAGACAGCACACCCTGCGCCATGGATACGCTGCTCTGAAAGGCGATCTGTGCGCCTTCCTTCACCGATGGATCGCTGCCCGGGAGATTCTTGACCATCTGGTATTCTTCATAGGCCCCTTTCAGGCTCATGAAGGACTTATAGCCGGACTTCACCAGATCGATGATGCCGCCTGTGTAGCCTGAAATAGCGCTGGTCGCTTCGGAGTTTCCGTGTCCTCCTCCCTGGGCGGCGTCCGATATTTTTGCGCCCGTGGCAACGGCTCCGGCGGTGGTGGAGGCACCTTCGAGTACTTGCTCGAAGCGCTCGTAGTTGTTTTCTGCTCCCCTGAGCTTGCGAACCAGTGAGGGAACCCCGAGGAAACTGATCGCCGTACCCATACTGGCCGTTACGGCACCCTTGACGGCATCGTCCCGTCGCATGTCCCGCAGGTCGGCATCCGAATGACCCTTATCCTCACGCCACGCATCCTGTTCGCTTTCGCTGCGCTTCCTGCCTTTGTCCCACTCGAGATTGTCCGCACTCAAGTCAGAGTCACTGCTGCTTACCGCGCCGACGAATTCATCGGTGGCGCCGTAGAGCCCCATGCCCGATTCGGAGACGCCTGTGCTTAACCCGGCAAGGTCACCCGGATCCTTCTTCGCATCTGCATCCAGCTCGTCCATCACGCTCGTGCGGCCCGCATCGGTGGATACAGCATCGGCTACACCACGCACAGTCTCCAACTGGGCAACGTCAACGGACTGCTGTGGGAAGGGATTGATCGGCTTCTGCTGGATTCTCGCCGGACCGCTGCTCTGCACGGAATTCAGGATCTGTGCGCCACGGCCGCTGGGAAGGGACTTTAACTTGGGCACTCCACCCTCTCCACCCCTGGCGGGATGGCGGGACACGTGTTCAGCCGCGGACCGGGTCTGGCTGGATTGCTGCTCTGTTCCTGGCTTTCTCATGAGCGAGTGAGTTCACTGGTTTTGCGCCCGTGGAGAAAAAGAGCCACCGGGCCTGTTCTTTTTGGCAGTAAATCGGACTGCTAACCTTGGAGGAAATCATGCTGGAAGTAAAGGCCGGGAATAAGACCCAGGGCGTGATGCATCGGGCTAGCGCGTTTTCATTTTATCCATGAAATAGCCAACCAGTTCGTTCGCCGACTTGGAATCGGCACTGGCCATAGCCTTGATCAGGGTCACACTGGCGCCGGTTCCCAGTATCTTCGTCTCAACCCAGCCATAGGCTTTGTTGATGGAATCCACCTGTTCCTTGCTGGGGGTCGTGCCTGCGTCCACCACCCGCTTGTCGTGGTCGGCGATGTTCTCCACCAGACGGCGAGACGATTGGAAGTAGCGTTCTTCCTTGGCTTCCTCATTCTTGAGGATGTCGGTGCTGTCGAAGATCGAGGCACCCCACAAGCCGCCTTCACCGCCCTCGGCGAAATTACTGGCGCCCTTGTTGCGCGCGGCAAACTTGATGGCATTGCCACCAGACCGCGCCACGTCGATGGCGGCCGCTCCGGCCTTCATGGCGGTACCAACGATGGCACCGGCACCGGTCAGGGTTGCGATGTCGCCACCGATATTAACCAGATCGGTAAAGATACCGATCTTGGCGTTGGTGGAGCGCTTCTCCTTGATCTCTTGCAGGTGGTTAATCAGGGTCTGATCATCGATGATCGCATCCAGCATCCGGGAGGTGACCCCCATGGCCATGAGCTGTTCGGTCTGCGGCCCGAGCTTGTCCAGGCTCATGTTGTTGTTCCTGGATATCTCCTCGATGCGGGCGAAGTTATCGGGATAGCGTTTACGCAGTCGCTCCTGCAGCGTCTTGTCGTCGAGGGACTTGCGGTATTCGGAGAAGATCGCAGGATTGTCCCGTTCCTGCTGCCGATACTCGGCGGTGGCCACCACGATGGAACGGAATTTCTTACTCTGCAGGATGGCCTTCACTTCAGACTTCTTCTTTTCATCGCACTGCACCTGGGAAAGAATGCTGTCGCTCTGGGATTCTTCCGCCGTCTTGCCCAGGTCCAGCTTGTTCTGTCTGACCAGAGTGACGATACGCCCGATCAGCGAGATTGTGCTCATCACAATACCCACCGCAGGGATAGCGGCTTTCATGGCGAGGCTGGCGCCGGCGCCAAAACTCTTCTGGTAATTGTCAAAGGCGGACAGGGCCATGGCAGTGCCAGACAGCGCGGTATCGAACGCCGCCTTGGCTATTTCCATCTTCGACGGGTCTTCGTCGGTGTTTTCCTTGATGAGTTGATATTCCTCGTAGGCAGTCTTCAGTGCCATGGCACTCTTGAAGCCCTTCTTCACCAGGGCGATGGCGCCATCGGTGTAACTCTCCGCCTGCTTGCTCTCTTCCCCCGAGAGCTTGCTGCCATCTTCCTGCTTGCCTGCCTGCTCGCCAGCCTTCTCCTTCTCGGCATCGGCGGCCATCTGCTCCTTGTACTTCTGAAAGCTGCTATCGGCTTTCTTCAGCTTCGGATACTTGGTGGGTGTCTTCAAAAAGTGGTTTGGAACCCCCGCCGGAATCTCCGTCGGCTTCACCACCGGGCTCGGTGCCGGCTTCGGTCCCGGGCCCGGTCCGGGCTCAGGTTTGTTGGGTTTCTTCTTTTCCTTAACCGGGTCCGGCTCTTCCATGGCCAGCAAGCGCATGCCTACCGCACGCATCCAGGGCGAAACCTCGGCCTTGCCAATGGAACCGGGTGCATCCTGCTCGGAGGTGGGTCCCAGTCCGGTTTTAGGGTCGATGGCCTTGCCCGGGTTTTCCGCGACCGGGAGGGCATCGGCTTCCGCCGCCTGTGCCTGGGCGACGGTGCGACCGGTGCTCCTGATCGAACGTGTGGCCCGACCCTGGGCTACACTGAGCTGGCTGCTCGCCAGGTTATTGACCGCGTCGCCCTGGGCAGCGAATGCGGAGCTGTTATTGAGTGAGGCAGCGAGTTTTTGGGAGGCGTCTGATTTAAGCTGTATTTGCGCGGATTCGGCAGGCGCAGCAGTTTCAGAACGGGATTGCTGGGAAGCGGGAACCGAGCCAGCCTGTTCCGAGTATGTGAGTTCTGTGCGCGTTTTTTTCATTCTTGTCACTGGCCATGAAGCCACCGGGACTACCCCTGCCCGTCATCCATGCCTCATGACAGCATAGCTCCCCGCAGGGGAGCCAGCATGGGAAACAGCAGAGATTATTACCCAGAAACCAGGCTATTGCGACTGTGCGCCTGCGAAGGCTCGCATGCCTGAACCAATCGCCTCAGGGTGCGAGACTCAGTTTATAGCGGGCATAGCCCTTGCGTGTCCAGAAATGGGTTCTGGTATTGTCGTTGCTCAAGGCATGTGATGCATCGTAGTAGGCGTTTTCCTGCTCGGCACTCTCGTGCCGCCAGTACTGGTTGCTGTCGATGAGGATGATGGAACCGTCGGACAAGTGCATCACATTCTTGCCTATGGAGCGGCTCATGCGGCGCATCTGTAGCTGGTGTCGCTTCATGTAATCCGATATCTCCAGCACTTCCCAGTTGTCACCGAAGTTGGCTACCCGCAAGTCCGAGCCTTCCTGGGCGGCCTGCTCTTCCTTCTTCCGGCCACGCACGAACTTGCGGCGGCGGCTGTTCCTGTTGGAGAACTGGATAGCATTCTGCAGCGACTGCAGCTGGGCGGCACGGGGCCTGTGGTCTGGTAGTTGGAATAGCTGATCGTTGGCGGCCGCAGTACCGTTGCCCTGGTTCACGGCCTGCGCATGGGAAGCGCCAGGCGTCTTTCTATTACGCTCGAGGTCGTTGAGATACTGTGCCGGGCTACTAGTGCCTGAACTATTGCCTGAGTTACTGCTGCTGCGGCGCTTGCGCTGGGAAGGCATACCGATCCCCGATTCCGGATAGACACCAGCTCTATCGTCAGAATCGGGGATTACAGTAGTTTATTGTGCCCTTTTCGGGGCCAGGAGGAGCAGCTATTGACTCTTCCCGGCACCCATCAGGTTGCTGCGAACCCGGCCTCAGTTAAGGGGAATGAAGGCCAGGGCGAAGTTGGGATTCATGGGGATTACCAACTGGTTCTGCACGGAGTCGTAGCACATGGACGCCGCGCTGGGGATGCCGGAGGCGATGATCTCAGCCTCTTCACCCGGGCGGATGCGCGACACGCTGCCGTAGCGCACACTGCTGACGTACTTGGTGCCGTCGGGCAACACCACCACACCGTCGTTACCCCCCTCGACCGCGTATTCGGTTTTCACCACTTCGCCCGCCGGGTTGTAGGTAATGACCGCGTTGTCATTGATATTGACCACCACGATGTTGCCATCGATATCCATGGCCACACCGTTGGGTGCCGCCAGGGGCGCACCCGAGGCAAACGTAGACACTTCACCACTGGCGGTTACCTTGTAGATAACTTCCGGGCTGCGGGTATTGGAGATATAGGCCGTGCCTTCATCATCTGCGGCAATGCCGTTGAGTACTGATGAACCAGGCACTTGGATGCTGTTGAGCGGCCTGCCGGTTTCCAGATCGAAGGAACGCAGGTAGCCGACATCGACTGTATAGAGAACGCCGTTGGCAATTGCGCTTCCCAGGGGATGATGCAGTTCCAGGCCATTGCGATTCACTCCGATCCATTTCGGCGTGTGCACGCTGCCATCGGGATTAATCAGGGACACGAAGCCATCGTTCTCGGTGCCATCGCCCCGCTCGCCATTGTTCATGGCAAGGATCAGGTTGCGCTGAGGGTCGAAGGTGCAACTTTCGGAAAAATGAAAGCTGCCATAAACCTTCACATTACTGGACATGGGCACGCGCACACCCGCTTCGTTGACTGCCCCGATCGGCAGGCCCACTTCGAAATCCTGGGCAGACGCCATGGACATGGGCAGTAAAATGGCCAGGGATGACAGCATCCCTGTCGCGAATTTACCAAGTTGACTTCTCATTCTCACAATGCGCTCCTTGAGCTTTCAATCAATGAATAGAGTTAAAAACAAATTGAGCAAGTCCGCTCTGAACCCCTAGCTTTGCAGACTATCCAATGGATTTCAATTTCCACCCGAATCTACAACGGCAGATCCCTGCAATTTCCACGGCACGAGTGACAATCCCATTCATTTCGTTACCCAAGCGGCCGATGCAGAGACTAGGACCGCACAACCATGCCCGGCCACTTCGATGCGCAGCCGCGACCAGAAACCCGACAAGAGCAGGACTTCACCTTCCGCCGAAAAGACCGGTAGCAACAAGTCCGCCACCACGGCGATTGCCGACAATCGCAGTGCCGCGGTCGCCCAGCGTAAACTGCAGCAGCTCATGCAGAAGCAGACCGATGACGCGCCAGAGCTGATGCCTTCGGCACAGAACAGGGTAGACCTGCTTGCCGCAAAATCATCACCGGCCGCCTTCGCGTCTGTCCAGCGGGAACCGGAAGGCCAGGGGGTGGAAGAGTCCGCGCGCCTGAAGAAGGTCCGCGAACTCGCTGGCGAAACACCCACCCACGACTCCGTGTTCGATGCCTACGTGGCAGCCCTGAAGGCAGATGGCTTCAAGTACACCTCTTCCTCTCCCGGTGGCACCGATGTGCTGAACGGCAGCAACTCGGGTGCCTGCGGCAGCATCGCGTTCGGCCTGAACAAGGCCTTCAAGGCCATCCTCAGTGCCGACCAGGGCAAGGCCAGCCAGGAAATCCTCAACGTGTACGTGCCCATCGACGGCGACTATGTGGAGCCGGGCTGTGCGGGCAATGTGGTCAATGACACGGCCTACTATTTTGGCAAGCACTACTACCTGGATGGCTTCGACCCAACCTTGGGCAAGAAAGGTGGCCTGACCTATAACGTATGTGAGGATTCAAGCCTGTACGACTGGGTTCGCGGTTTCGACATTGCCCTGCAACGGGAACACCAGGCGTTCTTCCAGGGACTCACCGGAAAGGTTACCGCGGTGCGCAAGTTCGGCAGTAGCTATGTGCTGCGTATTGGCGAGAGCAACACCTACTACAAGGTTGAACACGCCGAGGGTGATATCGAAGCCTTGCGGGATGTTTGATTGGCTTCTCCTTTTTAAGCTGTCGCGGATTTCCGCCCACTACAAATTCGCTTGAATTGCAGATTTGAGAATTCTGCCCATCTGGACCGTGTGGTCGTGCCGGTCAGGAGTGGCTTGTCGCCAACGCTCGTCGCCCGTTGGAGAGCTTCTGATCGATTATGTTGCTTCTCTGGCTTTCAGCCGAGCCCGCTCTCCGGGTTGCCGGTTCTGCTTGAGTAGTTGCTTGGTATGCATTTTTGGTCAGGGTCTCTCGTTGGGCTGTGGCCGTGCCGGACATCAGGGTTTCCGACCCGCCAGTCAAGGCCGGCGCTGAACGCAAGAAAAAGACCGCTTTTCAGGGCTTTTTCTGGAGTGAAGGCACCCCGGAGGGGCGCCGAGCCGGCGGGGCGGGAACCTTGGCGCCCCGCAGTCGCGCTCGATGGCAATGAACCAAATGTAAATCATTCATGCAGGGAACCCGAGAAGAAAGCCAAAAAAAAGCCCGCCTCCAAAAGAGACGGGCCTTTCTGTTCGAAGCTCAGGGAGGATTAGCTTTCCTCGCCGCCTTCCATGAACTCAACGTGGATTTCCAGCTCGATGTCGTCACCGACGCCGAAGCTGGTGAAACGATCAACGCCGAACTCTGAACGCAGGAAGGTAGCGCTTCCGGAGAAGCCCAGGGTGTAGCTGCGGGTCAGGAAGTTACGACCACCACCGTGGAAGTTCACATTCAGCTCAACCGGTGCAGTAATACCGTGGAATGTGAGTTCGCCGGCGTAGGTATACGAGTTCTCACCCGACTCACCCACGAAACCGGTAGTGCGGTAAACAGCCTGGGGATAGGCACCCGCATCCAGCCAGTTATCGCCGCGCAGTTCTTCCTCGAACTCCGGCAGGTTCACGTCGATGGAAGCCATGTTGACGATTACTTCCAGATTGGCTGCCTCGATGTTCTCGGGATCGAAATCCAGGGTGGCATCGAAGTCAGTGAAGCGACCGAGGAAGGTAGAGAAACCCAGGTGGTTGATCTTGAACATCAGCGCCGCGTGGTCACTATCCAGGGTATAGGCACCCCCTCGAAGCTCGGTGATATCGGAAGTCTGGTCCGGGGTCAGCAGGCGGTCACAGGACACCAGCACCGCAGCACAGGCCAGTACTACCGAGAAACGTCCAAGCTTTGAAGTCAGATTGAATAACATTGAATATGTCCTACAAGTATTTAGCTAAATTGTTACTGCTGAAGGGCGAAAACGTCCACTGTCACGGTAACTTCATTGGGTACTTCGGCGGTGTTCGCCCAGTAGCCCTGTCCTACACCATATTCCAGACGCAGCAGTTCAACTTCGCTGGTCAGGTTGAAACACACCTGGCCGTCGCAAGTATCGATGCTCAGTTCGAAAGGAAATGTCATGGGATTGGTCTGGTCGCGGATGGTCAGCATGCCATCGGCTTCGAATGAGTTAACACCAGTCAGGCGGCAGTTTGTAGCCTTGAAATTGGCTGTTGGCCAGGTGTCCACGTCAAACAGCTCGTAGTCCAGCAGGTAATCCAGCACCTCGGGGGAATCCACGTCGATGTCTTCGATATGAATAGTCACATCGAAGTTGCAGCTACCAGGGCGCATGGGATCGATGTCGAATGTCGCCTCAACATTGGAGAAGCGGCCCTCGTAAGGATCGGTGCCGTAGGAGTACTTGAAAGTCACGATCGATTGACCGGGATCAAGTACCCAGTTTGCTGCTGACGCAGGAAGCGCGATGATTGAAAACGCCAAACCTACTGCAAAAATGGTTGCTCGATTCAATAAAGTTCGCATGGTAATACTCCTGTAGAAAATTATGGCAGTGTGTATGCCACCAGTGTCGCTGGTTGACCACCACCGCTGACGAACATGGCGAGGTATTGCTTGCCGTCATGCTCGTATGTAAATGGCAGACCAGATTGGTTATTGGGCAGATCGATCTCGGCCAGGATTTCACCAGTGGCCTTGTCAACTGCACGGAAAATTGGGCTGGCACCCGGACCGCCGGTACCTTCACCGACGAACAGCAGGGTCTTGGTTACCAGTACGCCAGCGCGGGTCGGGATACCAGTGCGATCGATATCCACACCTTCCAGCAGACGGTGGTTGGCGATGCGATCGGGGGTGTCGGCATTCGCGATCATCCACAGGTGCTCACCGGAGTTCATGTCGATCGCTGTAACGCGACCATAGGGAGGCTTGACGATTTCCAGGCCTTGAACCCGTGGCACGCGAACGCCGAATGAGGCACTCAGGTCGAGGTCGGATTCCTCGTCCTTATCCAGTGACATTACCGCGAGGGCTGTGCGCGAAGGCACGTAGAGAATGCCAGTCTCGGGATCCATTGCAGCACCTTCCCAGTTTGCGCCACCGGTAGAAGACGGCAGGCTCAGGGTGCCACGAGTACCATCCGAGGCATCAGCCAGCGACGGTGGAGAATACACGCTGGGAGACAAACGGAAACCATCGACGGCTTCCAGGGCCAGGGCCTTGATCTCCGGCGTCCAGTCTATGAGGTCATCCTCGCTGAAACCGGCACGGTCGAACAGGGCAGGCTTGGTTGGGTAAGGCTGGGTCGGTGAATAGTACTCACCGGGCACATCACCCTGGGGGACTGGTCGCTCTTCGATGGGCCAGATTGGCTCGCCAGTATCGCGATCGAAGGTAAACACCCAGCCCTGCTTGGTGATCTGCATGACCACGTCATTGCCATTGGGCAGGTCGGCCATGATGGCGGCGGCGGGCAAATCCCAGTCCCAGATATCATGGTGGGTAATCTGGTAGTGCCACTTACGCTCGCCCGTCTTGATGTCCAGTGCTACCAGTGAGCTGGAGAACAGGTTGTCGCCCGGACGGTCGGCACCGAAACGGTCGCCGGTAGCTGATTCGACTGGCAGGAAGACCAGGCCACGCTCGGGGTCACCGGAGATGGGCGACCAGACGCCGGCGTTACCGGTAAATTCGATACCGCCATCCAGCCAGGTCTCGAAACCGACTTCGCCACGCTCTGGAATGGTGTGGAACGTCCACAGTAGTTCACCGGTGCGGGCGTCGAAGCCGCGCACGTCACCTTTCACATTGGCCTTGGAGCGGGGACGCATACCCACGCGGTGGGCAGCACCGACCACGATCACATCGTCCATGACGAAGGGTGCCGCAGACAGGCCGATATCGGGATAGGGGAAACGGGGATCGTCGGCGTTACGCAGGCCGACCATCAGGTCGACCACGCCGTTGCTGCCGAAATTCGGATCGGGGATACCGGTTTCGGCATCCAGGGATACCAGGTGGTAGCCTGGTGTTACATCTATTACGCGCTTCTCGTCGCCGTCAGTCCAGTAAGCCACGCCGCGGCCCGCACCTTTTCGGGGCGCTTCATCGAAACGGGTGCCTTCATTAGGGCGCCACAGCCACAGCACCTGGCCGGTAGTGGCGTCGAGGGCCACCACATTACGGGTGCTGGCGATGTTGGCGTACAACACACCATCGATCTCGATGGGGGTAGACGGGTTGTTGAAGTCGGTCGTGGGTCCGAAGTTGGCGGTAGAGAACTGCCAGGCGATTTCCAGGTCAGCCACGTTATCGGCATTGATCTGGTCCAGGGCCGAATAGCGCTGGGCCTGTGGATTGCCGTGATAATCCGGCCAATCGCCATCGTAGACACTGGTACCGGTCTGGCTAACAGCCGTACCGGACAATGCAATAGCGCCCATGCCCAGCAACAGCGATGAAATCTTGCGCGTTCTTCTTCCCATCTCAGGACTCTCCACGTATCTGTTCTTGTTCGGCCTCAGTGGCCTTAATGCCTAAATTCTCTTCTTCCAGCTCGACCTTCGTTGCGGTCTTTCGACTGCCTGGCAGGTTCTCACCTGCCCCGGCGAATTCCTTTTACGAGGCGACCGCGCCAGCCGACCACGAGGCCACAGGGCGGAATCTGAAAAGATGTGATTGTAGCAAGGATTAAGCAGCAGGGGAGGATACGGATGTATCACCCTGCCCACAAGGGATTGTGTCAAAAATCCCCGGCAACCAGCCTCAAACGCCGCCATCATGCACTATTCCGCCTCTGGAGTAGTTACGAAAATCAGGCAATTTGTAACAGAGTATTACTGCACTGAGGGCCATCTGCCCTGCTTTCCTGTGGTTTTAACAAGATACGCCCAGATTAGGCTCCGAGGTTTAACCGAAGCTGAACAAATGCTCGATTTGCGATGAACTGCATTTCCGGGGTATTCGTCGGTTCAGGGCGGCTAGGGGAAATAGGGGAGAAAAGGGGTCAGAGTAAAAATACAGTACTTTCAGTTCTGTATTTTTACTCTGACCCCTTTTCTTCTCTGACCCCTTTTCTTTTTCTCTGCCCCCTTTCCCCACCCCCTTTTCTCTTGCTTCTATATAGAGCACTCTGTTGTCAGTATCAGCGAAAACGTTCAAGCTAGAACAGGTGAATCGAAGCTATCCACTGCGAGGTAATTAGCCATGCACTGCAGGCCGCAATGTTTTGATGCAAGACAACAACAGGGTGAACAAGGAAAAATTATGCTCTTTGCGCTGATAGGGGTGGCGGCGCTTGCCATCGCTGCCGCTACCGCGTGGTTCTTCACCTGCCCCTGCGAACGCATGCCGGGTGCCTACCTCTCCGGCGAGCAGGTAGAGGCCCCGGTCGCCGACTGGCGCTTCGCCAACGCTGTGCAGCTATGCCAGATACAGACCCGCTCCGGCATTCTTCCCCACGCCATCAATCTCAATTGCATGGCCGACAGCAACGGCAATCTGTTCCTGAGCTGCTCGCAGTGTGAGGGCAAGCGCTGGTCCACGGCGGCCTTGCAGAATCCCGCCGCAAGAATCCGCCTCGATGGCAGGGTCTACCCGGTCAGCCTCAGGCGCTTACAGGACCCGACGGAGCTGGATAATGCCTGGCAGGCGCGGACGCTGAAACTCTCGGGTACGAATGAGATTCCCGAGCGACCTGGGCACTGGTGGTCTTTTCAGGTGACGTCCCGCAGCTAGAAACATAGGGTGGGAGAAAAGGGGTCAGAGTAAAAATACAGTACTGAAAGTACTGTATTTTTACTCTGACCCCTTTTCTCACCCCTCTTCTAACTCTGACCCCTTAAAAAAAGTCACGACACCGGTTTCGAGGCAATACTCGGCACCGACGATGTGCAGTTTCTTATCGCTCACCAGGTTTTCCAGTATTTCAGAACCGTGTAGGAGATTATCCACCGACGCCCGGATATTGGCTTTCACCGCCTGGGACAGCAAGTCTTCCTCGCTTGCTATCGCGCCTGCTTCGAGCAGGCCCGCCACCGCCGGACTGATGCGACTGACGATCGAATGCAGGTTGGGGGACCGCTGCTCGCTGGGCTGACGCAGTTCACTCAAGGTGGCACTTACCGCGCCACAGTGGGAATGCCCCATGACTACCACAAGCTGAGTGCCAAAGGTGGCGGCGGCGAATTCGATACTGCCAATCTGCGAGGGGGCGACGATATTGCCAGCTACACGAATGACGAAAAGATCACCGACACCCTGGTTGAACACCAGCTCGGCTGGAACGCGGGAATCGGAGCAGCCAAGAATGATCGCGAAGGGCTTCTGCTCTTTCACCAACTCCCGCCTCTCCTGCTCGCCGATTTCAATCGTCGCTAGCTGGTTGTTGGTGTAGTAGGCATTTCCCTCCTGCAATCGATCGAGGGCTTGCTGGGCGGTGATCATGTTTGACCGCTAGCCATGGGTGATTGGCTTGTCGGTGAAAAGGAACTCCTTGAGTTCCTTGTCCAGGTAGGAATCCCGGCGGCGAATCCACTCCAGTACCATGGCAGCGTGCTCTTTCTCCTCGTCACGATTGTGCTCGAGAATGGATTTCAGTTCGGGGTCCTTGCAGGCATCAACGCGCTGGTTGTACCAGTCCACCGCCTCCAGCTCTTCCATGAGTGACGTGATGGCCCTGTGCATGTCGCGGGTTTCATCGGAGAGTTCTTCAATGGGTTCGTGATAGCCTTCGTTTGCCATGGTCTGCTTGCTGTTGCTGATGGATTGTTTCCTGAAGATCAGGCAGTCATTGTAAGACAATGTGTCCTGTCTCGGGCAGTGCGAAGGGGGATTTTGTTGGCGCCTAGTTGTCTGCCAGCGATTGTCGCATCTGCTGCGCCAGCGCCGACTCGCCCCGTGATTCCAGCTGCGCAATGACCTCGCGCCGATCCTGCTCCGACTTGTTCTGGCTCAGTTTGTACTTGCCCTGTACTTCTTCGAGTGTGATCTCGATACCGACGATCGCTTTCAACATGCGGGCATCGAATTCCCCATTCCAGGGTGCCTCGCTGCCACTTTCATGCAGTGTGCTGAGGGTCCTGACAAGTTGCTCGAGCCGCGCCTCGTCCCGGAAACACCTGGCACGGCCATACACGTGAATGGCCTGGTAGTTCCAGGTTGGTACGCCCGGGCCTGCGTACCAGGTCGGGCTGACATAGGCATGTGGTCCAGGGAAGATGACCAGGACGCGCTGGTCTTCCAGGGCTTGCCACTGGGGGTTCGCCTTCGCCACATGGCACAGCAGGGTAGTGTTATCGCTGTAGTGAAACGGCAGGTGGCTCGCCACGGGTAAGCCGTTCTCCGTGGACACCAACAGCCCGAAACTGTTTTCCAATATGAATTGGTCGAGAAGCTCGCGATCTTCGATCCTGAAATGACGGGGTATGTACATGGCTTACACCTTCTCTGGCACGTGAGCGGAGCGCGTGAAACTGAAGAAGCAATTCTCGGTGGCGGTGCCCGCCGCCGAGTAGTTCTGTTCAATGAACCTGATGTGGCCGGCACTGTCCTGAATGATGGCGGTAGAACACAGCGTGCCATAACCGCGGCTGTCGTCGGTGATGAACGCCGATGACAGGCGCTTCTCCAGCTCCCGCGGCAGGCCCGTATCGGGTAGCTCGGCATCGGCCGCCTGTTCGCGATCGGCCATCAGCTCGATGAGTTGATCGGGGTTCAGCTCAGCACCGCTGTCGAGCAGATTCTCCAGGCCCCGTTGCCCCCTGAGCACCTTGGGCCAATCGTTATTCAGCAGGCCATTGGACAAACCATAGATACCGGGTTCGAGTTCGCGACTCAGTGCTTCGACGTTATTCACGTAATAGAACGCCTTGCCGTCACTGAGCAGCAGGTTGTAACCCGCGTACTCGGTAAAGCTCTGTCTTAGCGTATCCGCGTAGTCCGCCGCCGGCTTGTCAGAGAGCAGGAAGTTCAGGGTCAACTCACCCCGGGAGCGCGGCCTGGGTTCAGTCTGTGAGGGGTCCCGGATATTGGTAACCGCGGCAAAGCGCCCGGAGCGGGTGATGCCCAGCCAGGTGCCACCGGCCTGCAGGTCCTTGCCAGCGAGGATGTTGTTTTCCGCGCCATCCCCGGACCAGAACTGCGCGCTGCGCGTGGGCCGGGCATAGAACTCATCCCGATTGGCCGCGACCACAAGGGGCAAGTCCGGAATCGCCTGGTGGACAAAGATGATCAAACACATGGATTTTTACTCGATTTAACCTGCTGCGGGGGCAATCTTGCTATACTGACGGCTGTCCTGTTCAGGCCCGGTTGCGTCACAACGGGGCCGACATGCAATGCGGTAAAGACAAATCAGATCAAAGCCATAACGGGTACTTGATGCTCACCTATCCCCAATTTGACCCGGTCGCCATAGCCATTGGACCTGTCAGCATCCACTGGTACGGCATCATGTACATCATCGCCTTCGGTGGTGCCTGGGCGCTCGCCAGTTACCGAGCCCGTAAACTAGCAGACCAGTGGACGGCTGAACAGATTTCAGACCTGGTTTTCTATGGAGCTCTCGGCGCCGTGCTCGGTGGGCGCGTGGGGTCGGTGCTGTTCTACAACTTCGATCGTTTCATCGAGGATCCCATCTGGTTGTTCCGGGTATGGGAGGGTGGCATGTCCTTCCATGGTGGCTTCCTCGGCGTGCTGTTAGCCTTCTATTTCTATACCCGCAGCATCAGCAAAGACTACTGGGAGACCATAGACTTCATCGCGCCCTTTGTGCCCTTCGGCCTCGGTGCGGGACGCATCGGCAATTTTATCGGCGGCGAACTGTGGGGCCAGCCCACCGATGTACCCTGGGGTATGGTGTTTCCCCATGTGGACAATCTGGCACGCCATCCCTCGCAACTGTATGAGTTCGCTCTGGAAGGTGTGGTCCTGTTTACGCTTGTCTGGTGGTTCTCCTCCAGGCCACGGCCACGTCTCGCCGTCTCCGGGGTCTTCGCTCTGGGCTATGGCAGCTTTCGGTTCTTCATCGAGTTCTTCCGCGAGCCCGATGCCCATATTGGCTTTCTGGCCTCGAACTGGTTAACCATGGGTCATGTGCTGACCCTGCCCCTGATTCTGGCCGGACTGCTGTTTCTGTACCTGGCTTATTTTCGCCAGGGTCGATTCGTTCTCAATGGCAGTGCCTGACCCCAACCAGTAACCCGAACGTAGACAGCCGTAACAAGGAATAGAATAGCGCCATGCAACAATATTTGGCCTTATGCCAGCGCATCGTCGACGAGGGCGTCTGGATAGAGAACCAGCGCACCGTCAAGCGCTGCCTCACCGTGATCAACGCGGATCTCAGCTACGACGTTGGCAACAACCAGTTTCCCATCATCACCACCCGCAAGAGTTACTGGAAGGCGGCTATCGCCGAACTGCTCGGATACCTGCGTGGCTACGACAATGCCGCCGACTTCCGCGCACTGGGCACGAAGTCCTGGGATGCCAATGCCAACGACAACGAGGCCTGGCTCAATAACCCGGTACGCAAGGGCGAGGATGACATGGGCCGGGTATACGGCGTGCAGGGCCGACGCTGGCAGACACCCGATGGCAGCACTCTGGATCAGCTGGCCAAGATCGTGAACAACCTGCAACAGGGACTCGATGATCGGGGTGAGATTCTGACCTTCTACAATCCCGGCGAGTTCCACCTCGGCTGCCTGCGCCCCTGCATGCACACCCACAATTTCTCCCTGCTGGGGGACACGCTCTATCTCACCAGCTATCAGCGATCCTGCGATGTGCCGCTGGGTTTGAACTTCAACCAGATCCAGGTCTTTACCCTGCTGGCGCTGATGGCGCAGATCACTGGCCACAAGCCGGGTATGGCCTACCACAAGATCGTCAATGCCCACATCTATGAAGACCAGTTGCAACTGATGCGAGACGTGCAACTCAAGCGCAAGCCTTTCGCACCGCCGCAGCTCAACATCAATCCGGATATCAAGAGCCTGAATGACCTCGAAACCTGGGTGACCCTGGACGATTTCGATGTGGTGGGCTATCAGCACCACGACCCCATCGCCTATCCTTTTTCTGTGTAGACAACATGAAGTTATCCCTGATCTGTGCCATGGCCCGCAATCGCACCATCGGCATCAATAACAGTTTGCCCTGGCACCTTTCCGAAGACCTCAAGTATTTCAAGCGGACTACCATGGGCCATTGCATCATCATGGGTCGCAAGACCTGGGAATCCATTGGCCGGCCCTTGCCTGGCCGCATCTCGATCGTGGTTACACACAACCCGGACTATGTGGCGGAAGGGGCAAGGGTAGTAGGTTCGATCGACGAAGCCTGCAGGCTGGCGGAGAGTGTCGCGCTGATCGATGGCACCGAAGAAGCATTCATTATTGGTGGCGCAGGACTCTATGCCGCGGCGCTGCCAAAGGCCGACCGCTTCCACCTCACCCGCGTGCACGCCGACGTGAAAGGCGACACGGCGCTGGCGGAGTTTGATGAGGATGAATGGGATGAGGTGTGGCGGGAAGACTTTTCCCCCGATGAGTCCAATCCCTACGACTACAGCATCTGCCTGTTGGAGCGGAAGTAGCGCTTCCGCTCCACCGTTACAGGCCGGGGGACCAAAGCGGGATTACTCGTCAGCACCCCAGCGCGAACCCTCAGGCCAGGGTCTTTCGAAATACCTTGGATCTACGCTGGTAGTTGTACAACTGCTGGCGCTGCTCGGGCAAGTCTTCCACGCTGACCTCGGTAAAACCCCGCTCCAGGAAGAAATGGGATGCCACCGTGGTCAACACGAACAATGATTGTATGCCGCTACTCTTCGCCGTCTTCTCCAGGCTGACTAGCAGGCGGTCGCCCAATCCGTTCTTCTGGAACTGGGGATGAATGGCGATGCAGGCAATCTCGCCATGGTGCTCACCGATAGGGTACAGCGCCGCACAGGCGATGATGGTTTCTTCCAGTTCGATGACCTTGAAGTTAGAGATCTCGGTTTCCAGTAACTCACGCGAGCGTTCCACCAGAGTACCGGCTTCCTCAAGTGGCTTGATGAGGCTCAGTATGCCGCCCACATCCTCGATGGTGGCATTGCGTAACTGATCCAGGCTGTCTTTGCTCATCAGGCTGCCGTGGCCCTGGCGGGTAAACAATTCCCGCAACATGGCACCGTTCTCCTTGAAGCTGATGAGATGGCAACGGTGTACATTCCTGGCATAGGCGGTGAGGGAGGCCTCCAGCGCCTGGGCAACACAGACCGACTCTTCATCGCCCCGTGCCCGCAGGGTCTGTACATACTCCCTGGCCTGTTGTTCCTGCAGGGAGGCTACCAGCTTGCCCGCGTCGTCCATCACCCCCGCCGATGGAATCAGCAGGATCAGCTTCTCGGCCTGCAGCGCGGCAGCCACTTCCGTGGCAATCTCTTCCGCGGAGAGGTTGAATAACTCACCGGTGACAGAATTACCGAGATTGGAGATAAGCACGATATTACCCGCATCCAGTTGCTGGTTGATGCGGTTGCTGTGCACCTTGCGCACCTTGCCGGTGTACTGAAAATCAACGCCGTCCACGACACCTACGGGTCTGCTGGTAACAAAATTTCCCCGGCAGTAATTGATATTGGCGCCATGCATGGGTGAGCCGCTAATGCCCATGGCAAACATGGACTCCAGTTCCAGGCTCAGGGCACCGACGGTGGCCTTGATCGTCTGCATGCAATCGGCTTCGGTGATACGCAGGTTCTTGTGATAGGAGGACTCCCTGCCATTCCTGGCCAGTGCCGCAGAGATTTGCGGGCGCGCGCCATGCACCAGCACCAGCTTGACCCCGAGGCTGTTCAGCAGGCTAAGGTCATAGACGATGTTATGTAGATTCGGATCTGCCAGGGCCTCGCCACTGACAAAGACCACAAAGGTCTTTCCCCTGTGGGCATTGATGTAGGTGGTGGAGGCGCGAAACCAGTCAATGATGTCGATAGAGTCGTTCATTTCACGTGCTGCCATTAGCAGGTTCTATACAGTGTTGCACAATCAATTTTTTGAGGACATCGACGGTCGGCTCAATCATGTCCAGTGACATGTACTCGTCGAGTTGATGCGCCTGCTCTATGTGACCCGGGCCCATGATTATAGTATCCATGCCCAGTTCCTGCAGGAATGGCCCTTCGGTGCCAAATGCCACACTTATACCACTGTGGCCCGTCAATTTTTCAGCCGCCTTCAACAGCGCGCTATTTTCCTGTGCCTGAAAGGCCGGTACACCACTGAACTTGTTCACCAGTTCAAACTCCAGCCCCAGAGGTTCGGCGACCTGTTTCACCTGTGCCGCAATCTCGGCCCTGACAGTGTCCAGGTTCATGCCCGGCATCAGGCGCACGTCGAATTGTAATTCGCAATGGCCGCAGATGCGATTCGGATTATCTCCACCATGGATGCTGCCCAGGTTCAGCGTGGGGTAGGGCACGTCGAACAGCGGGTTCGCATATTTCTTCTTCAGGCCTTCCCGGTACAGCAGCAGGCTGCTGATCACCTGGTGCATACCGTCCAGGGCATTGCGGCCGAGGCTGGGGTCGGAAGAGTGGCCGCTCTGGCCCACCAGCCGGATCGCGTCCATGAGAATGCCCTTGTGGGTACTCACGGGCTTCAGGCCGGTAGGCTCGCCGATCACGGCAGCCCTGGCCCTGGGCCTGCCCATGGCCGCCAGGGTCTTGGCACCTTCCATGGATGTTTCTTCGTCGGCGGTGGCCAGTACGATCAAGGGTTCTTTGAAATCCGCTTCACCCAGTTGCAGGATCGCTTCCATGGCAATGGGGAAGAAGCCCTTCATGTCGGTGATGCCGAGTCCATAGAGCCTGCCGTGCCGTTCTGTCAGCTTGAAGGGATCGGAGCTCCATAACTCGCCATCATAGGGTACAGTATCCGTGTGACCCGCCAAAACCAGCCCGCCCGGACCGCTGCCCCTGGTTGCGATCAGGTTAACCTTGCCCGGGGTCTCACATGCCACGATCTCATTGCTGAAACCCAGTGCCTCCAGGTATTCCGCCAGGCACTCCACGATGGGCCGATTGCTGAGATCCAGCTCGGGATTCGTTGCACTGACACTGGGGATACGGGTCACGTGATCCAGCCGGGTCAACAGATCTGGCAGTAGTATAGACATTGGAATGATTGGCTAAATAAGACTGGGTAGTCAGGATGGCGCAGAAAGTTTGGCAATCATATCGGTTTTTGCCGCCATAATGAAATCGTTGACGTGCAGGCCGTTGATCTTGTGTGTCCACCAGTAGACCGTGACCTTGCCCCACTCGGTCATGATGGTGGGATGATGATTCTCGCGTTCCGCCAGGGTAGCGATCTTGTAGGTGAAGTTAAAGGCGTCGCTGAATTCCACGAAAAAGAAATCCCGTGACAGTTTCTCCACACCTTCATGAAACTGGCGCTTCCAGGCGGGCACGCTCAGCTCCAGCTGCTTGACCTGCTCCTCGGTCACCACCGGAGCACCCATGCCGCAGGGTTCGCACCTTCTTTTATAGAGTTCTTCCACAACGCGCCTCTGGTGAGTCTTCAGCTGCCCCTGTTGAGGCGCCTCTAATCGAGAAATTCTTCCAGTATGCTGTTCAGCACCCGGTAGCCACGGTCTGTGGTGCGTAGCCGGCCTGACTGCAGAACTAACAGGCCTTGCGAGATCTGGAATTCTACCGTTTTTTCAATTTCGCTAAAAGTGACACCAGTCCGCTTTTCAAACAGGGAAAGCTCGAAGCCCTGCCTCAAGCGCAGGGCATTGAGCAGGAATTCGAAGGGTCGCTCGGTACGGCTTACTGTCCTGCGCTCCGCGTACCGGTTGAGTGCCGCAGCCAGGTAGTGATCCGGCTGCTTCTTCTTGCGTGTTCGCAGGACCCGGTCTGTAGTCACCTTGCTGAGCTTGCCATGGGCACCGGCGCCGATGCCGATGTAGTCGCCAAACTCCCAGTAATTCATGTTGTGAACCGCGCGCTTCCCTTGCTGGGCAAACGCCGACACCTCGTAGCGATCGAAACCGGCGTCTGCCAGTAGCGCGATGCCTTCTTCCTGTAACTCGACGATGGCGGGCTCCGGCGGCAGGCTGGGAGGACGGCTATGAAACTCGGTATTCGGTTCGATGGTGAGCTGGTACCAACTGAGATGCGTGGGTGCAAAACCGATAGCGGTCTGTAGATCCTTGATGGCCTGGCTCACACTCTGTCCGGGTAGCCCGAACATCAGGTCCAGGTTGAAGTTCTCGAAGCCAGCACGACGGGCAATATCGATCGCTCGCCTGGCCTCATCACCGCCGTGAATCCTGCCCAGTGATTTCAGTTTGTCATCGGCAAAGCTCTGTATACCCAGAGACAGGCGATTGATGCCTGCATCACGAAACGCACGAAAGTTTTCGGCGTCCACGGTGCCCGGATTGGCTTCCAGTGTTATTTCGCAATTGTTATCGATGCCTAGCAATTGATCTACGTTTGTCAGCAACTTTGCGTAGGATTCGCCTTTAAACAGGCTGGGAGTACCACCACCGATGAACACGGAGGTGAGCGGCGTGCCGGTTTCCAGTTGCTGTATTTCGAAGGCAAGGTCATCACACAGGGCCGCCATATAGGCTGCTTCCGGTAGCGCGCCTCTTGCTTGATGCGAATTGAAATCGCAGTAGGGACATTTGCGTACACACCAGGGGATGTGTACATAAAGACTCAGGGGAGGGGTTTCCAGCATGCCAATAGTGCCCGCAAGGCCTGGCCACGATGACTCAGGCCGTTCTTGATCTCGGGGCTGAGTTCGGCGGAGGCGCAGTGGTAGTCCGGTACATAGAACAGGGGATCATAGCCGAATCCATTCTCACCCTGTTCCTCGAACAGGATCCTGCCTTCCCAGCTGCCCTGACAGATGAGTGGCATGGGGTCCTTGTCATGACGCATGTAGACGATTACACACTGGAAGCGAGCCGTGCGTTCTGCTTCCGGCACCTGTTCCAGCGCCGCCAGTAACTTCGCGTTGTTCGCGGCATCGGCGCCATCACCGTCGACACCGGCGTAGCGGGCCGAGTAAATACCGGGCTCCCCGTGCAGGGCATCCACCTCGATGCCTGAGTCGTCGGCGATGGCGGGCAGGCCCGTGACTTTCGCCGCATGACGCGCCTTGATCAGGGCGTTCTCAACAAAGCTGAGCCCGGTTTCGGGTACCGAACCCACGCCCAGCTCCGACTGTGGCACCAGTTCCACATCCTTCTCTGCCAGGATGGCCTGCAATTCCACCAGCTTGCCCTTGTTGCCACTGGCCAATACCACTCTGCTCATGCCGTCACTTCCTGGAGATATGATAGATGGCGATCTCGCCCAGGAAATTCGGCCAGGCCTTCATGGCCCAGCTGCCCTGGTGCCTGGAATCCACCACCGTGCGTTCCAGCACCCGGATGTTCTTCTCCCGGCACAGGGCATCGAAATCCTTCACCGTGCAGAAGTGAATATTCGGCGTGTCATACCACTGGTGGGGCATGAACTTGCTCACCGGCATGCGGCCCCGCAGAGACAGGTACAGGCGACTCTTCCAGTTCCCAAAATTGGGGAAGGTCACGATGCCCCGGTCGGCGATGCGCAGCATCTCATCGATCAACAGGTGCGGGTTGCTCAGGGCTTGCAGTGTCTGGGCCAGCAGCGCCGTGTCGAAACTGTTGGACTGGAAATTGGACAGCCCATGATCGATGTTCTGTTCGATCACGTTCACGCCGTTGCGAATACATTTCTCGATATTGACCTCATCGATCTCGAGACCGATGGACGATACATTGCGGGTACTGTTCAGATGATGCAGCAGGCTGCCGTCCCCGCAACCGAGGTCCAGCACCTTGCTGCCGGGTTCGATCCACTGGGCAATGATTTCCTGGTCAGGACGCATCGCTGCACACCTCCTCATGCACCTTGTCCAGGAACGCGGACAGGGCATTCAGGTAGCGGGGCACGGGTAGCAGGAAGGCATCGTGCCCCTCGTCGGCGTCTATCTCCAGGTAACTCACATCCTTGCCCGCCTTGAGCAGGGAGTTCACCAGTTCCCGGGAGCGCTCCGGCGAGAAACGCCAGTCGGTGCTGAAGGACATGATCAGGAATTTACAGTCACTGTTGGCGAAGGCCTTGCTCAGGTCGCCGTCGTAGTCCACCGAGGGATCGAAATAATCCAGCGCCTTGGTCATTAACAGGTAGGTGTTGGCATCGAAATTCTCCGAGAAGCGTTCACCCTGGTAATGCAGGTAGGACTCCACCTGGAAATCCACGTTGAATCCGAAACTGAGTTTGCCGGTGCGCAGGTCGCGGCCGAAGTTCGTGCCCTGGGCCTCGAACTCCGCAATGGATTTACCAAACTTGGCGCGCATGGCGCTATCGGACAGGTAGGTGATATGTCCAACCATACGCGCCAGCATCAGCCCCTGCTTGGGCAGGGTGTTGTGTTCCAGGTAGCGGCCCTGGTGAAAATTCGGGTCGCTGGTAATGGAATGGCGCGCCACTTCATTGAAGGCGATGTTCTGCGCCGAGAGCTTGGGCGCCGCCGCGATGACTATGGCATTGTGCAGGCACTCGGGATAGCTGATGGCCCAGCGCAATACCTGCATGCCGCCGAGGCTGCCCCCGGCCACCGCGGCCCATTTCCCGATGCCCAGTCTCTCCATGAGCATCTTCTGGCTCTTTACCCAGTCCCGCACGGTTACCACGGGGAAATCCGGGCCATAGGTTTTGCCGGTATCGGGGTTGGTGGACACGGGTCCGGTACTGCCGGCACAGCCACCGAGGTTGTTCAGCGACACCACAAAGAAGCGATTGGTGTCGATGGGCTTGCCCGGACCGATACAGGTTTCCCACCAGCCCGGCTTCTGGTCGTCGGCGCTATGGTAGCCTGCCGCATGATGATCGCCGCTGAGGGCGTGGCAGACGAGGATGGCATTGCTGCGATCCGCATTCAGCTCGCCGTAGGTTTCCACCATGAGTTCGAAGCGCTTGAGTACCTTGCCGCTGCGCAGCACCAGTTCCTCATCGAACTTGTGCAGTGTCGGTGAGACCAGGCCAACGGAATCTTGTGGGAACGCTGTAGACATTATGCGGGGCGCTGTTCGTGCTTCTCTTATGTTTTTGGAATCGTTGGCTCTTTAACGGGTTCTTCTATACAGAGTCTTTTCCTGCGGCTGCTGGCTCCCGAGAGCAGGGTCACCGCATTCTGTTTCACACCAAACTCGCTGGCCAGCAGTTTCAGCAACTGTTTGTTGGCCTTGCCATCGGTAGCGGCTGCACTGAGCCTGATCTTGAGTGCATCTCCCAGTACGCCGATGATGGCCGTTTCCCTGGCGCCGGGTTGCACCGTGCAATTCACGTAGAGACGGGAACCCTGGCGCTGATAGATCATCAGATGCCGATAACGACGGCGGCGAGTTGTTCACTGATGCCAAAGGTCTGGACCAACAGGTTCTGGATCAGGCCGATGGCGATGAAGATAAAAATCGGGGAGAAATCGAGCCCGCCCATGGGTGGCAGCACCTTGCGAATCGGGGCCATCACCGGTTCCGTGAGTTGCCATACCAGTCGCAACAATGGATTTGGGTTCATGTTGCCAGAGAACAACATGACAAAGGACATAATGATAGAAGCGATAATGGCGTAGTAATAAATGTTGATGATGAAGTAGATCACGCCAACGAATGCCCAGGTGATGATGAAACCAGCCGAGGGAATACTGCCACCATACAACAGGATGAGGATGCAGATGAACACAGCCTCCACCAACATGGCGAGCACCAGGGAGGAGAAGTCGATGCCCCGGTAACCCGGGATGAACTTGCGGAACAGGCGCACCGCAGGATCAGTTATTCGCACCACGGCCTGGGACACAGGATTATAAAAATCGGCACGGGCAAGCTGCAGCAGGAAACGCAACAGCACTGCCAGCAGGTACAGACCTCCCAGGGCATTGACAATAAGTGCGGCTGAACTTCCGAGTACACCCATTCTTCGTTCCTTTACTTACTTAGCGTTGAGCAATAATTTCCAAAACATTCGCAGTCCACGCGGCGGTGCGCTTATTTCGCACCGAACTCGGCAGCTAATTCCTGTGAACGGTCACGGGCCGCCTTCAGGGACTGCCTGACCAGGTCGCGTAGACCGCCTGATTCAAAATTCTGCAGCGCGCGCTCGGTGGTGCCACCGGGCGACGTCACCTTGCGACGCAGCTCGGCAATATCGTCTTCGCTCTCACTGGCCAGCACCGCGGCACCCAGGGCGGTCTGAAGGGCGAATTCGCGCACCAGCTGCTCATCCAGGCCCAACTCCAGCGCCGCTTCCTGCATCGCTTCCATAAACAGGAAGTAGTACGCAGGGCCGCTGCCGGACAGGGCGGTCACCGCATCGATATCGGCCTCGCAATTCACCCAGGCGCTGATGCCCACGGCGTTGAGCATGTCCTCGGCAATCTTCTTCTGCCCAGCGCTGGTATTGCCGTTGGCAAACAGACCCGTCGCACCCCGGCCCACCAGTGCCGGTGTGTTCGGCATGCAGCGCACGATTGCCGTGTCTTCACCCAGCCAGCTCTGCAGGTGGCTGAGGGTGATGCCGGCGGCCACCGAGATCACCAGGGCATCGCGACCATTGAGGGCCAGGGCCTCGCAGACATCGGCCATCACCTGGGGCTTCACGGCCAGCACGATTACATCGGCGGTGGCGGCGATGGCATCGTTAGTGCTGCCAACTACGCTTAATTCAGCGACCAGCTGATCGATCTTGGCGCTATCCAGATCCGCGATGGAGATAGAGGTGGCGGGCGTTCCCCTGGCGATCATTCCCCGGATCAGGCTGCCGGCCATATTGCCGGCACCGATAAAGCCTATGCTGGTGTTATTCAAATCGAATCCCTGAACTGTTTCTAACTACTCTGGAGCGCGCTCGCTCGGGGTGTGCCTGATCGGCGCGAAGCGGCTATTCTAGCGCATTCGCGGGGAGTGCGCGAAACCAGCAGTAGCGTCTTTTGCAGGTGGGGGGGATCGGCGTGACCGGCAAGTCAGTCCCGGGCACCGAAGATCGCCGTGCCAATGCGCACCATGGTGCTGCCCTCGGCGATCGCCGCGGCGAAGTCATTGCTCATGCCCATGGACAGGGTGTCCATGTCCGGGTGTCGTGTCCGGAGTGACGCATACAGGGTCGCCAGTTGCCGGAAGCTGGCCCGCTGCAGGTCGTAGTCATCCAGCGCCGCGGGAATCGCCATCAGTCCCCGCAGTCGAATATTGGGCAGACCGTCTATCTGCTCGCACAGCTTCGCCACCTCCGCATCGGTGACACCGGACTTGCTGTGCTCGTCGGACACATTGACCTGCACACAGATATTCAATGGCGCGACAGCAGCGGGTCGCTGCTCGCTCAGCCGCTGGGCAATCTTCAGGCGGTCCACGCTATGCACCCAGTCGAAGTGGGCGGCAATGCCCCGGGTCTTGTTGGACTGGATAGGTCCGATGAAATGCCAGACCAGGTCCAGGTCGGCCAGCTCCGCGATCTTGGATTCGGCCTCCTGCAGGTAGTTTTCCCCGAAGTGAAGCTGGCCCGCTGCGGCAGCCTCGCGAATCCTTGCACTACTATGGCGCTTGCTCACCGCCAGCAGGATGACGCTGCCCTCGGGACGCTGTGCATCCCGCTCCAGGGCCCGAATCTCCTGGCTCAGGGCGGCTATGTTTTCTGCTATGGCGGTCACGGTTTTTGCGGGGAGAAAGCCGGTCTGGGTCTGTGATATTCCGGGGAGGAGGGGTACTATAGGCTACAGTTTACTCATTGGCTAGCGGTCTGGGCCGAATACCGGGACTGAATTCACCAGTCCAGGAAGAAGAACACCGACCAACACATAAACAAGAGCATACAAGAATTGTTGTTATAGATAAGGCTAATGGATATTACAGAACTTCTGGGTTTTAGCGTTAAGCAGGGTGCATCCGACCTGCATATCACCGCCGGCATGCCACCCCTGATTCGTGTAGACGGGGATATTCGCCGCATTAACGTACCCGAGATGGATCACAAGGAAGTACACGCGCTCATTTATGAAATCATGAATGACGAGCAGCGCAAGGACTACGAAGAATTCCTGGAAACAGACTTTTCCTTCGAAGTGCCCAACCTGGCACGTTTCCGTGTAAATGCCTTCATCCAGAACCGTGGCGCCGCCGCGGTGTTTCGTACCATTCCCTCCAAGGTGCTGTCCATGGAGCAAATGGGCATGGGCGATGTGTTACGCAAGATTGCCGAAGTACCCCGTGGCCTTGTCGCGGTAACCGGCCCGACCGGTTCCGGTAAGTCCACCACCCTGGCGGCGATGATCGACTACATCAACGACAATAAGTACGAGCACATCCTCACCATCGAGGACCCTATCGAATTCGTGCGCTAGTCCAAGAAGTGCCTGGTGAACCAGCGCGAGGTGCGTCGCGATACACACGGCTTTAACGAGGCATTGCGCTCAGCCCTGCGTGAAGACCCAGACATCATCCTCGTGGGTGAGCTGCGTGACCTGGAAACCATCCGCCTTGCACTGACCGCGGCAGAGACGGGTCAGCTTGTGTTCGGCACACTGCACACCACCTCCGCGGCCAAGACCATCGACCGCATGATCGACGTGTTCCCCGCTGCAGAGAAAGATATGGTGCGATCCATGCTTTCGGAATCGCTGCAGGCCGTGATCTCCCAGACCCTGTTGAAGAAACCCGGCGGAGGCCGTGTCGCGGCTCACGAGATTATGATCGGAACCCCGGCGATTCGTAACCTGATCCGGGAAGACAAGGTTGCCCAGATGTACTCGGCCATCCAGACCGGCGCCTCCGTGGGCATGCAGACCCTGGACCAGTGCCTGAAAGAGCTGTTGGCGAAAGGCATGGTGACGCGGGAAGACGCGCGCTCCAAGGCAAAGATGCCGGAGTCGTTCTAGGGTATTACTGCAGGCAGGTAGTTAAAAAAGGCCAGAGCAATCTGGCCTTTTTGTTTTGTGGCCAGATAAATCTGCCAGATGGATTTACCGGCGACCCGGCCCGAAACTACTTCGCCGTCCTCCACCGCTTCACTAAACCCACGAGCAGATGGACGAGCGCCGCGATGGGTGCCGCATAGAAAAAGGTCGGCAGGAACCAGCTCTCGGCCGTCTCATACACCATGTTCCAGTGTGTACCCCCCGCATCCCGAAACAGGCCGCTGTAATTGTTCCACCAGTCGACACCGCTGAAGAGCAGGGCGAAGAGCAGCCCTAGGGCCAGGCCGACGCTGAGGCCAAAAAGCAGGAAGTTTTTCCGAAGCAAGTTCATTCGCAGTTAACCTGATGCCTGTATGTCTTGTTGTTCTCAATCCTGGACCATCCAGATTCCATTTGTTACCTGGCAATCAATAGAATCCAATGCCATGTGGATGACCAGGCCTATACCCACAAGTCGGGTCTTTGGCACGACGCTCAGAAGGGCATAAATACCCAGAAACCACACTTTATGCAGAGGATGGAAACCAATACTGCATCGGCCAGGGTCGTAAATGGGTGATGCGAACACGTGATCGATATCCACGAGCATGGTGGCGATCATGATCAAATAGCTCGTTTTCCAGGTCTCCCGGTAGAACACACCGACAATAACTGCAGGAACCAAAAAGTGAAGTATCAAATGAATCACGATACCGCTATGCCATCTCCTGTATGCATAAGGTAAAAAACAGCAGCGTTGATGAACGTCTGCTTAAACTGCTTAAGACATCGATCTGCTATAGCACTTGCGCCTGGCTGTGTAGCTCGTTAAACCAGTTCTCAAGAATGATCTGCGCGGCTATATCATCGATGGCCGAGCTCTTCCGCTTCAG
>JAYPVK010000018.1:41662-62714 GCA_038134565.1 Pseudomonadales bacterium | reverse complement strand
TGGTGTATCGCACGCCGCTGAATCCGAGCCTGGACAGTAACACCGTCGAAATCGGTGTGGAGCAAGCCAAGTTTGGTCGAGCAGCCATGGAGTATCAGGCATCACTCCAATTTTTTGAGAACAAAGTCACCAGTATACGCAAAGCACTGAGAGGTGAATAAACATGGCTATTAGCAAACTCATGGATCTTGCAGGGAGTGGCATGAATGCACAGCTCGTGCGCATGAATGCTACGGCCAGTAATATCGCCAACGCTGGTGTTGTCGCTGAGTCACCCGAACTCGCCTACCGCGCCAAACGGGTTGTTTTCGAAGCGGCACTAAACGATGCCATGGGTCGCCAGGATTCTTTGGACGGTGGTGTGAAGGTGAGTGAGGTGATTGAGGACACTAGGCCTGCACGACAAATCTTCGATCCCGGCAATCCTCTCGCTAACGATCAGGGCTATGTCTGGGCGAGCAACGTCAATCAGGTGGCCGAGATGATCGATATGCTTGATGCCTCCCGCGCCTATCAAAACAGTGTTGAAGTAGCCACAACTGCCAAGGACCTGATGCTTCGCACGCTTGAAGTGATACGGGTCTGATAAGGCTGCTTAAAGAGAACCAAGAATATGCTTAATGACATCAATCTGCCTGAATCAATTCTTACTGTTAATCGGTATGAGGATCAGCAGCTCAAGAAAAGTCTGGAGTCCAATGACTCGCTCGGTCGTGATGCTTTTTTGACACTGTTCACGACGCAGCTGAAGAATCAGAGCCCCTTGAGTCCCATGGAGAATGAGGCTTTCGTGGCTCAACTCGCGCAATTCTCATCCCTTGAATCGATGAAAGGTATGCAGCAGTCCATCGAAGATCTGGCAGCCGAGATGAAATTTGACCGTTTCTACTCAGGTGCCAACTTCCTTGGCAGGTCGATTGCCGTGAATAGCGGAGTCGTGCAGGCGGGTGAGGGCGAGTCTGCACATGCAGAGATATCGCTAGCTACGGCTGCGGATTCTGTAATTTTTGCTGTCTATGACGCGCAAGATAAATTGGTGTATCGCGAACAGACCGAATCCAGGATGCCAGGACCCGTGCAGTTTACATGGGAGGGCATCAATGACGAGGGTGTTCCGGTTGAGCCCGGCACTTTCAGAATCGTAGCTTCGCAGGAGCAGAACGGAGTGTTCCAGTCGCGGCCGGTAAGAACGATGGACACTATTTCCTCAATCCAATGGGACGATAGCGCCAAAAATATAGTTGTGCAGACCCGCAATGGACATACGCTGTCGGCGGCGGATCTCGACAGAATTGAAATTTAACTAGTTGTTAGCTGGAGACTGATCTATGTCATTTTATACCTCGCTCACCGGGCTCATTGCGGCCACCACTCAACTGGCAGTGACGTCCAACAATATTGCCAACTCTGGCACCTCTGGCTTCAAGAAGTCCAGTGCCGACTTCGGTGATATTTTTGCGACCTCCCCACTTCAGAAATCATCGTCTGTAGTGGGTGCGGGTGTGTCCTTGAAGGAAGTTCGTCAGGAGTTCAGTCAGGGCAACATCGAGTTCTCTGCCAATTCTCTGGATCTGGCAATCACGGGTGACGGGTTTTTTGCGCTGGAATCTCCGGATGGCACCAAGGTGTTTACCCGAAATGGGGGTTTTATGCTCAACGAGCAGAATCAGATGGTGAACGCCGCCGGACAGGCCCTCATGTCCCTGCCGGTGGACTCGACCAATAAGGCCGATTTTAGTGAGCCGCTGTCAGCACTCTCTATTCCGCGCACCACGGTATCCGAGTTCTTGGCAACAACTGAAGTAGAATTAGGGCTGAATCTGCCATCCGACAGCGATCCAATCACCGCGACCTTTAATCCGAACAAGCCAGAGACCTATCACAAGACCACATCGTTTACGGTATATGGCGCATCAGGTTCCTCACATCTGGCCACTATTTATTACACGAAAACAGCGACAGCAACAGCAGACTCTCCATTCAATAAGTGGCAGACCTATGTCTATATCGATGAGCAGCGCGTAGAGCCTTCTCTTATTCAGGCCTCGGATAACGGCGATGAATATTTCGTAAATAAATACGGTGAGATCAAGACCCGTTCTGAACTACAAGAGTTGCAGCGTACGAGTGCGGATAGTGAGAAGTACCTGATCACGACAGGAACGCTGTACAAGAAGTATTCTTTTGACAAACTGTCTACGCCTGTGGAGTCAACGCCTGCCACGATCGATCTGCCCATTCCGGAAGAGTCAAGTTACATCGATAATCTGAATCTGACCAATAATCAGGATGGCGTGGATTTCTCAGCATTCACGCGAGCACAACTGACCGATATGTTCCAGGTATCTATCGATGGGTCGGGATTCGTGGATATCGGTCTTGAACATCTGGCGGGCCAGGACGTCCAGCTGTCTGGTACCGAAATCGCCTTCGAACTCTCCAATGTGCTGAATACCCGTTTCGGAGATGGTCGTAAATTCAACCTAGCTGCAGAGGGCGCGGGCTCTCTGGTGTTGAAGCGCGTGGGTGATTCCGACGATCCGGCGGATATTCTCTCGCTGGATGTCGACCTGAATGCAGTGATTGCGGCTCAGGAGGCCACTGACAGTGTGAAGCTCATACAGAACGGCGAGATCTCGCCTGAGGCTCTGACCTATGCCTTGAACAATTACCTCTCTGAGCAGGAAGGGTTTGATGATGTAACCGTAGCGTATGATTTGGCAAACCGCGGCTTCCGCTTTACCCAGACAAATCCGGACAATGTCACTGAGCTCTATCTGAGCAATAAAGCCGCTGGCGTCAATCCGGTATTCGGCGTGAGTCAGGCTGCCATGGATTCTGATCCACCAGTGTATGGCAAACTGCTCTTGCCTCTAGATAACGATGAAGATGTTGTGCTGCTGCGGGACGTGCTGCCAAATGGTGCACTCTACAGTGCCTCACGCGATCAACGCTATGGCATTGAGGTAACCTACTCCGATGGCCAGTTCCGGTTCCAGAGTGGTACCACCGGTGATGATTCCAGCCTGGAAATTCGCCTCAATAGCGAAACAGATGAAAACGATGTCACCGGTCTCACAGCACCTTCAGAAGTGGCAGCTAGCCTGTTCGGTATTCCGGAGACTGGTGCCCTCGTAGAGCCGCAGACTTCCCAGATCAACAATCTGCCGACTGTGCGCGGTCAGCGCTCCCAGCCGCCCATCCTGCAAGGCAACCAGATGGGGGTCGATCCACGGGCGTCATTCTCGGTGACCGCTGCTAACCAGAAACTGACGGTGATCGTTGATGGCATCTCCGCCCAGATCAGTCTAACTCCCGGCCAGTATTCAATCGGAACATTCACGCAGCATCTGCAGGATCAGATCAATTTGATGGCCGATAGCCTCGGACGCAGCGTGTCAGGCGTCAAGGTGGATTTCGACGACACCAGCGAATCATTGGTAATCACCGGTTCAACGGCTTCCAATGAGTCCTTCATCCAGATCGCGGGTCATGCGGACTGGGGGCTCGAGGATATCGACGCGGTATTCGGTTCTACTTCGAGCTATATCAAGTTAGAGCAGGACATTGATGGCACAAGCTCCGTCTATGTGATCCAGGACAACGAGGGTAACTGGATCGAGACCACCGACAAGGGTGACTTCGACGAAAACAACATCCCGTATTGGTCACCCATTTTCCTGGATAAGGGAGAATTGACCTTTGATACCAGTGGTTCACTGGTGTCGCCCATTAGCGGTTCCAAACTGGAAAGCGACGGTATTACCGGTACCACAATAGCGATCGATTACGCCAGCAGCACCCAGTTCAACAGCCCATTCGCCGTACTGAGCCAATCCCAGAACGGTGCGCCAGAAGGTGATCTGGTGGGGGTTAACATCGGTGACGATGGCCTGGTGGTCGCCAGCTATTCCAATGGCTCGCAGCGTTCGCTGGGCAAGATCATTGTGGCTAACTTTGCTACGGCACAGGGTCTCCGCCAGATTGGTGACTCCAGCTTCTATGAAACTTCGGAATCGGGTGAGGCCTCTTATGGTGAGCCGGGTTCGGCAGGATTCGGTACCTTGAGAGCTGGTGCGCGGGAACGTTCCAATGTGGATCTGACCGCAGAACTGGTAGACCTGATTACCGCGCAGCGGAACTTCCAGGCCAACGCCAAGGCAATCGAAACCACCACGTCCATGACTCAGACCATCATCAATATCCGAGGTTAACAGGTAACACACTATGGATAGGCTGGTTTATACATCGCTGGGATCGGCAATTAGCCAAGAGGCACTGCGTATTCAGTTGGCCAATGACATGGCCAATTTGTCCACGGTTGGCTACAAGCGTGGTGGGTCCTATGCGCCGGAGGCCGCTTACCTCGACGGTCCTGGTTTTCCGACCCGTTTTCAGCCGGTGGTGCCTGAGATTCAGAATGGCATCAACTTGAAAGTAGGTGCGGTGAGCTATACCGGAAATGACCTGGATATCGCCATGAACGGTAAGACAGTCCTTGGCGTCCAGGCTGACGATGGATCTATCGCATTCACCCGGCGCGGTGATTTACGATTGAGTGCCGATGGATTTCTGCAGACCGGGGACGGGAATATAGTGATGGGCGAAGGTGCACCCATCGCGATTCCCGAAGGTTACGCCGTAACCCTGGTGCCGGATGGCTCTGTCTACGGCCTGGATCAGGCCGCAGAAGTGGCTGAGCCGGAATTACTGGGCCAACTCATGCTGCGTGACGCCAGCGCGACTTCCCTGAGTCGACGTGCCGACGGTTTGTTTGAGGCAGCGGCCACACAGATCGAGGGTGGCGACTTTGCCACAGGCCCTGAGCCGGTCTCAATTTCAGTAGGCTCGCTGGAGGGCAGTAATGTGAACGCAATCGAGACCATGATCTCGATGCTGGATATGTACCGGGCGTTTGAAACTCAGTTGAAAATCATCAAGAACGCGGAAGAGCTGGATAGCGGCGGAACCAAGATGATGAGTATTCGCTGATCAGCAATAAATACTAAGGAGACTATCTAATGGACGCTTCAATGTGGGTCGCCAAGACCGGCCTTACTGCACAGTCCACGCGCATGACGACTATCGCCAATAACCTGGCGAACGTGAACACGGTGGGTTTCAAGAAAGATCGGGCCATGTTCGAGGATCTGCTCTACCAGCGCATTGTGCAGGCAGGAGCGCAGGCCGATGTGAATTCAATCACCCCCACCGGGTTGATGCTGGGTACCGGTACCCGTGTAGTATCGACTGAAAAAATCCACCGTCAGGGCAATATGATCTCTACCGAGAATGCGCTTGATGTAGCGATTGCCGGTGATGGATTCTTTGCTATTCAACAGGCGGATGGTACCACCGCGTATACCCGTGACGGCTCATTCAAATTGTCGGTGGATGGCACTGTGGTGACGGCTTCCGGTGAGTCCATGATACCGGCGATCACCATCCCCCAGGATGCGTCGAGCATTACCATTGGTCGGGATGGCACAGTCACCGCCGAGCTTGCAGCTGGTGGTGGCGCCGTGCAGGTTGGTCAGATTCAGCTTAGCCGCTTCGTTAATAGTGCTGGCTTGCAACCGATTGGGCGCAATCTGTATGCGGAAACGAATTCAAGTGGACAAGCCATCGTCGGTATTCCGGGCGATCAGGGTGCGGGTATGCTGATGCAGGGAAGCCTCGAGGCCTCTAACGTCAATGTCGTGGAAGAAATGGTCAATATGATCGAGACCCAGCGTGCCTACGAAATCAATTCTAAGGCTATCGCAGCGGCTGACGGCATGTTGCGGTTCCTGAATAACAATCTATAGCCATAGAGTCGTTGAGATAATGAAAAACCTACTAACGGGAGTGCTGGTGTTGGCCGCTGTCTTGCTGACGGCATGTGGCTCGCAACTTCAACCCAGCTCTGAGCATCAGACCGATTTCCAGTTCGCTTATCCCGAGCCAGCACCCAAGCCGGCCATCGTGACCGGCAGCATCTTTGATAATGGTACCGGCCTCTATCCGACCCGGCGCATCTATCAGGCAGGACGGGTCAAGGTGGGCGATATCATCACGGTGATTCTCGAGGAAACCGCCCAGGCCTCGCGTACCAACGGTATCAGCGCCGAGCGGGAAACCAGTAATGATGTGTTGGGTACCAGCCAGGCTGGAGCCTTGTTCCCGGGTGACAGCTTCTTTGAGAACCTGACAACAGGTGGTTCGACTCTGAGCAGTGTAGGCACCGGTAGCTCCGGTCAATCGGCTTCCCTGACGGGCTCCATCAGTGTCTCGGTGGTCGATGTATTGGCCAACGGCAATCTGGTTATTCTGGGAGAGAAGCAACTCACTCTGACTGAAGGCAGTGAGGTTCTTAGGGTCAAGGGTCTGGTTCGGCCCGAGGATATTCAGCCTAACAACACGGTTCTGTCCCGGCGTATCGCCAGTGCCCAGATCTCATACAGCGGCACCGGGGACCTAGTACGTGCGGTGAAACCGGGCTGGGGCGCGCGTGCATTATTCGGCCTGTGGCCATTCTAGGGAGTGTGGGTTATGCAATCTTGGAGAATTAAGTCATTGCTTTCACTGTTGACCGTGATTGTTTATGCGCTGTCACCGGTGACTGTCCATGCCGATCGCATTAAGGATCTGACCGATATTGCCGGGGTACGCAGCAATCAGCTGGTGGGCTATGGCCTGGTCGCTGGCCTGTCAGGCAGCGGTGATGGAAAGGATCTGCGGATTACCGGACAGAGCCTGAAGTCCTTGCTGTCCGGTCTCGGTGTCAGTGTCGATGGTCCGGTCTCCGAGTTCGATCTCGGTGACAGCCTGGTCAGCCTGGCAACGCAAGCGGCCTCCCAGCCCTTACAAACAGACAATATGGCGGCCGTTCTGGTGACGGCCGAACTGCCCCCGTTCGCCAAGCCGGGGCAACGCATTGACGTCAATGTCTCGACCATCGGTACGGCAGAGAGCCTGCGTGGCGGCAACCTGGTTCTGACCGAGTTGTACGGTATCGATGGCCAGGTCTATGCCCTGGCTCAGGGGCCACTGACAGTGACCGGTGTGTCGGTAGACGCCGCCGGATCGAGCGTGGAGATAGGTGTGCCTACTTCCGGCAGAATTCCAAACGGTGCCACGGTTGAGCGACTCATTCCAACACCATTCGAGGACTCCGATCACGTGGTGCTAAACGTGCGCAGTGCTGACTTTGGCACGACTAACGCTATCGCAGGCGCGATCAATGCGAGTTACGGCGATGGTGTTGCGACACCAATTGATAGCGTTTCGGTCGCAGTGCGTGTGCCCAGGGACCCGGTACAGAAAATAGGGTTCATCAGTGATATTCAGGATATGGATGTAGACCCCGGTGAACCCATGGCGCGGGTAGTGGTTAATTCGCGTACGGGTACTGCAGTAATCAACCGTTCTGTACAGGTTGCTGCCGCCGCGGTGTCGCATGGCACGCTGAGTGTCAGGGTAACGGCCTTTAACGATGTCAGTCAGCCCGCGCCATTCAGTGACGGTGTCACCGTGGGTGTGCAGAACGCTGACATTGAAGTGGAGGAAGAGACGGCCAATATGTTTGTCTTTGAAACCGGAGTCGAACTGCAGGACATCGTGGACGCAGTCAACCAGGTGGGCGCCACGCCGTCAGCGCTCATAGCTATTCTGGAGGCCCTGAAGAGGTCCGGTAGCCTGAAAGCAGAACTGGTAGTTATCTGATGACTGACACGATTGCATCGGCAGGAAGCTTTTACGACTTTGCGGATCTGGCAAACCTGCGCGCTCGCGCTGCCGCCAGTCCAGGGGGCGATAAGGAAACCCGCAGCAGGGTCGCAGCCGAGTTTGAGAGCGCCTTCATGCAGTTGATGTTGCAATCCATGAAGGAAGCGTCGAAGCCCCTGAAGAGCGAGTTATTCGAGAGTCAGGCGACGGACTTCGTGGAAGACATGTTTATTACTGAAGTATCGCACTTTATCGCGATGCGTCAGTCTCTGGGTGTGGGTAAGTGGATTGACAGTACCCTGGAGAAATCAGGTGTCCTGCCGGGTAATGATGTAAGCAACGAGCAGGCGGACAGCAACGATGGCTGATTTGATTTCCATAGGCGCCTCGGCTACCCAGGTCTATCGTCAGGCCCTGTCGACAGTCAGTAATAATATCGCGAACCTGAATACCGAGGGCTATTCGCGTCAGGAGGCTATCACTACCGAGAATACACCGGGCAAGCAGGGCGTCCATTCGATCGGATCAGGTTCACGGCTGGTTGCCGTCAAACGCAACTATGATCAATTCGTTGAGGGCAATCTGCGACAGAGCAAGAGTCAGCTCAGCGCCCAGAATCCAATGGTTGACTACAGCAATCGAATACTCGACATCATGGGCGATGAAAGTAGTGCTTTAACCAGCGCGATGGATCGCTTTTTTGAAAGCGTAAACAAGTTGGCTGTGGATCCAGGCTCTCGAGCCTTGCGTGGCAGTCTGCTGTCGGCGGCTGACTACCTGTCCGGACGTACGCGTGACATCGCGTCACAACTGGCTGGTGTCAATGATGATTCTGCCAGTGCCTTGCGAACGGTAGTAGAAAAGCTGAATAACCTCATGGGTCAGTTGGCACAGGTCAATCTCGAGCTGGGCAAGTCCAGCACCCTGGAGCGACAGGCACCTACTTTGCTGGACCAGCGCGATAATCTCCTGCGTGACATGGCTGACCTCGCCAATCTGAAAGTGGATGAGGCCGCCAATGGCGAAGTAGCTGTGCGTCTGGCGGGGTCCTCCAGTCATGCCTGGCTGGTGTCCCGCAGTGACGTGCGCCGTCTGGACGTGATCATGTCGCCCCAGGATGCGGCTAGTCATGCCTTCATGGTGGATGCCTATGGCGCAGCGATTGGCATAGCGCCACCGCCCGGAGGCGAGCTCGGTGGTCTGGTGTCGTTCCGTGGTGAGGTGCTCAGTCCCTTGATGCAAAATATAGATCGATTTGCCGAGACCTTCGTCAGGGAGGCCAATACGGTGCATGCCGCAGGCAGCAACCTGGAAAACCAGACTGGCCTGGATTTGTTCTCTATTGGGCAGCGGGTCGAGGCGCTGGATTCGGCGGGGCAACTGGCGGGTGAAGTCACAGTACAGAGTCTTCGTGCAAACCCTGTGCCCATCGAACCACTGCTTGTCACCTATGCCGGCGCAGACCAATGGCTCATTCAGGACGCGAATGGCAATGATCTCGGTCAGATTGGCGGACAGCTACAGAATGGATCGTACACCGTGCGCGTTCAGGATCTGGAGCTGCGGTTCGCCCAGGTGCCGGAGCAAGGCAAGAGTTATTTCATTACGGCGATGACCGGCTCGGCCATGACGATGCGCGTGGCGATTGATGAGCCAGCACTGGTTGCTGCCGGGGGCAGGCTGATTGCCGAGGCCGGCATCAATAACCAGCGCGCCTACGACATCGAATTCGACCGACTCGCCGAGGCAGCGCCGCTCACGAGCGGTACTGCGCTTGCGGACATGACTGGACGCACCATGCAAATTGCGGCCAGCACACGCTATGCGGCGCCGGCGATCAGCGTGGCAAAGGACCTAAGCGACTTTGTGGTCAGTTTCCAACCGCCAGTTGACTCTGAACAACAGCTGCAACTGTTTACCGATGACTTCATGCAGTTAACGGGAACAGAAATGGACGCGGTGGCTATCGATCAACTGCAAAAAAGTGGAGCCTTCAAAGCGGCGAGTCTGTATACAAAAGAATCGCTGAATGCAGGGGATTCCGGATTATTCTATGGTTTCCGAGCCGAGCAGGCTGCGCTTGGCGCTACTATTCCCCGTCAACTTAACACCACCGGCGGCGTGAGCGAACTTATTGCAGCCGGCGACCTGACTCTCAACGGTACCGCGCTGGATGCGCTGCAACTGGCTGCAGATGCAACCCTGAGTGCAGCTGATATTGCCACCTGGTTAAACGCCCAGAGTGAGGCCACCGGCGTGACGGCCAGCGCCGAGAACGGTATTCGTATTGCTGCGGACAGTCTCAACTTCCAGAATAGTCTCGTGCTCAACGGCGTCACGGTATTTGCCGGTCTCAATGAAGGTGAGGATGGGGAACCGCAGCAGCTGGTCAGCGCCATTAACGCCAAGATCGATGAGAGTGGCGTGGAAGCCTGGCTCGATGCTGAGGGTTATCTCAACCTGCGCAACAGACCTGGCGCCGAGGGAGAAAACATTCTGCTTGGATCGGAGGAAGGGCCGGCTGGCCTTAACAGTTTTGGCTGGGAAGAAACCCTGGTCACCGGTAAGTTGAGGCTGGAAGGCGAGCAGATCGCCTTTGGCTTTAGCGATCCTGCAAGCGATCGCGGCCGCCCCGCGGACCTGTCGCGACTGGGGCTGGCGACGGGCATCTATGGCAATGGGCGGCGCGACAGCAATCTGCAAGTTTATGTAAGTGATACTACAAGCACTTCGACTCAGCTCACGGTGTCAGTAGGTAGTCTGCTAGCGCCAGCGCCACCCTCGAACGAGCGCAGCTATTCGATCGTATTCGGGGATGATGGTGACTATGAATTGCGTGATCTGAGTACAGGCGGCCTCTTGCGCAAAGCGGTATACGACCATGACTCCGGCATTGCGCTTCTCGACAGCCAGTTACGATTCGACTTGCAACCACAAGCGGGAGAGCGCTTTGAGATTCGACCTAACCTGGATGCCAGCGGTGATAATCGAAATTTGTTGGCATTGATCGGGCTGGCGGAGGAACCCTTGATTGATGATATGACTGTTGCACAGTTCTATGTCGATCAGGTTAGCAAGGTAGGCACAGTCTCGCAGCTCTCGCAGTTGTCTCGCGATGCGTTACAGGTAGTCTATGATCAGGCCGAAGAGTCCCGTGCCCGGGTATCCGGTGTGAGCTTGGACCAGGAAGCGGCAGACCTGATTCGGTTCCAGCAGGCCTACCAGGCGGCTGCCCAGGTTATTCAAGTATCGACGCGCCTGTTTGACGCCATTCTTGGTGTGGGTCGCTAGGAGCTCCCGCGATGAAAGTCTCCACGAATCAGTACTTCAATATGTTGACCCGCTACATGGGTAATCAGCAGGGCAAGATTGCCGAATGGCAGGCCAAACTCGCCACGGGCGACAATATGGTCAAACCCAGTGCTGAGCCGGATCTGGCTGCCAGGTCTCTGCAATTGCAATCAACCCTGAATCGCCAGGGAGTGTATTTGGAAAATCTAACTGCTCTCGATGGGCGTTTGTTGCAGCAGGAGACGGCTGTTGGCAGTATGGAAAAGATGCTGTCGCGTATGCAGGAACTGGCGGTGAGGGCTGCGAATGATACTTACAATAGTCTCGATCGGCAGGCCATTGCTGTGGAAATCAGAGGCTATCGGGACGAGATCATGGCATTGGCGAATTCCAGGGATGGCAACGGCAATTACTATTTCTCCGGTATCAAGAGTACGACCCGACCCTTTGTGGAAAATGAAGGGGGTGCTGTGGTCTACCGGGGTGACCAAACCCGTATTCAGGTGGATGTTGATGAAGGCAATCGACTAACGATAAATATCGATGGCAAAACACTGCTGCCGGATCTTGTGCGAGACAGTGATGCGGGGCCGGTGAAGGTCGCCGCGTTTGATGTGCTGGATGATTTCGCTACGGCCGTCGATACCTCGGATACCGACGCCATGCAAAGAGCGCTAAGCGAGCTCGATACCGTATCCAGTAACCTGCAGCAGTTACTGGTTGATATAGGCTTGCGCAGGACGGTGGTCGAATCCAAGAAGGAAGTCATCGAGGACAAGAAACTGGTCGTGGAGTCCTTACTCTCTAGTGAACGAAATCTGGATTACAACACCGCCGTTACTGAACTTTCATCGGAGATGCTGGCGCTCGAGGCAGCCCAGAGCACCATTGCCAAGGTCACACAATTAAGTTTGTTCAATTATCTCCGTTAACCTGAAAATCTGAAGGAACAATCCTATGGCGACGGTCGATGACGCCAAAAGCCAGGCCTCAACCATTATTCAATCCCTGCAATTGGGCTCCGGAATTGATGTGCAGGCGCTAGCCCGCAGTCTGGCGGAGGCGGAGAATTCACCGCGAATCGATCAGATCAAGGCGCGTCAGGCATCGGTGGAAGCTAGTATTTCTGGCTATGGCCTGGTGTCTTCGGGGCTGGACTCGCTGCGCCAGGGATTTAGCAGTCTGGGTAATTATTCCTCCTTAATCGCCAATCAGGTAGAGGCGGCAGATGCATCGGTGCTATCAGCCACTGCGGATAGCACAGCCCGTGCGGGCGTCTATCAGATCGCTGTCTCGCAACTCGCCAGTGCCCAGACCTTGCGATCAGCCAGTTTCAGCAGTGCCTCCGAGACCTTGAACGGAGGCGTTGATTTCTCCCTCGCCGTGAGTGTGGGTGCTACCGACCCTGTCAGCTACAGCATCAGTGTCACGGACACAACGCCTGCCGGTGTTGTGGATGCCATCAACGAGTCTGATACGGGCCTCACCGCGACCCTGGTCAACAAGAGTGCTGATGGTGATGACTGGTATATTCTCGTGGAAGGTGAAACGGGTGCCGATAACAGTTTTAGCATGGCCAATGTGGCCGGCCTCGGTTTCGCTGATGCCGCCAATCTGCTGGTGAATGCCGAGAATGCGCAATTCTCGGTCAATGGACTCACCGGGATAGAGCGGGCCAGCAACACGGTGAATGATGTCATAACTGGTCTGAGTCTGGAATTGAAAGAGGCGGGTGGTAGTGCCCAGACCATCAGCGTACGTCAATCGACACAGCCACTGCGTGATGCCATCGATGATCTGGTACTCAGGTACAATGACTTGCAAATCATTGTGACTGAATTGGTCAATACGAATTCCAGTGCCAGTGAATACTCAGGGTCCTTACAGCGAGACAAGTCGCTGACAAACTCCCTCCTGCGACAGGTAAGAAACCTGTTTGAAGAAGTGTCTACTACGGCGAGTGGTGGGGTTTCTACGCTGAAGGATCTGGGATTGATCTTCCAGCGTGACGGTAGCCTGGCACTTGAAGAAACAGTGTTCGATCAAGTCATCGCTGACAGCAGTGACGATGTGATACAGATGCTGTCTGCTGGAACCAATGCCGAGGATAGCTACAGCGGCGGTGACCAGGGCCTTGGGGCTGATGCGGCCGATCAACTCGAGGCGCTTTTGGAGAGTAACGGTATACTGCAACTACGTATAGACTCGGCCGAGAATCAGGTCACTGACTATCAGGCTCAACTCGATCTCCTGGAAGAGAAGCTGGAGTCTGCCCGGATGCGCTATGTGCAGCAATTTGCCGCGATGGAAGCCTTTGTTGAAAAAACCCAGGGCGTTGGTGACTATCTGAAAGGCCAATTCGAGGCCATGAGAAACAGTAATAACTAAGACATGCCGCAGGACAGCTTAAGAAACATAGGTTAGCTATGGAAAAAGGTAACAAAAGTGATTGTGCGATGTGCCGTATCATCCGGATCTATCTGATGATTGGTGTGCCCATCGTCATACTGATGATGCTCGGCCAAGAGGCTGAGGCCTTGCAAGGAGTGCTACTCACCAATATTTTTGCAGTCATCATCGGTGTTGCCTTTGTCGCATTGGTAGCCTGGAAAGCCTACGATGAATTCTGGCGGCGATGATGACTTTGGGCAGGGTGTCGGCAGTGAACCCCAGTGCGCAGAGTGCAAGTATTTCTATATGACCTGGGATTTGAGCCAGCGCTATGGTTGTCGCGCTTTCAATTTCAAGAGTCAGCAATTGCCAAGTCAGGTGGTGTTCAGTGTAGATGGGCGACACTGCAACAGTTTTCAGAGTCCCCGAGCTGATGAGCAGGGTGAAGACGCCGGCAAGTCATCGACAGACAGGAAATCCAATCGCATCAACCTCAAGGTGTAATTCAAGGCCTAGTTGTTGTCCAGTACCAACAAGAAGGGATAGGCATTATTGCGGAATTCCCGGCAGGAGAGATCTCCCTGGTAGGTATAGACGGCGCAGCGAAAGGCCTCGTTGTGCCAGGTCTCGCTGGATGTCCAGTGATTGGCAACATCAATGCCCGGAAACACGAAATGATTGATTGCGGGATTACGGCAGCTGCTTTCCTGAATAGCCAGCAATTCTTCATTCTCCGGCAGGCGCCAGTTGCGACCACTGGATTCTGAGAATTCAATGGCATAGGCCATCGCTTCATCCCAGGTGGCGAGCAGCATCTCGCCGCGACACCGGCTTGCCGCAAAGGTCATGCCAGCCGGGCATCGGTACCAGCTGGTGCCAGTGTCCAGGTGATGGGCAAGGCCATTGGCGTTGATGCTGAAGCCCGGTGTTTCTCCGCCACTGAAGTAATCGCCACAGAGTGGTGGCTCCGCAACGAAGTCACAAGTCGAAAGCGCGAAGCCGAGGCCGAGTAGCACTACAGTTTTCAAAAGCTTGTGTCGATTGGCCATGATAAAGCGCAGGAAATGGAGAGATTCCACTGGATCGTGATAGTGGGACTCAAACTACGTGATTGTTCTGTCAAAGCAAGCCTGCATTAGGCATTGATACCAATTGATGCAGTGTGGCGCTAGGCGAAGGCAACACGGGCGATGCAAGAATTGTAATCATGGCGTTCTTGAAAACGCGCCATCACTGTAACCTGACACCAGAAATTCGGGAGTAAGCAAGTAATGGATATCGCAACGATCATTGGCATATTAGGCGCTTTCGGCATGATTGCGATGTCAATCAGTCAGCCATCGGCGTTTATCGATACGCCCTCTATGCTGATCGTCGTGGCCGGTTCAATAATGGTGGTGCTGTTCCGTTCATCCCTTGCCGAGTTCCTCAGCGCCATCAGTGTCATGGGCAAGACTTTCAAGAATAAGCTGGACAAGCCTGAGGAGCTTGTTCATAAGCTCGTGGAGCTGGCAACCATCGCGCGCAAAGACGGCATGATCGCCCTGGAGGGACAGGACATCTCCAACCCTTTCATGGCGAAAGGCATTAGTATGCTGGTGGATGGCTCCGACCCCGACATGATCAAGAAATCGCTGGATAAAGACATCGCTTCGATGAAGTTACGGCACAGAATGGGCGCAGACATTTTCTCGGCCTGGGGTGAGATTGCGCCAGCCATGGGCATGATCGGTACCTTGATCGGCCTGGTTCAGATGCTCGGTAATATGTCTGATCCCAAAGCCATCGGACCGGCCATGGCGGTGGCACTGTTGACGACGATGTACGGCGCTATTCTCGCGAACGTAATCTGCCTGCCCATTTCGATGAAGTTGCGCAATCAATCAGACCTGGAAGCCTCGAATTGTGAGTTGATCATCGAAGGTGTTCTATTCATACAGAGCGGTGGTAACCCCCGGGTACTGACCGACTATCTGGCCTCTTTCGTTGCACCCAAGGTTCGCGCCAAGCTGGAAGCCGCGGCCTGATTTTGCTGAGCAGTACTCTGAGCCATGGCTAACAGCAGCGACGAACTGGAACAGTCTGAATCCGAGCTGGCGCCCGAGGTGGGTGCAGAACAGGAGCAGACTCCTGTCGACGAGGCGGTCGCAGCTGAGTCGGAGGCTGAAGCAGAAGCGGCGGCGCCTGCCGGTGGCGGTATGGCGGCCGAGGAACCAGTAGAAGAGTGTCCGCCCTGCAAGGGGGGTGCGCCGGGCTGGATGGCCACATTCGCCGATATGGCAACGCTCTTAATGGCGTTCTTCGTACTTATATTGTCCTTTTCTGATACCGAGTTGCCAAAATTCGAACAAATAAACGGCTCAATTCAGGCCGCCTTTGGGATCAAGAAGATAATCCCGACCATTACACTCCCCATGGCGCGCAGCATCATCGTCGAAGACTTCACGCCAGCGCTGGCCGAAGCGACGGTCATCGATAACCCCGAGCAGCGGGCCGAGAATCCCAATGACCCCTTCGTCCAAAAGAAGACAGAGGACTTCTCGGAGGATTTCCCAATCGAGGAGCAGTTCCGTGTCGTGGAGAACGCGCTGGCCGAGGCCATTGAAAGTGGCGAAGTCAGTCTGCGTATAGCGGATGAGAAGCTGGTCGTGGAGATGAACTCAGCGCGCAGCGCCGGAGGCACAGGGGACGCCGGTCGTCAGCTTAATGAGGCGGGTAGCGTGGAGCAGCGCCTGCTCGACGTGGCGGCGCAGGTGGTCGCCGTGCAGTCCCAGGTCAGCGCCGAGATTCAACTCTACGTCTCCGCGTCGGGTGCTAGCGATGCCGAGGCCGATGCGCTTGGGCAATCGGGGCAAGCCAGCCAAAGCTCAGGAGAAAGCAGTGCGATCGAACGCTACCAGCGCATCACAGCTGCCTTGAATACCGATATAGAACAGGGGCGAGTCGAAGTTGAGCGACAGGGTGATGCCGTTGTGGTGACGCTGGCCAGCCAGGGAACCTTTGTCTCCGGCAGTGCCGATCTGCAAGATCAATTTTTACCTCTGTTGGCGAGGGTGGGAGAGAGTGTTGCCGACGGCACGGGTCGCATCAACGTCGAAGGTCACACCGATAATATTCCCATCGCCTTCAGTGAGCAGTTCGATTCCAATTGGGACCTGTCTGCTGCCCGCGCAGCCTCGGTTGCCGACTACTTTAATAGCCAGCTCAATATAAGCCAGGATCGCTTGCAGGTGCTGGGTTTTGCTGACACCAGGCCGCTGGAATCGAATGCCAGTGCCGAGGGTCGGTCGCGAAACCGGCGTATTGAAATCATCGTGGATAACTAGGTGCACTGTGGCTGACGAAGACGAACTGGAATTGGAAGAAGCGGCGGCCCCACCGGAGGCCCCCGCCGAGGACTGTCCGCCTTGCAAAGCGGGTGCGCCGGCATGGATGGCAACATTCGCCGATATGGCCACCTTGCTCATGGCGTTTTTTGTACTGATCCTGTCCTTCGCTCACGTCAATGTGCCGAAGTACAAGCAGGTGAGCGGGTCGATGCGAAGTGCGTTTGGCGTGCAGACGCAAATCCCGGTGATAGAGCCACCCACGGCGGACAACATCATCGCGCAGCAGTACCGAACAGCGAGGGTCGATCCGACACCGGTGCAGACTGTTGAAGAGCAGAAGACCGATGAGCCGCAGCCCGATAACGTAGAGCTCAGGAGCGACACCGCGTCAGGTGAATCAGACACCAATGCGGCGGAACAGGCCTTGCAGCAGGCTCTCGCAGAACAACTCGCCCGGGGGCGGGTGCGGGTGGTCGCCGAGGACAATAGCGTCCGCGTGGAAGTGCTGGAGCGCACAGAGGAAGGGTCGCAGAGTGCCACGGATGTTGGCAACCCGCGTGGTCAGGTGGATCAGGATACCCTGGAGATCTACGCCATAGTGGCGGCCGCGCAAATCGAGACTGACACGCTCATCGAAGTTGTCGACCCGCGCATCAGTACTATTCTCAATCAACAGGAATCGGCTGCCGGTGCAGGCCAGACGGCGGGTGGTGGCAGTTCCCCACTGGAAGACCAGTACCAACAGATCCGCGCCAATCTCTCGCAGGAGATACGCGACGGTCTGGCAGAGGTGGAACGAGACGGTGACCTGATCATCATTCGCCTCGCCGAGCAGGGCACCTTTGACAGCGGACAGGCCGAACTGAAGCCCGATTTCTTTTCCCTCATCGATTCGGTCGGTGCGTCGATCGCCGGGGCGCCAGGTCGAGTCAGTATTGAGGGTCACACGGATAATGTACCCATCGGTTTTGGCAGTCGCTATCGATCCAACTGGGATCTGTCGGCTGCGCGCGCCGCAGCGGTCGCCGACTATCTCGTTAATGGTGACTTCGTGCAGGCAGGGCGGGTAAGTATCAAGGGCTTTGCTGATTCACGCCCGTTGGCGGACAACAACACTGCCCTGGGACGAGCCAACAACCGCCGTATTGAAATTATCGTCGATGGTACCGGGTCCAGCTAAACGCGAGCCTGCTGTCGCAGACCGCAGCGCAAGCGCTCACTCGGGGCAGTCTGTCAGACCCTGACTCAGGCAGGCAGCGATCACAGTTTCGGCTTCGGCAAGCTCATCGTCTTCCAGCAGGATCATGGAGATGGCTGAAATATCCGTGGCGTCGCCGTAGCCGCTTCTCTCTGCCACGCTGGCCCAGACATAGGCGCCAAAGGGGTTCGAGTCTGCCCCCTCTCCAGCCTGCAGCATGTAGGCATACATGAACTGGGCGTTGACCGATCCGAGGCGGGCCGCCTGCAGGAACCAGCGTCGGGCCTCGCTGTAATCAACATCGGTCCCCTTGCCCTGCTGATAGGCCAGGCCCAGCATGTACTGAGCAGGTACGATGTCTTCGAGTGCCGCCTGTCGAAACCAGCGGACAGCTTCGCGCGGGTTCTCGGCGACACCGTAGCCGTTGTAATAGAGCAGGCCAATATTGTGCTGTGCCTCGGCGAGACCGTTATCGGCCGCTTCGCGGTACCAGCGCATGGCCTCGGTATAGTTCTGGGCTACGCCCAAGCCTTCTTCGTACATGTGACCAAGATTATTCTGTGCCTCGGCCACACCGGCCTCGGCGAGTGGCCGCCAGGCACGGATCGCCGTCGCGAAATGGCCGCGCTCCTTGGCTGCAAGCCCAGCCTCGAAGCTGCCCTGCTGGCCCAGGGTGCTGCTGCAGAAGCAAGCGGCGATAAGGGTGGGCAGAAGCAGTTTTCGTGCCTTACAGCGCATGGTCTAATTCCTCTCCAGTTGGCGGACACTGTCCTGAACTTTCAATACTGCCTGAAACAAATCGCCTTCGGTCACTACCCCCAGCAGACGACCGGAATCCTCTGTCAGAATCGGGATACTCTCGCCTACGAAACGGCTCACCTTGTGCATGGCGTCAGTCAGGGATTCAGTCTCCGTAAAACGCAGAGGATTGACATCCATACAGCTCGCTATGGGCTTGCCTGTCGCCTGGGCACAGTCGAATACAGAGACCTTGCCCTGCAAGCGTCCTGCCGGGTCGACGACGTAGGCCTCGGTAAAGCCACCCTCGGCCATCGCTTGCATCAAGCGCTGGCCACTCATGCTGGCCGCTGCGGTCAGGAAGTGGGCGCTGATGTAGTCTCCGACCCGGGTGCCATCCAGGGCCAGGGATTCGCGGCCCTTGCGCAGGTCTATGCCACGGTCGAGCAACTGGCGATCGAAAAAAGATTGTCCGAATAAGCGATTGGTCAGCAGGGTGCAGACAATCACTGCGATCATGGCCGCTACTGCGAATTCATAGGATCCCGTTAACTCGAGCACAATCAATACAGAGGTGATCGGTGCGCCGATAACTGCCGCGCTGACGGCAGCCATGGCCGCCACGCTGATCACTTCCTGCATGCCGACCAGTCCGAAACTCGCCAATACCTGGGCGGCGATGGCACCGGTAGCAACCCCGACAAACAAGGCCGGGGAGAACACGCCGCCGAACAGGCCGAAACCAATACACAGAGCGGTCATGGTCAGCTTGCCAAGCAGTAAAGCCAGCAACAAGGACAGATCAGCCTCGCCGGCTATCATCATATTGATGCCGTCTACCCCGATGCCGAGAATCTGCGGCATAAACACGCCTACGCAACCGCAAATGACGGCCGCCAGCAGGGTGAGTGAGGTGGCAGGCATGGGCAGACGTTTACCCAGTGCCGTGGTACCACGCAGGGCCAGCATGAAGCTGATTGCCACCAGCGATGCGAAGGGTGCCAGCAGCAGCAGCACGGGCACGACTTCCGCCAGAGGCGGCACGGCCTGCTGCAGGGAGAAGGTTTTTTCGGTGGCACTGAAAAACAGGCTGTCAAAGGTGCTGGCGCTGACGGATGCGATAAATATGGGCGCGATGGCGCGTGGCGAGAAGTGTCTCAGCACCGCTTCGTGAGCGAAGACAACGCCGGCCAGGGGGGCATTGAATCCGGCAGAGATGGCGGCGGCCACGCCGCAGCCGAGAAAGATGTCAGGACTCAGGAAATCTTTGAATACCCGGCGAAAGCCTGAACCCACGGTTGCCCCAAAATGAACGAGGGGGCCGTACTGGCCCACCGAGGCGCCGCCGGCGGCTGAAATAAAGGCGGCGAGCGTCGAAGCTGCGCCCTGCTTGAGGTTGAGTTCATGGTGCGGTGCATGGGCCGCATAGATGCTGTCGGCGGGGCCTGCCCAGGCGGTCAGCCGCAGGAGCTTGCGTAGCCAGACCACGGCGAGCGCCGCGCCGGTGAGGAATACCACCGGTGCCAGTGAATAGCGACCCCATGGCAGATTGAACTCCAGCCACTGGCTCGATTCACGCAGTTCCTTCGCGAACTGCACACCCAGTACAAATTGATTGGCTATCACGGCCATTAGCAGGCCGATAAAGCTGCCAATTACGAGAATCAGCAGCAATTCCTTGAATACTCGCCCGGACATTGAATTAGTGGGTCACCCGTTGTTTCGCAGTGAGTCTACAGTTTAGGAAGGGAGAACAAGGTTCTCTAGCGGGGCTAGAGAACCTTGTCGAACAATACACCCTTCAGTGCTTCAATGTTGTGAGCGACACGCAACACTGCTTCGGCGGGCACCTGACGTATCACATCGCCATTGCTCTCGTCGGTGACAACCACCAGATAGCGATTGGATACTTCATCGACGGAAAAGCGCAGATTTTTCGGGCTAATAGCCATCTTGTCATTGAGCGTGCGAATCGCCTCGTCGAGACTCTCCTGCAAGCTCTGCATCTTTTCCGCAGAACGGGATCGCTGATCCAGTATGCGTGAGTTCACCTGCTCAACCGACTGCACGGTCTTGTCGATCTCGGCGCGGACTCTGTCCGGTGTGACCGGGCTTTCTTCAGAGCCGGCGCCTGTCGATACAGGCCGGGCTGTCGGCAGAGTATTCACATTGATGCTGTTCATTGTGCCTCCTTGTGAAACTCAGAAATAGCAGATTAATGTATCACTCAGGCCCAGGCTCAGTGGCCAGTGTCACTGACACACCGAGTCTGATGCCTGAAACTACCAGACTTTACTGCAGCAGCGCCAATACGGTCTGCTTCACCTGGTTCGCCTGAGCCAACATGGCGGTACCGGCCTGCGCGATGATCTGGGTACGTGCCAGTTCCGTGGTTTCC
>JAYPVK010000018.1:0-41562 GCA_038134565.1 Pseudomonadales bacterium | reverse complement strand
GTTGGCCTGTGGACAGGCGCTCCATACTGATAGTCATGGAACGCTCGTTCTTGGCCAGGGCGTTGGCGGCGAGTGTTGCTGAGATGTTGGTGCTGATGACGCTCATAGTAGTACTCCGACTTCATTTTCTAGTGTTGCCACACCAGGGTGTGGCGAGTTAATTCTGATGATCCTGGGCCGTGGCCTGGGCCATCCTGCGATGTGTTATTTCGCAAATCGACACTTGTGAGCACGAGCTTTATGCATGCCGGGGAGATGTTTAGGCGGGAGTGACTTCCTGCGAATTATTCATCGCGGGCTATAAAGTCAGAGACAATAAAAGACGATGGGTGAGGTACTGATTAGCGAAGCGTAGGAGCGGGAATCGTGAATGCATTGGCAAGAAATGCACTGAATGTCTATCAATCAACAGGCTTTGACTCGGCAGTAGAGTTTTCCGATCAGCATCAGCTGGTAGGTATGCTGTTCAATGCCTTGCTGGACTCGCTGGCCGATGCACGGCGACACCTGCAGGACAGGGACTTCAGTCAAAAGAGTGAAAAAGTGACCCGGTCGCAGAAAATTCTCTATGGTCTGCGCAGCACCTTGGATTTTGAGCAGGGCGGTGAGCTGGCACGTAGTCTTGATTCTCTCTATGACTACTGTCTGCGCCGCCTTTCGTCGGCCAATGCGGAGAACAATGAGGCAGCATTGGCTGAGGTTGCGAGCCTGATGTCTGAGATCAGGGAAGCCTGGCAATTGATGCCTACCCGTGAGATGCCCGGCAAACAGTAAGCTTGAGTTGACCGTTCTTGGTCGGTTTTCGATACCGAATGATACAAAACTGCAGGACCTTGAATCACGTTCAAGTTTGTTCTGGCGCAGACAGTCAGTAGAATAGAGTTTTCCCACAGACTGTTGAGACTTTACGCTGCGCCTCGACAGTTATAAGAACGTAATTCAATGGTACAGGAAAAAGGTCAACTGATCGGCGACAGTGCAGCAATGCGCGAGCTCAAGGCAATGCTGGCTGCCTGTGCACCCTCGAATGCCTCGGTGATGATCTGCGGGGAGACCGGGGTTGGCAAGGAAGTAGTCTGCCGTCAGCTGCACGCCCTGTCCGACCGCGCCGACCAGCCTCTTGTGCCGCTCAACTGCGCGGCCATACCCGGCGCACTGCTCGAGAGTGAATTGTTCGGTCACCGCAAAGGCGCGTTTACCGGTGCCTTGAGTGATCGTATCGGCCGCATCGAGATGGCGAATGGTGGCACCCTGTTTCTGGACGAGATCGGGGACATGCCTCTGGACCTGCAAGTGAAGCTGCTGCGGGTGCTCGAGGAACGCTGCATCGAGCCTCTGGGTGGCGGTGATTCGCGGGCCGTTGACATTCGGGTTATCGCTGCGACGCACCAGAATTTACAGGCCATGGTGGAACGCGGCGAATTCCGGGAAGATCTTTACTACCGCCTCAATGTAATTCCCCTCACCATTCCGCCACTACGTGAGCGTGGAGAGGATATTGTCACGCTCTGTCGACACTTCACCGAACTGCATGCCGTCAATGGCAAGAGCATCTGCTTTACTGCACGCTCTTATAAGGTGCTGGAGCATTACGCATGGCCAGGTAATGTGCGAGAGATGTCTAATCTGATCATGCGATTCAGCGTATTGTTTGCGGGTAATCGTATCGACCTGGCGCAGGTTCCACACTCTGCTATGCCGCCAGAATTGGCGCGGCTGGCCACCGACATGCTCACTCATCTCGAACCGGGTTCAGACGCAGACGAGTTAGACTTGCTCAAATGGCTCGAGAAAGAGCCCGCGCCGGTAGGTGCCGAAGAAGATTCAGCCGCTGACTGGACGCCAAAACGAGCCGAAGAACTGGTGGCATTGGCCCAGGGTCTGCGTGAGTTGCCTAGCCAGGGAATAGAAACCAAGCAAATCTTGCAGGATCTCGAAAGTAACTTTATCAAGGTTGCCCTGACCCAATCCAATGGTAATGTCTCCAAGGCAGCTGGGCTGCTAAACCTGCAGCGTACAACCCTCATCCAGAAGATCGAGAAGTACAATCTCAATTGATCTTTTCGCCGAATCCTCTTTCGGCTCCGATCTTGCTGTCCTCTATCTCTCACAAGACTGTTGCTGTTTGCAGGACGTCAGGGGTCACTCATACACCTGATTCATGCGGCCCTTTTCCGGGACAGAATAGCCTGTTTCGCTCGGACGCGGGCAGTGTCAGGCAAATAACAGTTGCGATTCCGGCATTGTCAGATTTTTGCCAAGCGACCTCTATCTATCTGATTAATATATAAAAAATGTTAATGGCATGGTGTTTGCTTTATCCACTACGGATGTTAATCAAGCAACGGCGAAGAACATGCGACACATGCAGTCTCTCCTGGAGAATCCCGATAGTGCCGAATCCACAACGGATTCGGTAGATTCAGATCAACCCTTTGTGTTTGTCGATCCTGGCAGCGCCCGTGTGTTTTCCATGGCCACCAGGGTGGCCTCGACCAACGTGCCGGTATTGATTTGCGGACCCACAGGCGCCGGTAAGGAGATCGTAGCCAAGGTCGTGCATGAGGCGTCGCCACGCGCCAACGCACCCTTCGTGCCGGTCAACGCGGCGGCTATTCCGGCCAGTCTCGCCGAGGCCTTGTTTTTTGGCCATGAGAAAGGCGCCTTTACGGGTGCGCAGTCGGCTAGCGCGGGCTATTTCGAGCAGGCCAATGGCGGCACATTGTTTCTGGATGAGATCGGCGAGATGCCTCTGGACTTGCAGCCCAAGATACTTCGGGCCCTGCAGGAGAAGAAAATTACCAGGCTGGGTAGCACACGTGCGATCGATGTAGATGTGCGTGTTGTCGCGGCGACCAATCTTAACCTGCGGCAGGAGATGGAAGCCGGTCGTTTCCGCGAAGACCTCTATTACCGATTGAGCGCTTTCCGTCTGGCACTTCCCAGTCTTGCTGCCCGGCCCCTGGACATCAAGCCGCTGGCGTTGCTGATGCTGCAAAAATACGGCGCCGCCGCGCGGCCTGTGCAATTGGCGCCAGAAGCCCTGAATAAACTGCTCGGGCATAGCTGGCCGGGCAATGTGAGAGAGCTGGAGAATGTGATGGCCAGGGCGGTGGTATTGTCCCAGGGTCAACTTATTGAGTTGCAGGACATTGTGTTTGACGAAGAAGAGCTGCATGCAGACATCGGGTTTACCCCGAAGTCTGAGGTCGTGCCCGTGACCATGGCCCAATCGAGGCTGGATCCGGAATCGTCGGATGAGGCGAACTCCATCGTCAAAGCCCTGCGCAGTGCACGTAACCGTAAAGAAGCCGCCAGTAGTCTGGGTATTAGTACACGCACTTTGCGCCACAAGTTACAGCAGTTGCGCAGCGATGGCTTCGATGTTCCCAAAGCTTACTCGCGCTAATTAGGAGGGAAACCAGTGAATAGTAATGCCATTCAAGAAGGCGGTGCCCTGTTGGCGCAGATACGCGCATACCAGAACAAGATTAGTGATCTGCGCCCATCCGAGGTGAATACGGAGTCTGTCACAGCGGCAGCCAAGCCATTCAATGCGCGAATGGTGGACGCCATGATGAGCTCCATAGACCAGGTCAACACGATGCAGGCAAGGTCTGCCGAGATGATCTCCCGTTATGAGTCAGGTGAAGACGTTCCTCTTACAGATGTCGTATTGGCAATGCAGAAGTCGTCACTGGCCTTCGAGGCAACGGTGCAGGTTCGCAATAAAGTCATTAAGGCTTATGAAGACATCATGAATATGCCTGTGTAATAGCGAGAGATACTGAACATGGAAGCCATACAGGATAACAGCATGACTACTTTCCAGCCGCAGAGGATGGAAAGTGCTACCACGATGCCTGCTCCCGCCAATCAGGAGGGCGCAGCAAACAACGCTAATCTGCCAACTGCCGAATCCCGCGAGGGCGCGTTCCCCACCGTCACCGAGATCGTTTCCCAGCCGCTGGTGCGTAAATCGCTACCTGCAATCATGGCGGTTCTGATCATGGCGGGATTCGCGCTGGTATTCCTCTGGGTGGACGAGGGTGATTACCGTGCGCTCTACCCCGGCATGTCAGATCTCGATCGGGGTGAGGCGTTTGAAGCGCTCAGCGCGGCCGGCATCGACGCGCGAATCGATACCAGCACCGGCTCCATCACGGTACCGGTAGATCGCTACTACGAGGCACGCATGGCGCTGGCCTCAGCGGGTCTGCCGCGGGAAGCGTCCAGCAGTGCCATGGAGTATTTCAACAACCAGAGTTCAATGACCACTAGCCAGTTCATGGAGCAGGCCCGTTATGCGGCGGTTATTGAAAATGAGCTGATCAAGAGCATCGTGCAGATCGCCAGCATTCAATCGGCGCGTGTTCACCTAGCCACACCGAAGCAGAGTGCGTTCATTCGGAATCGTGCACAAACCAAGGCATCGGTTGTGGTCGTGCCTTATGCAGGTCGGAGTATCAGTCCCGGCCAGGTTCAGGCCATCACCCATCTGGTTGCTTCCAGTGTGCCCTATCTGTCCGCCAGTGATGTGTCTGTCGTGGACCAGCAGGGCAATCTGTTAACCAGCACCCTGTCGCCACTGTTGACCGAGGCGTCCATGCAATCCAATTTCGAGCGCTCTGTGGAGGAAAACTACAGAGAGCGGGTAGAGAGCCTGTTGGCACCCATGGTGGGTATGGAGAATGTGCGAGCAGATGTTGATGTGCAGCTCGACTTCACAGAGTTGGAAACCACCTTCGAAGACTTCGATCAGAATGAGCAGGGACCGCAAACGCGTTCCGAGATACTGGTGGAGGATCGTAGCGAGACCCTGACAGCCAGCGGTGTGCCTGGCGCGGCAACCAACGTCGCACCAGAGAATACGAATCTGGCCGATGCCAACACCGCCGAGTTCGGTGCTGCGGCTGGTGCCGACAGTGGCGTGCGTAGCTCCCGTACCACGCGCAACTATGAGCTGGATCGCTCGATCCGCTATGTCCGTAACCAGCCAGGAAGCCTGACCCGACTCTCCATTGCGGTGGTAATCAACGACCAGGCCTTCGCAGATTCCGAGGCCGGGGGAGATGAACCGCTCGCCGATCTCGAAGAGATGCGTACGGAAATGACTGAACTGGTTCGTGCCGCTGTTGGTTTTGATGCCAATCGCGGTGATTCGGTGACCGTGATTACGGCGCCGTTCCGTCCGGAACAGGACATCAGCCTGGTAACGCCCTGGTATGAGGATCCGGCCATTCTGTCCCTGATTAAATATGGCTCGGGTGTGCTGGCATTCCTGATCATCGCCCTGTTCGTGATGCGGCCAGTCATTCAATTGTATCTGCCGCAGAAGGCTAACGAGGTCGAGGAGCGGGCGAAGGCGCTGGCGGATGGCGAACTGTCGCCGGAGGAGCTGGAAATGATCAGTCTGGGAGAAGGTGAGTCTCTAGAAGAGATCAAGGCCAAATTGAAACCCAAGAAATCGACCATCTCTGCGGACATGCTCGATACCGCAAATACCTATGACGACAAGGTCGCACTGATTCGTTTATTGGTTGCCGAAGACTCGGGCCGGGTCGCGAACGTATTGAAGAAGATGATCAAGCCCGCCTAACGGGCCAGGTGTTGACGATATGGCTGAAGAATCCAACATTGAGCTTCCAGTAGCAACTGATGAAAAGGAACTGCCTGACAACGTCCGGCAGGAACTGGAGGTAATGACAAATACCGAACGTGCAGCGGTCATCATGTTGCTGTTAGGTGAACAGCAGGCTGCTGACATCATCAAGTATCTCTCGCCCCGCGAAGTGCAGGCACTGGGAGCGAGCATGGTTGGTGTGGCAGACCTGTCACAGGAGACGGTGAATGTGGTTCTTGATGATTTTGTTGCAACTATCAAGAAGCAAACCAATCTTGGACTTGGCACAGTCGACTACGTTGAAAGTGTATTCAAGCGAGCGCTGGGGGCCGAAAAAGCAGCCACGGTGCTGGGGCGTATTATGCCGGGCTCCTCAAGCAAGGGTCTCGAGATTCTGAGATGGATGGATGCGCGATCAATTGGCGAAATGATCCAGGATGAACATCCTCAGGTCATCGCTATTATTTTGTCGGTCCTCGAATACGACGTGGCCGCCGATGTTCTGAATTTCCTGGAACCCGAAATTCGCCCTGAAGTGATTCAGAGAGTGGCTATGCTCGATACCGTACAACCGTCTGCAATGGAAGAGCTGGAGTCGATCATGAAGGAGCAGTTCTCCAACAGCTCCACAGCCAAATCTTCCAACTTCGGTGGCATCAAGGCGGCGGCCAAGATCATGAACTTCACCAAGGTGGAGCTCGAGGGCAAGATCATGGAAGGCGTAAGCACCATGGACGAGGAGCTCGCACTGAAGATTCAGGACAATATGTTTACCTTCGAGAATCTGTCCAGTCTGGATAATCGCAGTATCCAGACCCTGATGCGCAGTATTGAGAATGATATGTTGATGACGGCGTTGAAGGCCGCCGATGAATCGGTCAAGGACAAGTTCCTCGATAATATGTCGCAAAGGGCGAAGGTTATGTTCCTCGACGAGATGGAAGCCAAGGGCCCGATCCGCATCACGGACGTTGAAGAGGCCCAGAAGAATATTATGCGTATCGCCCGTAAGCTCTCCGACAAGGGCGAGATAGTGCTTGCCGGACGTGGAGACGATTTTGTCTAAGCCTCAAACCAAGATTGACTGGAAGCTTAACGAGCTGTTGGCGGCCGACAGGCGGGCCCGAGAGTATGCCCGTCAATCCGGGCAGCCGGGGCTACCGGCCGCGGACAGTTTCGCTCCCTGGTCGCCTTTGCAATTGGACATAGAGCAGCCTGCGCCGGTAACGCGGGATATCGATGCGAGTCAGGAGGAGCCGGAAGCGAACTCTGCTGAGGAAGAGGCGTCATCGACGGATCGAGTCGATGCAGAGCGGGAACCCGTAGCAGCTGATCCGGATATCGAAACACTCGTAGCCAACGCCAGGGCCGCAGGGGAAAGTAGCGGCTATTCCCGCGCCATGGCGGAGCTGGAGCAAGGCTATGCGCAGCAGCGGCAGGAGCTGCAGTCCGTTCTCGAAGCAATCTCCAGTGCCCGGGTTGACCTTGGCACCTATGTTGATTTTACGCGAGAGCTGGCTGTGCTATTGGCCGAGCAAGTCGTGCGAGCGGAGCTGGTCCATTCTGCGGACAAGATCAGGAGACTCGTCGAAGACGCGATTACGCGCCTCGGCCCCGATACCGAATCCGAAATTGAGATTCGTGCCAATGCCAGAACTCTGGAGGTATTGAGGCAGGCAGTGATGGATGAGGAGACCATGCCAACACTGCTGGAAGATAGGCATCTTGGCGACGGAGACTTTGTGTTCAGGATGGGAGACACAGAGGGAGTTGAATCGGTGAGCGAAAAAATCCGCAAGCTTGCGAGTGCTCTGTTCGATCATCCGGCTGCCCAGGCTGATATGACAGACACAGACACAGGAGCTGATGCTAATCGAGATGCAGCGAGTAGTCCCGTTGCCCTGTCTGTCCCGTTGTCGGCGACAACGGATAACTTGCATGCTGAAGACCTGGTGGAACCAGCCGTTTCGACTGCACCTGAAGGTGATCCCATGCCACTTCCAGTGGCGGATACGGATGACATGAGTTTGTCCTCGCAAGATACGCAAGGGCCAGTGGAGTCTGAGCCTGAACCAGGACCCGATGAGGATCTGACGTGACCAGGCAACCGCCTCTTTACTGTGGCTGGCGTGAACTTTCGAGACACGGAAACCAGCTGTCTCACTGGCTAGCGCAGAACAAGGGTGAGCTGGAACCTGTTGAGTCCCCGGTTTTTGGAAAGGTAACACGGGTTACTGGTGCTGCCATAGAAGCCAGAGGCCTGACCGCACCTGTGGGCGCGCTTTGTTCAATCGAAATTCTTGGAGGCAGGGAGCAATTGTCGGCCGAGGTCGTTGGATTCGTGGGAGATACCACACTCCTGATCCCGTTTCAGGGTGTTGGTGGGCTCAGTCCCGGCGCCAGAATAATCATGAGAGATGCCAGCTCAACCGGGAGGCTATCGGCTGAGCTGATTGGCAGGGTAATAGATGGATTTGGCAATCCTCTGGATGGCAGGGGTGAGATTAATTACGCAGAAAAAGCCGACCTTGACGGGGTTGCGCTGAACCCAATGGAACGAGGGCCGATCAAGGAAGTACTGGATACAGGTATCAAGGCGATCAATACCGCGTTGACCATCGGGAGAGGTCAGCGTATTGGCCTGATTGCCGGATCCGGGGTTGGCAAAAGTGTTCTGCTAGGCATGCTGACACGCAACACCGAAGCCGATGTGGTCGTAATCGCGCTCATAGGAGAGCGTGGACGCGAAGTCAAAGACTTTATCAGCGACACCCTGGGCAGAGAAGGTATGGCGAGGGCGATAGTAGTCGCCGCGCCGGCCAATGTCTCGCCGGTAGAACGTATCAAGGCCGCGAAATTGAGTCATCTGATCAGCGAATACTTCCGTGATCAGGGCAAGAACGTTCTGCTGTTGTTCGATAGCCTCACCCGCGTTGCGCATGCACAACGGGAGATTGGCCTGGCATCGGGAGAGCCTCCAACGACGAAGGGCTATCCGCCCTCAGTCTTCAGCTTGATACCCAATTTTATTGAGCGGCCTGGAGTCGGGCGAGATGGCAAGGGTTCTATCACCAGTTTCTATACGGTGCTGGCGGAAGGCGACGACAGGAGCGATCCGATTGTCGATATCAGTCGCGCGTCATTGGATGGGCAGATCATGCTGACCCGGGAGCTTGCCGATGCGGCGCATTACCCAGCCATCGATCTGGCGGGTTCGATTTCCCGGGTCGCAAATTCATTGCTGCAGCCTGCACAACTTAAATTGGCTCAAAGGTTAAGGCGATTGTGGACCTTGTATGCCCAGAAGGAAGATTTCATCAATGTCGGGGCTTACGAAACCAATAGCAATCCGGACCTGGATGAGGCCATCCGCTACCGACAGGACATGTCACTCTTCTTGCAGCAGCGCGATGAAGAGAAGTTTTCTTTCCAGGAAGGCTGGCGACAGCTTGATCTATTGCTCGGTGGTGATCGATGAGTCCTCAGCTATGGCAATTGATGGCCCTGCGGCAAGAGAAGCATCGTCAGACCGAGCTTGCCCGACAGCAGGAATTGCAGCGCGATCTCGATCGGGTGCAGCACAGGCGGCGGTATCTTGAGTCGGTCATCGCCGATAGCGCGACGGAAATTTCCGGGTCGGCGTTGAATGGAAATCATCTGTCGACGCAGTCGGGTTATATGCGGCAGTTGCTGACGATGAGACATCAGTTTCAGCAGGAAGAAGAGCGACTGCATGCAGAACTTCTCGAGAGCAATGCCTGTCTTCGGACCTATGCGAATGAGGAGCGAAAATTCGGAAAGCTTGAGGAGTTGGCGCGACAGAAGCTGCAGCGCCAGGAAGACAAGCTACAAGCGAAAGAGTCGGATGAGCTGAATATTGCCCTGTTTAATCAGTCACGACAGTGTGAAACATGAAATGGCGCGTTAATTGCAACGTAATGCCTGGCTAGTTGCCGAAGTTGCCACATTAGTAGTCAGGTACAAGAGATATGACCATACAAACCGATTTCAATTTGAAATCCATAATTAGCCAGTTAGCGCCAGGTGGCCCTGTCTCAGGGGCTTCTGCAGAGGCTGTAGAGCCAGCAGGCACGGATTTTGAAGCGCTGTTCCGGCAGCACAATGAGCGCCAGTCCGGGTTTGCCGCTTTTGCCACTTTAGCCGTAAGCGGCAAAAGTGGCGATGATAGTGCTGAGCTGGAAGATGAATCTGCAACAGCAGAAGTCACGAAAGCCAAAGAAGAGTCGCCCATGGAGTTACAGACCCTGTCTCTTTTGAATGGTCGACAGGTACTGACGTCGCGCTTTGAGGTGGGCATCGATGAGGTACTGCGCGCCTGGTACTCCGATTTGCAGGAAGATGAGGTGAGCGCCCGCATTAATAGTCTGGAGATAGATCAGTCTGTGCAGGCGACAAGGGCCGCAATTCAGGATTCGATTCACAACGCGATTCAAGAATCATTTCATGGTCCCTCTCATGGATTATCGAATAGCCCGGTCTTGGAGCAGATGTCTGGTGATGGCCAGAGTGCCAATCAAGCAACCTTGCCAGGCATGGGCACGGCGATTCAATCGTCCTTGTTGAAAGCGGGGCCCGGCACGCAAGAGGCGCCATTTACGCCAGCGCAGGCGATACCAATTGATACAGCTGGTCGTAACATTATTGCCGATACTGGAGCCCTGATAGGTGAGGATAGCGGTACCGAGTCAGGTCTTGCGTTTACAGGCAGCAGCGCAGTGGCGGTACAAGAGCATGCCTGGGCACGGTCCCGGTCATACGAGGCTCTGCCAAAGCTGGCTGGCAGCAATGCGGAGCCTACCAGTCCTGCAGCGACGAGCGCTTCAAGCATGTTGCGGCAGGCGGAACTCACCTCCGCGATGAAGCAGACAGAGAATCAGGGACAGGTTTTGGCTGAGGCAGGTTCGGAACTAAAAGAGCGGCTGGAGGATACGCAAAGATTGCGAGAACTGCTTCCTGCCTGGAAGCACAGCCACCTAGATACACCCACTCGAGCTGCTGAACACATGCAGATGGCCGCCCCCGGGCAGATAAAGAGAGCCAATGAAAAATCGGAACTGCTGGCGTCTCTGGATATGGACGAACCTGCGGATGGGCTTGAATCAAACACAGATTTTCGAGGACAAGCCCTGGAAGGCAGCTCGCGTATTGTCGAGAAGAGTTATCAGACGTTTCAGCAGTCAGTCGTGAGCTTGTCGGATCCGGGATTGGCGTACAGCGCTAGCGAATACAGTGACGGGCCGGGCACTGATCGGTCCATTGCCACCCAAATGGTGCAGGAAAGCAGGCTGGCGGGAGGTCCTGCTCTACAAGCGGCTGATACCGCAGCTCCGGCGACCCCGAGCAGCAGGGATATCACCTACAGGTTCACGGACGCCGCGACATTCTCCAGGGATATGCAGGAATTTGTCGCAGAAATAATTCGCGACGGCAGTGACAGCGTTGGAAAGCAGATACGTATCCGTCTCTTTCCGGAGAATCTCGGTCAGATTGATGCAACGATCAGCGAGACCAACGAGGGTCTTCATGTTCAGCTGGTGGCCGAGACAGCTCAAATTGCGCGGCTATTGCGGGATGGCAACAGTCTTCTGAAAGACATGCTGGCTAACGGAAATGAAGTGCAGGTCCAGGTTGATGTTGCAGGCGAGCAACAAGCAGGGAATGCATCTGCCGGTGGCGAAAATGAAACCCAGTCCAATGGCGCTCTCTCAGTCAATGAAGACGCTGAGAATACTGATAAGTCCAATCAAGTGACGGTGTCTTCCACAGGTGGACTGGACACCTACGTTTAAGAGGTTGAATCATGGCTGAAGAAAAAACTGCAGAATCTGGCGAGGAGAAGAGCAAACTTCCCATAGTTCCCATATTGATCGCTGTCCTGGCATCGGTATTGGTGAGTATTGGCGCAGTGTTTGCGACATTGTATTTCACAGGATTCTTTGACAGCGAAAGTGAATTAGAGGCTGAGTTGGCCAGGATTGAAGCCGAGGAGGTTGCTGAAGAGCCGGAAGAGGAAGCTGCCCCCGAGTTGCTGGAGACGCCTAATCCTTCCCGTCTGGACACCTTGTACTATGAAATCGCCCGACCACTCACCGCCAATGTGTCGGAATCTCGCAAGGTCATGCAGATAACAGTTGCCGTGATGACCCATTACGATGAAAGTGTTGTGGCGAATATCACCAAACATGAGCTGTCTGTGCGTTCCGCAATGCTGTCGGTATTGACGGGTACCACGGAAGATGACCTGACCAATCCTGCTTTTAAGGATGACTTGGCGGAAGAACTGCGGATTGCGATTAACTCGGTACTGGAACAATACGAAGACTTCGGTGGAATCGAGAAGGTTCTGTTCTCCGAATTCCTCGTCCAGTAGAGGATAGATGAGGTAGACATGTCTGACTTGGATAACAAGATCACCCCAGAGGAGCTGGAAGCGATCAGATATGAGACGCATGAGGGCGGTTTATCGGGGCAGAATGAGCGCGAATACATCGTCGTCAAGCATGATTTGGCTAGCGAGGAGTCATTTCTTGGCTTCAATGAATCTTCTATAGACATGATCAACGAAAGGTTCGCGCGTCAGCTACGCGTTGGACTTGTTGATGTGCTGAGGTCGACACCTCGATTGAGCGTCGAGAAGGTGCGGACACTGCGTTATCAGAACTTTTTGCAGACCCTTAAGCCGCCGTTGTCTGTCAACACGGTCAAGGTGGATCCGCTGCGCGGCTATTCGCTGATAGTCATTGAACCCAATGTCATATTTTCCTCATTGGATAACTTTTTTGGTGGGTTTGGCAGCTCCAATGTGAACATAGCTTCCGGGCGCATGTTTACACCCACCGAGAAATCGATAATTCGTATTCTCTTGAGTCTGGTTTTTGGCGCCATGAAAGAGGCCTATGCGCCCATACTGCCCATTGAATTTACCCAGATTGCTTCGGAGATAAATCCTCAATTTGCGCAGATTGCTGATGACAACGATCTCGTGCTTGTGAGTAAAGTGACACTCGCCTTGTCGGAAGGGGTTGAAGGAAGCATCTACATAGTCATGCCCTTTGTATCCTTGAAGCCTATTCGTGACCTGTTGCGAAGCCGCGTACAGACAACTGAAGAGAACGACGAAAAAGACAAGAAGTGGCGCGGTGAAATGCGTGAAGCCTGTCTCGATTCCAGGCTCGATATCCGCGTAAATCTCGCTCAGATGCCTTCTTCTATCCAGGCGCTAAAGGCCATGAGTGAAGGCGACGTTCTGTACTTCAACAAGCCTGAGAATGCGTGGGCTGAAATCAATGGTCTGCCGGTATTCACGGCGGAGATCGGCAGTATTGGCAAGAACGTTGCCGTAAAAGTAAACGATTTTATTGAATTGAAAAAACAAGACAGGGAGAACGCCAGTCATGAGCGAAATTGAGAGTGATGTACTGCTTGAATCCGGATCCGCTGCTTCTGGAGCGGCCATGGCCGGAGCGCCGCGGACTTCCATTAATAGCGAGCTGCTTGACAATATTCCAATAACAATCTCTGTGGAGGTGGGTCGTACTTCGCTCAAGATAAAGGACTTGATGCGACTAACACAGGGATCTGTCGTTGAGCTCGATCGACTGGCGGGTGAACCGCTGGATCTGCTGGTTAATAACACGCTCGTGGCTCAGGGCGAAGTGGTACTGGTCAATGAGCGCTATGGAATCCGACTGACGCAGGTGGTTCCGCCAGCGGAAAGAATCAAAGACCTTTAACAGACAATAACCGCTGAAGAAGTATTCATGAATAGCGTAGTCACTCTGGATTCGGTACTTGCTCTGCTGCTTGTAGCAGGGCTGCTGGTACTTTTTTTTTACGGGCTGACTGTTTACCGAAATCGTTTTTTACTGCGTAGTCAGGGGGATATGCAGATATGCGAGCAGCTACCAGTTGGGCCGCGGCAGCGGCTGATGGTGGTGAAAATGGCTGAAAGGAAACTGCTGCTGGCAATCAGTCAGGAGCAAATCACACTGTTGGAGTCATGGAATGATGTCGGCAAATCCGATAGCTAGCATCCTGCAGTCCAGGCCAGTACGGAGTTATTCAGTGGCAGCAGGCACAGTGATTGCTGCCTTGCTTGTTGCATTCCTGCCCATTCCGGCCTTTGCCCAGGATGCTTTGCCCATAGTCAGTGTCAGTGAAACGGCTTCCGGTGGAACTGAATACAGTCTGACCCTGCAGATACTACTGTTGATGACGGTGCTAACCTTGCTGCCGTCATTTCTCATTATGATGACCTCGTTTGTACGAATAATCATAGTGCTGTCACTCTTGCGGCAGGCAATCGGTACTGCCCAGACTCCGCCTAATCAGGTGCTCGTCGGCATTGCTCTGTTCCTTAGTATATTCATCATGAGTCCGGTATTGCAGAGCATCTATGATGATGCTCTGACCCCCTATATGAACGATCAGATTGAGGCGACCGAGGCAGTAGAACTGGCTGCCGACCCGTTGCGTGAATTTATGCTGGCGCAGACGCGAGAAGAAGACGTGGGTGTCTTTCTCGATATTTCAGATACTCAACTGGAAGGGGACTATAGCACTGTGCCTATGTCTATACTGATTCCTGCCTTCATGACTTCGGAATTAAAGACGGCCTTCACGATTGGATTTTTGCTCTATATACCCTTTGTGATTATCGATCTGGTGGTGGCGAGTGTATTGATGTCCATGGGTATGATGATGTTATCACCCATGATGATTTCGATGCCTTTCAAGTTAATGCTTTTCGTGCTGGCAGACGGCTGGCTGCTGGTCATGCAATCGATTACGGCGAGTTTTACAGGGTAGCTTTATGGATACCACGATGGCGCTCACCATAGGTCGAGAGGCGCTCTGGACTGCCAGTCTGCTGGCGGGACCTCTCCTGCTGGTGATTCTTGTAGTGGGGGTGGTGATTGGTGTCGTCCAGGCCGCAACGTCGGTGCAGGAAATGACATTAAGCTTTGTGCCAAAGCTTATCTGCCTGGTATTAGCTATCGCGCTGATTGGAAACTGGCAGATAGTAACGTTCATCGATTACTTTGAAAGATTGCTGGAGCTGATTCCAGAATTGATGCAATGATCTCAACGGACTTCATATCCTTGTCAGAAGTCCTGGCTGGTTTTCTCTGGCCGTTCCTGCGAATTGGCGCATTCCTTATTGCAGCGCCACTGTTTTCCATTGATGCGGTTCAACTGCGGGTAAGAATCCTTTTTGCGGTGGGATTGACCCTCATGACATACGGTGTGGTAGACGCGCCGAGTATTGACCCCTTAAGTCTGGAGGGGCTCGGTCAGATAATTCTGCAGATTTATCTTGGGTTGATGATGGGCTTCGTTCTACAGATAGTGACTGCAGCGGTAGCCTTGGCAGGGCAGGCCATCGCCAATTCGATGGGCTTGGGGTTCGCCAATCTGGTGGACCCGTCAATGGGCAATATTCCTGTCGTTTCGCAATTTCTGGTCATCATCGCCACATTTATCTTCTTGAGTGTGGGCGGTCATCTGCTGGTCATCGGTCTGTTACTTGAATCTTTTGCTCTGGTACCCCTCGGCAGTGTGCCGCCGTTTCAGGATTGGCCGGCTACCTTGATGAGCTGGCTGCCCATGCTGTTTATCGCAGGACTGAATCTTTCCTTGCCTCTCATCGTATCGATTCTATTGGTAAATATCGGGTTGGGTATCGTGACCCGCTCAGCGCCGTCTCTGAATATTATCTCCGTTGGTTTTCCTGCAATCTTGTTGGCGGGGCTGGTGCTATTGAATTTTGCTCTTCCTGGGATGATGCAGGCCATAGAGATGCTGTGGTCAGATGGCTACCAGGTCATGCGAGGATTAATGGGAGACTAGTTTGGAAAGCGATCAGGATCAGGATAGTAAAACCGAAGAACCTACCACCAGGCGACTGGAAAAAGCCCGGGAGGAGGGTCAGATACTTCGGTCTCAGGAATTCTCAGTAGCGGTAGTACTGATCGCGGTAGCCGCCAGCTTTTGGTTTCTCGGGGGCTATTTCGTCGAACTGCTTACCCGGGCGTTCCGCTACAATCTGACATTCGATAGTGACGTCACGGTAAATACGGGCGAGATGATGCAACGCCTGTCGGGGACGGTTGGCATGCTGTCGCCCGGTGTATTGTTGATCATGGCGATCACGGTGCTAGGCGCTCTGCTGGCGGCGGCTAGCTTTGGAGGTATTGGCTTTACCTGGAAGGCGATAGAGCCGAAGTTCAACAAGCTCAATATTCTCAGCGGAATTAAGCGCATGTTCAGCACCCGAAGCTTGTTTGAGCTCGCCAAGAGTCTGTTTAAGTCGGCCATTATCGCCGGGTCTATTTATCTGACAGTTAGCTACTTCATTGAGCGATTGGGCAGTTTGAGTGTGTTGCCATTTGGTCCGTCTCTGCTCAGTAGTGGCGAGATTGTGATGGTCGGCACCCTGGCCATTGCCCTGTCTCTGGTTCTGATCGCTATGATCGACATGCCTTTTCAATTACATGAGCACCGTAAAAAACTCCGCATGTCCAAGCAGGATATCAAGGATGAGTTGAAGGAGTCAGAGGGCAGGCCGGAAGTGCGTCAGCGCATACGGCAGCGTCAGCGTGAAGTGGCAATGGGGCAGATGATGGCCGCCATTGAGACAGCAGATGTGGTGATCACCAACCCGGCCCACTTTGCCGTGGCCCTGTCTTACAGCCCCGGGTCGAGCGAAGCACCTAAACTCGTAGCGAAAGGAAAGAACGATATAGCATTCAGCATCAGGCGCAAGGCAGAGTCACATAACGTTCCAATCTTCGAGGCGCCCATGCTGGCGCGTGCTCTGTATTTCACCACGCCCGTTAACGGAATGATCCCTGAAGATCTCTATCATACCGTGGCCGAAGTTATTGCTTATATTTTCAATATCAATACCTTCAGGCGGCACAATCGCCCATTAAAGAAACCTGATCCTCAGCTACCGCGCTCGATGCATTTCGATAGTGATGGCAAGCCGATTGATTAAGGTGTGATATATTCGAGTCAAGAACAAGAGACATGAACTATGAGCACTGAACAATGGAAGTTGGCCAATCATGTAATTGGTCGTAATCTTTTTCTCACCAAGGGACACCTGCAGGTGGTGAAGAGCGTTATGAGAACGCTGCGCAGTGCGGATCGTTGTATTGTGCGGTGCGAGAACCAGGCGTTACTGAATTACTATGTGCGCATAATCTCAAAATTACTCATGCTGAGTAATGGCGCAGATGATCATGCCGCTATCGATGTCGAAATCGTCCCGGCATCCAGCGGAGACGGCTTTTTGGACGCCATTAACCGGCAAATAGAGGACGTCGGACTGGAGCAGGCGGTTTCCCTGACAGACTCCTCGGTGTCAAGGCGATGCTTGATCGTCACCGACGTCGAGAACCTGGGGCGGGAGAATGAAGAGGCTCTTCGCTACCTGTTGAAAGACTTCCCGGCCATTAATCTTGCGTGTTTGTTCAGTACAAGTTTGCCAGCAGCTGCGGCTGACAATGTGCTGCCCATGTTCAAACCTGCTCTGGATGAGCATGAGATAGAGATTCCGGGCGAGCAGGTACTGGATCAGATCAGACAAGCGGCGGCTGCTTCACGTAATGGGCCATCGATCATCAAGTTGCTGGATCGACTGTTTGCTGCACCGTAGCCTAAACAGACGAACCACAGATCCACGCTTTCCCTACTCGCTTTCCCCGTTGGCCATGTACTCACCTGTTCTCGAATATTGAACCACGCCGGCATCGGTTTCGTCAGCGGTATCTGATCCACTGTCGGCCCGAGTAGCCTCCAGTTGTGCGCGCATCTGTTCGAGATACTTTTCCTGCTCGAGCACAACCAGGGCATCAAGCGCTTCCTGGACCCCCAGTAACTGCTCGGCTTTGCTCGATGCGGCCACTACCTGGTTACCCAGATTGCCTATGGCATCTGAAGCCTGTGCGAGGCTCTCGTTGGTCGCCTGGTACTGACTTTCGGCCGCGGCGAATCGATCCGATATGTTCTGGGCCTGGGTTTCCAGTTGCTCATTGAGGGCGGACAGGCTGCTATTGATCAGGTTTCGATTCTCGGTCTTGAGGCTTTCGTAATCATTTCGCATCAACTCCGAATCCAGTTGGAGTGCTTCGATCGATTGGTTCATGAGGGCAAGATTGGAATTAATTTGCTCAAAGGTAGCCAGACCGCTGCTTACCTCGCCGATGCGCTTGCTTAAGGCGAGGGACATGGCGTTCATATTATTGCTCTGTTTGCCATAACTCACGGCGGTAATGCCGATTAATCCGGAACAGATTACGAGCACGGCTATGCTGACACCGAGCATGATGGTTACCAGCTTTTTTTGCTGCTCTGCAGCTGCTTGATAGCGTCGTATGGCCGCGTCTGTATAGGCTCTTGTCTGCTCCAGCTCGTCCCGCAAATCCCCATTCAACTCTGTGGTTCGCGTGACGTGCTCTGTCAGGTCGAGAACGGCAGGCACCAGTGACTGTAGTTGAGACTCGACCTCGGTGAGGTCGATATCGTCTGCTGAGAATTCGTGTACCCCGGACTCGGGTATCGCGCCCGGCACTTCACTCTGCACAGGTTCATTGCCTGCAGTCTGACCGTCGTCGGCGAGATCGGTCTCGTCGGCTTGAGTCTCAACAGTGTCGTCACCAGAAGACTCCTGCTCATTCTGGCTCTCAGGCTGTTGTTCGCTTGTGGCTGACTGCTCCTCTACAGGCAGCTCTTCGGCGTCCGTTAAGGGCTTCTCTGTGCCAGTTTCCTGTTCGTTACTCATGGTTGTCCTCAGAGGCTTCGCGGCCTGTAGGTTGGGTTTTAGCGCTTATACGGGCTTCCAATGCTTCCAACCTGGCCCGGAGCTGCTGTTTGTAGTTATCAAGTTGCCTGCGGTATGTCCGATCCAGCGCATGACTATAGATTCTCACGCCCAGGATCGGGTCGCGTGGCAGTGTGGGCCGCTCTGGCGCCAGTGTCTCGCTCGCCGGGAGAGCGGCCGCAACAGCGTTGTTCGCGTAAGTGGTGCTGTTGTCCTTCTTTACCCTGGGTGGATCGAGTTCGGACGGCGAGCGTTTTTGATGATCTGTGTTCTGATCTTCACCGCTGCTGCCGGCGGTCTTGCCACGGGTGTTATAAACAAGCTGCTCCTCAGTCATGGTAATTTTCGGCCTGCCAGAAAATGGTCACTCTTCATTACACACCAATCGACACACAACCTCGGCAGCTTTATGTGATTGCGGCATTTTTTGCTGGCTGATGTGTATCCGAGCCGGTGTATCTGGCTCAAATAAAAGGGAAAATATTTCAAATAAAGCCAGTGTATCGAATGTGTCTTCTTGATAGATGCTCAGCATTGCAACTGGCTGTCAATCACTCCACTTTTTCCCCAATTATGATATTGATTTCACCACAATTCTTAGAGCAATTATGAAACAAAATAAAACAAATAAAGTTGAGTGGTGCTGCTAAACGTGTATGGAATTTTTCACACCGCCTTGCGAGACATGATCAGCAGCAAATTCGATCGCAAGCAATGGCAGCACATCGCCAGCAAAGCCGGTCTGGATGAAGATGATCTGCTGCGTGCTAAAGACTACGACGACACACTGTCCTTCAGGCTCTTCGAAACTGCGGTAGAGGAGCTTGTCATACCACTCGAGCGGCTTAAGGAAAAGCTCGGTCTGTTTTTCATAATGGAATCAGCCGCGTCAATCAGAGATACCTTGACCATGGGCACCCGGCCCGGATTCGAGCGCGCCATACTGGGGTTCTCAACCTGGATATCAACGCTCAATAAATCGATGCCGAACTTCAGTTTGGGTCGTTTTCCTGCGGCACGGCTGGACGCGGGCAGATATCGGATGGAGTACGTTAGTACCCGACCAGGCATGGCCGCCTTCGTGCGGGGTATGCTCTTCGGTGTGGCGAATCTGTATGAGAAGAGCATAAGGATCGAGACGGATAACAAGGCCACGCCTGCCACAGAGTACGGCGCTGTCTTCCTGATCTCTGTGGAAGGGGTTAACGAGAATGCCTGAATCAATCCGGTGGAACTGTTTTGAGAAATGCTATCCGGTTCTGGCCTATGTGGATGCCAGCTGGCGTCTGACCTATGCCAGCCAATTGCTGAACGAGCGGGCCGGCACCGAGCTGGCGGGCAAGCGACTGTTCGACATCTTCAAGAGCGAGAAGACTCTTCCCGGTCTGGACCTCGAAGCGGTCAACGATGCAGTATTCGACGAGGAGCTGTTCTTATCCACCATGGATAACGCCTATGCGCTGCGCGGTAAATTATTGCGCTGTGATTCCCCTAACGCGGAGGCCTACTTCCTGGTGGCAACGCCCTGGATGGAATGGTTCAAGAAGAACAACAGGCCAATCGATGTCGAGAATATGGGGTTGGCATTGCTGGACAACCAGCTCGAATCCCAGCTTAGCGTCTCGATGAAGGACCAGCTGCTGGCAGACATAGAAGACCTGTCGAAAGACCTGGTGGAACAGCGCCAGCAAGCAGATGCGTCTAACGAGGCTCGAATGCGATTTGTCAGGCACGTCAGACATGAGATCAGGACGCCTCTCAATGGCATCATCAATTCCGTCGAATTGATGGTGAATGAAGAGGATCGCAACAAGCAAAAGAAATTACTGAACATGATCGAGCAGTCGGCCAAGTCATTGACGCGCCTCGTGGGTGATGTGCTGGATTTTTCAAAGTTGGAGCAGGGAACGTTCCCCATCAAGGCGCAGGTATTCAATACCAGGGCGCTGTTGGACGAGCTCTTCGCTGCACATGGCGTTGAGGCATTGCGGCAGGATATACAGATGCGATTGCAGATTGCCCCGGAGACGCCAGAGTGGGTGACCGCCGACCGCGCAGCGCTCACCAAGGTGCTTAACTGTTTGATTGATAACGCCATTCTGCATTCTCACAGCAAAGTCATCGAGCTTCAGGTCTCGCCGGGCGCGACAGTGAAGCGTGCTCTTACCCTGAAGCTGGAGGTGCGGGATTTTGGTGTGGGTATCCAGAAGGAGGATATCGAAAAGTGTTTTGAGCCTTTCTGGACAGGGGGCAAGGAAATGACGGGCCACTATTCCATGGGGCTGGCGCTCTCTATTGCCAGAAACGTAGCCGCGGGACTTGGAGGGTCTGTGACCGCCGTCTCGGAACCTGGCAGAGGCTCGACGTTTACCTTCACCTGCCCGGTGCAAATCGCACCCGCTCCGAAATCCCAGACTGTTAATCGTTCACCACGCCATGCAGCCCATCCAGTATTCAAGGGGGAGGTGTTGTTGGTGGATGATAACCAGATCAATCTTGAGCTGGCGCGTATTCTGCTGACCAAGCTCGGTCTGGGCGTGACGACAGCGGCCAATGGCAAACAGGCGGTAGAGGACGAGCAGCGTATCGATTTTGATCTGATCATCATGGATATTGCCATGCCTGTGATGAACGGCGTGGAGGCGACACGCAAGATACGCAAGGAAGGGCGCAATCGTGGTGTGCCCATCATCGCATTCACGGCTAATGTATCCAGCGAGTATGTGGACACTTATCTCGAGGCTGGCGTCAACGATATGCTGGCCAAGCCTGCATCACAGGCTGCGATTATCAAGTTCTGTGAGCGCTACCTCATTGAAGAAGAGCAGCTTATTGAGGCTGATTAATCGCTGCAGCTGATTCGACACCCAGTTGCGATCGTCATCTTGCATTGTTGAATCGGGTGCAGGGATTTTAGTGTCGCTCTATTATCCCAATAGTCCAGGGTTAAGCTGCCATACGGACAAATTAAGCATGGCGGCGAAGCTAACCCAAAACAGGTAGGGTAGCATTAGCATCCCGGCCAGGAGGCGCCTGCGCCAGAATGCACACAGAGTGGTGGCAATTAGCAGCCAAAGCAGCAGGATGTCGGCGAAAGCCAGAGCGCCAAGAAACCAGGCGAAGAACAGCCAACTCCAGAGTGCGTTTACCGCTAGCTGAGCCAGGAACAAACTCAGCGCCAACCGGTTCTCCTTAAAGCCCCCCTTGCACCACACCAACCAGGCGGCGATTGCCATCATGGCATAGAGGATGGTCCACACAGGCCCAAACACATAGCCTGGTGGTGCCCAGTCGGGTTGGACTAATTGCGCATAGAAGGTCTGGGCCTGAATAGACGCCAATGCACCGATGGCGGATACTGCAAAGCACAGCAGCAACCAGCCGGCGAGGCCTGCCAGGCGTCTGTTCCTTGCGAGAGCTGCAGTAGATTCCATGTGTTGGTCCCCGAGCGAGGTGAATTAAAAAATCTGACCCTGCTTCAACCGTGGCCTAGGCAAGCTGGCTAAAGCTCAGGGGAGCCTCCGATAACTGGCGAAAGAGCCGGCGTTGCTTGCGCTGTGGTAGCCACTCGATCAGATAGGTGGCTACGGTTTCCCACATAGATACCCAGGCCGCGACGATAAGACCCTGTTCGAGCACATTGGCCAGTACAGAGGGTTCTCTGCCAATACGACCGCCGACCCACACGGCGGTCGCCATGATAAGCAGGCCGATGAGCAGTAAGATGAGTGATTTTCGCAACATCTTATTGATCTGCTGCCCTTCTTTTTCGGCCCGGTACTGGAAATGGACGTTGATACTTCGAGTAACCCGCCCGAGTGCTTCCCCATCCACAGGTTTATGAAATCAAAAACGAATGCCAAACGGCTGGCTCTCGAACTCGACCGCGCTATCGATCAAGTAGTCTGTGAGTTCCTCGTCGAGGTCACGCCGGATGTAGGGCGCCGTGCGGTCCCAGTGACTGAACAGGTCCTCAACCGCGTCGGCACTGACGTCAAAAAGAATACGCCCGCTTGAATCCCGCTCGTATCGGTTGAGGACGGACTGTTTCATAGGGCGTGTTGGCTCGTAAAGCGCTATTAGGAACCTGGTGCCCAGCGATCAGGCGACATTGTGATAAACGTTCTGCACATCATCCAGGTCGGTAAGCAGATCGATGAGCTTCTCGAACACGTCGACATCCTCACCTTGCAGCGAAACCGTAGCCTGCGGCAGGAACTGAATGACGTCAGCCTCAAACTCAACTTCACCCTCATCGTCTCCGAATACCTCGCAGATGGCCTGGCGCGCCTGACCATATTCATTATCGGGTGCGAATACCGTGATATGACCGTCTTCGTTCTCGATATCGATCACATCGACATCCGCATTGAGCAGGGCTTCCAGTACCGCCTCTTCGTCGTCGGCGCGGAATTTCAGGATTGTGCAGTGATCGAATAGATGACTGACATTGCCTGGCGTACCAATCTTGTTCTTTGTCTTGACGAAGCACTGGCGGACATCGCCGAAAGTCCGGTTCGGATTATCGGTCAGGCATTCCACGATTAGCATGCTGCCAGCAGGTCCAAAGCCTTCATAGCGGGCCAGTGCAAAATCCTCGCCTCCAGCGCCGGATGCCTTCTCCAGCGCCCTGTCGATGACGTGTGTTGGAACCTGGTCTTTCTTGGCGCGCTCGATCAATCCGCGCAAGGCCAGGTTGCCTGCCGGGTCCGTTCCGCCCGACTTGGCGGTGACGTAGATTTCCCGCGCATATTTGCTGTAGACCTTGGTCTTCGCCTCGGCGGTTTTGGCCATGGACTCTTTGCGGTTTTGGTAAGCTCTACCCATGAAAAGTTTTTCCCTGCGTATCCGTTGGTTTGGGGATTTCTAAAAGCACGGCATTATAAATGGCAACGCCGGGCTGTTACCACATGGGTCCAATGGGACAGAAGGCTGTTGCAGCTATAGATCCTCAGTAACCACCGGCAGGATCATCGCGGATGGATGCTGCGCATCAAAATAAATCGTGTTGGTCGCGATTTTTGCAGGTGTATCCAGATCATCCAGGGCAGCACCATTATTTGGATTTACGGCAAAGCGTGGGTAGTTGCTACTGCTGACATGGATGCCAATACGGTGTCCCGCTTCAAAAGTCTGGGCGGTACTCCACATATTGATGGTGACTTTCTCGACCTCGCCCGGTGTCATCATCTTTACATCTTCGGCATTCTGGCCATCGCGAAATCGCATGCGCAGCGGGTAGTCGAGAATGAGAGCTTCATAGCCATCGGGATAGATGTCGAGGAGTTTGACAACGAAATCGGTATCCAGGGCATCGGTCGATACATACAACTCCATGTCAATATGCCCCGCTACCACCAGATCTTCTTCCAGGACGGGTGTCTGGAATCTCAGGTAATCCTGTCGCTCGCCTATTTCACGCTGATCCCTAGGTCCGACATCACTGCCAAGGTTCTGCCCGCCAACGGTGGGAACTGGATTGGCCGGATCGAACCGGTAAGCGCTGGACGCAGAATCGGCCGTCGGGGCTGAGGTATCTATTGTGCCGCCGGGCAGCAGATAAAAACGCGTCTTCTCATGCCGTGGTGGCCAGTGATCAGTGTGGATCAGGCGATTGCTGGTGCTGGCAGAGCCTTTGCGGGCGGATGCCATCATGTAAAAACTGATAGGCGGCTCATCCATGATGCCGTTGTCTTCGCCTTTGAGCCAGTAGTCCCACCAGCGGAGTTGTTCGTCCATGCTGCCGGTTATGAAACCGCCGTTCGGGTAAGCCAGATCTCCCTGTAGGGCGCCATGCCCAAACGCACCCATAAATAGTTTCTGATTGCCCGCGGCGAGGCCGACACCTTGCTCCTGCAGGTGCAGATAGTTAGAGAGTGATCCTTCTGCGTAGATATCGTGCCAGCCACCCACGTTGTAGATTGGAATTTGTACATTGTCGCGGTGGAACAGGAAGTCTGTGTCCTTCCAGCCCTGGTCGAGTACGGCCCGTGCCTTGTAGGCGGCTATGCGCTCTTCGCTAATGCCCTGGCCGCGTAACCAGCCTCCCGAGTGACTCTCCTTGAAGACACCGCCAACGAAGCGTGAGCGATAAAACAGGCTGTCGGGTGCAACGGTCACGTAGGCCGCCGTTAAATGTGGCGGTGCTGCCGCTGCGGCCAGGTTTGAGGTTATGCCTGGCGCGGATGTGCCGAAAATCCCTACCTTACCGTTACTCCAGTCCTGTGCCGCAATCCATTCAACCGTGTCATAGCCGTCAGGCATGTCGACTTCGAAAGGCTGATCCACGCCTTCGGACTCATACCGGCCTCTTACATCCTGCGAAACCAGTACATAGCCCGCCTCGTTATAGGTGGCGGCACTGCGATCTGCACCGTTCTTGTTGTAGGGTGTGCGTGTCAGTACTACCGGCCATGGGCCTTCGCCTTCCGGTAGATAAATGTTCGTCGCAAGATTGACGCCATCGCGCATCGGCACCATCACGACTTGCTTGCCAGCTTCCTGGGCAACGCTGCTGAGTGTCCATAGCGACAGGACGAGAATCGCTATGAATGATCTGAAGTGGTGGAAGATTTGCATCATGGTGCCTCCTTTTTGCTTCGTGCTGGTAGAACTGGCTCAGGTGCCAGACGCTACCACTGCAAGTTCTCAAATTTTTGTATGCGCCTGAGGATCACGTCAGACACGTAGACGTTTTTTTCAGCGTCCACGGTCAGATGGTGCGCTTCGCCAAACTGCCCGTTACCTTCACCCGGGCTGCCTATGGCCCCGATTACCTTGCCGACGCTGTCGACCTTGGCCATCTCGCCATCGAATCCGGTAGTCATGTAGAGATGTCCATCGTCATGCCAATAGATAGCGCAAACCATGGCGTCGAATTCCCAGGTCCGCAGCATGGTGCCTTCGGTGTCGTAGCGCTGGATGCGCATGTTTTCGCGGTCGGCCACATATATTACATCGTTCCGGTCGATATCGATGGAGTGTGCGGCCACGTACTGCCCGGGGCCATAGCCGCGACTGCCCCACTGGGTGATGTACTCTCCATCCGGACTGAACTTGATGACGCGAGGGAGGTCGCCGCCGTGGCCCTGGGCGACATAGATATTGCCAGCCGAATCCAGTGCAACATCGTTGGGTTCACTGAAGAGGCGCATACCGGCTGCCTCATCCCACTCACCGGACTGTCCCTTGCTGCCCAGGGTCATCAGCACATTGCCGTTCGAATCCAGCTTCATCACCACGTGATCACGCACGTCAGTCACCCAGATATTGTCCTGCCTGTCGATATGCATGCCATGGCTGCGAGCCAGCAGGCCATCGGCTCCGAAGGCGCGCACGAAGGTGCCGTCGGTTTCGAATTCCAGGAAGGTAGGGTTGCCGCGACTCAGTATCACCAGGTTACCTCTGGCGTTCATCGCCACACCGGCATAGGACGCCGTCTCCATGGAAGCGGGCAGGGCGAAGGCTTCCTCGAAGGGTACCGGGACATAGCCCTGGAGGTTGTACGCGCGTAACGGGAATAACTGGCGGTTGGGGCGCTGGGCCGATACGTGGGGTGCTATCAGTAACAGAATCAGGCAGGCCAGGATTGTTCTTTTCATTGTGTTTCTCCTGAATACCTGGCCAGTATAGCAGGGAATTGTGGACTTCTTTTATGTGGAAATTCTCTGCAGGTAACGGTCGTGCCGACCAGGGTCTCTCGTTGGGCTGTGGCCGTGCCGGACAGCAGGGACTTGTCGGCCTGCTGCTTGGGATGTTGTTCCTCAGCTGTTCGGTGGCGACCGTGTGCAGCCGGCGCTTGCGAAGGTCGCTGACATAGAGTGCCGGAAAATATAAGATATTGATATTATTAGCAAAATATCAGCTATCCCGGATACGGCCCCGAATTCTTTGGGGAGATACCCGCGACGAAGCGATTTTGTAACGTTTTTGAGACATTTGGCCTACAAATTGTGACAAATAGGGGCTTGGAATTCGCGCGCCAAGCCCGCAAGATGTCATCCACTGCGGCTGGATATTCGTAAGCGGTAGTATGACTATAAATCCCTGGCTAGCTTGAGGAATAGCAAATGAGAATTGCAGGATTAATTGGATTGGGTTCGGCCCTGGCCTTGTTGCCAGCAGCAGCCAGCGCACAGGATGAGGCCGCCCATCCCACCTATGCGAAGGAAGTATCCCGAATTATTCAGGATAACTGCCAGATCTGCCACCAGCCTGGTGCGATCGGCCCCATGTCATTTACCAGCTATGAGGAAGTGCGTCCCTGGGCGCCTCTTATCCAGCTCAAGGTAGCTCAGCGTGCCATGCCTCCGTATCAGTATGATCACGATATCGGCGTGCAGGAGTTGAAGAACGACTGGCGCATGTCCCAGGAAGACATCGATACGATCGTTGCCTGGGTGAACGCTGGTTCCCCCATGGGTAATCCAGAAGACCTGCCTGCACCGCGACAGTATCCGAAGAAAGGTGAATGGCGCCTCGCAGAGGATCTGGGTCCGCCCGATCACATCATCAAGTCAGCGGCCTGGAATGTCCCTGCCCAGGGCCAGGACCTGTGGTGGGAGCCGGTAGTCGATTCCGGTATCACCGAGAGCCGCTGCATCAAGGCGGTAGAAACACTGCCTTCAGCCGCAGCAATGGGTTCTACTCACCACGCCAACTCTCACTTCAAGATTCTGAACGACGAAGGCGAGTGGGTTGACAGCGACCGTCTGTCTGAATTCGCGCTGGGTAAGCTCGGCGAGAAAGTGCCTGCAGGTGCGTGTCGAAAAGCGCCTGCCAACTCCAAGGTAGAGTGGGAAATCCACTACTTCCCGGATGGCAATGCTGTGCCAAATGATCAGGTACAGGTAGGTATCTGGTACTACGACGAAGAAGATCAGTTCAACGAAGAAGATGCCTACAGGCAGGACCTGCGTGCCTATCGCCTGGACGGTGGTGGCGACTACATGGTGCCACCTCACGGCAAGCTGATGACCCAAGGCTTCCACTCCTTCGATCATCCGGTTCGCATCGACAGCTGGCAGCCACACATGCACCTGCGCGGTGTTGCCATGTCCCTGGAGATGTTCAATCCGGAAACCGGTCGTCGTGAAGTGCTGAGCCAGGCGTCCAACTGGACTGCTGCCTGGAACCACAGCCACACCTATGAAGAAGGTTATCAGCCCCTGATTCCGGCTGGCGCGACCATCATCATCTCTGCCTGGTACGACAATACTGCCGACAATCCCATGAACCCAGATCCGGATCAGTGGGTTGGCGCAGGTCAGCGTACTACCGATGAAATGTCTCATGCCTGGATCGCGGTGACCCATCTTGATGAAGAGGGTTACGAGAAGCTCGTCGTCGAGCGTGCCGAACGCGACCAGAGAAGTCTTGCAGGGTCTGACGACTAGGCAAGCGTAAGACTTCCAACACGCATCAGCGTGGCAGAAGAGAAAGGCCCGGTTTCGAGAGAGACCTGGCCTTTTATTTTGGGCATTGCTTCGACCCGGGCGAGACGGGATGGGCAGGGAAAGTAAGTGCGATTCCGCTATCGATGCACCATCGGTATGCATTCTGTGATGAGCATCCCTGGCCGGTGGAGGCCAGGCAGACTCTCAGTTGCTGATCTCCAGGTCCGACTCATCGTCACTGTTGACGCCTTTCGCCAGGCGTATACTGACGGACAGGTTAGTCGCCGAGTCTGCGTTCTTCAGTGCCTCTTCCTGGCTTATCTTGCCGCTTTCGAACAAGGCATAGAGTGATTGATCGAAGGTTTGCATGCCCAGGTCACTCCCTTTCTCCATGGCATCCTTGATCGCGCTGACTTCGCCTTTCTCAATCAGGTCAGCGATAAAAGGTGTTCTCAGCAAGACTTCCACAGCGGGGACACGACGATTCTCGACACCCGGGATCAAGCGCAGGGAGATGACGCCAATACCGGATAGTGCTCCTGCACCTCCAAGAACCAGTCTGTAACTTGCAGCAATGGCGGAAGCAATCACTGCAACGACAGGACCGCCGAAGAAGCTGCCCACGCCGATCAGCATGGATCTGGCATCGAAGATTACGCCTTCAGAAACCTCCAGGGCAATCAGCATGCCGATGACTGCACTGAGGCCGAAATAGATGCCAAGCAGTATTCCCTCGCGGGGATTAGTGTCATCGATCGGCTTGTTTCGCCAACTCAGAAAGTAACAGATTACCAACATGAAGGCAGCGCCTACGCTGAGTTCGATGATGTTGTTATGTATCTCCATAGCCGACAACCCGAAAATCGAGAGTAAAACTGCTTAAGGATATTTTGCGACTATCTCTGTTCTTTAGCCATAGCAATTCGTCAGGAACTTCGATTCTTGCCTATGAATGCCACAAAAATCACTGTATTTTATCCCCCAGCAAAGTAGCCTGTGTAAGCAGCTCAGGTGCTGACCCCATCGCGAAAGTCTCCACCCGAGGCTGATCAATCTATGGAACGCGTTGTTGGGTTTTATACCTTATAAATAGTAGTTTCAGGAGTTTTACCATGAAGATAGGTGCCCCCATTGAGACGGCGAAAGGCGAAGCCCGGGTCGCGTTGACGCCCGACAGCGCCGAGCGTCTGCAGAAGCTGGGCTATGAGTGCCTGGTGGAATCAGGCGCCGGGGCGGCGGCCTCGATCACCGATGCGGCCTATGAGGCGGCAGGCGTGCGGCTGGTGGGCTCGGCGGCCGAGTTGTGGCGCGAAGCTGACGTCATCGTCAAGGTGCGTGAACCCTCCCTGGAAGAGATCGAAGGGGCCCCGGAAGGCAAGATACTGATCAGCTTTATCTGGCCGGCGGCCAATGAGGCGTTACTGGAAAAGTTGCAGGTCAAAAACATAACCGCGCTGGCTATGGATATGGTGCCCCGTATCAGCCGCGCGCAGAAGATGGACGCCCTGTCATCCATGGCCAATATCGCCGGCTACCGCGCGGTGGTAGAAGCGGGCAATAATTTCGGCCGTTTCTTCATGGGCCAGATGACGGCCGCGGGTAAGGTGCCGCCGGCGAAAGTGCTGGTGGTCGGAGCCGGTGTGGCGGGCCTCGCAGCCATCGGTACCTCGGTGTCTCTGGGGGCAATTACCATGGCCTTCGATGTGCGACCCGAGGTGTCTGAGCAAATAGAATCCATGGGTGCAGAGTTCGTCTTCCTGGATTTCGAGGAGGCACAGACTGACGGCGCCGAAACCGGAGGCTATGCAGCCCCTTCAAGCCCAGAGTTTCGCGAGAAGCAGTTGGAAAAATTCCGGGAGCTGGCGCCTGAGGTTGATATCGTTATCACCACAGCCCTGATTCCCAACCGTCCCGCACCCGAGTTGTGGACTGAGGATATGGTCGCGGCCATGAAACCGGGTTCGGTAATCGTGGACCTGGCAGCGGAGCGCGGTGGCAATTGCACGCTCACCCGAGCCGACGAGAAGCTGGTAACCGATAACGGTGTCACCATCATTGGCTATACCGACTTCCCCAGCCGCATGGCCACCCAGTCCTCCAACCTCTATGCGACTAACATCCGTCACATGATGGATGATCTCACACCGGAGAAAAACGGCGTGCCGGTCATCGACATGGAAGACGACGTGATTCGCGGAGCATTAGTCACCCATCAGGGCGAGATTACCTGGCCGCCACCGCCGCCCAAGATCAAGGCGATCGCCGCCGCTGCCCCGAAAAAGAAGGAAGTGGTGGAGACGGCCGAGGAGAAGTCCGCACGCGAACTGGCAGAGATGAAGAAATCACTGAACCGCACCGGCATCTTGCTCGGCATCGGCGGTGTGCTCTGCCTGGCCCTGGGCGCGATCGCTCCCCCCAGCTTCATGCAGCACTTTATCGTCTTCGTGTTATCCGTGTTTATTGGATTCCATGTCATCTGGGGTGTGGCGCACTCGCTGCACACGCCGCTGATGGCGATTACGAATGCCATCTCCTCGATCATCATCGTCGGTGCCTTGCTGCAGATCGTGTCCGGCAGTTTCCTCGTGATCCTGCTGGCCGCACTCTCGGTGTTGATGGCCTCGGTGAATATCTTTGGTGGTTTCCTGGTTACGCGTCGCATGCTCGCGATGTTCCAACGGAGTTAAGCGATGCATACGAACGAAGGACTCGTTACCGCTGCCTACGTAGTAGCAGCCGTTCTCTTTATCCTGGCCCTCGGTGGCCTGTCCAATCAGGAAAAAGCAAAGCGTGCCATCTGGTATGGCATCATCGGCATGACCCTGGCTGTCGCGGCGACAATCAACAGCGCCGGCGGCCAGTCGTTCCTGATCGGGCTGATGATTATCGCGGGCGGCATCGGCGGCTGGATCGTTGCCAACCGTGTGCAGATGACCCAGATGCCGGAGTTGGTGGCTGGCTTCCACAGCCTGGTAGGTCTGGCTGCGGTTTTCATTGGCATCAACGCCGATCTTGAGATGGGCTCGGCGCTTGCCGCCCGCGCGGATGGCACTGTCGACCAGTTGGCTGGTTTTGCGGCCACGATTGCGGCCAAGACCGAGGTGGAACTCAGCATTCTCAAGGTGGAGTTGTTCCTGGGAATCCTGATCGGTGCCATTACTTTTACCGGCTCCATCATCGCCTACGGTAAACTCGCTGGCCGGCTCAGTTCGGCCGCACTGACCCTGCCGGGTCGACATGCGCTCAATCTGCTGGCGTTGCTTGCCTGTATCTTCCTCGGCTATCTCTATCTCGGCGGTGCCGGTCTGTGGACTATGCTGCTGGTTGCCCTGATCTCGGGAGCGATCGGTTGCCATCTCATCCTCGCCATCGGCGGTGCCGACATGCCGGTGGTGGTGTCGATGTTGAATTCCTATTCCGGCTGGGCGGCTGCCGCGATTGGCTTCACCCTTGGCAATGACCTGCTGATTGTAACTGGCGCGCTGGTGGGCTCTTCCGGTGCCATCCTTTCCTACATCATGTGTAAGGGCATGAATCGGTCTTTCGTGTCGGTAATTCTCGGCGGTTGGGGCGGCGAAACACAGGCGTCCGCCGCCGTCGAAGGCGAGATGATTGAAGCGAAGGCCGATGCGGTCGCCCAGGCGATCCAGGATGCCGACAGTGTGATTATCGTACCGGGTTACGGCATGGCTGTGGCCCAGGCCCAGGGTTCCGTCTCCGAGTTGACCAAGCGTTTGCGGGCACAGGGCAAGACGGTGCGCTTCGCGATTCACCCGGTTGCCGGGCGCCTGCCTGGACACATGAACGTGTTACTGGCGGAAGCCAAGGTACCCTATGACATCGTATTGGAGATGGAAGAGATTAACGATGATTTTCCCGCGACCGACGTGGTCATCATCATCGGTGCCAACGACATCGTCAATCCCGCCGCGCAGGACGATCCGGGCAGTCCCATAGCGGGCATGCCGGTTCTGGAAGTATGGAAGTCACGTCATGTGTTTGTCTGTAAGCGTGGTCGAGGAACGGGTTATTCCGGCATTGAAAATCCCCTGTTCTTCAAAGAGAACACGCGCATGTTCTATGGCGATGCCAAGGCGTCGATGGATGAGCTGCTAAGGGAACTGGATTGATCTCTGCCTCATAAAAAACGGGCAGAGCGGAAATGCATCAAGCTCTCGTGTTGTCATTGTATGCATGAATCTTTCCTTGCCAGCAGCGGCTGCTGGCTTCTGCCCGCGGTTTTCCGCTCTCATTTTCCGCTCTCAATTTCCGGTATCGTGCCCAGGTTTCCCGCAGGTCGAGATTGGGGAGACAAATGAATCGTGCATTCGGGATACCTTTTTGCATCATTCAGAATCTTGCGAGGTATTACAAGGGTGAGTGAGCGTTTTTTGCAGACAGGTAATTAGAGGTCGAAGTATGCGGGTGGGCAGGGGATTGCATCTTCCTTTATTACAAATTGTTGAAGTTTTGATACAACTTTAGGTTCTTCTTGCGTCGTCTGGAAGGCATACTGCGCGTCTCGATCCCTGCCTGGAGAGACATCGCCTCGCGCAAGCCTTCGCGCGTGAGGAAAACCGGCAGGCGGCTATAACAAGAAGGCACAGGGAGCCCGCAATCTGCTATGAACCGACATTCTAATTCGCCCCGCAAGTTACGCCTCGCAATCGGGATCGCCGCACTGGTCCTCGCAGGCGGTGGCCAACAGGCCCTTGCCCAGGATCTGCCTACTACCGCGGACGACTCTACGGTCACTTATCCGGCCAGCTATTTCGCTCAATACCAGCCCTACTCGGTCAACGATATGTTGCAGAGGATTCCGGGTATCTCGGTGGCGCTGGGCGGCGGTGGCCCACAGGGCGGGCCGGGCAGTTCTGGTGGTTCTGGTCGTCGGGGCCTGGGTGCCGGCGGTGATCAGGTGCTGATCAATGGTCGCCGCATCGCGGGCAAGGGTAACGAGGGCAACGCCCAGCTCACGCGCATTCCTGCCAGTGAGGTGGACTACATAGAGATCATTCGCGGTACATCCGGCGATCTGGACGTTCGCGGCGGGAGCCAGATAATCAACGTGGTGTTGTTGCAGTCCCAGTCGAGTACTTCCTATGCCTATGAAATCAACATGGACCACTACCACGATGGCAAGTACCAACCCGGTGCCAAGATTTCAGCGACTGGCCAGAATGGTGCGTTCAACTATTTCCTCAGCGCGGAGCGAGAGCCGCGCTGGGAATTCCGTGACGGATTTGAAACCAGCTACAACCCGGATGGTTCGACAAACGAGACTGTCGACAGGGACGAAGGCAACGACGGCTGGCCGATTACCCTGCAAGCGAATTTCGGTTACGAATTTACCAGGAACGATACAGCAAACCTTAACCTGCAGTGGGTAGACAACGATCGCTTTGCCTATGCCGATCGGGTGCTGACAGACTTCAGCGACAATCCCCCAACCGCGACCTTCGAGCGAGACGATATTCCTTTCGAGGAAGGTTCCTGGGAGATCGGCGGTGACTATATGCATGTATTCGCCGATGGCAGTCGTTGGCGAACCCTGTTTATTGTCAATGACGCCGACAACAACAGTTACCGAACCCGTTACCAGGTCGATGGCAGTAGCAGGACGGCGGATCTGTACCTGGCGAACGAGATCGGCACCAAGGAAAGAATTATCCGCTCTTCCTATGTGCTCGATATCAGTGACCAGCAATCCCTGGAAGCCGGTGTGGAACGCGCCCAGACAATTCTCGACACCTCCCTGCAACTTGGATTGCTTGGGAGTCAGCCTGGATCGGAACGCTTCGGTGGCTTGTCGCCGGTAACCGATGCAGTCGGTACCGTGGAAGAGATGCGCTATGAATATTTTGCTATCCACAACTGGCAACTCAATGAGCGTATGAGTCTTGAGACTACCCTGCTGTTCGAAGACAGTGAAATTTCCCAGTTCGGTAATGTGTCGAAATCCCGTGACTTCAATTTCTTCCGTCCCAAAGTGGACTACCGATTCGATATCACGCCTTCCATACAGTTTCGCGCGAGCATCGAGAAAGATGTTGCCCAGCTCAGCTTTACCGATTTCACTGCCAGTATCGATGGCAGCGATGACGAACAGAATGCCTTCGAAGGCAATGCCGATCTCAGGCAGGAACAATCCTGGCGTTACGAGGCTAACCTCGAGTACCGTTTGCCGAACGATGCCGGCGTTTTAAACGGCAATGTCTTCTATCATGATCTGGATGACCTGATCGACAACGTTGACGTGTCCACCGCAACCGAGACCCTGGGTGCGCGAGGAAACATTGGCAGCGGCGAGCGATACGGTTTCAATCTCAACAGCAGTCTGCGCCTGTTGATGTTCAACCAGCCCCAGATGTTGCTGACCGCCGGCTTGTCGATGGAAGACTCAGAAGTGACAGATCCCTTCCTGAAGATTCCCCGGGAGCGATCCATACGCGGAGGCGCGAGTCGCTACAATGTGGGTTTCCGTCATGATATCCCTTCGTTCTACAACATGAACTGGGGACTCAATTACCGACGGGAGTTCTACAACGATTTCCGCGTCTTCGATATCGACAAGATCGAGACTTATCCCAAGGTCGGGTCCTATTCTGCTTGGGTTGAAGTACAGGCCTGGGGGGATCTGGTATACCGCTTTGAAGCACGGGATGCACGCGATCGCTGTCGCATCCGGGCCCGTTACGTAAATGGCACTATCGCAAACGGTGATTTACAGGAGATCGAAGATTCCTGTTCCGACGCGGGTCCCGTATTGGCGATAAAAATACGCGGTACCTTCTAGGAACTTCCCAGACGGGGACACTAGTAAATGACTGAACCGGCGGAGATAAAATCTGCTTGTTGCTTGCAGTGTCCCCTTTCGTTGTAGATCAGTGCCCTCGAGCGCGGCTGCGCGGTGGCAGGGTTCCCGCCCCGCCGGCTCGGCGCCCCTCCGGGGTGCCTTCACTCCAGAAAAAGCCCTGAAAAGCGGTCTTTTTCTTGCGTTCAGCGCCGGCCTTGACTGGCGGGTCGGAAACCCTGCCGCCCCACAGCCGCTCGTTCAGTGGCAACCGAGACATCGTAGTCTTCTTATTACGTCCAGATATCACAACCCATGATCAAAGTGAGATCAAGCCTGCAAATAACGCAACGCTCCTCAGCGCTCAGAGTGTCGGACAGGAGAGGCTTGGCGCCAACAGTAAAGCGATAGCGCTGAGCGCAGAAAAAAGACCGTAGGGCTTTTTTCAGAGAGAAGGGACCCCGGAGGGGCGCAGAGCGTTGGCGACAAGCCTCTCCTGTCCGGCACGGCCACCCTTGAGGAAGTCTTCAACCAAAAAACCAAAAAACCAAAAAACCAAAAAAGTAAAAGAACAAAAGAACAAAAGAAAAGGGGTCCAACTGGACCCCTTTGTAAACGTAGCTGGTTGAGCGCCAGGGTCTCAAGCCTGGGCCAACGCCTGCTCGATATCGGCGATGATGTCGTCGATGTGCTCGATGCCTACACAGATTCGCATGGTCTCGGGCTTCACCCCGGCAGCCAGCTGTTCGGCTTCCGAGAGTTGGCGGTGGGTCGTCGATGCCGGGTGACAGGCCAGCGTCTTGGCGTCGCCGATGTTGACCAGTCGTTTGATTAAAGCCAGGGCATCATAGAATTTCACACCGGCATCGAAGCCGCCCTTGATACCGAAGGTGAGCAGGGAGGCCGGTACGCCACCGCAATACTTCCTGGCCAGGGCATGATTGGGATCATTTTCCAGGCCGGCAAAGTTCACCCATTCCACCTTGTCGTGGTTCTGTAGATAGCTGGCCACCGCCATGGCATTTTCACAATGCCGCTCCATTCTCAGGCTCAGGGTTTCCAGGCCCTGCATGATCAGGAAGGCATTCATTGGCGAGAGCGCCGACCCGGTATTGCGCAAGGGTACGGTGCGGGCTCGCCCGATGTAGGCGGCCTCGCCCAGGGCCTCGGTGTAGACCACACCATGATAGGAAGGTTCGGGCTCATTCAGTTCCGGGTAGCGTGCCTTGTGCTCGGCCCAGGGGAATTTACCCGAATCCACGATCACGCCGCCGATGGAGGTGCCGTGTCCGCCCACATACTTGGTCAGCGAATGTACGACGATGTCGGCGCCAAACTCGATGGGATTGCACAGAGCGGGAGTGGCGACGGTGTTATCGACAATCACTGCGACCCCGTGTTTGTGGGCCGCCGCACACACAGGTTCCAGGTCGATGATGTTGCCGGCCGGGTTGCCGATGGTCTCGCAGTAGACTGCCTTGGTCTTCTCGTCGATCAGTTTCTCGATCGCTTCCGCGGAATCGTCTTCAGCGAACCGCACCTCGATACCCTGGCTGGGCAGCATGTGAGCAAACAGGGTATAGGTGCCGCCATACAGCTGCGGGGTAGAGACGATATTGTCACCGGCCTTCGCGATGGTCAGGATCGCATAGTTGATCGCGGCCATGCCCGATGACACGGCCAGCGCGGCCAGACCACCCTCCATCGCCGCCATGCGTTGCTCCAGTACGTCGTTGGTGGGGTTCATGATGCGGGTATAGATATTGCCCGGCACCGCGAGATTGAACAGGTCGGCGCCATGTTGGGCGTTATCAAACTCATAGGCGACGGTCTGGTAGATCGGTACTGCCACCGACTTGGTGTTGGGGTCAGTTTCGTAGCCTGCGTGAATGGCCAGGGTTTCCTTCTTCATGGCGTGTAGCTCCTAAAATTCTGGAATGACGTTTATACATTAGCTGTGCGGCACCTGCAATTTGTACCGGCTCAGCTGGCCATGATCTGAATAGAGGGGAAGCCAGGGGATTGCATGGCGTCTGCTTGATAACGCGGCACAGAAACGCGCCTTCATGATTCCCGGTCTGGGGCTTTATTCATACTCCAGGCTGGATAGCTTGCCGCTGAAGACGCGATAGATATAGACCGTATAGACCAGGATCAGGGGCAGCGTGATGATGGTGCCAACAAACACGAACTGCAGGGACTCGGTGGAGGCTGCCGCCTCGTAGATGGTCATCTTGCCGAGAATGATGTCCGGGAACAGGCTGTACGCGAGACCCAGTGAAGCCATCAGGCAGAGCAACACCAGCATGCCGTAGAGCAGCCAACCGTAGGCCGGGTTGTTCGCAAAAGCGCCGGGCCGAAACAGCAGCCACAACAGCACGGTAAAAGCGACGATGCTGCTCAGCGGGATTGGCATGAGTCCGATGCTGTTGGGGAGGGTAAACCATTTTTCGGCAATCAGTTCACTGACAATCGGTGTTGCGATGGAAACCAGCAGCAGGGCAATGCCCATGGGGAATATCGCCAGCCGAGCCCAGGACACGGCTTTGTGAAACAACGCGCCTTCGGTCTTGATCAGAAGCCAGGCGCAGCCAAGCAGGATATAGAGTGCCGGCATGGTGACGGCAATCAATATGGAGAACAGCGTGTTGACCCCGCTGCTGTCGAGACCCGTAATGTACGCGCCCACCATCCAGCCCTGGCACAGTGCGGTCAGCACCGAGCCGCTGCAGAAGATCTTGTTCCACAGGTCGCGTTGGGTGCTGCCTGCCTTAACCCGAAAGTCGAAGGCGACGCCGCGCAGTATCAAGCCGATCAGCATGAGGGTAACGGGCAAATAGAGCTGGGTAAGGACGATGCCGTGGGCATGGGGAAAGGCCACCAGCAGAATGCCCACGCCGAGCACGATCCAGGTTTCATTGGCGTCCCAGAAGGGACCGATGGCGGCGATCATCACATCCTTCTCCGCGTCATCGGCGAATGGCAGGAGGATGCCGATCCCCAGGTCATAGCCATCGAGGATCACATAGATAAACAACGCCAGTCCCATGGCGAAGACGAAGAACAGGGGCAATAGCTCAGCCATGGGCAATCTCTCCACCGGTGATCGCGGGTTGCTGTAATTCCATCAGTGACCGGGCCGGTTTTGTCGCCATGTAGCGCAGGGTGGCGATGTAGGAGACCAGAAGGAATCCGTACAGCAGCACATAGGCAATCAGGGTTGTGAGCACGGTTCCCGGTGCATGGTCAGCGACCAGTTCTGAAATCCGCAGCTGGCCATAGACCATCCAGGGTTGTCGTCCCACTTCTGTGACATACCAGCCGGCGAGTACCGCCACCCAGCCGGAGAAGGTCATCAAGGAGAGCACGCGCAGCAGCAGTGGCGAGCAGACCTTGCGACGCAGCAGGGTAAAGGCCGCCCACCAACTGCTCAGCAGCATGGCAAACCCCACGGCGAGCATGATGCGGAAGGATCAGAACACAGGCGCGACCGGTGGGTGCTCACCGACAAACTCACTCAATCCCTGCACCTCGCCATCCAGCTCATGGGTGAGCACGAGGCTTGCGGCATAGGGGATCTTCACGGCGAAGCGGGTTTCCCGCGCCTCGCTGTCGGGGAAGCCGAACAGGGTGAAGGCCGCACCGTGTTCTGTTTCCCAGATCGCTTCCATCGCGGCCACCTTGGCGGGCTGATGCTCAAATGTATTGAGGCCATGCAGATCGCCGACGAAGATTTGCAGAGGTGAGAGTACTGCGGCCATGATGATGCCCGTGCGCATGACACGCCAGGTCGCGGGGCCATCCACCCCGCGCAGGCAGCGATAGGCGCTGATGCCGGCAACCAGGAAAGAGGCGGTCAGCAACGATGCCAGTAGCATGTGGACAAAGCGATAGGGAAAGGACGGATTGAAGATGATCTCCATCCAGGACTCGATCTGAAACTCACCCTCGTTGATGGAGAATCCTCCGGGTGTCTGCATCCAGGAATTGAGGGCGAGAATCCAGAACGCAGAGAACGTCGTGCCTACCGCCACCAGCGTTGTCGCAATCAGGTGCATCCGATTGCTGACTCGTTGTTTGCCGAACAGCATGATGCCGAGGAATGACGCTTCCAGGAAAAACGCCGTCAGCACCTCGTAGCCAAGCAGTGGCCCCGCAATGTTTCCGGTACGCTCCATGAATCCGGGCCAATTGGTGCCGAATTGAAAACTCATGGTGACGCCGGATACAACACCGAGGGCGAAGGTGAGCGCGAAGATCTTCACCCAGAAGTAATAGGCGTACTCCCAGTGTTTGTCGCCACCTTCCTGCTGCGCAAGACTCAGGGTATAGCGCACGCGGAAATACAACAGGATCCAGCACAGACCGATGGTGATGGTTGGGAACAGGATATGAAAGCTGATGTTGGCAGCGAATTGCAATCGGGCGAGAACTGTTGGATCGAATTCCATCGGATTACCACTGACCTTGCTGGTTTGCGCAAGTACTGCCGGAGAAGGACGACGCGGTCTGAAAGCCTGGCTGGTGAGGCTGATCCTTCATTGCGACCCGTAAGTCGTGAAAGTCGCTGTCGGGCAGGTCTTGCTGTGCTGAATGGACATATGTTCTGGGCATATGCTCAGGAGTATGCTGATTTCGTGCCAGCTTCAGTCAGTATTCAGCATCTTATTGATTCAAATAAGGAAAATATGGAAATGGCTTGGTTGCGCCGGCTAAACCGGCAGTGTGGCTGGGTGTGAGTGTCAAAAATGGCGGGCAATATTGTCAGGAATGACAATTCACAGAGCTGGCGATGGAAGTACTGGAAAGCGCGAGCAAAACGAATGAGCTGGGCGATGCGGAGTTGCTGTCTATCATGAATGATTTCCATGGCGAGGTCGCTGAGATTCTGAATCTCATGGACGTCACGGCGGCGCATTACTCCAGTGCTGAATTCGAGCAGAGGACGGCGCTGGTCAAGGATCTATATGATGCGCACAAGGAGCGCAACCTCAGGCGCAGCGTTGAGGTGGGGCTTGAAGTATCACGGGTTTCTGAGTTGCTCGAGCATTCGAGCAATGGACGACGCATGGCAACACAACTCGCCAAGGGCACCAATCTCCTTAACAATCTGTACAGGCAGATCAACCTGCAGGCGCAGCAACGCGCGCAGCACGATGTGTTGCATGAAGAGCTGACTGACTGAAGGGCAGGGCGGGCATGCTGGTGCGGCTGCGATCATGACTTGTTACTGTCCAGAATGGCTTGCAAGGCAGTGGATGAGAGTGCGATCAAGCGCAGTTGGTATTGCGGGGCGGGAGGGCTACACTGCCACCAAGCCATAAAGCTAATGAATAAAAAAACACGAATAACAAACTCACTGGAGAATCCCATGCTCAGATTGCTCATATTAGCTGCTCTCTCTTCCCTGTTGCTGGCCTGCCGACCCGAGCTTCCCGTCGCCAACGCCGCCGAGGCGGGCACGACCGAAGACCCGGAGTACATGAACCCGAATCCACGGGCGCCGTATTCGGAAGGCGTGCGTTATGGAGGCTTGATCTTCCTGGCGGGTAAGACCGGTGGTCCCGGAGAGCGAGGTGTGCAAGCGGAAACACGGCGTGCGCTTGAATCCATTGAGGACGCCCTCGAGCGCTTCGGTTCGTCAATGGACAGGGTCGTGAAGTGCACCGTCTATCTCGTGGATATGGCAGAGTGGAGTGCCATGAACGAGGTCTATGCCGAATTCTTCCCGGAGAACAAACCGGCCCGTACAGCCATCGGTATCAGCCTCGGTGGTGATACGCGGGTGGAGATAGAGTGCATCGCCGCAGCCTGAGGAGCCGCTGTTTAGTGACTCCAGGCGAGACAGTGCTACGGCTGCTGTTGAATCGGTACCCGCCGATAGCGCAGGATGTCGATTGGATACCGGCAATCCGGGACCTGGATTCGTGGCAACAATTTGTCCGTCTGGTGCATTTCCGCATATCGTATCTTATTGAAATATAAGAAATTGTTGATAATTTTCCGCTTTATTAAATTTCAGCAATCAATAGACTATGGAGACGGAATCCGTATATGATTTATATCCTTTTTTCCATAATCGCTCTCTCAGGCCCGCTCGAATGACCTACTGTGTTGCCATCGCTGTGAATGATGGCATTGTTTTCTGCTCCGATTCACGCACCAACGCTGGCATCGACCAGGTAGCCACCTACAGCAAAATGTTCCGGTTTGGTGTCGACGGATCCCGACAGTTCTGCGTGCTCTCTGCGGGCAATCTGGCCACCACCCAGGGGGTCATCTCCAAACTCGAGTCCGATATCAAACGCGCCAGCCCGGTCAACCTCATGACCGTGACAAGCATAGAAGAGGCCGCCGAGTATCTGGGTGAGGTCAGCGTCGCGCAGCAGAAGAAAACCGGTGGTGGCGTCACTTTCGAAGCGAACTTCATTATCGGTGGTCAGATCAATGGGGAAAAACATGAGATCATGATGATCTACCCCGAGGGCAATCACATCACCACGTCGAATGACACACCCTATTTGCAGATTGGCGAGAGCAAATATGGCAAACCCATTCTCGACAGAATACTGAGTCCAACCACGAGTCTGGATACCTGCGCCCTGTGTGCCCTGGTGTCCATGGATTCGACTCTGCGCAGTAACCTCACGGTAGGCCCACCAGTAGAGGTGATGATTTATTACCGGGATACCTATGTCTTCACAGACCATCATCGCTTCGATGCAGACAGCGAATTCCTGAGGGAGATAAGCCGCAGCTGGGATGAGCGTCTCAAGGATGCGTTTCGCCAGATGCCACCCATCGCCTGGGCGGCGAACTGGGACCGGCCAAAAATCGATAACGGCAGCAATCACATGGAATCGTCCTCACCCTTTGACAGAAATAACTGATCGGCCCCGAACAC
>JAYPVK010000017.1:42968-65321 GCA_038134565.1 Pseudomonadales bacterium | reverse complement strand
TCCTGTGACACCGGTTCGCTGCAGGCGGTGAGCAACGCGAAAAAAGGGGTCAGAGTAAAAATACAGTACTGTATTTTTACTCTGACCCCTTTTCTTGACCCCTTTTCTTGCACCTTATAGGGCGCTCGATCAACTGCGCAGTTTGTAGCCAGTCCTGAACATGTAGAAGACCACCGCCAGGCACGTAAGCATAAACCCTACAATGCACGCCAGGCTGACCGCCACATTCACTTCCGATATCTCGTAGAAGCTCCAGCGCAAGCCGCTCACCAGATACAGCACGGGGTTAAACAGCGATACCGACTGCCACAGCGGCGGCAACATATCGGTGGAGTAGAAGCTGCCACCAAGAAACACCAGGGGCGTCACTACCAGCATGGGCACCACCGAGAGTTTCTCGAAGTTGTCCGCCCAGATGCCCAGGATGAAGCCCAGCAGGCTGAAGGACACAGCCGTGAGTAGCACAAACAGCAGCATGATAATGGGGTGGGCGATCCTGAGATCGGTGAAGAAGCTGGCGGTCACCAGGATGATCATGCCGAGAACGATCGACTTGGTCGCCGCCGCACCCACATAACCCAGCACCACTTCGAGGGTAGAGATAGGTGCGGACAGCATCTCGTACACGGTACCGACGAACTTCGGAAAATAGATCGCAAAAGACGCGTTGGAAATGCTGTGGGTCAGCAGGTTCAGCATGATCAGGCCCGGCACGATAAACGCCCCATAGCTCACGCCGTCTACCTGCTGTATGCGGGACCCGATGGCCGCGCCAAACACGATGAAGTACAGGGACGTGGTGATCACGGGCGCCACAATACTCTGCAACAGGGTACGCCGGGTGCGTGCCATCTCGAATTTGTAGATTGCCAATATGCCGTGAATATTCATATCAGGAATCGTGTACCAGGCTAACGAATATCTCTTCCAGGGAACTCTGGGTGGTGTTGAGGTCACGGAAATGAATCCCGGCTGCCTTGAGATCATCCAGCAGAGACGTGATACCGGTGTGCTCACCCTGGTTATCGAAGGTGTAGGTCAGCTTCTCACCGTCTTCGGACAACTCCAGCTCATAGCCTTCGAGGCTCGCCGGTAGCACCGCGACCGACTGGCTCAGGTCCAGGATGAGCTGCTTCTTGCCCAGCTTGCTCATCAGCCTGTGCTTCTCTTCGATGAGGATCAGCTCACCGTTGTTGATCACACCCACCCGGTCCGCAATTTCTTCGGCTTCCTCGATATAGTGGGTGGTGAGAATGATGGTCACCCCTTCCGCCTTGAGGTCGCTGACGATGGACCACATGTCCTTGCGCAGGGAGACATCCACCCCGGCCGTGGGTTCGTCGAGGAATAAGACGGTGGGCTCGTGAGACAGGGCCTTGGCAATCAACATCCGGCGCTTCATGCCGCCAGAGAGCGTACGGATCATGTTGTCTTTCTTGTCCCACAAAGACAGGGCCCTGAGCACCTTCTCGATGTGCTCCGGATTCGGCGCCTTGCCGAACAGGCCGCGACTGAATGACACGGCACTCCACACGGATTCGAAGGAATCCGTGGTCAGCTCCTGAGGCACCAGGCCGATTACGGAACGGGTCTTGCGAAAATCCCGGATGATGTCGTAGCCAGCCACCGTCACGGAACCGGTTGTGGGCCTGACAATGCCGCAGATGGAGGAGATCAACGTGGTCTTGCCGGCACCGTTGGGCCCCAGCAGCGCCAGGATTTCTCCTTTCTGAATCTGCAGGTTGATGTCTTTGAGAGCCTGAAAACCGCCGGCATAGGTTTTGCCGAGCTGATTGACGGTGAGGATGGGATCTGCGACTGCGTCCATGGGCGGAGCATTATGTCCCTGCCGCCAGTCGATTACAATGACCGGGATATGACCAAGTAAAATCACACTGGAATAAGGCCGTGAAATTATCGATGGCTTAACGCGGAACACATTGGGCAGCAGCCACCTACTTTCTTCTGTTGGGCCTGGGCGAATTGTTTATACTGGGTCTAGGGAAAACCTCGAAAATATCAAAATCACCTGCTGTCAGCACTGAGGCTGACCGACCTGAGCCATGACAAACAGAACTTTTTGCAAGCCGCGACATTATCTCCTCACATCCACCCTGGCCTTGCAGCTGCTGCTACTCCCTGCTGCCAAGGCCGCCGAGCGCATCGAACCCAATCTCAATGCCGCCGAGCAGGCACTGGTTGACTGGTTGCCGCCCCGCGAGCAGGACATGGTGGATCTGCTTGAGCAACTCACCGTCACCAATAGCGGCAGCATGAACAAGGCCGGTGTTGGCGAGATCGCCGCATTCTTTTCGGCCGAACTGCGCCAGCTCGGATTCGGCGTCACCACCCTGCCCGGTGAACGCATCGAGATGCCCAGCTGCCCGGGCAGTGACTACAGCATCGATGTCGCCGATCACCTGCTGGCGACCAAGCCTGGCAACGGCACCCGACTGCTGCTGATGGGCCACATGGATACCGTGTTTCCGCCCTTCGCCCCGTTCCAGGATTTTCGACGCGACGGCGACACCGTCTATGGCCCCGGGGTGGCAGACATGAAAGGCGGGCTCGTGGTCATGCTGTACGCCCTCAAGGCCCTGGATGAGGCGGGTGAGCTAGAGGATATGGCGATTACTGTGCTGCTCAACAGCGACGAGGAAATCGGCTCCCTGTCCTCACGAAAATTCCTGGAACAGCAGGCCCGCGAACACGACTATGGCCTGGTCTATGAATCCACCGGCACAGACACCCTGGTGCGCGAACGCAAGGGCCTGGGCCAGGCCCGCTTCGTGGTGAATGGTGTGGCCTCCCACGCCGGCGGCGCCCACGAGCAGGGCCGTTCGGCTATCAAGGAGCTGGCTTACAAGATCGTCGAGATCGAGAACATGACCGACTACGAAACCGGTCTCACGGTCAATGTGGGCGTGGTCTCTGGCGGTGAAGCGCGCAATACCATCGCACCCTGTGCCGAGGCCTTCGTGGATCTGCGCTACCCCACGCCCGAGCAGGGTGAACTGGCGCGACAGCAGTTCGAGAGCATCTTCAGCCAGGTTTACAGCTACCCCGTCGACAGCGGCAAACTCAGCACAGACAGCTGGGTCAACCTGCATCGTCCGCCCAAGATAGCAACCGCCGAGTCTGATTACCTGCTGGAAAAAACCCGGTTCATTGGCCGTCTGTTGGGCCAGGAACTCGGGGTCACCGATTCCGGCGGCGGCACCGATGGCTCGCTCACCCAGGCGGTGGGCCTGCCGACCCTGGATTCACTCGGTATCGCTGGCACCGGCGCCCATTCCAACCGGGAACAGGCACGCCTGAGTTCCCTGGTAGAGCGCGCACAACTCAGCGCAGTGCTCATACGACGGCTAAGCCAGGAGTAGATACCAGCAGCACAGCTAATGTAACTACAGATAGCACGACTTCGAAGCCAGCATCCTCAAAACAACTACAACAAGGAACGAACGATGTCGGACACCGCGATAGACCAGCCGACGGGGCCAGCAGAAGCCAGTCCGGCCGCCCTGTCTCTGCAGCAACAGCGAATCGTTGATGCATACAGGAATCCGGCCTACCGCTGCCTGGTGCTGGGCGTACTCACACTAGTTTACGTCTTCAACTTTGTAGACCGGCAGGTCATCAATGTACTGGCGCAGCCCATCATTGCCGACCTGCAACTCTCCGATGCCCAGTTTGGCATGTTGTCCGGGCTGGCCTTTGCCTTCATCTACACCACCCTGGGGATTCCCGTGGCGCGCTGGGCCGATGTGGGTAACCGCCGCAACATCGTTGCCCTGGCCGTGGCCATCTGGAGCGGCATGACGGCGTTGTGTGGTTTCGCACAGAATTTCTTCCAGCTGTTCATGGCCCGCTTCGGGGTTGGCGTGGGTGAGGCCGGTGGTTCGCCACCCTCCCACTCCATCGTCTCCGACATCTTCCCCCCCGAGCAGAGAGCCACGGCGCTCTCCATTTACTCGCTCGGCGTCTACGGCGGCATCCTTGTCGGCACCGTGGGGGGCGCCTATCTCGTGCAGTATTTCGACTGGCGCACCGCCTTCATCGTGGTGGGCATGCCTGGCATCCTGCTCGCGCTGCTGGTGCGCTTCATCGTAAAAGAGCCGCCGCGCGGCATGGTAGAGGCACGTCGCGATGTGACCCCTCCGAGCTTTTTCGGGGTGATGGCCTTTCTGTGGGACAGGAAATCTTTCCGTCACCTGTCATTCGCCTGCGCCCTGCACGCCTTCGTGACCTATGGCATGGGCAACTTCATGCCCCTGTTTCTGGGCCGTGTGCATGAGATGCCAATTCTGGAGGTAGGCTGGTACTACGGCATGATCGCCGGCATAGGGGGGCTTTCGGGCACACTGTTCGGCGGCTGGATTTCTGACCGGATGATCAATAAAACCGGCGACAAGAGCTGGTATGCCCGCATCGCATTCCTCTCCACGGTACTCGCTATTCCGCTGGCATTGAACACCTTCCTCATCATGCCCGATGGCTACCTGGCGGCATATTCCTACCTGCTGCCTGCCTTCTGCGGCGGCTGGTATCTCGCGCCCTGCATCGCCTCTACCCATTTTCTGGTCGGCATTCGCATGCGCGCCATGGGCTCGGCAGTATTGCTGTTCATGCTGAACCTTATCGGACTGGGACTGGGTCCGATGCTGACCGGCTACGTCAGTGATTTCCTGACCCCACAGTTCGGTGTCGATGGCCTGCGGTATGCCATGTCGATTACGGTACTGGTGAACATCTGGTGTGCGGCACACTACTACTGCGTCATGAAGACGATCAACGCTGACTTTGCACGTGCGCCAGAGTAGCCAGAGACTGAATCAGAGCGCCTGCAGTGCCTGCTCTACCTTGGAGACGCCGATGGTTTCCAGGCCGGGTATTTTGGTTTTGGGCACGTTTGCCTTGGGTATGATGGCGCGGGTGAAGCCATGCTTCGCCGCTTCCTGCAGCCTTTCCTGACCACCCTGCACCGGGCGAATCTCGCCCGCCAGACCGACCTCGCCAAACACCACCGTGTTCTTGTCGATGGGTCGATCCTTGAAACTCGATACGATGGCGAGCAGCAAGGCCAGATCCGCACTGGTCTCACTCACCTTTACGCCACCTACCACATTCACGAAGACATCATGATCCGCCATGTACAGGCCACCGTGGCGATGCAGCACCGCCAGCAACATCGCCAGCCGGTTCTGTTCAAGACCCACGGCAACCCGACGTGGATTGCCCAGGGGGCTGGCATCCACCAGGGCCTGGATCTCCACCAGCAGGGGCCGGGTGCCTTCCCACAATACCATCACCAGCGAGCCGGGGCTGTCTTCCTCGGCGCGGGCCAGGAAGATGGCCGAAGGGTTCTTCACTTCCCGCATGCCCAACTCGGTCATGGCGAACACGCCCAACTCGTTAACGGCACCGAAACGGTTCTTCTGGCTGCGCAGTATGCGGTACTTGTTGTCGGCACCGCCTTCCAGCATGACGAAGCAGTCGATCATGTGCTCCAGCACCTTCGGCCCGGCGAGGTTACCCTCCTTCGTCACATGGCCCACCAGCAACAATACGGTGTTGGTCTGCTTGGCGTACTGGATGAGATAAGCAGCACACTCACGCACCTGGGAGACACTGCCCGGGGCCGAGGGTACGTCGCTGCTGTGCATAACCTGAATGGAATCCACCACCAGCAACTGCGGCTGGTACTCCTGGGCTGCCTTGCAGATCTGCTCCACATTGGTCTCAGCCAGCAACTTGAGATTATCCCGGGGTAACTGCAAACGCTGGGCGCGCATACCGACCTGCTGCAGGGATTCCTCGCCGGTCACATACAGGGCAGGCCGGTCCTGTGCCGCCAGCAAACACATTACCTGCAACAGCAGGGTGCTCTTGCCAGCCCCGGGGTTTCCGCCAATCAGGATGACCGAGCCGGGTACCAGCCCGCCGCCCAGCACCCGGTCCATCTCATCGATGCCGGTGGAAAACCTCGGCAGTGCCTGCAGGTCGATGTCGGAAAGATTCTGTACGGGCGACCGCTCACCGGCATAGCCCTGTTTACGGAAGTCGGCGCGGGCCGCGGGAGACTGCGTGCCGCTGCCCAGGTTGATCTGGGACAAGGTATTCCAGGCCTTGCAGGACGCACACTGGCCCTGCCACTGTCCGTGCTCTGCCCCGCAGTCGGTGCAGACATAGGCGGTCTTTGTCTTTGCCACTAGCTAGTTTCCATTCAGGGTGCTGCGCCTGATTGCGCCGTGCCCGACCCTGGCCTCACTCATTGATGTAATTGAACTGAACTCTCGGGGTTACCTTGCAGAACAGCTCGTAGGCGATGGTGCCACAATACCTGGCGACCTCATCAGCGCACAGCCCTTCTCCCCACAACACCACCTCGTCATTGATGGCGGCGTCATCGATTCCGGTCAGGTCGATGGTGATCATGTCCATGGAGACCCTGCCGATGAGCCGGGTTCGTGTGAGCCCCTTGGCGGTTTTCAACAGTACCGGCGTACCGTTCTCGGCAGACCGGGGATAACCATCACCGTAGCCGATAGACACCGTGCCCACCCGGGTATCCCTGTCACACACATAGGTGGCGCTGTAACCGATGGCATCCCCGGCCTTCAGATCACGAATCGCGATGAGGCGCGACGAGAGAGTCATTACTGGCTGCAGACCCAGCTCTTCGCCGCTGGCATTGGCCATCGGAGAACTACCATAGAGCATAACCCCCGGTCTTACATAATCCAGATGCGTATTGGGCCACTGCAGGATACCGGCCGAGGCCGCCAGGCTGCATTCGATAGTGGAATGGGACTTGCTGACCAGTTCACCACGCAGCTGGGTCAGGGCTGCCTGCTGTCTGCCGGTGATAGCCGTGAATTCGGCATTGTCCGGATCATCGGCGCAGGCGAGGTGGGACATCAGCACCAGTTCCGTACCGGGTATCCCCTGCAGGCGCAGAAACGACTCCCTGCTATCCTCACTGTTCATGCCGAGGCGGTTCATGCCTGTGTTGTATTTCACCCAGAACTTGCGCTGCTTGCCGAGCACAGCGTCCGTCAGTACCCGCTCGATGGATTGCATCTGGTAGGTGGCATGAATCACGGGCTCGATGCCCAGGCGCAGGCATTCCCTTAGTTCCTCATCCGTGACGAAGCCGTCGAGCAGAAGAATGGGCAGGTCTGCTTCCAGCGCTCTCAGGGCCAGCGCCTCTTCGACCGTGGCCACGCCAAAGCCGGCGATATTGGTATGGGAGTTCTTGAGGGCGGCCGCAGCCTGCGCCATACCATGGCCATAGGCATTGGATTTGATGACAGGGTAGATCCGGGATTCCGGGCACAGGGATCGCACCCGGGTCAGGTTCTTCCGGAGTGCGTTGAGATCGATGGTGGCCCAGGCGCGGCGGCTGGCTATGGTCATTGACAGGTCCCTGCTAAACGGCCGTTTGACTACATGCCGTGTGTGTAGCTGTCGTCATAGCGCGGCTGTGCGAAATCTTCGAAGCGTGTGTATTTACCGAGGAAGCTCAGTCGTACGGTGCCGATTGGCCCGTTACGCTGCTTGCCGATAATGACCTCGGCCACACCCTTGTCCGGCGTGTCCTCGTTGTACACTTCATCGCGGTAGATGAAGGTGATGACATCGGCATCCTGCTCGATGGCACCAGATTCACGCAAGTCAGACATCACAGGACGCTTGTTAGGTCGCTGTTCCAGGCCACGATTAAGTTGCGACAGGGCGATCACCGGGCACTGGAATTCACGGGCCAGCAACTTCAGCGACCGCGATATCTCCGATATCTCGTTCACCCGATTTTCGGAAGAGCCCTTTATCTGCATCAGTTGCAGATAGTCCACCACGATCATGCCCAGGCTACCGTGCTCGCGCACGATACGCCGGGCCCGTGAGCGCATCTCCATGGGAGAGACCCCGGCAGAATCATCGATGAACAGGGGCCGATCCTTCAACTTGGCAACGGCACTATTGAAGCCCGGCCAGTCCTCATCGCTGAGTTGTCCGGTTCGCAGTTTCGACTGGTCGATGCGCCCGATAGAAGACAGCATCCTGAAGATCAGGCTCTCGGCGGGCATCTCCAGGCTGAATACCAGCACCGGCTTCTCGCCATGGAGCACGGCATGTTCCACCAGGTTCATGGCGAAGGCCGTCTTGCCCATGGAGGGACGGCCTGCCACGATGACCAGATCGGACTTCTGCCAACCGGAGGTCATTTCGTCCAGGTCTTTATAGCCGGTAGAGACACCGGTGAGGCCACCGTCAGAACCCGCCAGCTCATCGATGCGGTCGACGGCCTGCGTCAGCAGTGGATTGACGTATTGCGGGCCCTGGTCATGGGGTCGTTCATCGGCGATATTGAAGACTTTCTGCTCCGCCTCATCGAGAATCTCCGAGGAATTCCTGCCGCCGGTGTTATAACCGGTGTCGGCAATGGCATTGGCCACCGAGATCAGTTTCCTGAGGACCGAGCGCTCGCGAATGATATTGGCGTAGGCCAGGATATTGGCTGTGCCCCGGGCATTACCGGCCAGTTCGCTCAGGTAGTCGACGCCGCCAACCGCATCGAGTTCGTTGAGGGCATTCAGCGCCTCGACCATGGTCACTACATCGATGGGGTTGTTGGCCTCACTCTGCTGCTGCATGACCCGGTAGATCTGCTGGTGCTCGCCGCGATAGAAATCTTCGGGCAGCAGGATATCCGCAATATTGTCCCATTCGCTGTCTACCAGCATCAGGCCACCCAGCACCGCCTGTTCGGCTTCTACCGAGTTGGGGGGTACCTTGAGCGTGCTCAGGTTACCTGGAGCCGATTGCTTCGGCTGGCTGCTGGATTCACTGAAATCGGACATTGATCAAGAATTGTTCACTAATGACTGCTGTACGGCTCCCGCCGCGGGGCTGTTGTGGGCAAAAAAAAGCGCCATCTGAGTGTACTACAGATGACGCTTATTTGATCGAGCTACTGCAGATCGAGCCGTGATTGATCGATCTGGCGGGGCCAATTTCACCCCGGGGAACTGAAAGGATCAGGCGTTGCTGTCCGCGTCCTCTGCACCTTCTTCGGCCGCATCTTCTGCAGTGGCTTCGTTCTCCTCAATGATGCTGCCATCGGCGCTCACGTCGGCGGCAGACTGCAGACCAACCACAGACACGGTAATGGTCGTGGTGACGTCGAAACCCAGGTCCAGGTCGAGTTCGTAGTCGCCAAGCTCACGAATAACGCCGTGAGGCATCAGGACTTCGCTCTTCACGATGTCGCTGCCATTGGCTTCGTTAAGCGCGTCGGCAATGTCCTTGGTACCCACAGAGCCAAACAGCTTGCCCTCGTCGCTAGCGTTGACCTCAATGCGCAGGGTGGCGCCTTCAACCTTGGCGCTACGGGCCTGGGCTGCAGCAACTTTCTCGTTGTGCGCCGCAATCAGGTCTGCCTTGCGCTCTTCGAAATTGGCCAGGTTCTGCTTGGTCGCTGGAATCGCTTTGCCCTGCGGAAACAGGAAGTTCCTGGCGAACCCGGCTTTAACGTTGGCTGTTTCGCCAATCTCGCCAAGGTTACCTATTTTTTCCAGCAAGATAACGTTCATGAATCACCTCATTGTTTAAAACTTCACGCCCTGCCTTGCAGGCGCGTTCGAAAATCATACCAACTGTCGATCAAGGCAAATAACACCAGCATCTGCACCGTGATCGGCAACATAAGCAACACGTAGAACGTGACCAGCCACATCCTGGACAGGTTCTTGATTGCCACCACCGCGTGTACCAGCGCTATGCCGGAAAACAGCAACGGTATAACCAGGTACAACACCCAGGCTTCCGGTATCAGCACGCCAAAACTGGCGAGCAACATGGCAGCGATCAGAATCAAACCTACTTTCTGCTCTACCCGCAGCCTGTGGAATTCCTGCTTGAATCCACCGGGGTTGTACAATGCGGCTTGCATCCAGCGCGCCAGCATTAGCAACATTATCGAGAGAAACATATAGACGGCACCGATTACGGATACCATGGCGTTTCTCACAACAGCAATCTGCAGATCCTGCGGATTGTTGTTCTGCAGGTAAATCTCCACCTGCGCCATCAATACATCCAGTACGGCAGGCTGTACGCGAAGATAGATCTCAACGCACACGCCGATGGCGATCGCTGCGAGCAGGGTAAATTCCCACGACTCTGTCTCTCGCAGCAGCAGTGCCAGGGCACTGATACCTACCAGCATGATCAGCGGCACGACGTCCCCGATCATGGCCCAGGCTCCCAATGGCAGGAGTGCCCAGGCAAAGATCACTATTCCTTCCTGCCAGCCTTTGCGCAAGGCGACCAGTCCAACCATGACCGGGTTCAACAGGTTGAGCAGCGGAAGCAGGCCCAGCAGCAGTACTGCAATAATGGCCTGCCTGCGACCGGTCATGACATATTCAGCAAGACCGCGCATAGGTTAAATCGCTTATACCTGATGGCTATCCGTGTAAGGGATAAGCGCCAGGTAGCGTGCTCGCTTGATCGCAGTCGCCAATTGACGCTGGTAGCGTGCCTTGGTGCCTGTGATGCGACTGGGAACGATCTTGCCTGTTTCAGACACGTAGGCTTTCAGGGTTTCCAGATCTTTGTAATCAATTTCTTTCGTGCCTTCTGCGGTGAATTTGCAGAATTTACGTCGACGGAAATAACGGGCCATAAGCTATACCTTTCAAATTCGGGTGCGTTTACTCAGCGTTCTCTTCAGAGTCCGCTGCATCATCAGAGGAAGAATCTTCTGCGTCGTCACGCAGCACGGAACCTGGATCCAGTTCCTCTTCTGCTGCTGTCGCTGCCGCTTTTGCTGCTTCGGCTTTCTCAGCCGCTGCTGCCGCTGCTTCTTCTTCCTTACGCTTCTGCTCGGCGCGAGCCTTACGCTCTTTACTCTCGCGCTCCTGTTTCAGAATCAGGGATTCTTCAGTCACTGCGTCTTTGCGCTTGATCACGAGATTACGCAGAACCGCATCGTTGTAGCGGAACAGAGTGGAGAGCTCTTCCAGGGTGTCACCGCCGCACTCGATGTTCATCAGCACGTAGTGAGCCTTGTGAATCTTGTTGATGGGATAGGCCAATTGACGACGACCCCAGTCTTCGGTGCGATGCACACGACCGCCGTTTTCGCTCATTAATTGGGTATAGCGCTCAATCATTCCCGGCACCTGTTCGGATTGATCAGGGTGCACCAGGAACACTACTTCATAGTGTCTCATAGAGACTCCTCTTGGTTCAGGTCTCCCATCAAACGCTGGCGCGCGTGGTGAGACAAGGAGTTATGTAGAGCCCAGCCGAGGCCGGACCGATAAAAGAGCGGGGATTTTAGAGAAAGAGCCCCACACATGCAAGCCAATTCCCGGCCGCCACCGGGCCCGGAGCCTGTGTCACTCCATCACAACCTGACACGCTCTCTTACAGCACTCTTTTACAGGACACCCATTTTTCCTGAGTTCAATTTTCTCAGGACACCCATTCTATTTCTCGACACCAAAATCCCCCACAAGCCCCGCCATGCCTGGACTCAGGCTGGTCATGACCTGGTGGATTTCCTGACAATCAATTCGAGGAAGAGGGTCCCGAAACCGGCAAAGCTTCAACTGCGCTGGCGCACAGCCTCAAACAGAGCCACACCGGTGGCAACAGAAACATTCAGGCTACTGACAGTCCCCGCCATGGGAATAGACACGAGGTGATCGCAATGTTCCCGGGTCAGGCGACGCAGACCACTGCCTTCCGAACCCATCACCAGCGCGATCGGGCCTGTGAGGTCCTGTTGGTAGAGCGTGTGATCCGCCGCATCGGCGGTACCGATCAGCCAAATCCCGCGCTCCTGCAGTGATTTCATGCAGCGCGCCAGGTTGGTAACCGTAACCAGCGGCATGGATTCCGCCGCACCACTGGCGACACGGCTGACGGTATCGTTGAGGCTGGCAGACTTGTCTTTCGGCACGATTACTGCGTTGACGCCAGCCGCATCGGCGGTGCGCAGGCAGGCTCCCAGATTGTGCGGATCCGTCACCCCATCAAGGATCAGAAGCAGGGCATCGGAATGCAGTGAGTCGAGCAAGACATTCAGGTCGGCCTCAGACCGGGCCGGCCGGGCCCGAGCCGTCTCCGCAACCACGCCCTGATGAGCGCTGGGGCAGCGTTTTTCCAACTCTGCCAGCTCCAGCTCCTGCACCTCAATGCCTGCCTTCTGTGCGAGTTCCAGCAGACCCTGCACCCGGCTATCGTGCCGGCCCTTCTTGATCAATAGCCGTCGGACATCGCCGGAGCGCTGCTTGAGCAATTCGGTTACCGCGTGGACGCCGGCAATATAGTTGGTATTGCTAGTCATGTTTGGATGGGTGTCCTGAAACCTGGATTAGCTGAACTTAGGAATGGGTATTTTACAGGAGTACCCTGCGAATGACTTTCCCGTCGCTCGCACTTTAAATGGGTGTCCTGTAAATATTTTTTAAATGGGTGTCCTGGAAATGGCTTGCTGGGTTTATCCCACTGGCAGGGCGACTCTAGCGACGGCGAGCCGGTTTCTTGCCGCGCCCCCCGGCGCTCTGCTTGCGGCTGGCTGCCGAGCCCTTCTTGCCGGCACTGCCCTGGCGCTTGCCAGCACCTTTCTTGCCAATGCCTTTCTTGCCTGTACCTTTTCCGGGTTTGCCCTTGCCCGCTTTGTCGCCACCTTTCGTTCCTTTCGAGCCCCGACTCTTCTTGCCTTCTGCTTCCTTCCTGGCGGCTTCCAGGAATTTATCCTTGTTGGATTTCTTTCCTGGCTTGCCTCGCGGATTGCGCCCGCCCCCTCCGGAAGATCGTCCACCTGACCCGCTGCCGCTTAACTGCAAATCAATCTGCTTCTCTTCCAGATCGACGCGCGCCACCCGCACTTCGAGGACATCACCGAGACGGAATACCTTACTGGTTCTTTCGCCTTCGAGGCAGTGTCGGGCAGGATCGAAATGGTAGTAATCATTGTCCAGTTCGGTGATATGCAGCAGCCCTTCGATGTAGATGCCCTGTAGTTCAACGAACAAACCAAAACTGGTCACCGAAGTCACTGTTCCCTCATAGACTTCGCCGACCCGATCCTTCATGTAATCACACTTGAGCCAATTGACGACGCTATAGCTGGCCGCATCCGCGCGGCGCTCAGCGGCCGAGGTTGCCTCACCGAGGCTGATCAGGTCTGGCAATGTGTAAGGGTAGATTTGCCCCTTGCCGAGTTTGTCTTGATTATCGTGCGCACGAAGATTCTTGCTCTTCTTGTTGCGAATCAGGTACCGGATCGCACGATGCACCAACAAATCGGGATAGCGCCGGATTGGCGAGGTAAAATGCGTGTAGGCAGGGAACCCCAGACCGAAGTGACCGATGTTCTCAGGCTGGTACACCGCCTGCATCATGGACCGGATCATCATGGTCTGCAGTAGATTGCGATCGGGCCTGTCTGCGATGCTGCGCAGGGTTTTCTGATAATCCGAGGGGCTTGGCCTCTCTCCCCCACCCAGCTTCAATCCCATTTCAAACAGGAAATCCCTGAGCCCCACCAACTTGTCCGGGTTCGGTCCCTCGTGGATACGATACAGGGCCGGGATAGCCATGGATTCCAGCAATCGCGCCGCAGCAACGTTTGCGCAGAGCATGCATTCCTCGATCATCTTGTGCGCGTCGTTGCGCTCTACTGGAATGATTTCCTTTATCTTCTTGTTTTCAGCAAAGACTATACGCGTCTCGACACTCTCAAATTCCATCGCGCCCTCGTCGCTGCGATGGGATTTCAGCGCCTTGAACAGTGAATACAGATCCTCAAGACCTGGCTGAAGAGAGCCATATGTCTTTCTTAACCGCGATCTGATCTTTCCAGCGGTTTCGTTCGCCGGATCCTGCAACATGTCGGCCACTTCGGTGTAGGTCAGGCGAGCGTGGGAATAGATTACTGCCTCGCTGAAGCGATAAGCCTTCAGCTCACCCTCTTTTGATATCTCCATCTCGCACACCATGGCCAGACGGTCTGTCTCCGGCTTAAGTGAACACAGGCCATTGGACAATTTCTCCGGAAGCATCGGAACAACATGGCCTGGAAAGTAGACGGAGGTGCCGCGCTCTTCGGCTTCCTTGTCCAGTGCGGTATTCAGACGCACATAATGTGAAACATCGGCGATGGCCACAAACAGTGTCCAGCCCGAGCCATGACGACGGGCAAAAACGGCGTCATCGAAATCCTTGGCATCCTCACCATCGATGGTCACCAGCGGCAAATCCCGCAGGTCGAAGCGGCCTTTGAGATCTTCTTCGGCAACAAAATCCCGGAAGCGCGCTGTCTCCTTCTGCACGGATGATGGCCATTGGTGGGGTATATCAAAACTGTGCAGGGCAACATCGATCTCGATGCCGGGCGTCGTCACGTCGCCAAGAATCGCGGTGATCTCCGCTACGGTCTTGCTGCGCTTGTCGGGGTGTTCGATGATGCGGGCACTGACATATTGACCGTCGCTGGCTGGCTTTCCATAACCGGGCGGTATCACAATCTCATGGGTGACCCGTTTGTTGTCGGGAAGCACTATCCCATAGCCCTTCTCCTGGAAGTAGCGACCGACGATTTCCTCGTAGCGCCTCTGAAGGATTTCGACGACCGTACCTTCACGCTTGCCCCGGGTCTCATAGCCGGAGAATCGGGCTAACACCCGATCCCCATCGAACAATTGGGCCATCTCCCGGGGAGTCAGGAACAGGTCTTCGCTACCGTCATCCGGAATGAAATAGCCTGCGCCGTCCTTGGTGCCCTGGACCCGGCCCGATTGCAGGTCCATATGCGCGGTGAGCCCGTAAGCGTCCCTGCGATTGCGAATAATCTGGCCATCACGGGCCATGGCGTTGAGCCGCCGGCGCAGGGCTTCTGTGCCGTCTGCATCCTGTAAATCCAGTAATTCTGCCAGCTGATCCAGCATAGCCGGCTCCCCAAGCTGCTCGAGCTGGTCGAGAATGTGCTCGCGGCTGGCGATGGGATTATCGTAGTTTTGCGCTTCACGACCCGCGAATGGGTCGCTGGCTGGGGAATTGGACTTGGATTTTCGACGGGAGGTCATGTTGTGGAATCAGTATACACGGACCATGCCGTGCTGTCTGTTACCGCATCGGATATTGACAGATATTGGCTGGGTCGGTATTGTTGCGCTCCCCCGGCTTGCCGGGAGTTCCCAAGCTTGTTGCCCAGGTGGCGGAATTGGTAGACGCGCTAGCTTCAGGTGCTAGTAATCGAAAGGTTGTGGGAGTTCAAGTCTCCCCCTGGGCACCATCTCTACTGTAGTACCCCAGCAAACCCCTGCGTTGTCAAACACCCACTGCGAATAGCTGACCGGTCGACTATGTCTTCGACCAGGCTCAATTGCGAATTCGGGCATCTGAAACTCCTGTGTGCCAGGCCAGAGATACTATGGCCAGCTGCAGCCACCAGCGAACTGAATCACTGCGCGTAAGATGAGGGAGTTCCCGCTGGACAAAACAGCCGGAGGGCCACCTGTAGCCTGGCAGTGGCCCTGCCGGAACTGGCGCACTACCGCACTAGCAGCGCGACCAGTAGCTTGATCTGCAGATCATCGAGCCGCTGACCGAAAGCTGGCATGACGCCGAACCTGCCGAAGGTCAGCGTGTCTTTGATAGTGTCCAGATCACCGCCATAGAGCCAGATATCGTCGGATAGTCGAGGTGCACCCAGTAGCGGATTTCCGGAGCCGTCTGGCATGTGGCAGGCTGCGCAATTTTGCTGGTATATGGCCTGCCCCGGGTGAGACTCAGAAGAGTTTTGGCTAAGGGTTTGTACGTACTCAGCCACCTGATTTACCCGTTCTTCCCCGAGTATGGACCCCCAGGCAATCATCTGCGCATTGCGGCCTCCACGAATCGTCTGTTCGATTTGCTCAGGAGTAGATCCCCACTGCCAATCGACGTCGTGCAGGTTTGGAAAGAGTGCGGCCTGGCCCCTTCCTTCCGGACCATGGCACGCGGCGCACTCCCGGTGGAAGATTCGCTCCGCTGTTTCCATTAGAGCCAGGTCATTCTGAATCTCGGCCAGGCTCATCTCCGTGGCTGTACTCCTGGCCTCTGCGAAGTTTTCTTCAAAGTTTTCATAGGCTTCCGCGACCCGACTGCCCTGGGACCAGTTGAGCAATCCCTCGTAACTGCCCAGGCCGGGATACAGCATCAGGTAGAACAGGGTAAATATCATGGCGGCAAATATGAGCCAGAACCACCACATCGGTGGCGCCTTGTTGCCTTCGCGAAGATCGCCATCCCAGACTGGCTCCTCTTCCATTTCCTCGGAGCCATCCGCATGAAAATACAGGCTATAGGTCAGCCAGGCGACCGCTGCCAGCGATACCAGCGTAACAACGGCGATCCAGCCCGCCCAAAATCCTGAGGGTAAATCAGCCATGATAATTCTCATCCTCAAGGGGAATTCGGGACACTTCCGCTATTTCTTCGGTGTTGCCACGGGTCCCAAACCAAATAGCCACACCAACCATGAAGGCCATGACTACCATGTCACCGAAGAAGATAAACCAGGTCATAGTTCACCCTCTCCCTGAAAACCAACACCGAGAATCTGCAGATAGGCAATGAGCGCATCCATTTCTGTCATGCCTTCCAATGCCGAGTCGGCGCCAGCAATGTCTTCCTCGGTGTAGGGATGACCCAGCACCGACAATGCCTTTAATTTGGCAGTGATATTGCCAGCCTGGCTCGCCTCTCTCTCCGCCAGCCAGGGATAGGCAGGCATGATGCTGTTCGACACGACAGCGCGTGGATCAAGTAAATGGATGCGGTGCCAGTCGTCGGAATATTTCCCTCCCAGGCGATGTAGATCAGGGCCGGTCCTCTTCGATCCCCACAGGAAGGGGCGATCGTATACAAATTCATCGGCGCGAGAGTAAGGTCCGTAGCGCTCTACTTCAGCAATGAGAGGGCGCACTTGCTGCGAATGGCAGACATGGCACCCTTCACGGATATAAATATCCCTCCCCGTGAGTTCAACGGCCGAATAGAGTCGGGAATTCTCTGTAGCAGTATCCAGACTGTCCTGGTTGAGCACTGGGAGCAATTGCACCAGCCCACCAATGGCTGATACGAAAAGGATTCCAAAGATCAACAGACCCGTGTTCTCTTCGATCTTCTTATGTAGTGACAAGCCGTCCATCAGTTCATCCCGAAAGCAGGATTCACCGCGGGCACAGTCACCCGGGCCGCTTCCTTCCCTTTCATAGTCATAAACAGGTTATAAGCCATCAATATGGTGCCACTGAGGAACAGCAGACCCGCCACGAGGCGCAGCAAGTAGTAAGGTGTCATGCTGGCCATGATGTCTTTGAAGCTGAAGCTGAGTTCGCCCAATTGATCGACACTCAGCCAGAGCAAGCCCTGGGATACACCAGCGGCCCACATGGCGATGATGTAGAGCATCGTGCCAGCCAGGGCCAAACCGAAATGGATGTTGGCCAGTCTTGAAGAATAGAGTTCACGCCCTACTAGTTTCGGCACCATAAAATAGAAGGTGCCGTAGGTAATCATGGCATTCCAGCCCAGTGCTCCTGAGTGGACGTGACCAATTGTCCAGTCAGTAAAATGGCTGACAATATTGACGCTTCGAATTGCCATCATCGGGCCTTCGAATGTGGCCAGACCATAGAAAGCCAGTGATAAAACGATGAACTTCAAGGCCGGGTCGGTGCGCAGTTTTTCCCAGGCTGTACTCACCGTCATGACGCCGTTAATCATGGTGGCCCACGATGGCGCCAGCAGGATGAGGCTCATGCCCATACCCAGGGTCTGTACCCATTCAGGCACGGAGTTGTAATGAAGATGATGAGGGCCTGCCCAGATATAGCTGTAGACGAATGCCCAGAACGCGACCACGGAAAGCCGGTAGCTCCAGATGGGTCGCTCCGCATGCTTGGGCAGGAAGTAATACAGCATGCCCAGGAAACCTCCTGTCAGCAGGAAGCCTACCGCGTTGTGTCCGTACCACCATTGCACGACCGCGTCCTGTGCCCCGGCATAGAGAGAATAGGATTTGCCGATTGTGACGGGGATCGCCAGGTTATTGATGATGTGGAGCATGGCGATAACGATGATCAGAGCACCATAGAACCAGTTAGAGATGTAAATGGGCTTGATCTTGCGCTGCGCGATGGTGCCGAAAAACACGATACCGAAGCACACCCAGATCACGGCGATCGCGATGTCCCATGGCCATTCCAGTTCAGCATATTCTTTCGAAGTTGTTAATCCGGCCAGTAGAGACAGGCCTCCCGTGAGCACCAGCAGTTGCCAGGCATAGCAACAAAACCAGGCAAGTCTGGGTGCGAATAGCGGCGTGTGGCAGGTGCGCTGCACACTGTAGAAGGCTGTTGCCATCAATGCCGACACACCAAAGCCGAAGATAATGCCGTTGGTGTGCAAGGGGCGGAGTCTGCCGAAGGACAACCAGAATTGACCGAAGTCTATGGTAGGCCAAACCAGCTCAGCCGCGATGTAGACACCTGCCGCCATGGCGGCGATCGCCCAGATGACTGCAAACTGGATCAATCGGAGCGCAATATTGTCGTGGTAAACCTGATCACTCATCGTGAGCAATACCTTTACTGCTGTTCATATGCATAATTTTTGATTCTGCGGCCACTCTAAAAGCCAATTCTAAACACCCAATAAGGGACCAACACCCATGGTCCAGAGACCCATGCTGATGCCGAGCAGACTCACTGCCGCTACCAACAACCACCCTACCAGGGAAGACGCCATTAACATGCCGCGCTCTGGCGGTGTGTCCAGGACGATAGGAATGCCCTTGTAGAGCAGATACATACTCCAGATCATGGTTGGGATCAGTACGAGTACGTTCACCAGGACATCCGGGAAGAGGTGGGCGATGCTGGCCATGGCCAATGGGGAACCGACGATAGTAATCAGCGCCACATGTTTGCCCAGGGACGTGCTGGCGCCGTAGGTAGAGGCCATCCACCTGGAAATGATTGCAGTGCTGAACAGGCCGAAGCTCAATACGACAAAGTAGCCAAGGCTGACCACGGCCAGTGAATTGATTTCCATCATCAGAGGATCTTCCGCCCCGATTCGCCAGCCAAAATTGGAAGCACCTATCAGCGAAAACAGCGGCGGCAGAATAAGCAGCCACAGGGAATAACGGAAGAAGACGCGCCCGGGAGAAGGGTCGGCTTTGGCAAGTGCTTCGAATGCCTCGACTGGCTGATAGAGTGACTTCAGCAAGAAGGCGAGATTAATGGTAGAGCTCACTGCGGTAGTTTCCCGGCGCCTGTATCTGGGGCATAGTCTCGTGAATAAAGTTATCGGGTATGTGACAACTACTACAGATTATAAAGTTTGAGGCGCGAGTTAAGTTGATTTGGCTCAATGAAGTCGCACGCCTTACTGAAAACTGATTCTCTTTCAGTTGCCAATCACGGAGAAGTCGAAACTGCCGGAATACACCGCAGGGTCGCCTCCGACAACGGTAGTCCATTCCACAGTGTAGGTGCCTGTGGTCACCGGATCTAGGATCTCTATCATCAAATCATCGGCCGCCATTGTATGCAGTCCACGGAGCTGGTGCTCGCCGTCAGGACCGATCAATCGCAGGCTGCTGCGGGACACATCAGGCAAGGCGCTGTAGTAAAGACGCAGCGTTCTCGGAGCACGCGACAGACTCGCGCCAAGCTCAGGCTCTGTACCAATCAACGGCGAATATTCTGGGGAGGAGGCACAGCCCAGGGCGAATACCGCAAGAATCGAGACTAAGACCAGCTGAAAAATTGGCTTCACGGAACACTCCTTTAGAGGACACCCAACATTTTACCGCGGATGGCCCATCTTTAGGACACCCATTTTTGTCTGGTATGCGTTTGCCAGGTCAAGTTTTGCTAAATTTTTGCTAGCGCTTCTGGGTTCGCCGAGGGCATCTTTATGAGAATTTACTGGGAGAATTTATTGGATGGAGAACTTATTGGAGGAGAACTTATTGGACACCCACTTTAGGAGTCTAAACCTGGTACTCAAGATGAGCATTTAGGCGCCATTAGTTGGTGTTACAGGAGAAATTGGAGGGAGGAAGGCCTGCCGGGCAATTGGTTAGCCCGGCAATCACTGTGGAAAAGAGCAGTATCTAGTGAGCGTCTCTGGCTGCTTTGACCCTGGCCAGTTCTTTGGCGAATTCATCCAGTTTGGCCCGAATTTCTTCTTCTTTTAACTGACGAAGAAAAAGCTTATCACCGTCAACTCCTTCATCTGGCAAAGAGTCAGTGGTTTGATTCTCGACTACTGATTCAGCGGGTTTTGCCATTCTTTTGATAACTCCGGCTCGTGTCTTCGCAATCCCCGGCGGGGAATAGGATCTTTTAGTTGTTGTTCGTGTAGCTCATGGAAGCCAAAACGAGACTTCTTGCTTGTCGCAAACACTGCATCTATCGGATCGAAACTACGTGTCGAATCCGAAGTAAGCTCTCTTATTTTTGTGTCACTGCAGAGTCGGCGTATGCAGCGCAACATATAGTGTAGACCCTATAAAGTCAAACAATATGTAGTTAAAGCTGCCTCTGCTTCACATTCCTGAAATGTGCTTCGGGCAAGCGGACTCAAATAACCATCGACAAACCAATCACTTAGAAGTCGCTATTCCCGAGCTGATATCTATATTTAAAGGACACCCATTTTAATTTTAAATGGGTGTCCTTTAAATATATGGTAGTTTTCAATACGCAGAAGCTGTCATGCTTCGCGCAATTTCTATGATGCGAAGCGACAATGACGTCTTTAAATGAACAATTTTTTAGCGTGTGCAGACAGTAAACACTGCCGCTTTGAGCTTGTGGGCACTAGTTAGCGCAAGCAGAAGAACTAGCGCTAGATGTTGGACAAATTTTGAGCAGGACGGATTCCTCGAATCCATTTATCTGGATATTTGAGCTTTACCCCCGCTCGTATGCGATGTTGCTGAAAGGCTATTAGGGAATCGGCACCGCCAGCAGCGTTACCATTGAATCGATGAAATTTTGTGGCTCCCCTAATCCAGGCCTGCGGGCTTATGCCGAGCGCTTTAAGTGGGCTTTCTTTATCTTCGATAGACGAGAGGGCCTTCTTACGCTCCGCTTTTTCCAGTCCGATTATTTTGCACGTTGTTTCAAGGAGCTCTACATAGGATTGATAGTCAATTGGCAGAGGGTTTTCAGCCAGACCTCCCATTTGGGATAGCGGTTGTAACTCTGCTCGCTTGCCCGCTGATTGTCTTCCTATCAAATGCTTGGCCGAGCGCCTGGTTAGCAGGCGGTGTTGACGATAGTTACGATTTTTGACTCGCTTTGCGTGCTGAATCAGTCGCTCCTGAATAGAAGTGAAATCACTGTTTTCCAAGGTCTCACTGATACCAGCTCGCACCGGATTGAGATCTACATAAGCCATGCAGGTAACCAGTGCTTTTTCATCCAGCAGCGCCTGACTCTTGAAGCGCCCTTCCCAAAACCGCCCAGTGCACTCATCTTCCCGATTCGCCTGCCGGGCGATGCTCTCGTTCAGACATCTCATGAACCAACTAAGATCGGTAAGACGCTCACGCCATTCGGCCAATTTACGATCCAGCTGTTTCTGTGCCGCCTTGGAATGGCGATTCAGGTAAATTGTCTCAACTAATTTTCCGTTCGCCGGAAACAGGGATGTCCAATTCTTTATGACATCCTCGTCACTCCATTGCTTTGCCTTTTCCTGATCAACATGCAGCACCAGATGATAGTGATTGCTCATCACGGCGTAAGCGCAAACGTCGATTGCAAATATAGATGCCAGCTGCTTGATCCTCAGCACCAACCATTTCTTTCGGTGGTCAAAGTTTCTACCTGTCACTGAATCTTCACCACACAAATAGGCGCGCCGAACACAGCGGGCAATACAGTGATAGTAAGGGGTGTCTTCCAATGACACTTGTTGTGCGCGAGGCAAAGCCAAAGCAGATCTACTACCCCCAGGTAGCTCCATATTGTTTCAAGAGGACCGTCGATTGTAGAAGGTTTATCGCGCTATGCAAGAATGAGAGAAACAAACTAAGTGACAGTGACACGGTGCAACTATTTGGAACCTGGTATCAGCGTCTGATTGAAAGCTTTTATCACGACCTCCCCACGTTCCGCTGGAAAAATGGGTGTCCTAAAAAGCTCTAAAAAGCTTTCAGGAACTCCTAAACACTTTCCTTCCAGAAAAGTGGGTGTCCTTAAACTAGACAGGACACCGGTGGGCTTGTGGGCTTAGCTGCCAAAGGGGTGGCGGAGTATGATGGTATCGTCT
>JAYPVK010000017.1:18635-42958 GCA_038134565.1 Pseudomonadales bacterium | reverse complement strand
GTCTCTATCCGGGCCGGTAGAGATGACGTCTACCGGGGCCTCGATGGCATCCTCTATGAATTTAATGTAGGCGCGGGCGTTTTGGGGCAGGTCGTCCAGGGTCCTGGCTCCCAAGGTGGATTCACTCCAGCCGGGTAGCTCTTCGTAGATCGGCTCGAGGGCGCCGAAGTTGGCACAGTCCATCAAGCTGCTGGACGTGGATTCTTCACCCTTATAGCCTGTGCACACCTTAACGGTTTGCAGTCCGTCCAGCACATCCAGTTTCGTCAAACAGATTCCCGATACGCTATTAATTCTTATAGCCAGTCTCACCGCCGCCGCATCAAACCAGCCGCAGCGTCGATCTCGGCCCGTGGTAGCACCTTTCTCGTGTCCCTTGGTAGCCAGGTGTTTGCCGACTTCATCGAATAACTCGGTAGGAAACGGACCGGAGCCAACGCGGGTCGTATACGCCTTTGTAATCCCAAGCACATAGTCCAGATAAAGCGGTCCATAGCCGCTACCGGTAGCTGTACCACCGGCAGTTGTGTTGGATGAGGTTACGAAAGGATAGGTCCCGTGGTCGATGTCGAGCAAAGAGCCCTGTGCGCCCTCGAACATGATGTTGTCACCGGCCTTGCGATGGCGATGCAACATGTCCACCGTGTCGGCAATCATGGGCTTGACCTCTTCGGCCAATGCCATGCATCCGTCATAAGTCTGTTGAAAGTCCACAGCATCTGTCTTGAAATATTCGGTCAGCCAGAAATTATGGTATTCCAGTAGCTCGCTCAATTTCTCCTTGAACAAGGCCGGGTTAAGGGTTTCCGCCAGACGCAGTCCCCGGCGCGCAACCTTGTCTTCATAGGCAGGACCGATGCCACGACCGGTAGTCCCAATCTTGTTACTGCCCTTCTGGAGTTCGCGCGCCTGATCCAGCTTTACATGAGAAGGCAGAATCAATGCGCAGGCACCACTGATACTCAAACGCTCGCGAACCGGAATATCTCGCTCTTCCAGTTCCGCAATCTCGCTCATCAAGGCGTCCAGACTTAGCACCACACCATTGCCGATCACGCAACGGACGTTTTCACGCAGAATGCCCGATGGTATGAGATGCAGGATGGTCTTCTCGCCACCGATTACCAGTGTGTGTCCGGCATTGTGACCACCCTGGAAGCGTGCTACCACGCTGGCCTGGTCGGTAAGCAAGTCTACAATCTTGCCCTTGCCTTCATCGCCCCACTGGGTACCCAGTACTACTACTGACTTCGCCATGCTCTGCTGTCTCTCTTGCTGTATTTTTGTGTTTGCTTTACCAGGCGATTAGCACCCGGTTAATTGAAAAACCTGTGTCAACTACCAACTTTCTGGACTTCCCAGCTACCATTGACCCACACCAGTTTGCGATCGCATTGTTGCTCTTCGCACAGCTGGTCGCTGATATCTTCCGCACCCAGATTGGTGATCACCATCTCTCCGGTCTGTCTTAGCTCACGTATTCGCGCCAACAGCGCCTCATCATCGGACTCTGGCGCGAGAATGCCGAGGGGTAATGGGAGTTCGGCCCTTGTCAGTTTCGCCAGGGTCTTGAGATCGGTATCGAAACCCGATGCGGGCCGGGCTCGACCAAATACTTCACCAATGTGATCATAGCGGCCACCCTTGGCCACTGCCCTGCCATAACCTTCTGTATAGGAGGCGAAGACAATACCGGTGTGATACTCATAACCGCGCAACTCACACAGGTCGAAGCCGAGCTCCACATCGGGAATGCGTTTGCGCACGCCTTCGGCGACGGCAATGAGTTCGTCCAGTTCCGCGCTGACATCGGCCGAGCTTTCAGCGAAGGCTTCCCTCGCCTGCTCAAGCACGGAACTGCCGCCGCTCATGCGTGTGAGCTTGGCCAGCTGTCCTCGTAACTCGACATCTATAACTGCGGCATCCAGAACCTCGTCAATCTCATCGTAGGCCTTGCGCTGCACTGCATCGAAGAGCCGCTGCCGGGTGGCCTCATCCAAATCCGTTTCACTCAGCAGCGAGCGGAAGATACCGACATGGCCCAGCACCACGAGCTGCTTCTCGATGCCTGCCGCCTGCAAGGTCTCATGCATCAGGCAAACCAGTTCCACATCGCAAGCCACTCCGGAGTAACCATACAGCTCCGCACCGATCAGAATCGGCGCCCTCGAGGTCATAATGCCTCGGGGCTTGGTGTGCAGGGCATTGTCTGCATAACAGAGTCGAACCAGGCCATCCTGATTGAGGCAGTGGGCGTCGATGCGAGCCGCCTGCGGTGTCATGTCGGCTCTTATACCCATCATGCGACCGCTCAATTGGTCAGTGATCTTGAACGTGTGAATGTCGAGATCATGAGATGTGCCCACCAGCAAAGAATCGAGGAACTCGATGAGTGGTGTAATAACCAACCTGTAGCCCCAGGACGAATAGAGATCCAGCACGCGACGGCGCAGTGATTCCAGTTTGTGTGCTTCAGCCGGCAGTATTTCTTCAACACCGTCGGGCAACAGCCATCTCTTTGCAGAAGTCATGATATCCGCGTCTTTACTATCCAGTTTAATTGATTATCAGTAGCAGTATTGTTCCAGTGAGCATACTGGCGAGGCCAATACCGCGCATAGTGGTGTTGTCTATCTGGTCCAACATCATCAACATCCTGCGCCAGCGATCAGGCGCGATGAACGGGAGGATTCCTTCGATTACCAACATCAGGCAGAAGGCAACGGCCAGGTCATGCCACATCGTACTCACTTCTTGTTGAAACGTTTATCTTCTGAGCTTTCTTGCGAGCGTCGTATTTGTTCTTCTTCGGCCCAAACCTGACAAATTTTTTGACCCAAAATAAAACCTGAATCGCGCAATGCGATTCAGGTTGTCTATAGATGCAATTAGTTTGTGATTTGTCTGATAGCAGCGATTGTAGTGCTGCAGATGCCACTATTGAGTCGGAACTCCATCTTTCAGGTATTTGAAATAATCACTATCCGGATCAAGCAGCAGAACATCGTTCTTCGAGCTAAAAGTTTCCCGGTAAGCGTTCAGACTGCGCAGGAATGCGAAGAACTCCGTGTCTCTGTTATAGGCACTGGCATAGATGCCCGTTGCCTCGGCATCGCCTTCACCGCGAATGCGTTCCGCGTCACGATAGGCTTCAGCCTCGAAGATCACTGCCTGGCGGTCCGCATCAGCGCGAATACCGATAGCGAGCTCTTCACCGCGTGAACGCAGCTCCTGCGCTTCGCGATTTCGCTCGGTAATCATTCGTTCATACACAGAGGAACGGACATCATCCGGGAGATCAATGCGCTTAACCCGCACATCGATAACTTCGATTCCTATGTCAGAGGCGGTGGTCTCATTTAACTCTTCCGTGAGCGCAATCATCAGTTGATCACGCTCGCCAGATACCACTTCTATGAGGGTTCGCGCACCAATCTGGTCTCGCAGACCATCGTTGATTCGCTCTGCGAGCAGGGCACCTGCAGTGGCAACATTTCCGCGAGTTGATACATAGAACTGACCAACGTCAACAATGCGCCACTTCGCATAGGAGTCTACTTCGAGGGCTTTCTGCTCGAGGGTGAGGAAGCGCTCTGAGGTTGAGTCCTCGGTCTGGATACGTGCGTCAAATTTGCGCACCGTATTCACCCAGGGAATCTTCACATGCAGGCCTGGCTCGATGTCGGCATTCACCAGTTCACCAAACTGCAGCATCACTGCACGTTCGGTTTCTTTCACTACGAACAGAGAGTTGGCTACTAACAGCAGCACCAAAAATAATGAACCTACCAAAAAGAAATTCTTCACTACTGATTTCCTCCTCGGCCGCTGCCTAATCGTGACCTGTCGACCGTATTGGTGGTCGAAGGTGCTGGCAGATAAGGTGCCAGCTGGTTGGCCAGGTCGCGCAGTTCCTGGGTAGATCCGGATGCCAGTCGACCTGGTGAAGTTCCACTGTTCTCCAGTATCTTGTCCAGTGGTACATACAGCATGTTATTACCACCTTCCACGTCGATCATGATCTTGCTGCTCGCAGTCATCACATCCTGCATGGCTTCAATATACATACGCTGACGTGTGACCTGCGGCGCCTTTTGATATTCAATAAGGAGCTGTTCAAAACGGGATGCCTCACCTTCAGCCTTGGCAATCACCTGCTCTTTATAGGCATTCGCCTGTTCAATCTGACGTTGCGCTTCACCGCGAGCCTCAGGGATTCGCTGGTTCGCATACTGCTGAGCCTGATTCTGTGCCCGTTGCTCGTCTTCTCGCGCTCGAATCACGTCATCGAAGGCTGGACGCACCGCATCGGGTGGCTGGGTGTCAACTACGTTTACCCGCGCCACACGAATACCCGTGGTGTAGGCATCCATATATTCTTGCAGTCGATCCTGAACCGCCGCTGCCATTTGCTCACGACCAGTGGTGAGAATCTGATCCATGAAATTGCTGCCAACCTCGTGGCGGATAGCAGACTCGGCTGCGTTATCAAGACTTCTCTCGGGATCTTGTACAGCGATGACATAGTCAACCGGATCTTCAATGCGGTACTGGACGGTGACCGCGATGTCGATGATATTTTCGTCGGTGGTCAACATGGCGCGATTCTGATAGGTCTTGGCATTCAACTCAGAAACGTTAACCAGGTTTACCTCGTCCACAATTGGTGGGTTCCAGTGCAATCCTGGCTGCACGACATCATCCAGAACCTTGCCGAATCGGAGTACAACACCCCGCTCCGCTTCGTCGACGATATAAAACCCGAGGAAGCCCCAGATTACAGCCGCGACCACGACGATGCCGGCCAGCAGTCCGGCAGACATACCTGATGGTGGTTGGGCCGATCCGCCTGAGCCGGTGCTACCGCCTCCGGCACCACCAAAGAGACCATTGATCTTCTTGGTCAGGTTCTTGATGACCTCGTCGATATCCGGTGGACCCTGGTCTCCACCACCTCGACCACCACCCCATGGATCGTTGTCTTTGCCATTGTTTCCAGGTTCATTCCAAGCCATTGGTTTCTCCGCAGCTTTCTTGGACGCAGAAGCGTGATTCTATCGAATTATTGGTGATTAACACAGTATTTTGGGGGTTCTAACCCACTGATCCGGCAACTGTTGGCACCGTTTCTGCACGGGATTCGGGCCATTCGGACTGCGCCTGGGCAGTGGACTCCGATTTTGGCAGGACCATGACGCCCTGTTCCCGCAAGCGCGAAAATTCAGATTCTGGCAGGCGCAAACTCAATACGTAGGCACCGTTCTCATCAACCCATTCCTGCTCTATGAAATCTTTCTCATACAACTGGCTACGCAAACGAGCCTGATGTGGTTCAAGTCGCACCGTTTCGCAGACCAGGGAACCTGCCAATAGCTCACTGATAGCCGCCACCAGCAACTCGATGCCGGCCCCTGTCCTGGCAGACAGCCAGACCCGTTTCGGCCTACCTTCCCCGTCACGATCCAGACGCGGTTCAAATCCCTTTATCAGGTCGATCTTGTTGAACACCTGCAGTTGCGGGACGGTATCGGCCTCGATTTCCAGCAGCACGGAATTCACCTCATCCATCAGGTGCTGGTGGTCTTCATTGGCCGCATCGACCACATGCAGAAGCAGATTGGCCTCCGCCGTTTCTTCGAGTGTGGCGCGAAATGCCTCGACCAGCTGGTGCGGCAGGTGACTGATAAAGCCAACCGTATCGGCCACGATGGCGTTGCCGAAATTAGGCAGATCGATGCGCCGCAGCGTGGAGTCGAGGGTGGCAAACAGCTGGTCCGCTGCATAGGTTCCAGCCTGGGTAAGGGTATTAAAGAGTGTGGACTTGCCCGCGTTGGTGTAACCGACTAGTGACACGGTGGGCACATCGGCGCGGCGCCGGGACCGGCGTCCCTGCTCGCGTTGCGCTCGCACCTTGTCCAGGCTCCTGTGGATAGCCTTGATGCGCTGACCGATCATGCGTTGGTCCAGCTCGAGCTGTTTCTCACCGGCGCCGCGCATACCGATACCCCCCTTCTGCCTGTCAAGGTGGGTCCAGCCCCGCTTAAGGCGCGTGCTGAGATGTTGTAACTGGGCGAGTTCAACCTGCAACTTGCCTTCATGGCTGCGAGCACGCTGCGCGAAGATATCGAGAATCAAGCCTGTACGATCCAGAACCCGGCACTTCAGTTGCTTCTCCAGGTTGCGTTCCTGGCTCGGCGAAAGGGCATGGTTAAACAGCACCAGTTCAGCCTTATGGGCCTGGACTGCTGCCTGGATCTCTTCTAGCTTGCCGGAGCCTACAAAATAGTTGGGTGCGGGTTGACGGCGGGAGCCGGTGATCAGATCCACCGGCATCACGCCTGCTGAGAGTGCTAACTCTTCAAATTCAACGGGGTCGTGACATTCAGATTCAGAATCGATCGTGAGATGGACGAGAATTGATACTTCGCCAGTGTCTGGCCTGTCAAAAAACAATCAAAACCTCGGATTATGAATTACCGGGTTCACCGACTCCTTCATCGCCACCGTCGCCCTGACCCTGCATTGGGATTTTCACCATGCGGGCGGGAACCACTGTTGAGATGGCGTGCTTGTAAACCATCTGGCTCACTGCATTCTTCAACAGGATGACAAACTGGTCGAAGGATTCGATCTGACCCTGGAGCTTGATTCCGCTCACTAGATAAATGGAAACCGGAATGCGCTCTTTCCGTAGCACATTCAGGAAGGGGTCTTGCAGGGTATGTCCTTTGGACATTGTTCTTCTCCTTAACTTTTATAAATATTCCGGATTCCAGCGCTTGGGGGCCACGAATCCTGAAAGGCACACCTGTGTAACGACGGAAGTCTCAATAAGGTTCTATATTGAGATCGAATCGATGTATTTCAAGAGTTTATCGATGGATATAGCAGGCGACTCGCTGAGTGTGAGTAAGTCGGACCAGCTGCGAAGCCAGGTCAATTGGCGCTTCGCTAGCTGCCGGGTGGCAATGATACTCCTTTCCACCATCCCGTCATAGTCCAAATCGCCTTCCAGGTATTGCCAGACTTGTCTGTAACCTACTGATTTTATTGAGGGAAGTATCTCGTGGAGGTCTTCTCGTTCATGCAGGCGGGACACCTCATCCACCAGACCCTGTTCCAGCATCCCGTGAAACCGGTTGGCGATCCGCGCATACAATTGCGCCCGGTCAGCGGGCTGGATTGCGAAGAAATGCAGCCTGAACGGCGATGCTGGCCGTGTCTCTTTCAGAGATTGCTGCTCCTGCTGGTGGTGTTCGGTCATGGATCGCCCTGACACGAGGTAGACCTCCAGGGCTCGTTGCAGCCGCTGCGGGTCATTGGGATGGATGCGGTCGGCGGCCACTGGATCTACCTCCGCCAGGCGCGCGTGCACCTGCTCCCAACCTTCATTGGCAGCCAGCGTCTCAATCTGGAGCCTGACTTCCGGGTCGGCATCGGGCATATCTGCCAGCCCGTCCCTGAGCACCTTGAAGTACAGCATAGTGCCGCCTACCAGCAGCGGGATTTTGCCGGCGTCGCGGGCAGCGTGAATTGCAGTGCTTGCATCCCTGCGGAAGTCTGAAGCGCTATAGGCTTCGGCTGGATCGCGGATGTCGATTAACTGGTGCGGGTACTGTGCAAGAGTCTCGGGATCCGGTTTTCCGGTGCCGATATCCATGCCGCGATAGACCTGGGCTGAGTCGACGCTGATGAGCTGGAAATCTCGCTCGGGATAGAGTTCCATCGCCAACGCGGTTTTTCCGCAGGCGGTGGGGCCCATGATGCAGATCACGTCGGTTGGGGCGCTTTGCTGGCCCGTTTGCGGGCTGTCATGGTCCATGGGATTTTCCGTCGTTGGGTAGGTCTTGTTAGCCGGAGTAATTGGAAGTTATTGAGTTTGATCGAGTTTTTCTCTGAGCTTTAGTTGGGTGTCCTGGAAAAAATAAATGGGTGTCCTAAAAGTTCTTTTTGGGTGTCCTGCAAAAGTTACTGGAAAAGTTAAGTGGGTGTCCTTTAAGTGCAGACTCACTGGCCGCGGAGGAAGAGTTTGTCGAGGTCGTTCAGGCTCTGGTAGATCCAGGTGGGGCGGCCGTGATTGCATTGGCCGCTACGCTCTGTCGCTTCCATGTCACGCAGCAGGGCATTCATTTCCGGGATGGTAAGGTGGCGATTGGCTCGCACCGAACCGTGGCAGGCCATGGTCGAGAGCAACTCATCCTGGTGGGCGAGTATGCGCTCGCTGGTGCCATATTCCAGCAGGTCGGATATGACATCACGCACCAGTTGCTCCACGTTGGAGTCTTTCAGGATGGAGGGCACCTGTCGCACCACTATCGACTCGCTGGCTACGCGCTCCAGTTCCACGCCATATTGCAGCAGCGTCTCATGATGCTCTTCGACACAGTCCGCTTCCGACTGGCTCACCGCCAGGGACACCGGCACCAGCAGGGGTTGCATCTTCAACTCTTCATTCATGCAGGCCAGCTTCATGCGCTCGTAGGTGATCCTTTCGTGGGCGGCATGCATGTCAACCACGATCAGACCTTCCTTGTTCTGGGCCAGGATATAGATGCCGTGTAGCTGGGCGATCGCGTATCCGAGCGGTGGCACTTCCTCATCCTGTTCACTGAGTTTTGCCAGTGCAGCCATCTGTGCCTGAATCTGTCCTGATGACACAGCGCCGCGATCACCCTGGTAGTAATTTGTGACACGTGGCTCTGATAGCGAAGAATCCAGATTGTATGATTCCTGCAATCTAAGCGGCGCCTGGCTGCTTTCACTATTGAACGCCTGCGCGTATGGAGAATTCACAGGCGATTCTTCGTATCGCTGGCGGTCATGACTACTTGCCGAATCGATAGTCGGTCGTACTTCCGCCAGCGCTTTATGCAGGGCACTGAACAGGAAGTCGTGCACCAGTCGACTGTCCCTGAATCGAACCTCGTGCTTTGTTGGATGCACATTCACATCCACAGCTGCAGGATCCAGCTCCAGATACAGCACATAGGCCGGGTGACGGCCGTGAAATAGCACATCGCGATAGGCCTGCTTGATGGCATGGGCTACCAGCTTGTCCCTGATTGTGCGTCCATTTACATAGAAATACTGCAGATCAGCCTGGCTCCGCGAGAACGTGGGTAGACTCACCCATCCCCACAGACGCAGCCCCGCACGTTCCACGTCGATAGCCACGGCGTTTTCGATAAATGCCGGTCCACAAACCAGGCCGACCCTGCGCTGTTTCTCGGCATCTGAATTCGCCGCCAGCAGCTGGTGCATGGCGCGATTATTGTGGCTGAGATTGAATTGCACATCGAAGCGGCTGAGCGCCAGGCGCTTCACGACTTCGTCGATGCGGCTATATTCTGTCTTCTCGGTCTTGAGGAATTTCTTGCGCGCGGGTGTATTGAAAAACAGATCCCGCACTTCCACCGTTGTGCCCTGGGGATGGGCGACGGGTTTGATGCTGGCCTTCATATCCTGGCCATCGTTCTGCACCTGCCAGCCAATGGAATCCGGTTCGGCAACGGCCTTCGACTGCATCACCAGATGGGAAACAGAGCTGATGCTGGCCAGTGCCTCTCCGCGGAACCCCAAACTGCCAATACGTTCCAGGTCATCGAGTTCGACGATCTTGCTGGTGGCATGCCGCGACAAGGCGAGGGCAAGGTCGTCTTTGACGATGCCACTGCCGTTGTCTTTTACTTTCATCAGCTTGACCCCGCCCTGCTCAACATCGATGTCGAGGCGGCTGGCGCCGGCATCCAGGCTATTCTCCAGCAACTCCTTGATTACCGACGCTGGACGCTCAACCACTTCACCGGCCGCAATCTGGTTGGCGAGCCGCTGGCTGAGAAGATTGATACGCTGCATGGGAGATAGAGAGGAGAATTCAGGTCGGGTTCGAATGAGAGACCATTGTAGCACTAAGCTGCCACGGCGGTGGCTCGCCAACGGCAGTAAATTGGCTCGCTATAGGGATGGTATCTTGAGGACTTGCCCGACCATGATGCGATCACCACGCAGGGCATTGACTTCGCGCAGGCTGCTCAGGCTCACCCGGTACAACTGGGCGATTTCAGACAGGGTCTCTCCTCGACGAATCGTATGTTCCGCGCTGGTGGAGGTGGCGCCGCCAGGTATAGCCAATACCTGCCCAATATGGATGGTATTGCTGTTGAGATTGTTCATGCGCTTGAGTTCGCTGAGCGACACGCCAAAGCGCTGGGCGATGACAGAAAGACTGTCCCCCCTGCTCACGGTATAGCTGCCGGGCACAATGCCGTTGGCTTTCTGCCACGCCACCAGGGAGCCCTCCGGTGGCGCATCATAGAAGTAATTCATGATGCCTTGCGCCATGGCGGCGGCCATGCGTTCCTGAAAGCCCGGCGTGTTGAGCTTGCGGGCTTCATCTGGATTCGTCAGGTAGCCAGTCTCGATTAGAATCGACGGGATGTCTGGCGAGTTCAATACTTGCAGCGACGCCTGCTGCACCTTGTCACGGCGGATCGTGGTGATGCCGTCGAGGCTTTCGAGGATGCGAGTCCCGGCGATCAGACTCTGCTCCATGCTCCAGGCCATCTGCAATGAAACCAGGGTCAGGGCCACATCGTCGTCCAGGTTGCCCAGGGCCAGGTCACCACCGACGCCTCCCAGCAAGTCCGAACTGTTTTCCTTGGCTGCCACTCTGGCCGAGTTCTCTCGGTCTGCCCGATCACCAGACAGGGCATAGATGGTTACCCCTTTCGCCTGGCTGTTGCGATACCAGTCGGCATGAATGGCCACGAACAGGTCGGCGCGATGTTGGCGGGCGATCTCGGGGCGCCGCTCCAGTTTGACGTAATAGTCACCCTCGCGAATCATCACTGGCTTGTATCCGGGCATGCTGTCGAGCCGGTTGTAGAGCGCCTTGGATATTGCCAGGGTTACCGTCTTCTCTTTGAGTCTCCCATCATGTGCGATTGACCCCGGGTCTTCTCCACCATGCCCGGCCGAGATGGCCACCACGATGTCACGCTTCTGATTGGAAAGGTCTGGCGCTATCTGTGCTGGGGCTGGACGGCTACTATTGCCGGCTGTCGCGACAGTGAACTCCAGCTCATAGAGATCGACGACTAGCCGATTCCCGAATTCACTGTTGGGCTCCAGGGTAAAACTGGAGGGCCGCACCTGTTGCTTCATATCCAGCACGATACGCAGATCATCTCCGTTGCGAACGCCACTGCGCACGGCGGTAATCGGGCTGTCCGTGAAATCCAGGCCATTGAATTCGTTGCGCGTGCTGGAGTCTTCCACGTCGATGACAATGCGAAAGGGGTTTTCCAGGGAGAACAATTGATAGCGGGCGCTGGCACTGAGATCGAACACCAGGCGCGTGTGATCAGGCGCCCGCCACATGCGCAGGTCTTCCACTTCCGCGGCCATAGCAGACACTGCCAGCAGCGATGCCGACCCATACAGACAAATTAACTGTAAGCAGCGTTTGATGGTCATCTACGAAAAACCGTGCCCGAAATTAAAATGGGTGTCCTTTTAATACGCTTTAAGTACGAAACTAAAATGGGTGTCCTTTAACTACTTTCTTTAACTATTCTCTACAAATACCTTGGCGATAGTCCCTGAAGACAGGCCCGAATTTCCTCCAAATTTGGTCCGGAATTCAGGTGGGTGTCCTCTAAATAGCCCTTATAGGGTGCGGGTTTTGCCGAATTTTACCCATAGTTCGCATTGTCTATAGGTTTCGGCCTTAAGCCCACAATCTTTTGGCCAGGGAATCGCCTTTTTCCGTGAGGGTTTGACAGCTCACGGTGCGGGCTGTTCCGGTGCCGGAGAGATTCAGCATGAGATCGGCGCCCGGGAGCAGTCCCTTACCGCGATCGGCCCATTCCACGATACACAGGTTCTCAGGTTTGAAGTATTCATCGATACCGAGGAAGGCGACTTCTTCCGGGTCGCCAAGGCGGTAGAGATCGAAGTGGTAGATCTTGCAGTGGAGCAACTCGTAGGGTTCCACCAGGGTATAGGTCGGGCTCTTCACCGCGCCAGTAAAGCCAAAACCGCGCATGATGCCGCGGGTGAGTGTGGTCTTGCCGGCCCCGAGATCCCCGGTGAGATGTATCACCCCCCCCACGATGGGCGCGCCCAACTCGGTGGAGCCTGACTCCAGTTTGTAGTCCGGATCGACGAAGAATGCGCGGGCCAGCCGTTGACCGAACCTGAGGGTAGCGGCTTCATTCTCCAGTTCCAGTTTGTACAGTGTATTCATCCTGCTGGACAGATTCTCTGAGGCTAAACGGCGGGAGGATTGACCAGCATCCTGATCTGGGGCAACAGATCGGTGGCCAGCAAGCCGCGCTGTCCCGCGGCCGCAGCGACATCGGCGGCCTCGCCATGGACACAGACCGCCGCCTGCAAGGCGGCCAACAGCGGCAGTCCCTGGGCCAGAAAGCTGCCGGTGAGCCCGGCCAGCACATCTCCCATACCACCGCTGGCCATACCGGCGTTGCCCTCAGTGCTTAACAGGATTTCCTGCGCGCCATGGCCGCCACAGATGAGGCTGCCAAAACCCTTGAGCAGGCAAGCACCACCCCATTTCTCTTGCAGCCTGGCGACAGCGGCAAAGCGGTCGGCTTGCACATCGTCCTTACTCACTCCCAGCAGCGTTGCCGCCTCACCAGGGTGTGGCGTTAGTATCCAGTTGTCCCTCTTTAACGCGGTCTGTCCGTTGTCCTTCTCACTCAACAGGTTCAGGCCATCGGCATCGACCACCAACGGCACATCCCTGGCAACTTGCATGGACAAGGCGCGCTGTAATTGTTGCCGCGACCAGTCGCTCTTGCCCAGCCCTGGACCGACCACGATAGCAGTGGCGCGACCAAGCAGCGCAGCAATTGCTTCCTCGGCAAGGCCTTCATCTTCTGTGCCCAGCACCATCAGTTCCGGACGTCGGGCCAGCAAGGCTGGACGAAGCGCACTGCGGGTCAGCACGCTGACCAGGCCGGCACCGCCGCGCAGCGCCGCTTCGGCTGCCATCAGCACCGCACCCCCCATGCCCTGATCGCCGCCGATTACCAGCACATGACCGTAATCACCCTTGTGGCTGGCTGGTTTACGGGGTGGAAAGAAACGGATGACATCATTGATGTCGATGCGCTCAACCGGCGCAATCGGAGCGTGCTCATGACCGAAGACTTCCGCAGGAACATCCAGGTCAGAATAGAACAGCGCGCCGGTAAAGTTGGCCGCCTCACCGGTGAGCAACCCCTGCTTCATACCGATGAAGGTGCCGGTTAGCTGCGCCCGCACCGCGCCGCCCAGCGGCATGCCGGTATTGGCGGATAGTCCAGACGGTATATCCAGCGCGAGCACAGGAAGCCCACTGTCATTAATCAGATCGATGGCCACGCGGTAGTGACCCTTCACTTCCCGGTCGAGGCCCGTTCCCAGCAGTGCATCGACAACAACGGTGTTGCCCAGAGCATGCCAGTCCTCATCCAGCTCCTGTAGAGATATTACGGAAACACCCTTCTCCACCGCCCATTCCCAGGCACGGCGTGCGTCTCCCTTGAGCACTGCCGGATCACCCACTGCGACCACCTGCGCGGACAAACCCTGCTCCCTGGCCAGTCCGGCGACGATATAGCCGTCGCCGCCATTATTGCCGGCACCACAGAAACAGACCACACGACGCACCTCGGCCCAGCGGTCCAGCAGTGCCTGAAAACTGACCAGTCCCGCCCGACGCATCAGGGTGAATCCCTCGATCTGGAAATCATCGATAGCCACCCGATCAAGCTGCTGCACCTGGGCAGCCTGATAGAGCGCGCGGGGTAGTCTGGCGCTGAGCTCAACCATGTTCGCTAGTTAAACTTCTTGATCAAACGGCGCACGAGACGCAGGGCCGTTTCCAGTTCTTCGATTGGAATGTCTTCGGTATTTTCGATAGCCCAGGGATCCTGGACCTCACGCAACATATTGTAGGTATCAATACCCTTCTCTGTCAGGGTCACCAGCAAGGAACGTTTGTGTTTTGGATTCGGCACATAGGCAAGAATCCCATCCTCCACCATGACATCGGTGATGCGTTGCACCGCCTGCCGGGACTGGCCCAACACCCTGGCTATTCCCGGCACGGTGAGACCGGAATTCGACAAGGCGATGGCACCGATGACCTTCCAGCGGGCATGAGTCAGACCGAGCTTCTCGGTCATGGCGTCACCCTCGGAGATCAGCAATCCATTAAGCCGGAAAAGCGACAACACAAGGTCGAGAAATAGTACGCGTTTCGGAGAATGCACTCTTGAGCCTTCTTCTTTACCCATGTTCAGACAAAAAGATGAAATTATTGACCAGCGACCCTTGCCTGCCACGGTGTTCGCCTGGCACTGCATGCAAGGAACAGTTTCGCGTAGCACTGAATCTGCAAGGTCTCTGGCAGCATGTTGTCATTACCAGGCTGCGAGGTCAAACGAACTGCGCAAACAAACTAAATGCCGCCGGGCTGCGTCTTGAATAAGAACCCGGTAACTAGCTTGGAGTTAGTCACCAGAAATCTCACCCGCAGCCCGCCACTGCCCCGGCACCTCAAAATCAGGAATGACCTTATGCGAAAACAGCGAAACGGATTGATACTCACGGGCACTCTCGGCACTGCACTATTGATTGCCACCGGGCTTGCCACTCCCGTCCTTGCGCAGCCCCAGTTGAGCGGCACCCCGGATGAACTCAGGGGCTTTCTCTACCCCCGCGCGAACACCGTAAATATCAGCGGCGAAGCCGAGCTCAACGCCTACAAGGACATCGCCAGAGTCAGCCTGATGGTCACCACCGAGGCGCGCGACCTCAACCAGGCCATGTCTCTCAATCAGGAACTACGCGGGGATCTCATCACCCAGTTCACTGCGGCGGGGATTCCAGCGGCCGACATCAACAACTCCCGATTCGCCAGTTCTCCCCAGTACGGGCTGTTCGGGCGTAATCCCTCGTCCTACGAGGTGAGCGCACGACTGGACGTGGAAGTGTCCAGCGAAGAGGCACTGCAGCTGCTGGCCGGCGCGGCGGACGAATACGATGAAGTGGAATTCGAAAGGGTGGAGTTCGAACACAGCGAGGAGGAAGCCTTCGAGGACGAAGTGCGGGAACTGGCCTTACAGGACGTGATGGAGCAAAAAGCCTTCTACGAAGACACCCTGGGACTGGAGCTGCGCGCCATTAATTTCTTTTATGGCGGCATCCGGCAGATGGCCCGCGCCATGCCTGCCACCCTGGCCATGGAAGAAATGGCGATGGATGCGGTGGGTGGACGGTCGACCGCCGCGGTGAGTGCTGCCCCTGCTGTTGCCCCCAGTTTTGATGAAGTAGAATACCAGACGTCCGTGACGGTGGTGTTCGAAATTGTCAGCGAGAACCAGACCCAAAACTAGACACGCTGCAATCATCCTGTCCATTCTGCTGGGCCTGGGTGCCCAGTTCAGCCAGGCAGATGCTATTGCCGATGCCGAACGATTGCTTCGGGTGAGCGAGACTGAGCGTCATTTTCAGTTCGCCGCCCGCAAGCAGACCAGTGACCTGCTGCGCGTTTACTCCGGCATCGTGGCCCAATCGGCTAATGTCGAACTCCCCTGGCACATCACCCGGGAAATCGAGACCTGCTATCAGCACGCCTACGCCTGGGACAGATTCAGCAGCGGCATCGCCGAGATCCTGGCCCAGCATTTCACCAGCAGTGAATTGCAGCTATTGACAGATTTCTATCGCAACCTTGGCCTGTCGCCCCTGGATATCAGGAATTTCAAGCTGGCGATCGCTAAGGCCAGGGGCATCGAAGAGCAGACTGCTAAATTCATGTTTAACAGCAGCAGCGGATGCGTCGAACAGGCTTCAAGGTTAATACGACGTTATGTGAATTCCCTGCCATTAGCGGCCGATGACAGGGTCGGCGACTGGACGACTTTCGACATCAATAACAGGCTCCCGCGAGCGAAATCCTCCACACCATGAATAAACAACTGCGACCAGACCCGGCAATCGAACAGGACAAGGCTGAATGGAAGCAGGCACTGCAGGACATACTCGATGCCTATGGCCCCGAGGGCGTGCAGGAAATTCTTAACTGCCTCTCTACCTGGTGCGGTGAACGCCAGATCGACGTCAACAAGGTCACCGTCAACACTCCCTACCTCAACACCATTTCCCGCACCGAGCAACCCGCCTATCCCGGCGATCTGGAACTGGAACAGAAACTCGAGAACATCCTGCGCTGGAATGCCATGGCCATGGTGCTGCAAGGCCAGGATGCCGGAACCGGTGTCGGCGGCCACATCGCCACCTATGCCTCCGCGGCGAAGCTGATGGAGGTGGGATTCAATCATTTCTTCCGCTGCAAGAGTGAAGACTATGGCGGCGACCTGGTCATACCCCAGCCCCATGCTTCCCCCGGCATCTACGCCCGTTCCTGGCTCGAGGGTGTCCTCAGCGATGCACAGCTCCACAATTACCGCCGTGAACTGCAGCCCAACGGTGGCCTGACGTCCTACCCACACCCCCGCTCCATGCCGGACTATTGGCAAGTGCCCAATGCCTCCATGGGACTCTCTACACCCACGGCAATCTACCAGGCACGCTTCGCCCGCTACCTGGAGAACCGCGGACTGAAACCAAAACTCGGCGGCAAGGTGTGGTGCTTCATAGGCGACGGCGAGGCGGATGAACCCGAAGTACTGGGCACCATCAATATCGCCTCGCGGGAAGGGCTCGACAACCTGATCCTGGTGGTCAACTGCAACCTGCAACGACTGGACGGTCCGGTACGGGGCAATGGCAAGATCATCCAGGAACTGGAAGCCTCGTTCATCGGCGGTAGCTGGAATGTCATCAAGGTGATCTGGGGTGGCGGCTGGGACAAGCTGCTGGAGATCGATGCCAACGCAAGCCTGCGCCGCCGCATGGAAGACTGTGTCGACGGTGACTACCAGCGCTACTCGGTGCTGCCCGGTAACATGCAGCGTGAACACTGGGTGGGTGACAATGCCGAACTCCGCAGCATGATGAATGACCTCAGCGATGAGGACGTCAAGCAGATCAAACGTGGCGGGCAGGATGCAGAAAAAATTTACGCCGCCTATGCCAGGGCAGTAAGAAGCAAGGGTAAGCCTACCGTCATTCTCATCAAGACGGTTAAGGGCGATGGCCTCGTGGATGCAGCGGGCAGCAACACCGTACATCAGAAAAAGAATTTCGATGGCGAGCAGCGTCTGGCGATCGCCCGCAACTTCGGTATCCCACTGGACGATGAAGCGATCAAGGCGGCGCAGTTCTACAAACCACCCGCCGACAGCGCAGAAGTACTCTACCTCAAATCCCGGCGTCGACAGCTGGGAGGACAGATTCCCAAACGACAGTCCGAATGCGTGAAACTCAAGGCGCCCGCACTGGAGAAATTCGATTCTCTAACTGCGAATCCCGGTGAGCGCAGCCAGTCCACCACCATGGCACTGGTGCGCATCCTCTCCATTCTGATGCGGGAGAAAGACATCAGCCGCTACATCGTGCCCATCGTACCCGATGAGGCGCGCACCTTCGGCCTCGAAGCCCTGTTCAAGATCGCCGGTATCTTCTCCCTGCAGGGGCAGAACTACACGCCGGTGGATGCAGACACCCTAGTTGCCTATCGGGAAGCGCAAGACGGACAGATCCTGCAGGAAGGCATCTGCGAGATAGGGGCGCTGGCATCGTTTCTTGCGGCAGGCACCGCGTACTCCGTCCATGGCGTGCCCACCATACCCTTCTACTTCTTCTATTCCATCTTCGGTTTCCAGCGCGTCGGTGACATGATCTGGACCTGTGGTGATATGTTGTGCCGCGGCTTCCTCATCGGCGGCACCGCCGGGCGAACCACGCTGAATGGTGAGGGCATCCAGCACCAGGACGGTCATTCCCAGATCATCGCCAGCACCTATCCCAACCTGAAGAGTTACGATCCCGCCTTCGCCTATGAGTTGGTGGTCATCGTGCGCGAAGGCATACGCCGCATGTACGACGAGCAGGAAAATATCTTTTATTACCTGACCGCCTACAACGAGAACTACATCATGCCTGCGATGCCGCATGATCCGGCTACGGCAGAAGGCATCATCGCCGGTGCCTATCATTTCGCTGCCAGCAAGGACAAAGCGTCTTCGCAGATACACCTGCTGGGCAGCGGTTCCATCATGCAACAGGTATTGCAGGCCAGGAACAAACTGGAAGACCTCGGTTTCACAGTCAGTGTGTGGAGCGTCACCAGTTACAACGAGTTATATCGCGAAGCGGAAGCCTGCGAACGCTACAATCGCCTGCATCCAGAGGCCGAACCACGAAGCCCCTATGTCAGCGAGTTGTTCCGCGACACCCAGGGTTGCTACGTAGCGGTAAGCGACTACATGAAGAGCCTGCCCCGCGGCATCGCACCCTGGATGCCGGAAAATTATCTGGTACTGGGCACCGACGGCTACGGCCGCAGCGAGACGCGGCCAACCTTGCGTGAGTATTTCGAAATTAGCGCCGACCATGTCTGCCACACGGCACTGGTGGGTTTGCTACGTGCGAAGAAGATTACCAGGTCTGAGTTCAGGAAGGCCTGCGGGTCCCTGACTATCGATCCCGACAAGGCAGATCCGACACAGCATTAATCCGCTTGCACTATGCGCGGTTCAATGTGTCAGGGAATACATCAGGTAGTTGATGCCCAAGCGGTAGGCCGAGTTCGCATAGCGAGTCGGATAGGCGCGATGGTAGGTGTGCTCCCAGCCATCGCCCATATCGGAATTCCAGTTGATCAACACCATGACCCTGCCATCGTCATCGAGGATGGCGTGATTGCTGGCGAAGTCGATTCCCTGCTCCCCGTACTCATCACTGCGATACAGCGCGGGTATCATCTGGGGACCATCGATGTCGTAGTAGACATGGAAAATTTCATGATCGGCTTGCAGTTCGACGATCTCCCGGTCGGGAAACACCTGGCTGAAGGCAGCGTAGAAATTATTCCACTGCCGCTGCCCCCAGAAATCATCGATCAACAGGAAACCACCGCGCAACAGATACTCGCGCAGGTTTTCGGTTTCCCTCGGGCTGAGGAGTATGCCGCCGTTCTGACCGACTTCCAGCATGTAGAGAAAGGGGTAGTCGAAGATCTTCTCATCGTCGAAGCGCAGGACGATAGGATCGCTCATCACCCGGATATTGGTCAGGCGAGACACGCCACGCAGGAAATTCATGTCGGCATCAGGAAAATCGATGGACCAGGTGCCGTAACCGAAGCCTCCACCGTAGTAGGTGTCGAACTGCACCCGCACGAAATTGAACTCGCCGCCCTCGTCATAGCCGAGATCGTAGAGCTCGTCCTCGCTGCCCGCGATCTGGGGATACACCTGGGCGGCAAGTGCCCCGGATACCAGCAGCAAGGCGATGGTGAGTGAAAAGCGGGTGACATTCCCCGGACTGCGGCGCATCAAAAGGTTCCTGGATCAACTGGCAATCAAGTGTCGCCACTTTCGCCTGAAGTTTCAAGCAATCGAATTCGCCCGCCTGTCCAGAAAAACTCCAAAATCACGCTTTGCTTTTTCTGAATCTTGCCTACACTGAGATTAGAGATTTGGGGTTTCGTCAGCTGTTACTGCGCCTGGTCAGTCATCAGCCCAGAGATAGACGAACGAGCAAGCCGACCAGCAGTCGTGTCACAGGGAAGTGCATGTGGTCGGTTTACCCTGGCTCAATCCCTTGCCAGTACACTCACAGGAAGCGAAGCCTGGGCCCCACGCAGTGAGGCGCAGTAGTCCTCGCTGGTCAGCGCTGGCGTGAACCAGATGTAATCGTAGGCGGGAATATCACTGAAGCGCTGCAGATATTCCTCGGCATCGACGACGCCTTCCTGCACCTCCAGGAAGGCCAGCGACAGGATGTCACCCCGGGTCAGTGATTGATCTCCCTGCAACAAGTAATTCGGCACACCCAGGTCCTGGCGCACATGGTAGTTGCCGGCGATCAACACAACAGCCTCATCGGTAGCCGCGTCCCGCATGGCAGACGCCATCGTAAAGTCCCGCTGCTGCTGAACCCGCAACATGGCCGGAAACTGGGACTCAGGCAGCATGCCGCAGTGACTCTCATCGATATCCCGGTTTAGCTGCGCCATGGTAGGGGCATCGAAAACCGAGGCGAGGTGGGGGTACTCCGCCGGATCGGCGCCGTAAATTTGCCCGACGTCCGCGCCACTGATGTTTCCGGAAAATATGGGCACACGGCGAGAGTAAGCGGCGTCTACCAATGGGCCATAGAATTTCCAGTCCCAGCCCTCGACATCCCACTGCAGGTAGTCGCGAATCTCTTCGCTGGAATCGAATTCCTGCTGGTTCAGTGTCGCCAGCGCCGCATCGGCTTCCCGGTCCAGCATTTCAAACACGACTCCCGCGACAGCATTCGCTTGCAGCAGTCCTGCCAGCAGTTGCAGCTGCAAGGCGTGATGGTCCGGGTTGTCATGCTTCTCTCCCAATAAAAGATACCTGGCGTCGTCTACCGCACTCCACAACTCCGCCTCACTGACGAAGCGTGCCTCATGGCTGTTCCAGATTCGCCCAACCAGGGGATGATCACGCAACAGCGCGGTCTGCCAGTCCCTCTCGCCGGACTGCGCAACACTGCCCGATTGCGCACACGCCGCCAACAGCAGAGCCGAAGCCGCCAGAATTGCCAACCTCTTAATTGGTGCCACCCATTTGCTGCCAGTTGGCATAGATCTCATCACTCCAGAAATTTTGAAAATAGGCGATAGCTGCCAGCTTCTGCTCGTCATTGAGTCGATCGGCAAAGCCGGGCATCTGACCACCCAGGGGGACACCGCCTTCATTAATAACCTGCATGAGCACCGACAGGGGGTGATGCCAGGCATGGGCACTGCCATTCAGCGGGGGTGGTGGAAAGGAGCCATCGGCCAAGCGCTGGCGCCAGTCTTCTTGCAAGCCCTGTGCTGCATCGCCATGACACACCGCACAGTGCTCGGCGAAGACCTGACGTCCCGTCTCCACCTGTTGCCGCCCATACCAGCGCTGGGTTTGGGGGTCGACCTGAGCACTGCCGCCACGCTCGCTGCTGTCTTCGCCGCTGCAGGCGAACAGCATAGCCATGATCAGGCCCAGTCCTGTCTTGCTTGGTACTTGCATGGGAATAGCCTACTTCTTGGGGTAGTCAAATTCCACCAGGGTGCCGATGCCAATCTCGATGTCTGACCAGCTATCGATGTCCAATGAAATCTCCACCAAGCCGCAGGTCGGGATATTGTCGATGTCTGTGTTTGCCATTACGTTGGCAAATTCGGTAATGGCGGGATTGTGGCCCACCAGCATCGCCGCATCACAGGACTCGTCCACGAGGCTGGCCGCCTTCAGGAACATGCCTGTGCCGGCGAAGTACAGCTCCGGGTTACTGGTGATGTCATCTACCGGGAAGTCGATGGCCTCGGCGATCAGCTTGGCCGTGGTCTTGGCCCGCAGTGCCGGGCTGGAAATGATCCGGCAGGGCTGCACGCCGTGTTGCTTGAATCGCGCGCCCATGATGGGCGCATCGTGGAAACCACGCTCGCTGAGTGGCCGCTCAAAGTCTTTGAGTTCCGGGTCGTCCCAACTGGATTTCGCGTGGCGCAGTAAATAGAGCGTTTTCATTTCGTTGCCGGGGGTGGGCGAGCGGCTCGGCATACCCGAAGCCACATGCAGGTCCATCTTGCAGCCTTATACCGCAATCTCAATCTCAACTCCAGAAAAGTCGGTGTGCCGACGATACCCTTTGCACTAGTGTAAAAATCGGCCTATTCCGCGCGACTTGGCGCCCGGTTTGGAAGTGCCGATAGAAATTCCAGGAGTTATTTGATGTTAACACGCAGAATCACCACCACAATTATCATAAGCAGCCTGTGGACAGGCAGCGTGCTTGCCCAGGAAGAAGATGGTATCAGTAGCGAAGTTGAACTGGGTGCGGTGGTCACCACAGGAAATACCGAAAACGAGAATCTGAACTTCCGCGGCGAGGTAGACTGGCGGGATGGTAGCTGGGAATACGGCTTCCTGATCGATGGATTTCGTTCTTCCCAGGAAGACAGGTTGACGGCCAATCGCATGTACTATGTCGCCGATGCCGAGTTTCATTTGAATGAAGACAGCTTTATTCTTACCCGGCTGGCGCATGAGGATGACGAATTCAGCGGCTACGACTACCAGTCGGATTTCTCGGTAAGCTACGGTCACAACGTGCTGACGGCCAGTGAGGACATGGCCCTTACCCTCAATGTCGGTGCTGGTGCTCGTCGCAGCAAGAGCGAAGACGGCATGTTCAGTGAGGCGATTCTGCGTCTGGCCGGCGAATATGAATGGAATATTTCGGAATCTGCCACCTTCGGTCAGACCCTGAGTGCCGAATCCGGTGACAAGACCAGTATTTTCCGTTCCGAATCCAGCATTGAGACCCGTATACTGGATAACCTTTCACTCAGGTTTTCGTTTAACATCAAGCACCAGACCGAAGTGCCACGAAACCGGGAAAAGACTGACACCGAAACAGCCATAACGTTCGTTATGAATTTCTAGTAGGTTTGCCAGCCGGGCAGCAAGCGTCCAAACAGACTGCCCGGCCTTTCCCTCGTTCATGCTGCAACCCTCGGTTCGTCATCAACACCGAGGAATATTCATGACACCTGTTGTCCGCCTGTACTGGCTCATCACCCTCTTTTTCTTGCCCTTGAGCTTGCTGTGGCTTCACCTCAGCACCGGCGGCGCCTATTCGGCGAGTGCGCTCGCTGGTAGTCCCCTGGCTGCCTTCTTCACCCTGGTTTTCGGCCTGTGGGCCATCAGCGGTGCCTGGGACATCCTGTTCAGCGTCAGCAATCTGCGGCGCAATTACCCGGTGGTGGCCAATATTCGCTACTTCCTCGAGCACTTTCGGCCGGAGATTCAACAGTACTTCATCTCCAATAATCTCGAGGAAAAGCCATTCAGCCGAGAGCGGCGCAATCTCATCTATCGTCGCTCCAAGGGACTGAATGACACGATCCCCTTCGGCACCGAGCAGGACATCATGGCGGATGGCTATCGCAGCCTGTTGCATTCCATCAATGCCGTGCACATCGACGACAGTGAGGCCCGGGTCGACTTCGGCGGGCCGCAATGCAGCAAACCCTATAGCGCATCCCGGCTTAATATCTCTGCCATGAGTTTTGGTGCTCTCAGTTCCAGCGCTATCGAAGCCCTTAACAAGGGGGCCAAAATGGGCGGCTTCGCCCACAATACCGGAGAAGGCGGACTCAGCCCCTATCACTTGAAACATGGTGGCGATTTGATTTGGCAACTGGGTACAGCCTATTTTGGCTGCCGCACTAACAAGGGCATGTTTGACGACGGTGCTTTTGCAGAACGTGCAGCCAACGATGCCGTGAAGATGACCGAGATAAAGATCTCCCAGGGTGCGAAGCCGTCTCATGGAGGCGTGTTGCCCGGCGCGAAGGTCACCCAGGAGATCGCCGACATTCGCCTGGTTGAAGTAGGCAAGACGGTGAACTCGCCGGCCAATCACCCGGAATTTTCAACACCCATCGGGCTGCTGGAATTTGTCCAGCGGGTCAGGGAAAAGAGTGGCGGCAAGCCTGTCGGCTTCAAGCTGTGTATCGGGCGACGGCACGAGTTCCTCGCCATTGTGAAAGCCATGCTGGAAACCGGAATCCTGCCCGACTTCATTACCATCGATGGCTCCGAGGGGGGCACAGGTGCCGCACCGGCCGAATTCACCAATCGCTTGGGCGTGCCCTGCCTGGAGGCGACCTACTATGTGAATCAGGTACTGATCGGCGCGGGGCTAAGGGAGTCAGTCCGTATTGTATCATCAGGCATCACCGCCACCGGCTTCGATATGCTGGAGAAGATTGCCATCGGTGCCAACACCGTTAACGCCGCACGCTCCATGATGCTGGCACTGGGCTGTATCCAGGCCCGTAGCTGCAATACCAATAATTGCCCTACAGGCATTGCTACCCAGGACCCATTCCGCTCCCGGGCTGTGGATATCGAAGATAAATCCCTGCGTGTGAAGCGCTATCACAACTCCACCGTCAAGGCCCTCCTTGAGCTCTGCGGTGCCATGGGTATCAGTCATCCCGATGATCTGGAGCCCGATGATCTGCTGCTTCGGTGCGATGAATACACCCGAAGCTACACCCAGGTCTATGTGCCGTTGGCAGCGGGTCAGCTCCTGACCGCCGACATACCATCGGATTACAGTGCAGACTGGGGCAGGGCAACTACCAGCAGATTCTAGTCGGGCGG
>JAYPVK010000017.1:0-18535 GCA_038134565.1 Pseudomonadales bacterium | reverse complement strand
CGGGCGGGTCACGGTGGTCGCATCCGGCAAACCGGCGCTATACTGCTGGTATGGCTACTACTCACACCACAAGCCCCGTTTTCCTGCCCGGTTTGCTGCTGGCAGGCCTCCTGATGCTCGCCCCTGCAGTGCCGGTTCATGCCGATCAGACGGATGCGCGCCTGAACGCCCTGTTCGCCGACCTGGGCGACAGCGCCGACATCGGGAGAATACGCGCGACCGAAAACCAGATATGGGAGATCTGGCTGCAGCATGCCAATCCCGATGTAGAGCGCCTGCTGGTGATGGGTACCGAACGCATGAACACGCGGCAATACCCCGAGGCCTTGCTGATATTCAATCAACTGGTGGAGAGCGTTCCGGATTTTGCCGAAGCATGGAATAAGCGGGCGACCCTGTTCTACATGCTGGGTAACTTCGAGGCATCCATCGAAGACATCGAGACCACACTGGCCCTGGAACCGCGCCACTTCGGCGCCCTGTCTGGACTGGGTCTGGTGTATCTGCAGCAGGGAGAACTACAGAAGGCGCGCGAGGCATTTGAAAACCTGATCGAGGTACATCCCAACAGCCCGAATGCCCAGGAGAATTTGCGCTACGTCATCGAGCGACTGCAGCGCGACCTGATCTGAATATCCTGTTAGCCTGCCAAACTCGGTGACTCAAGCAGGTTTCCGCGCAGGACAAGCAGGCATAAAAAAAGGGTTGCCGTGGCAACCCTTTTTCATTTCGAAGCGTGTCTCTTACTGGGAACGAGAACCAGTAACAGCGAAAGCACCGAAGTCGCTTCCGAATTCGCCACTCAGGGAATCACCATCGACCTGGCCAGAAAATTCCAGGACAAGGGTTTGGCCCTGGGCATCTACTTCAGCATCGAATGCAATGCTGTTGCCATCGTAGGTAATACCACCGATTGGTGTTTCACCCAGTTGATCGGAACCCATCAGGCCAGTGCCATCGGCATTCAGTGTCAGTCGCGCAGGCAGAGCACCCAGAGGAGTATTCATTTCCACGTTCCACACGCCAACGCCGGGAGGTGCGGATGCAGCGCATCCAACCAGAACAGCCAGGCCAAGTACCAACAATCCGCTCATTAACTTTTTCATGTAGATCTACCTTTCTTTTATTAGCTTATTTGCTATTAGCTTTGAATTTGCTCAACTTCAGTCCTACGACAGAAGCCCGGAGTTACCGTCTGGAGCAGCCGTTGGCCATCTCAACCCCCACCCCCTTCTTCGTGGAGTTGCCTCAATCGAAAACGGTTCGCCTATTGTCCTGCTAAATGGCTTCCAGTCAACCTCGAAGACCGGGCAATCCCCACCGCCAGTCGGAAATAAGGAGCGCTTGGAGGCACGATTAAAACAATTACTCAATAGCCCAGGCTGTGAGCCATGACCGTCCCGTGTCCTGAAACCCCATGGCTTTTAGGGCACGCTCAAGACCCGGCATGTGAGCTGCGCCATAAAACAAACTGATGGTTCGCCTGTCGGCCTCCTTCAAAGCACTTTCCAGTCGGGCCATCGCAACGCGATTGCGATCGCCAAGCAGGGTGAGGCTGTCCTCCAGTTGTGGATCCAGCAACAGACCATCCGCCCGCGCCAGTTCCCTGGCTAACAGATACTTCAGTGCCTGCGACTGATTCTCCATGGACAGTGCCATCAGCAGGCTGCTGACGCTGAAGTCTCCCGGCTCCAGCGCGCGGGATTGTGCGCTCGCCTGCTGCGCCATTGCCATATCGAAGATCATGGAGAAGAAGCTCTCATCTTTCTCTGCCATGATATTTCCCAGTTGTGCGGGACTCAGATCAGCATGGCGAAAGTTGGCAGGCGTGTAATCGATTTCCTGCAACTGGAATTCAACATTGAGTAACCGGGCAACTAGGTTCTGGATCATGCTGAGGGGTGAGCCACCCGCGGCGGCGCTATTCGGACCTGGCCTTTGATCGGGTTCTGCCACCATCTCATAGAGCACAAGATCCTGTGTGGTGAAGAATTCGTTGAGCATGGCGTAGTACGCGGTATCGGCGATGTGGATCGCCGCGACCAGATTGACTTCCTTGCCTTCGTCGTTGTGGTAGCTGTTAATCGCGGTTTGTAGCTGTCCCTGCCATTCGCCCGGGCCATCGCCAAAGCGCACAAAGCCCGCTTCCTGGGCATCTGCGAGACTGGCCCAGACAAGAATTATCAGCAGGCCAAAAGTGGCAGTAGTGAACCTCATTGCGCGATTACTCTCCGATGTCTACTCACAAGCATGAGGAATTAATTGCAGTGACAGCCTACTGAGTTCCTCGCCCGGGACAACTGTGCCCGCCGATGGCTATCAGTTAGACATGGCTCCTTGCAGTTTGTCCGGTGGGCAGCAATCCGCGCCCTGGGTCAGTCGACAGAACGGGCTTACCATCCACATGCCCACTACCGGAGCTATAATATAGATCCAAAGATACTCAAAGTTCATGGTTGCGAACGCCGGGCCGATGGATCGAGCCGGATTCATCGAGGCCCCTGTGACCGGGCCGGCGAATAAGGCCAGCAAGGCCACCATGCCGCCCACGGCCGCACCCGCCATGATGCCCTTCTCCTGATGACCGGTGGATACATTGAGAATGATGAACATGAGGCTGAAAGAAATCAGGGCTTCCATGAGGAAAGCCCGCGGCACATCAGTCGCGGGCATCGTTGCGCCATAGTTGCCGTGTTCCGGGAACAGGATAAGCAGCACAACACCAGCCGCCGCCGCGCCACCGATCTGGGCCACGATATAGCCTGGTATTTCCCTGGCGCTGATACGACCGGCGAAATAGAAACCGATAGTCACCGCAGGATTGATGTGCGCGCCGGAGACATTACCGAGGGCATAAATGATCGCCATTACCACCAAGCCGAAGACGGCGTTGACACCAATATGGCCCAGCGCACCGGCTTAGAGATCGTTAACGACAATGGCACCACAGCCCACAAACACGAGCAGGAAGGTGCCCAGAAATTCTGCCGTCACTATGTTGGTCTTCATCGCGGCTGTCTTCATTCCTCTTGCCACTATTAGCCAACAGTGACTGAAAAAAGTTTCTAGCGGCTGGCCAGGCCGGCCGGACCCTGCCAGGCCAGCTCGAGAATCTCCCGGACCTGCGCAGCGTTCTCCAGAGGTCGAAGATTCTTCCTCACAACCGGGTGGGTGATCGCTCGACTGGCTATAGCGTCGAGTTGCGCTTGCTTCACCCCCACCTGAGAGAGGCGCGTGGGTAAGCCCAGTTCGGTAATCAGGGTAGCCACCGCTGTGCTGGCAGAAGACCCTGGCATTCCCAGAGCCTCGGCAATCCCGACCTGGCGTTCAGAAAGCATGCTCGCATTCCAGGCCAGAACCGCCGGCAGCATAACACAGGAAGTGTGACCGTGAGGGACACCACAGTAGCTCCCGAGGATATAGCCGATGCCATGACTGGCGCCGTGTGCCACGGTGCCGAGGCCACAGCAGGCCAGCCAGACAGCTTGCTGGTTCAGGTCTCTGGCCGCGAGATCGTCTGGATTTGCGTGAATGGCAGGCAGCGACTGCTTGAACAGGCGCATGGCATGCAGGAAATGACCATCGAGGTAGGGCGTCGACTGCGGGGAACAGTAGCCCTCGATGGCGTGATCCAGCGAGCGGATTGCCGTGGACAGCCACAGCCACTCGGGGGTGTGCGAACACAGCGCCGGATCATAGATGATGAGCCGTGGACAGAGATTCGGCGCCCGATAGCCTTCCTTCGCCGAACGCGCGGTGTCCAGTACACCGGCATTGTTGCTGTGCTCAGCCCCGGAGAGCGTGGTGGGGATCGCGATCTGGCGAATGCGAGGCGCATTGCCAAACAGGCTGTCATCCGCGGCCCGCGGACCCCGTGTACCATCTGCTCGCTGGGCGTATTGCGATAGGTCTTCCGCGCTCTGCAAATCCTGGTCGATGATGAGTTGTATGGCCTTGCAGGCATCGATGATGGAGCCACCGCCCACTGCGATCAGCAGGTCTGCATCTTTCTCGCGCGCCAGCTGGGCCGCGGCCAGAACATCCTCACGCGGGGTGTGAGCACGAATCGCGGTGCACAGGCCCACGCAGCTATCGCCCAGCGCAGACCGCAATTCCGCGAAGTCATCGGTGAGCGAGGCGAGGCTGGAGGAGGCCACCAGCAGCGCCCGACTCGCGCCCACTTCTCGCATGATTCGGGGCAGGGTTTCAACGCTGTCGGCGGCGGTGATGACCCGCTCCAGTGTGGTGTATTTGAATTCCATGGCTGTGGCCATTCTTGCCGGGTGTTTTCGCTAATAATGCCAGTTTTTCTATGTTAATCAGCGTGTTAACTCAATCAGGAAAAATGGGTGTCCTAAAAATTTTAGTTGGGTGTCCTGAGACTTTGTGAGACTTCTCCTGAGACTTCTGAGACTTCTGAGACTTTGGAGGCTTTGCGTGGGTGTGAGTTTACGCTGGAATGACCGCTTTCACCTAGGGGCGGAGGCCGCTGTCATCGCCAAGTGCTGGACTCGGGGTTACAATGAGGGGTTATCACTAATCCGTACGAATTCCAACGCCTGTGGGGGGCGCGAGATATGGCAACTTTTAAGGTAAATGGCGTAGAGCATACGGTTGATGTGGAAGCCGATATGCCTCTGCTGTGGGTGCTTCGCGATGAGCTGGGCATGACAGGAACCAAATTCGGCTGTGGCATCGCGTCCTGTGGGGCGTGCACCGTGCATGTGAACGGCAGTGCAGTGCGTAGCTGCGTGCTGCCGGTGTCGGCTGTCGAAGGGCAGGACATCACCACCATCGAAGGGCTGGCGCAGCAGGCGCGCACTGCATCGACGGCTGTGGGTACATTTACCCCAACGTCGCAGTTGTCGGCGGTGCAGCAGGCCTGGATCGACCACCAGGTACCTCAATGTGGCTATTGCCAGTCAGGCATGATCATGGCGGTCTCTTCCCTGCTGGCCAGCAACCCCAATCCCTCTGATGCGGAGATCGACGCCAGCATCAATAATGTGTGCCGTTGCGGGTCCTATCCCCGCGTACGACGCGCCATTCGCTCAATCACCGCTTAAGGAGGCATGACCATGAAGATTTCACGACGTCGTTTCATTCTTGCTTCCGCGGTTGCCGGAGGTGGCCTGTTGGTAGGTTACGCCGCGACCCGCCCGAGCAAACACCGGGTCGCCAACAACACCTTGGCCAGCGGTGACGAGAAGTTCGTTACCAATTTCATCAAGATCGATCCGGACAACGAGATCATCATCTACGTGCTGCATTCGGAGATGGGTCAGGGTATTCACACCTCGCTCGCCCAGATGGCGGCCGATGAGCTCGATGCCAACTGGGAAGATGTACGGGTCGAACAGGCCCCTGCCCTCGACCTGTATGCCGCCAATGACATGATCAATGGCTTCGCCGAAGAAAACGGCCTGCCCAACTTCCTCAAGGGTATGGTAAAAGCCCTGTCTCCTGCCATCGCGGGTATGGCCAACCTGCAGATTACCGGCGGCAGCGCATCGATTCGTTACACGGGCCAACACGGCATGCGTTATGCCGGCGCCGCCGCGCGTGAAATGTTGATCCAGTGCGCCGCCGAGCAATGGGGCGTAGCGGCCAGCGAATGCACAACCGAGCTGAGCCACGTACACCACAACGCCAGTGGCCGTTCCCTGAGCTACGGCGAACTCACCGCGGCCGCCGCCGAGTTGGAACCACCCAGTGATCCTGTGCTGAAGGATCGCTCTCAGTTCAACATCATGGGCAAGGCAATCTCCCGCGTGGATATTCCTGCCAAGGTGGACGGCACGGCTGAATTCGGCCTCGATCACCACAGCGATGACATGCTGTATGCCGCCATTCGTCTTGCGCCTGTCTTCGGCACCAAGCTGGTGTCCGTAGACGCCACTGAGGCCTTGCAGCGCCGCGGCGTTAAACGGGTCATCGAACTGGAAGATTCCGTCGCCGTGGTCGCCGACAACTACTGGCGCGCCAAGGAAGCCCTGAAGCTGGTCAAGTCAGAGTTCGAGTCTTCCGAAAACGACAACATTTCCAGTGCAGACATTGCAGCAAGATTTGATGCCGAACTGGGCAGTAGCGATGGCGACAAGGACTTCGAGCAGGGTGATGCCGATGCCGGACTGGAAGCGGCCGCCGATGTCATCGAGGCAAGCTACCGTGTGCCCTATCTGGCGCACGCCCCCATGGAACCCATGAACTGCACCGTGCATATTCACGATGGCCGGGCAGATCTGTGGACCTCAACCCAGGATCCCTTATCCATGCGTGGCCGGGTGGCGTCGGTGGCCGGGCTCAGCGAAGACAATGTGACCCATCATCCAAGCTACTGCGGTGGTGGCTTCGGTCGTCGCCTGCCCTTCAACTGGAACGTCATCGATCATGCTACGAAGATCGCCATGGAATTCGATGTGCCGGTGAAGACCGTGTTCAGTCGGGAAGATGACATGCAACAGGATTACTACCGTCCTGCCGTGTTCTCCAATTTCCGCGGCGGCCTGGATGCCAGCGGCAATGTCACCACCTGGCATAACCGCTTCACCGGGCCTATCCAGGTGCCGGGTGCATCACACATTCCCTATGCCATCGCCAATCAATCCATTCGCGTGGTGGACGGCGAGACCCATGTGCCTATCGCCGCCTGGCGGAGTGTGGACCATTCACAGCAGACTTTCTTCATCGAGTCTTTCATGGATGAACTGGCCCACCGTGCCGGCAAGAACCCTTACCAGTTCCGCATGGATCTGCTGAATGACCAACCGCGTCATCAGCGTGTATTGCGCACGGCAGCCGAAGCCGCGGGCTATGGACAGAACCTGCCTGAAGGTCATGCTCTGGGCCTGTCGATCCAGGAGAGCTTTGGCAGTATCTGCGCCCAGGTTGCGGAAGTGTCTATCGAAGCCAATGGCCAGCCGCGGGTGCACAAGGTCACCGCCGCTATCGATTGTGGCTGGGCCGTGAATCCCGATGGCGTGGAGTCCCAGGTTGAGAGCGGCATCATCTTCGGATTGTCTGCGGCCCTGTATGGTGAAATCTCCATCGAGAATGGTCGGGTGGCACAGAATAACTTCCCGGACTACGAGATGGTGCGAATGGCGACCTCACCCGAGATCGATGTACATATCATCGAATCCGGCGAGGCGCTGGGTGGTCTGGGTGAGCCCGCCACGCCACCGATCGCAGCGGCGGTTACCAATGCCATTTATATCCTTACCGGGCAACGTGTTCGCGAGCTGCCTATCAGGAAGCATAAGCTGAACCCCAGCCCGTCACTGGCATCAGTTTAGACTGGCACAGCTGGGCATGAAGGGGAGGCAGAGAAATCTGCCTCCCCTTTTTTATTGCGCGCTTTGATTGCTTGCAACGTCTCACTTAAGTTTCTTCAGACTCTTCAGCAATCTTCGCCAAAGCATTGGCAGCCGTTGCTGGCAAATCAATCGAGGCGCTTGCTGAATCTGGCGATGGACAATACCAGCGCCACAACCATAAACACCCCCAGTGCCACCAATGCATCCCACATGGTGAGAATATCCGCACCGCGCAATATGATGCCGCGAATCAGCCGATTGAAATGGGTAAGTGGCAGCACCTCGGCTATGGCCTGCGCCAGGGGCGGCATGCCATCGAAGGGAAACATGAATCCCGACAACAGAATCGAAGGCAACAGGATGAAGAACGTCATCTGCATGGCCTGGAACTGGGTCGTGGCCAGGGTGGACATCAACAGCCCCAGTGACAGGTTGGTGGCGATGAACAGCAGTGACGCCAGGAGTATGTGCAGATATTCGCCTCGAATGGGCACCTCGAAGAAATAGCGCCCCAGAGACAGGATAATAATCAGCTGCAACAAACCAATGACAATGTAGGGAAAGATTTTCCCCAGCATGAGTTCGGGGGTTTTCACCGGTGTGTTAATGAGGAACTCCAGGTTGCCCCGCTCCCGCTCCCGTACGATCGCCACCGCGGTGAACAACACCATGGTCATGGTGAGTATCACACCAACCAGGCCTGGCACGATATTCACGGCGGAACGGCGCTCCGGATTGTAGTAGTTGCGCACCAGGATTCTGCTCTGCTGATTCGCCTGTTGCTGACTGTCGAAGGCGATGGGAGCCGCCGTGAGCTGCTGCGCGACACCCAGGATGATCGGGTCCGTGCCGTCCACGAGCAATTGGGCAATTTCCCTGCTGCGACTGATCAGCCGCCGGTCGAAGTCATCGGGAATGAATATGCCTATAGAGATGCGCCCGGCATCCATCAGGGCATTGAGCTCCTGCAAGCTAGCCGCTCTGTGTTGGAGATCGATCACCTGGGTGGCCGTGAGCTCACTCACAAACTGGCGAGAGAGATGGGTTTCGGCCTCATCGACGTAGGCGGCGGACAAATTCCGCACATCGGTGTTGATCGCGTAGCCAAACATCAGCAACTGAATTAGCGGTATGCCCACGATCATGCCGAAGGTGAGCCGATCCCTGCTCAGTTGCAGGAATTCCTTGCGCATGATGGCGAAGATTCTTAGCAGGGACTTCACGCCGTTGCGCCTCGCTGCTCCTGCCGCCCCGCTTCTTCAAGCCGGCGCAGTTCGGTGACGGCCACGAACACGTCTTCCAGATCCGGGAATACCGCTTCCACTTCGGCCTCAATGCCTGACTCGGCCAGTTTGTTCTGAACCAGCTGCACGGCATTGCTCTGCCGCTTGGGCATCAGAACCCGCAGACGGATTCCCAGTTGGGTGATACTCGTGATCGCAGGTTCATTGCACAGGCTGTTGCGGGCCACGTTGGGATCCTGGGCGACTACCTCGATAACCTGGGAGCTGATCTCCTCACCCAGCTGTTTCGGAGACCCATCGGCAACCTTCACGCCCTGGTCGAGAATCGCTAAATTGTGACACCTGGCGGCTTCATCCATGTAATGAGTTGAAACCAGTATCGTGGCACCCTGGTCGGCTAGCTCGAACAGCGTCTCCCAGAAGTCCCTCCTGTTCTGCGGATCGACGGCGCTGGTTGGCTCGTCGAGAAACAGGATACTGGGACGGTGCAGGGTAGCCGCCGCCAGGGCCAGTCGTTGCTTCTGGCCACCGCTGAGGGTGCCAGCAAATTGTTTACTGCGGTCGGCGAGATCAAATTCGGCGAGCAATTCAGCTACCCGCGCCTTGCGGGTCGGACCATCCAGTGTGTAGATGGTGCTCACGAACTCCAAGTTTTCCCTTACCGTGAGGTCTTCAAACAGGGAGAACTTCTGGGTCATGTAGCCGATCTTCTGCTTGAGGGCCTCGGCGTCTTTGCGCGTATCCAGTCCCATTACCGTGGCCGACCCGGAAGTCGGCGTGAGCAGGCCACAGAGCATGCGGATGGTGGTGGATTTGCCGCAGCCATTGGGTCCAAGGAAGCCGTAGATCTTCCCGGCAGGGACTTCCAGGTCCACATTGTTTACTGCCACCAGGGAGCCGAACTGTTTGGTCAGGCCTCTCGCCTGGATGGCGTAGTCGAAGTCAGCCATGGTTCACTCGAAGTAGACCTGAACTGGCAGGCCCTCTGGCAGGCGCGGGTTCGTGCCCGGCAGCGTGACTTCGGCGAGGTAGGCGAGCCTGGATCTGTCTCTCTCTGTCAGGGCGAAATAGGGCGTGAAGACTGGCTCCATGGCGATGCGCCGAATGCGTCCGGTCATCGGGGCCTCGATGCCGTCGATATGCACCTGCAATTCACTGCCGACGTTCAGCCCTACCCGCAGCGGTTCGGGGATATAGATGCGGGCGTAGGCCTGCTCACCGGTGAGCATGACGGCGACGATGTCTCCAGGCCTTGGGCGTTCTCCCGTTTCGAAGGGCAACGAATCAAGCAGGCCCGCCACGGGCGCCACCGTGATCAGGCGGTCGCGGTCGAACTGCAGGCTCTGTAGTTGGACCTTCGCCTGCTCCAAAGCAGCCTGGGTCTGATCGATCTGTTCCTGACGGGTCCCGGCTTCCAGCTCTGCCAGCTGCGCAGTGACCCGTTCGACCCGCGCGCTCGCCGCATCAAGCTGGCGCTGCGCATTGTCTATGCTTTCTGCGGAGGTAAGATTACGCTCACCCAGGCCAGCCAGTCGCTGCAGGTCCCTTGTTCTGAACTCCCTCTCCACGATGGCTTCTTGCAGGCTCGCCCGGGTCGCCGTGATGGTTTCCTCACGCGGTCCGTTTAACTGCTCCTGTAACTGGGACTCTATACGCTTGATGCTGGCCTGTGCCTCGTCAATGCGCAGCTGCAGGCGCGCCGCGTCCTGTCGCAGTATGGTCTCACCCTGCTGTAGCGAGTCGCCCTCCACTGCAACGATGCCCGTGATTGGCTCATTGCTCTCGGTGATGATTTCTACCCGATCGGATTCCAGTTGCCCCACGGCAACCAGAGGCTGTTCTTCGCAGGCCGCGAGAAACAGGCCAAGGCAGAGTGGGACAAGGGCTCTAGTCTGCATGTTCGTCTCCTTCCTTATTCGCTGCCGCATGCAAGACACCGCTGTGGAACAGCGTGATGTTGTGTTCGACCAGCCTTGCCGCAATCTCTTCGTTCATGTCCCGGCCCAGGACAGTCTCCAAGACCGGCTTCGCCAGAAAGGGAAACACCGTGAGCGCGATCATGGATAGCATGGTGAGACCGGGGTCGAGATCATCGCGATACTGGCCATCTCGAATCTTGCAGGAAATGGACGCCATCAGGCGCGGCGCGAACGCGCCGGCGAAGCGCGCTACCATGGCGTTACGGGATTCACCCTCTTTTATCAGTACCTCGCGCAGGAGAAAGTTAGGCCACCAGGGGTTCTCGAGAAGGACTTGCGTATACGCGCGGCTGAACTCCGTGACACTCAACGCCTCATCACCACCCAGCTCCGCGAGACTGGCTTCCAGCGAACTGAGCAGTTCATCCACCATGGCCATATACAGACCCTGCTTACTGCCGAAGTAGTAGTTCACCATGGCGCCATTCACGCCCGCCGACTCCGCGATCTCACGCACCGACACGGCCTTGAATTCACGCTGCAGGAAATGCCGCCGGGCCGCGTCCATGAGGTCCGCCTTGACCTTCTCCCCCTCATTCCCCGCTGGCCGACCAGCATTCTTCCTGCGCTGCATACCCACTTCTGATTCCCGGAGCAAAAAATAAATTTAATTAAACATTTAATTAATATTTATGTCAAGCCACACCCGCACCCCTCACCCAGCCAGAACCCCCGCAGCACAGGCCCCGCACCCAGTCCATTCTGTGGACACCCATTTAAAATTTAAATGGGTGTCCTTTAAAGTGTTGGGCGAGGAAAAATGGGTGTCCCGGGAAGTTTGGCCCAGTGGGGTCGTGCTACACTGCCGGCCTGCTGGATTTTGGGCGTTTGTTGTGGCTCTGCTTGTTGTTGGCTTGATCCTGTTTTTTGTGCCGCACCTGTTTCGTGAAATTGGCGTGCGGGACCTGTTGCTGCAGAAGCTGCCTTCCGAGGGGGCTTACAGGGGGCTGTACTCCTTTCTGGTCCTGGCAGGCCTGGTGATGATCGTGGTGGGCAAGGGGCGCTCGGATTTCGTGATGATCTGGGAGCCGCGCTTCGAGTTGCGCTTTATCAGTCATGTCATCATGATTCCGGTTTTCATCCTCATCGTGGCCGGTAACACCCCACTCTCGAACCTGCGCAAGAGTCTGCGCAACCCCATGATGCTCGGCACCTGCCTGTGGGGACTCGCGCACCTGTGGTCCAACGGCGACCTGGCCTCCATGCTGCTGTTCGGCAGCTTTACCCTGTGGAGCGGATTCAAGTTTGTTGCCATGGGCATGCGCCAGGGACCGGCCCAAGGGCAGGCCTCCATCCTCTGGGACGGAATCGCGCTTGTCGCTGGTCTGATACTGTATGCGGCTGTCGCCATATTTCACGGCCAGCTGTTTGGCGTGGGCTTGAGTTTCGTCTGATGCAATGCTGTTATTTACAAAATCCAGCACGCCGGCTCGAAACCGACCAGGCACCAACATCCACCAATGACTGACAGAATGACGAAACCGGATAAGCAACAGAGCACACGCACCAGCATTCAAACCCTGTTGGCGCTTGTTACCACTTGCACCCTGCTCGCGGTAGCGCCTGCTTCCCACGCCCAGACCGCGACAACCCTGCCCTGGGATGGCGAATGGGTCGCCGAGGGAACCCTGTTCCGGATTGCTGTGGTGGTTGAGAACAACCTCATGCAGGTAACCCAGATCGAATCCATGGGTCAGATCTGGACCAACGAGGACGGCGAAGTAGACGGCAACGTAGTACGAGTGAAGGTGGACTACGCCGGCGCCAGCGGCATTATCCAGGCGGAATTGGTAGACAGCGAGACGGCGGTCGCGTTCGCGGCAAGCTGCCTGCCTGAATTCATGGTGGTATGCGCCCTGTCGAAAGACCGCCAGGCAGTCTTTCGCAAGGTGTCAGAATAGGGAAGATCGGAACAACAGTGATCCGAATTCATGGTGTCAGAACGGCGGTTCCCGCAACCGGGAACCAATGCCCATGCCTAGATTTCGCTGGCCGACTTCACCACCTTACCAACGATGCCGTATTCGATGGCCTCGTCCGTGGTCATCCAGTAATCCCTGTCGGTGTCCTGCGCCACTCTCTCCAGCGACTGACCTGTCTCGTTGGCAATCAGCTGGTTGATGCGTGCCCGCATCTTGATAATCTGCTCTGCCTGAATCGCGATATCCGTGGCATCACCACGCGCGCCACCCAGTGGCTGGTGTACCAGAAAACGTGTGTTAGGCAAGCAGAAGCGCTGGTCCTTGTCGGCGGCCAGGAATATTGTCGTAGCCGCACTAGCCACCCATCCGGTACCCACAACTTTAACCTGGGGTTTGATGAACTTGATCATGTCGTAGATCACATCACCGGATTCCACGTGTCCACCCGGTGAACTTATATAGATCGTGATCGGATCGTCGTTATCAGCCGCAAGCGCAAGCAGTTTCTCGGTTATCGAGCGGGCCAGCTTGTCATCGATACTGCCGAAGATGGTAATGGCGCGAGACTTGAACAGCTTCTCTTCAAGAAAGCTCGACTTGCCGGAACCCTTGGGTTCATTCTTCTCATCATCCTGAAAAACTTTCACCTTTGTTACCTCAAATATCATTGATTCAATTCTGTAGTTAGCTTGTGTTAACAGCTCGCTGCCCGCACTTTGACCCCAGTCACGGCTGCGGACTGCAGTCCTGTTGCTCGGTCCGCAAGTAGGCAATGATCTTCCACAGGTCATCCTGTCCACCCGGGAAATTGTTACCAAACCCTACCATGCGCGTGCTCGGAATGCCGGTAGTAACGATAGTAAAAATATCCTCGTTACTGCCACCGTATTTCCAGTGGCAATCGAACAGGTCGACATCCTCGCCGGGTTCCGGCTCATCGCCATGGCAGAAGTTCGCGCAACTGCCCTCGAATAACAGGCGCCCCCTGATGAGGGCTTCTTCATCCTGCAGGTAAGTGCCGAGCACACCCTGCACTTCCTGCGGCACCTCCGGCTCACTGCAGGCAGCCAATAGACTCAGTAAAGCACAAAGCAGGAGACTTGGCCTGAAACCATGCGCGCAAGCAACCGCAAAGAGTGAACGATACATTACTACAGCCCCTAGCCTCTGAATCCTGAACAGCGCTGAAGCAGCCGCTGACTGTTAGCGCAAGTGAGTACCCGACCGATGATCGCTGGGGGGCAGATTAATCACAAACGCGAGCCTAATCAACCACCGGCCGCCGCTGTTTCAGTGTCACTACTGTGCTCTGCTCCCAGAGGTTTGAAGGTGATCAATAGCTGCGGGAGCAGGGTCAACGAACCGGTCAGGGCCACCAGCATAGCGAGTGAGGTAAGCAGGCCGAACACGATGGTGGGTATGAAATTGGACAGCGCCAGGATAGAGAATCCGGCGACGATAGTCATGGAAGTAAAGTACATGGCACGACCGATGCTGTTGTGACAGAAGTACATGGTCTCGCGATAGTTGCCCAACCGTGGAAACTCCCGCTTGAAGCGATGCATGTAATGAATCGTGTTGTCCACACCGATACCAACAGAAATGGCGGCGATGGTGATGGTCATGATATCCAGTGGGATATTCAGCCAACCCATGATACCCAACACAAAGGCCGCCGCGATGGCATTGGGAATGATGCACAGAATGGCAACTGCCAATGAGCGGAACAAGGTGAGGAACATCAGCATGATGGCGAGCATCACCACACCCAAGGTGAGGATCTGCGACTGGAACAGGCTCTGCAACACGTTGTTGTACATCACCAGGATTCCCGTGAGCAGAACCTGCTCATCCGTGAACCCGAACTCTTCTTCGACTCCGGCTTCGATGCGCTGCAGCAATTCATTGCGATTCAGGTCGGGTGCCGACTCAATCACCCGCACGTTGAAACGCGCCTGGTTGTCGTCGATGGAAATGAAAGGTGTGAGCACCGTGTCTTTCAGGGTTTCCGGGATGCGGTTATAGAGAATGGCCCAGAGGAAACCATCGATGGTCTCGTTGCCATTGAGTTTCTCCGCCAGTTGCACGATGGCGCCGAAGGACAGTACCTTGCCGGTCTGGCTGTCGTTATCCAGGTACTCATGTATGGCCTTGATCTGCTCCATCTTCGGTGCAGTAAACCAGTAAGCGTCGTCGTTGCCACTATCACCAAAGCCATCGTCGTAACCGTCATCGAAGTCGTCGGCAAAGCCATCAACGGCGGCTGCCCCGGCCTCCAGGTCGACGATGACATCGAAAGACAGGGTGCCACCCAGCTTGTCGTCAAACAGGCGCATGCCCTGGTAGATCTCGGTGCTCTCGCGGAAATAGTCGATGAAGCTGTTCTCGACCCTGAGCTTGCCTAGCCCGATCACGCTGAACGCCAGTACCAGCGTGTAGATCACCAGCACGTTAATCTTCAGTTTGTCGGTGACACTGGCCAGCATGCCGGTGAGGTTCAGTTTCAGATTACTGGAGTACTCGGCCTCATCCTTCTTCAACATGCTCATGATGGACGGGAACAGGGTAAACGCCACGACCATCGCGGTGACCACACCCATCATCATCATCCAGCCAAACGTGATGATAGGAAGAATGCCACTCACCAGCAGTGAGCCAAAGGCGACCGCCGTGGTCAGAGCCGTGTACAGACAGGGGCGGAACATGCTGACCACGGAGTGGCGCAGCAGTTTGTCGTGATCACTGTAGTGCCGCTTGGCGCGCAACTCCCGATAGCGCACTGTGAGGTGCACGGTCAGGGAAATGGTGATAATCAACAGCAGGGAAATGAAATTGGATGACACCACGGTCACGCGCCAGTCCATGAGCCCCAGCAGGCCAACCATAATGGTGCCCGCCACTGCACAGCAGATAAGCGGTATGGCGACCCAGCGCAGTCGCCGAAAGATCAGTCCCAGCGCAACGATGATCAGCAACACCACGGCGATACTGAAATTATTCAGGTCGCCTTCCACGAAGGTCACGAGGTCATCGGCGATCATGGGGGCACCGCCCAGGTAAATCTGCGCCCCGTCCCGGTAGCGATCCAGGATGTCGCGTATCTCGGCGATGGTCTGGTGTTGACGGTCACCCGCCAGCACACTGTATTCGGCGTACTCTTCTTCGATGGACAACAGCTCGGCCTGCTGTTCCGGCGAGATCTCACCGCTTGCCTCGAGATTGCGCAGTTCGGTGCGACGCGTGATGAGTCCCCGCGCCGTTTCATCGATTTTAAACCCGACCTGCATGCCCGCAGTCTCACCGTCAGGACTCAGCAGTGCATTCCGAAACACCGGGCTGGTCATGATCTCTTCGCGGGCGGCATCGAAATCGACTTCTTCATCGAGCAGGGTCAGATAGTCCTCGGAGATACCCGTGAGTGGAGTATCCCCGAATATTGGCACGTTGAGTATGCTGTCGACGGATTCTACTTGTTCAATGGCCAGGAGCTCTTCCCGCAGTTGCGCCAGTTTCGCCAACTCTGCGCGATCAAACAACTCACCATGGGTTGTGTAGGCAACGATTACTGAATCACGGCTGCCATAGCGCACATTGATTTCCCGCGAGAATTCCAGGTCAGGATCATTCTCCAGCAACAGGGAATCCGCCGAGGCATCGAGACGGAAGTTCTGGGCATGGTAGGCAAAGAATGCGACCACCAGCAGCAGGCTGGCTATGACCAGTACAGGCTTGCCGAAGACCAGTTGGCTGTACAGACGAGCAGTAGGAGAAGACGACATGACTATCTAGAGCAGGGTCAAATTAGGAGGCGCTCACTATACGCGTTTTCCCCGCGGTTTTCGATGACACCGCGGGGCCGCCGACGATGCAGGATTCGCGGCTCGTCGGCACTGAAGCAGGCAATCGGGTCACCGCGATTCAGGGAGAATCCGGCGGATCCACTTCCAGGCGACGTGCACCCGCCAGGATTCCAGTGAAGGCATAGTTACCCTCGTGGCAGGCATATTCATAGATGGGCTCTCCCGCAGGACGGCGATTCATGGCGATCTCGCCGGACCAGGGCCGGGTGAAACTGGCTGGATCCTCGATAGTGAACCCGTACCTGATCTTGTCCGGCCCGATCAGTTCGAATCGCTCCGTCACCACGGTCTGGTCGGAGCTGCCCCGGAAACTCTGCAGGGGATGGAAGTCGCGTGTCTTCACCACGAGGGTATCGCCCTCCCAGTAACCCACCGAATCCCCCATCCACTTATTGAAGTCGGTGTCGGGATGATCCTTGCCCAGGGGAATGATGCGGGCATCATGCACCATCTCCACCAGGATCACGACGTGATCGCTGGTCTGCACGATATGGTAGTTGTTGTTGTACATCACCGGCAACATGGGTGGGCCGGAACTGGAGCCAAATGACAGCAGGCAGCGCTCGCCCAGCGGCCGCAATTCGTAGCTGTCGTAACTCTCTACTCCGGGTCGGTTACGAAACTGGCTAATCAGGGAGTGGCTGCTGAACCCTTCCACCATGGGAATACGTCCGTCTTCCGGGTCCACCACGATGGAGGTGCGGTACTCACCGTTGATCTCGATGACATTGGTGCCACGATCGACCCAGAAATTGTTGTAGCCCAGGTCGGTATTGCCGTCCGTGGGTGGCGCGCGGTCCGGATCGGAGTCCGTCGATCGATTCTCGATGTAGCGGCGCCAGCTCTCTTCCTGGGCTGCCGCCTCGTCTGCGGTAAAGAAGCCCTTATTGCCCAGATCCCGTGGACGTTGCAGGGGAGTCTGGGTCGCATTGGTCCAGATGCCCTGCAGATCCGGCCTGCCATCTGCCGTTCTCGGCATCGTCCATTCCTGGGCTGCGCTGCTGCTCGCCGCCAGGCCCAACAGCAGGGACAGCATGATGCCTGTGCAGGATGCTCGTTGAAGTGCTACTGGACCCATGGGGATTCTCCCGTGTTACGCGCTGACGCCATGTGATTCGGCGCCTTGCCGCGGGGGGCCCGGCACCGACTATTCCTGCAAAAAAGCTTACTCCGATTGCCACTGATGCTCAATCCGGGGGGCGCCGACCCACCGCCCACGCGCGATCAGCCGATTTAATTAGTTACTAACTTTTGGGAATCACATGCGCGATCGCTATCTTTCTGAATTAAAAGAGTTATTTATGTTGCAAAGCGCATCGAAAACCCATCCCTGAGCGGGTTTTCGCCGGTGCAACATTCTATGATTTCGATCAATACCGCTGTGGGCCCCCTGGGTGAATATTGCTACAATTATTGCGTGCTATGGGTAACAGGGTCAGGCCTGCGGCGCTGGTCAACCAGGGCTGATGAGAACCTGGCCCGGCAGTCGGGTTCACCCACTGTCCCCGACAATGAGTTGGAAAAGCGCAATTCAGTACCTACATAAGCAGTACCCATAGACCTGTTAATCGCCCGGCAGGGCCCGATAGAAAGAGAAACGAAGCAAGGAGTCCATTGATGAAGTCATTAGGCAAGGTACTCATTACCACCGCTGCATTGTTTACAGCCGTTTCCGCGCTGGCCGATGAGTGGCTGCGCTCTATTCCCGATTTTGAACTGACTGACCAGAACGGCAAGGTCCATACCCTGGACGACTACAAGGACTACGACTACGCCGTATTCTACGTACAGGGTGTCGGCTGTCCGATCGCCCGCATCGCCGTGCCCAATTTCCGCGAAGTGCGCGATGAATTCTCTGGCAAGAACGTCAGCTTCACCATGTTCAACTCCAACATCCAGGACAACCTGGCCCGCATCTACCGGGAAGCGAACGAGTTCGGCATCGACTTTCCAATCATGAAAGACGAGGGGCAGAAACTGGCCAAGGCCCTGGGGGTCGAGCGCACTGCCGAGGTATTCGTGGTGAATCCCCGTACCCAGGAAGTGCTGTTCCGCGGCCCCATAAATGACCAGCTTGGCTACGAGACACAGCGCAATGAGGCCAGTGCCCACTACCTCAAGGATGCACTCAATACCGTGCTGGCGGGTGGCGTGGTCAACATGGATGACATCCCGGACTCCAAGGGTTGCCTGGTTGCAATCTTCGATACCTGA